>CAYSIG010000015.1:0-102676 GCA_964430995.1 uncultured Flavipsychrobacter sp.
GACGTTTTTTTTATTTTGCCACCACCACCACATTCCCGAACTTTACCTCATACCCGCAAAAATTACCGGGTGACGTTCTTTGACCTGCTGCTTTGTGACCTCTGTGCTGTGGTGAGCATAGTCGAACCCATGTGCTCCTTGCGCACTTAAAAACACAGTATAGGAACCGCTACCTTTCGTGCGGCTGTTTTTCCACCCCCGGACTAACGACTTATGACTCACGACTCATAGTGAGCTTCGAACTACGACTAATTTATACCTTTTAGGGTATAATTATACCTTTTGTCGGTATAAATATACCTTTTTGGGTATAAATATACCCCTTTATACATTATAAGATAACACATAAAATAAGCCCATAGAGCATTTTAGCCACATTCGAAAAATAATATTCATCAAAAACGGCAAATCCCGAAAATCATACCCTTCATCGACCACCGAAGCCTTGGCGAAGGTTGGTTCACCCCCTCGTGGCAATACGCGAAACGTACACCACAACTTTAAGTTACCTTCGTCCCGATATGGCAAAAATGAAATTTGATGAGCTGAACCTGAACAAGTCCCTGTTAAAGGCCCTCGATGACCTTGGTCTCGAGCATCCCACCACCATACAGCACAAGATATTTTCCGTTATCATGTCTGGCAGGGATGTATGTGGTATCGCGCAAACCGGTACAGGTAAAACTTATGCCTACCTGCTGCCATGCCTCCGCCTCTGGAATTATTCAAAAGACCGCCAGCCGCAGATATTGGTGCTTGTCCCCACCCGCGAGCTGGTAGCGCAGGTTACAGAGGAAGTGAAGAAACTCAGTGCCTACCTTACGCTCGAGGTAGTAGGCGTGTATGGAGGGGTCAATATGAAGCCTCAGGCATTGGCCGTTGAGAACGGTTGCGATGTGGTGGTGGCCACCCCCGGCAGGCTCCTCGATCTGGTGCTGGATGGCTCACTCAAGCTGAAAAGCATAAAACGCCTCGTGATAGATGAAGTGGACGAAATGCTTAACCTCGGCTTCAGAACACAACTGACCAGGATATTAGACCTCTTGCCACCACGCCGGCAGAACCTGATGTTCTCCGCCACCATCACCGATGATGTGGAGAAACTGATGGATAATTACTTCACCGCCCCCGAGCGCGTAGAGGCCGCCCCCACAGGCACTCCGCTGGCAAACATAGACCAATCAGCTTACCACGTTCCTAATTTCTACACCAAGGTCAACCTGCTCAGGTTGTTGTTGGATAATAACCCGGAGATGTCGCGCGTATTAGTATTTGTAGCCACAAAATCCCTGGCCGACCAACTGTACGACGAGCTGGAAACGGCGTTCGCGGAAAAGATGGGTGTGATGCACTCCAATAAATCACAGAATTACCGGTTCAATACCGTGAATAAATTCCAGTCCGGCGAATACCGTTTCATAATTGCCACAGATATCATCGCCCGTGGTCTTGATATTGCCGAAGTATCACACGTCATCAACTTCGACGTGCCTGAAGTGCCCGAGGCCTACATTCACCGCATAGGCCGCACCGGCCGTGCCGATAAGAAGGGTATCGCGCTTTCATTTGTTACAGAGCGGGAACAGGAGTTTTTCAGGGAAATAGAGGGATTGATGAACTATGCAGTGCCCGTGTTACCACTCCCCGGCGATCTCGAAATATCTGATGTCCTCACCGATGATGAAAAGCCCAAGGTGCGCATGAAAGAGGTACTGATAAGGTTGCCCAAGCGGGAAGAATCGGGTGGGGCATTCCATGAGAAGTTAGCCAAAAATAAAAAGGTGAACATCAAGGTCAGCCACAAGGATAAGATGATGCAGAAGTACGGCAAACCAAAAACACGGGGAGCCAAGAAGAAGTAAGGCGAAAAACGAATTGAGCTTAAAATTTCACCCGTAATACGGAAAAATCGTTACCTTACATTGTTCCTGGTCGCATAGTTGAACTAATGCCCTCTTTATTAGCACCATCGGGTTGCTTTCTTCAACAGTCCCATCCGGATATTTTTCAGCCTGCCACAAACTTTAAGCATGATCATTACTCCGGAATTACAGACCAGGTTCAATTCTTGTTTCGCCAAAATAATGAAACAGACTCCGCCCGAGCTTCAGAAAAAATGGAATGGCGTTATCGAATGGAAAGACATGAGGTCATTCCCTACCATAGAGCCAACCGTAATTCAGGAGCTGCCTGCGGGTGCTAAACATGCCTATGTAACCTTGCTCAACAAGTTGAGCCGCGGCACTATCTGATGCGAAATAGCAATATCTTTATGCGGATATTAAAGCATTGCTATGCCGTTTAAATATTTTTTGATAGCCGTGTGCCTGCTCGCCGCCCACGCAGCATCTGCCCAGACAGATAAAGCGAGGAACAAAAGAGCCGAGCAGCATACTGACCAAATTTTCTGTAACACGCTCTGTGCTATTGCAGTACATGCACAGGCCAATTTTGTGGACATCAAAGGCGCTGAGCTTGAAGGCACATCCGTTGGCAGCCATCATATTTCCTTAAGCGGTGTAACCGGGGCTATTACTTCCACCATTGTCAATGACTCAGCGGGCTGGCGTTATGAGGCCATATTTTACCAGGGCACATCAATAAAGGAGTTGGGGAATATTTATAATGAATATTCCGCTCATTTGCAGCATTGTCTGCCCGGTAGCGGCTATAAACTTGCCGAAAGAGCAAATGGCAATACCGCTCTGGAGAAGTATCCTGACCTTATTTACAGGAATGACACTACAGGTATTACCATTGAGCTGAAAGTGGCATACTTCACAATGAACGGGGTATATTCGGCTACGTTGTTTGTATCCAGATAGTATGGCTAAAAGAGATATTATTGCTATATTTATGAAAATATAACAGCCAAGGCTAAGTTCAAATTTTCAAATACCGGTTATGGTGCAACGTCTTTTCGATATTGTTGAGCAGCGGGCCGAAAGGTCACCCAATGCTATACTGCTGGCAGCAAAAGAAAATGGGGAGTGGCGCACATACAGTGGCAGGGAGGTGTGGGAAACAGCTCAAAAAATGGCAGCAGGGCTGCTCTCTCTGGGTATCGCTAACGAGGTGCTGGAACCCGAGCAGCAGGAGAAGATTGCCATCATATCGCCTAACAGACCGGAGTGGATGCTTACTGATATTGCTGTGCAGATGACCGGTGCGGTGCTTACGCCCGTATATCCTACCGTGAGCCCGTCTGATCTTGTATATATCTTTAATGAGGCGGGCGTGCGCACTGTGTTTGTGGCCAATGCCGATATTTACGCAAGGTTCAAAGATGCGCTGGACCAGGTGCCCACGCTTAAGCACATTTATTCCTTCGATGTATTGGATGAGGTAACTCATTGGAAAGCGCTTACCGAAAACAATGCGAAACCTGATGTATCTGTCGTATCGAGAATAAACGGAAATACGCTGGCCACCATAATCTACACGTCGGGCACTACGGGCAACCCCAAGGGGGTGATGCTTACCCATAACAATATTGTAAGCAATATGCGGGACTCCATGCCCGCATTCACCTTTGCTGAGGAAGGCGCACGTACGCTTAGCTTCCTGCCGCTTAATCACATCTTTGAGCGGATGGTGACCTATGTGTACATAAATGCCGGGCTCTCTATCTACTATGCCGAAAGCATGGATACTATAGGGCTGAACCTGAAAGAGGTGAAGCCTATGGTCTTTACCACCGTACCACGATTGCTGGAGAAGGTGTATGAGCGCATCATGAATACGGCCATGGAGCTGAAGGGGATAAAGCGTATGCTTTTCTTCTGGGCGCTGGACCTCGGTAAGCGTTTTGATAATGTGAAGAAGGGCAGCCCCTGGTACCGGCTGCAGCTGTGGCTGGCCAACAAGATCATCTTCAGTAAGTGGCGGGCAGCACTGGGCGGCAACGTGAAAGCCATAGTGATAGGCTCGGCGGCATGCCAAGAGCGGCTGATAAGGATATTTACCGCCGCCAACATAGTAATCATGGAAGGGTATGGCCTTACCGAGACCTCGCCGGTGGTATCTGTGAACAGGTTTGAGAGCGAGAACCGAAGGGTAGGCTCCATAGGTACACTGATAGACAATGTGGAGGTGAAGATAGCCGCAGATGGCGAGATCCTGGTGAAGGGCCCTAACGTGATGATCGGCTACTACAAGCATCCTGAACTGACCGCAGAGGCACTACAGGATGGCTGGTTCCACACGGGAGATATAGGCGAGTGGGTGGAGGGAAAGTTCCTGAAGATAACCGACCGGAAGAAGGAGATATTCAAAACATCCGGGGGGAAGTATGTGGCCCCGCAGGTGATGGAGAACAAAATGAAGGAGAGTATTTACATAGAGCAGATGATGGTGATAGGCGCCAACAGGAAGTTCGTAGGTGCGCTTATTGTGCCCAGTTTTGTGCAACTGCGTAAATACCTTCGCGACCATTTCCCTCAGCTGAGCGTAACGGACAGCAACGACGAACTGGTGACACTGCCAGAGGTAAAGGCCATCATGCAGAAGCAAATAGACAAGTACAATCCTTTGTTCGGCCATACGGAGCAGGTGAAGAAATTTTCGCTGCTATCTCATGAGTGGACGATAGACAGCGGCGAGCTAACCCCCTCGCTGAAGATAAAGCGCAAAGCCATAGAACAGCGCTACGCAAAGCAGGTGGAGGAGATATACGGGGAGTAGCGCAGTTTACACTTTGCAAAGGTGCTATTCAGTACACTTTATATATATGCCCGCATATATAATTTTAACAGCCTAATAATGTTTTTTCAAATTATATGCACAGGCCCGTGTTATAAAAATGCCTCCCGCAAAATCGCAAAGATGCATTTTTCTATATTTTTTAATATATCGTATTCAATTTTCCTTTTACTTTCGGATTCTATCTGAAAGTAAAAGGTGCAAGCTAACGGGATGGTTGTAGGGCGGCGTAATTTGCTTTCTAGGGTATAATGTATAGTGGAACTCATTGCCGATATAGCTTTTCAGGTCGAGGGTAGTATCAACCGGTAACGATAATGTGTTTGAAGCGATGTCAGTGTTATTACGAACAGATACTGTAACCGGGGGGCTTTTAGTATTTGAAGTGAAGGTTGCTGCACATGATTCTAAGTTCTGGAAATTATTCAGTGCATTTGAATTGTTCAATTGAAATAAGACTGAGACAAGTTTTACGCTGCTAATATTTACAGCCCCCATCTGGTTGCCCGTTTGCGCTAGCAGTGATAGTAGTTAATTTGTTTTTTTATAATAGTTGATTTATTGTAAATATGCGTAAAATACACGAAAAATATTTATTTTGTCGTCATTTTATGACGTTATTCTTATCGAATTGTGAAATCATTTTGTAAGAATGATATTGCCTCTGAAAATATTGCCTTACCTTAGCACAAATAAGCAATACAATAATGTCAGCAACAACAAAAAAGCAATTGGTGAAGTTTGCACCGAAGGGAGATGAGAGCTTTTATGATGTGGTAAAGAGCAGGGTAAGCGACTATTTTCGAGTAAATCAGATATCGCCTTATTCCAATTCTGCGATGTATGTAAAGACGGTGGCTATGTTGGCGATGTATTTTATACCGTATGCAGCTATTGTGACAGGGTTGGGTGCGGTAAGCCTATGGCTGTTCTATCCGTTATGGCTGCTTATGGGGCTTGGTATTGTGGGTATAGGCACATCTGTAATGCATGATTCCAATCATGGGGCCTATGCTGATAATAAGACGGTTAATTTTCTTCTGGGTAGTGTTTTGAATATATTGGGTGGCTACTCATTTAACTGGAAGATACAGCATAATATACTACACCATACCTATACAAACATAGAAGGGCTTGATGAGGACATAGACGCGGGTAAACTGCTCCGCATGTCTCCGGATAAACCTTTGCTGAGTTTTCACCGTTTTCAGCATATTTATTGCTGGGGAGTATATTGTCTGATGAACCTGTACTGGATAACGGTAAAAGATTATAAGATGCTTATCAGGTATAACAAAAATGGCATGCTGAAGCAGAAGAAATCGTTTGCAGGGGCAATATTGGAGCTTTCATTGCTTAAAGTGATTTATGTAGCATATGTGGTTGTTTTACCCATTATGTTTTCAGGTGTGGCATGGTACCATATCGTAGGTGGTTTTGTGCTGATGCATATAGTTGCGGGTTTTGCGTTAGCTTGTATTTTTCAGCCGGCGCATGTGGTGGAAACATCTGATTTTTCGAGCCCTACGGATGACCGTAAAATGGAAAATAGCTGGGCGCTGCACCAGATATTGAATACGGCTGATTTTGCGCCTAACAATAAGCTGGTGTCGTGGTTTATTGGCGGGCTAAATTACCAGATAGAACATCACTTATTTCCGCATGTGTGCCATGTACATTATCCTAAGATTGCGAAGATAGTGGCTAATACGGCAGCTGAGTTCAATATACCTTACCAGGTAATGCCAACCTTCAGGAGTGCACTCGTGGCGCACGGCAAAATGCTGAAGCTACTGGGGAGCGGGGAGAAAATATAACCTGTAATTAATAACGTACATAAAATGAAAAAGACGCGCGAGGCGCGTCTTGGAATGATTTTGTGGTGCTGTAAATTAATTGTTAATTACTTTTACATTTACGGCATTTAAACCTTTTTTACCATTTTGAACTTCGAAAGACACTTTATCGTTCTCACGGATCTGGTCTTTCAAACCTGAAACGTGAACAAAAATGTCCTGACCGCCATTTGCGGGAGTAATGAAACCAAATCCTTTAGTTTCATTGAAAAATTTAACTGTACCTTCTTGCATTTTTAATTGAATAAAAAATTAATAATAAGCAAATCTACATTTTTTTTATTCAAACAACAAAATATTTTTGCTATTAACACAAAGGTAATTGCCACAACATACCACAAATAAGCTATGTGTATGAGGTGTACTCATTTGAATGTATATACATTCATCATTTTTTCAACTTATCGCTAAATACTTTTTTGAATTTTTCGACCTTGGGCTGGATAACGAACTGGCAATAGGGTTGTGTACTATTCTCATTATAATAATTCTGATGGTAATCGTCTGCAGTGTAGAAAACAGTAAAAGGAGCAATCTCTGTAACTACCGGCTTATCCCACGCTTTCTCATCGTTGAGCTTTTTTTTGTATTGCTCGGCTTTCAACTTCTGCTCTTCGTTGTGATAAAAGATTGCAGACCTGTATTGGGTGCCTACATCATTTCCCTGGCGATTGAGTGTGGTGGGGTCGTGGCAGGTCCAGAAGGCGGCAAGGAGCTCATCAAAAGAGATTACTGAGGGGTCGTAGGTGATGTTGCAAACTTCGGCATGGCCGGTGGTGCCATTACAAACTTCGCGGTAGGAGGGGTTGGCTACATGGCCTCCGGTGAAGCCGGATTGGACCTTAGAGACTCCCTTTAGCATCTGGAACTGGGCTTCGGTGCACCAATAACAGCCGGCTCCGAATGTGGCGGTCTCTAACTTATGTGGGTTGGCATTGGCAGTTGTGCTGTTCATTTGTCTGAAAGTTTTTGTTTGTTGGTATTTGTTGTCCTGGGCGCAGGCTGCGAACTGTATTGTGAGCAGCAATAAGAGAATGGTTGATTTTAATTTACTGTTCATTGTTATCAAATTTAAGGGTATATACGATGCAAACAACGGTGCGGATGTAGCTGTGGTGGTGTGTTTGAGGTATTTAAACTTTCATTAACAATGGGGTGTGAGACTTACTACTTAAAAATATATAGCGAGATAGGGAAATTTTTTTTTGAAAATCCGTGTGCTTATCTAATTTTGTCCACGGAGAGATGGCAGAGTGGTCGAACGCGGCGGTCTTGAAAACCGTTAACTGTAACAGGTTCGGGGGTTCGAATCCCTCTCTCTCCGCTTTTTTGTTATATGTTACATGTAAAACGCTGCAAACCAGCGTTTTATTTTTTGCCAAAAATGCATATATGTGCATTTGAAAGCAAAGAAATGCATGCTAAAAGTGTAATTTTGGTGACATTTTTTTAGTGTTTTTTCACCTTTGCACGCCTTTACTGTCAATTGCAATTCGAGTTATACACCAGGTTGTTTTTTTGTAAATCATTAAAAACTGGCAGTATGATCATCCAATTGATGGACATTAAGTACTTATTTTTTTGCCGCACGAGCTTCTCTAACAAGGCCGGACTTAGTCCAATCGTGCTTCGCATTACGTATCGCCGCGAAAGGGCCGACATTTTCACAGGTTTGTATTGTAATCCGGATTTCTGGAATAGTGATGCACAAAGGGTCTCGGGCAATGGTAAAACGGCAGCGACCACCAATGCAAATCTTGATGATATCGCCCATAGATGCCGGGAGAGGTTTGAGGCCATGAAATATTCCGGCCGGAATTTTACACTTGATGAGTACGTCATGAAAATTAAAGGCGGTGATGAATCGCCTGAAACAATACTTAACTACATGGCGCTAAAAATATCGGAGTTGGAAGGTAGGGTAGGGGTAGATATTACCAACGCGACCTTACAGAAGTACTTCAGGTGTATAAAGCATATAGGCGAATTTCTACAGCTTAAATTCAAGAATAAGGATATTTCGCTCACATCTGTTGATAGTGCCCTATTGATGGAGTTCTTCTATTTTTTAAGAACCCAAAAAAATAACAGCCACAATACTAGTGTCAATTATATTAAGTGCCTGAAAACAGTAATGATGCCAGCTATTAAGAACAGGGTAATTAGTAATGATCCGTTCTATGGCCTGAAAATCGCCCCCAAAGTTGTAATGAGGGGATACCTGACAATGGAAGAGATAACTCAATTAGAGCAGCTTAAAGACCTTCATGAGGGTGAAGAGCAGGCGAGGGATATATTCTTATTCGCGTGTTATACAGGAATGGCCTATATAGATGTGCAACAGTTTTCGAGAAGACATTTGATCAAAGAGTCTGACGGTAGCTACTGTATTCATAAGGCCCGACAGAAAACCGGCGTAATCAGCATCATCCCCCTTCTCCCACCAGCGCAACGAATATTAGAAAGCTATTCGCCATCGGGCAAAATGGAAGATTTTGAGTGGTACGTGATCTCCAACCAAAAAATAAATGAACATCTCAAAGCGATCAGGGAAAAAGCGGGTATTAAGCAAAACTTATTTTTTCACCTCGCACGACACACGTTTGCTACGACAATCACGCTGTCAAATGGTATTCCATTGGAAACGGTGAGCAGAATGCTCGGCCATAGTGATATAAAAATGACCCAGAGATATGCCAAAATCAGCGGTTATAAGATCAAAGAGGATATGAGGAGGCTGTCGGGAATCTTTAAGTGACATCTTTTACAACGTTTAATAACCAAAATAGTACCTCCGAAGCATTGAATTTTTCTCTTGCTGTTTGTTTGCTCCTGCTTTTGCGACGAGCGAGCAACAAAAAGTATTAAAATAATTTCATTAAATAAATTTTGTTGATTAACTTTATTTTCCTACCCGCTATAATCACCACGATACTCATCAATATACACTTATAAAACACCCGATATGAAGTATCTGTTCTCAGTTCAAGGTTTTTCCATTTTCATTTTTGCCGTTTTATTTTCGTCTGGCATTAAGGCTCAAACTATTAATACTATTGCCGGCGGATTGGGCGATACCTATGGAGCAGTAACGCATGGCAGATTAAATGGTCCGCAGGCGGTAGTTGTTGACGGTGCAGGCAACCTGTATATCGCCGAAAATGGCGGAACGGGGAGCATAAGCCGCGTGCGAAAAGTAAGTACCTCAGGAATCATTACTACCGTCGCCGGGAATAGCCTGACCGGATGGAATGGTTTTGGCGGACTTGCCATTCATGCGCAGGTGGGGCGTCCGCAGGGTTTGGTATTGGATGCGTCAGGGAATTTATTGATCGCCTACTCGCACTTGATCAGCAAGGTCAATTCCTCCGGTATACTCACCGTATTTGCAGGGACTGGAGCGACCGGATTTTCGGGCGATGGAAGCCTGGCGCCGACGGCGCAGTTAAACAATCCGTGGGGCATGGCCAAGGATGCGGCCGGAAACATATACTTTGCCGACAGAAGCAACAACAGGGTACGTAAAATTAATACATCCGGGATTATCTCTACCGTTGCCGGAGGGGGTATATCGGGCTTGGGAGATGGCGGATTAGCAATAGTCGCAAAACTAAGTCAGCCCGGCGGGGTTGCAGTTGATGCAGCCGGTAATATTTATATTGCTGACGCCGGAAACAATAGGGTCCGCAAAGTTAATACCTCGGGTATCATCTCCACCATAGCAGGAAATGGGAGTGGCGGTGGCAGTTATTTTAGCGGGGCGGTGGCCACAGCTGTAAGCGTTGGTAGCCCTTCTGACGTAAAAGTTGACCCGGCCGGAAATGTTTATGTCTCAAATGGTGTGGTATTGAAAGTAAATACCTCAGGAATCATCACGACTTTTGCAGGGGGAGGGACGGGGTTCAGTGGTGATGGCGGTCCAGCCGTGGGAGCGGGAGTTGATGCTCAGGGCATTTTCATTGATGTGGCTGGAAATATGTTTATTGCAGATGAAGCCAACGACCGAGTACGAAAAGTTAATACGTCCGGTATCATTAGTACAGTTGCCGGTAACGGGCTGCCGTATCTGGGTTATGGCGGTGATGGCGGTCCTGCAGTTCTGGCTGTGCTTGGACGTGCTACTGGTAGTGGCACATTGAGTGTTTCCGGCTTTTATACACTCAGGGGCTGGGTGCCAGGAGTAGCAGCAGATCGCCGTGGAAACGTGTTTATTGCGGATGCCAATAACCAACGGGTTCGGAAAGTGGATGCTGCCGGTATAATAACAACATTTGCCGGCAATGGTATAGCCGGGTACGCAGGTGACGGTGGACCGGCAACTGCGGCGCAACTGCAGCAGCCGGTCGGGATGTCATTTGATGGGATTGGGAATATGTATGTAGCAGAATACGGAACTCACCACGTACGCAAGATTGATACGTTCGGAATAATTACAACGGTGGCCGGAGGTGGTTCGGGTGGTCTAGGCGACGGAGGCCCGGCAACAGCAGCAGTAATAAGTGCGGCGGGATTATGTGTAGACAGTATCGGGAATATATTTATTGTGGATATTGACAGCCAACGGATCAGGAAAGTTGCTGCATCAACGGGTATTATATCGACTGTTGCGGGAAATGGGTTTTCCGGTTTCAGCGGAGACGGCGGTGCCGCTACCTTAGCGCAATTAAGTTACCCTGTCGGCGTTGCAGTTGACAGACGGGGTAATTTGTACATATCAGACCACGTCAATGCCCGGATAAGAAAAGTAGATACGGCTGGTATCATATCAACAATTGCAGGCAGTGGCATGTATGCAGATTATTTAGAAACTAATCTCGGAGATTATGGGCCAGCGACTTCGGCAACTATTGCATATCCGATGGGAATCACCACAGATAGATACGGGAATGTTATTTTTGCGGATCATGGGATTGGACCAACAAATGCGTCTGACAGCTTCAGAAGCAGGTATACCCGTGTGCGTGAAATTGATCAGTATGGCTACATTCATACAGTTGCTGGAAACGGGATACAAGGCTATGCAGGAGATGGGGTGGGGGCGACAGCAGCAGAATTTCAGAATCCATGGGGCGTCGCTATGGATACAGCAGGAGCACTCTACATAGCCGATAACAGTAATTATGCTGTGAGAAAAGCCTGTTGTCTACCTAACCCAACGGACCATCCTCCTTCATTTACCGGGGGCAGCTTGCAGACATTGATTTTATGCGCCGGTAGTGCCACTAGCTCTATCAACACGATAATGACCATCTCTGATCTTGACGCCGGAGATATTGAAACATGGTCGGTATCACGAGCTCCAACCCATGGTACCCTGGGCGGGTTCCCTGCCTCAATCACAGCAACGGGCGGCACCATTATTCCATCTGGCTTTTCCTATACACCTGCTACCGGGTATTCGGGAAATGATACGTTCATCATCAAAATAAGTGATGGCTATTATTATACACCTACTACTGTTGTCGTTTCAATCAATCCGTTACCGGTTTCGGGCACGATTTCTGGCCCGACCTCTGTTTGCGTTGGCGCCACGAGTACACTGTCCGCTTCCGCCGGGGGTGGGCTATGGAGTTTTAGTAACACCCATGCCACTGTTGGTTCAACAAGCGGTTTAGTGACCGGCGTTACGAGCGGCATTGATACCGCACGTTATACTGTTACTAATAGCTGCGGCACAGCAGTAACAACCCATGTCATCACTGTGAACGCAGTGCCGGTTGTGGCTGCAATTTCAGGCCCGTCGTCATTGTGTGTGAGCTCTTCTATTACATTAGCGAGTACTACTTCTGGCGGTATATGGAGCAGTAGTTACCCATATATCGCTATCGGGAGTATGTCGGGGGTGGTGACAGGTATAGCGCCAGGTATAGCGACTATTGATTACACCGTTACCAATAGTTGCGGCTCCGGGACTTCCAGTGCACTTGTAACGGTGAATCCAGCTGCTTATGCCGGGATAATAACCGGCACCACTTCCGTTTGTATTGGTGGCACCAGTACGTTGAGTAACGCCACTACCGGAGGTGTATGGAGCAGTGGCGCGACGGGAATTGCAACCATTGGTAGCAGCACAGGTATTGTTACGGGTGTTGCCGCCGGTTCAGTGGTTATTTCTTATACAATCTCATCTGTTGGATGCGGTCCTGCTGTAGCGATAACAATAGTCAATGTTAGTTCAGCTACGCCGATTCTGCCTATAACGGGACCTTCCGGGGTTTGTGCCGGAAGCACGATTTCTCTCAGTGATGCGACTCCGGGCGGTATATGGAGCAGCAGTAATCCGTCTATTGCGACAGTTGGTAGTACCGGAATAGTAGTGGGTGTTTTAGCCGGATCGACTACGATCAGTTACACGGCAAGTCTCGGTTGTGGTATTTCCGTAGCATCGACCAATATTACCGTTCACACACCCCCTTCTGCAGGTGTAATATTTGGCACGTCTGTGTTATGTGTAGGGGCTACAGGCCTTATGTCTTCAACAGCACCCGGTGGTGTCTGGAGTGCCAGCAATGGCCATGCGACGATCAGTTCAACAGGAGTAATTACGGGTGTGACCACCGGGACCGATACAATTTATTATACGGTGACCAATATTTGTGGATCTGCGTCAGCTTCCCGCATAGTCAATATTTATGCTGTGCCTTCAGCCGGCACAATAACCGGGTCTGCCTCCACTGTATGTATGGGGGCGACCATCACGCTTGGTGCAAGTGTTTCAGGCGGCACGTGGAGCAGCGGTAATACGGCAGTTGCCGTGGTAGGCACTACAGGAATAGTTACAGGCATTTCCATAGGTGCGGCAACAATTTCTTATTCAGTTACCTCAGGTTGCGGCAGTGCCGCAGCAGTTAGAAGTGTGACGGTAAATTCGATTTCCGCAGGCACGGTAACAGGCATTACTACACTATGCGTCGGTGGTACATCATCCTTAGGCAGTACGGTAACAGGGGGGGGATGGAGCAGCAGTACACCTGCGGTTGCTACAGTTGGCAGCAGTTCAGGAGTTGTGACAGCCATTGCCGCGGGAACTACGGTTATTTCTTATTCGGTAACGGGCAGCTGCGGAAGTGCTATTAGTACCGCAATTTTTAATGTGAATGCTTTACCGGCAGCTCCTCCAATTGCAGGTTCCTCCACCCTATGTATAGGTGCTACTACTACTTTCACAAATGCCACTTTAGGTGGGATGTGGAGCAGCAGTACTACATCGGTTGCAACTGTTGGCAGCACGGGAATAGTAACCGGCATTTCTTCCGGTACAGCGACCATCAGTTATACAATTATAGGCGGATGTGGGGCCGTAATAACGACAAAGATGGTGACTGTGTATCCATTGCCTTTCGCGGACAGTATTCTGGGGCCATCTTCAGTATGTGCAGGAGGAGTTATATACCTGTCGCTATCTGCCACAGGTGGGATTTGGACTGCCAGTAACAGCCGGGCAACCGTATCCTCGACAGGTATGGTGACCGGGGTCTCAGGAGGTTTAGACACCATATATTATACCGTAACTACGGGTTGCGGAACGGCAATGTCCAGGAAGATTGTTACGGTGAACGCGGTCAGTGCAGGAGTGATCTCTGGTTTGGCGTCGGTATGCTCAGGAGCTACTATTCCTCTTACTGTGTCGGCTATAGGTGGCGCCTGGAGCAGTAGTTCCACGGCAACAGCAACGGTGTCGGGTTCAGGAGTTGTAACCGGAATTGCGGCCGGACCCGTTTCGATCTCATACACAGTGACCAGCGGCTGTGGGTCAGCTATTGCTACATTTTCCATAACTGTCATCGCAAGCCCTACTGTCGGAGCTATTGCAGGATTATCTCATATATGCATAGGAGGTACCGCTACATTTTTTAATGCAACAAGTGGGGGAGTGTGGTCCAGTAGCACCCCTTCTGTGGCCACAATTGGCAGTACGGGATTAGCAACAGGTGTATCGGCAGGTACCACTACCGTCAGTTATCTTATATCTACCGGCTGTGGATCTGCTTTAGCTACCACTACGTTGAATGTGGAAACAATGCCATCTGCGGGAGTAATATCTGGTAGTACCGCACTTTGTCTGGGTACGACCGCTACACTTGCCAGTACTGTTTCCGGTGGAGTCTGGAGCAGCAGTAATGTTACCATAGGACTTGTCAGCCCTGCCGGAGTTGTTACAGGTGTCGGTGCAGGGATAGTGACCATTTCCTATAGCGTTACAAACAGTTGCGGCACTGTTGTGACAACCTCAGTTGATACCGTTTTACCTGCCCCCGACCCGGGTATTATCACCGGTGTCACCGGCATTTGCGAAGGAACAACTGCTCTTTTAAGCAATGCAGTTGCTGGGGGTACCTGGAGCAGCAGCAATCCTTCGGTAGCGACCATTGGGAGTACCGGAATTGTGACCGGCATGTCCGCAGGCTTGGTAGTGATCTCTTATACAGTGACCAATAGTTGCGGTAGTAGCAGCGCCCTCGCCACGATGACGATTTATTCGCTGCCATATATTTTCGGTATATTGGGAACAACGACTGTCTACGTGGGTGGCTCGACAACTTTAATTAATCCAGTTTCGGGTGGTGCATGGAGTAGCAGCGATATTACCGTAGCTACGATAGATCCGGCAGGGAACGTAATAGGAGTATCTGCCGGTGCGGCAACAATCACCTATACGTTGATCAATAGTTTCGGTTGTATAAGCGATACCACTATTCTTGTGACTGTTACGCTGCCATCGGGCATTAATAGTTTATCAGCAGACATGGGATACCGTCTTTATCCAAACCCCGCTTCTAATGAATTAACGGTAGCCTGGAAGAATCAAAATGCTCATGAGGCGACTGTGATATTGACTGATGTGGTTGGAAGGGAAGTGTTTAACAAGATAATCGAATTGCCAGATGCTACGGGTAATACCCAGTTGAGCCTCAAAGGAATAAAAAATGGAGTTTATTTGGTATCTATAAGATCCGTAAGTGGAGATTATACCGCGAAGTTGATCATAACAGAGTAGATAATTTATCTTCAATGATAAATTATCTTTGAAGATAAAACAGCTGTGTTAATTGAAAGTTTTTTTGATGGAATGTTGATGGGAAATATTTTCTACAACCATTGTGGAATTTAAGGTTAATTTAGCTTGGACCAGTTAAAATTGACCTGAACTGACTTTAACCGGTTTTCACTGGTTTACCCTGATGTGAACTAGTTTAATTTGGACTATACTGGCTATTTTAAAGCAAAAACAAATGGGCTGGGTAGCATGAAATTTGTTATTTTTTTACTGCGGCAAATTGTATATTTGATAGGATAAACAATTGATAACTCACAAAACATTATAAAATGAACAAAGCAGAACTAATTGAGAAGATCGCCAAAGACGCGGGAATTACTAAAGCCCAAGCTAATGAAACTATAGATTCTTTCACCTCTGGCGTAACCGGGGCCCTGAAGAAAGGTGATAAAGTCACGCTGGTAGGATTTGGTACATTCTCGGTTACTGCCCGCGCAGCGAGAAATGGCCGCAATCCACAAACAGGAGCAACTATAAAGATTAAAGCGCGGAAGGTGCCTAAGTTTAAAGCAGGTAAGGACTTTGTGACCAAGATTGGAAAGAAATAGATTTTTTATCTAAAAGTAATAAAGCAGGAGGCGGTGTTTCCTGCTTTTTTGTTAGGAATCGTTGATGACTTTCTATTCGGAGAATAGATTCATGGCAGTGAGAAATATTTTGATGCCAGATATACACCAGTGGTAATATACAGTAAACATCGGATATCTCGGGTTTTGCAGCCTAACCGAATTAAGCACCCGCCTTCTAAGCTGGGGGTCATTGGTTCGAATCCAATCCGGGTCACAAGTCAGATAAGGGTTTCAGCGGATTTAGCTGAAACCCTTTTTTTAATTTGCACAGGATTTGCACAGAAGTGGAGTTTTACTAGGTGCCTTGAAACTTAATATTCGCCTTGGTCACAATCTATTTTCTAGCTTTTTGATCGCTTTCGTATGCGGATATGTGACGTGTTAAAATATCGTCGCCTAGGCTACGGAGTTTAGCCAAGATTATTTCTCTTTTGGACAGTTGGTTTTCTTCATGAGCTTTTTGACAATATTCGGCTAACAAATTATGTAGACGATTTTTTTTATCAAATGCTGGTAAATTCATGTGTTTAAAAATATCCCCTACCTGAATAGATATGTTATGACTTTCAACAAATTCTTTAACAATGAAAGAATTCAAAAGACCACACAGATAGTAAGCCTGCACAGCTTCATTAAAATCTACAAAGAATATTTTATGATCTGGAACAAATGGTCTAGATCCAATTAGAGGTACATTAGCGTTCCCCGCAACTGCAGCACAAAAATTGCCTGACTGTTCAGCCCAAACAACTTTAAAAGGAGCAAATGTATATGTCCCAACATTATAAACGGCATAATAAGGAGCATTGGGCATCCTCTTTGCATAGGTAGAGCGGGCTTGTAGAATTGGTTTATACGCTTGAAAGTATTTTCTTAAGTTCGGTTGATTTTGATCGATTTCAAGTGCCGCTGCCGTATAGTTTTCCTTTTTAATGCCAGTATTAGGTACTAACGTGAAAAGACCATGAGTAGGATTAAGATAACAGGCCTGAAAATCAGAGGCGCCTTTTAAAAGAGGATAAAGACATTGTGGCTCTATCCAAAATCTCTTTGGCATACCTATATCACGCTTCCCGGCTTCTGGACGAGTTGTTACTTCAACTAAACCATTTTTACTATTCGTGTCAGTAATAGATAAAAAGTATAACCCGTTTAAATCTGCTGTAATCCCTTTTCGACCTTGTACCCATGTACAAGGGCTACTAAGGGCGCGAATAACCTCGAACCTGCCCTTTTCAAGTATGGCCCAAGGGCTTCCATTCCCTCCAACTGGAGTGGCTTCTTTTGAAGTAATGGTAACGCGAGCCATCACTTCTTTTTTTGAAATATGCGGAGGTATAGCTCTGCTGAACCCTTTCACGGCATTCCAAATCTTGTAGGGAACGGGGTATTTGGGCATTTCAGTTTGCTTCTTAAATACAGCGACCGCTGTTTTATTTGCAGCATTTGGAAAAGGCTTAAGTGCTTTAAGGTCATCCACGCGCAAAGGCACTAAGCGTTGTGCAGCGTTAATATTAAATTTTCTAAATCCCTCTGATGAAGGAGATTGAAAATGTGTTTGAGTTATTACAAAAACTAAGAGGCCGCCTGGCTTAAGCCATTTGTCAGCAGTTGTATAGGTAATCATTCCAGAAATATCAAGTTCATTGCCACCATGATGAGGTGTACTTGAAAATATCTCATAGCCCTCGCACATTGGTTTTACCCTTTCACGATATGCCGAGGGTAATTTGGACCATCTTACCCATGGAGGATTTCCAACAATTAGGTCGAATTCTCCTGCCGTGGCAGACCAGAAAAAATTGCGAACAATTCTGAACCAGATACCATTCCAGTTTTTCCGATGTAAACTTAATACTTGATCATAAGTTGAACGTAAAGGAACGTTCCACGCTTTCGCATTGCTTGAATTCAGTAGCCCTCGCTTTTTTAAAATTGCTTGGCATTCGTCGTATTCCAAATTGTCTTCCACTTGCTCTGCCATAGCCTGAAATACTCCGTCTAGCAACGGACGGTCAAAAGCAAGTTCTGCGGGTAATGTAATCTTTAAATTCGCGACCTGACTGCCAATCGTGTATTCTACAATATCCTCATCCTTGTTGGGATTACGGGCAGGAGAATAAACAGCGTCAGCAAGTAAAATAGGTACTTCAAAGGATGTCCCAGGGACTTCACGCAATAAATCAGCTACTGATATTAGAAAGTTGGTTCTGGAAGATTGAACAGCAAGGGGATTTAAATCGAATCCCCAAACTGTCTCAGTAAGCATTTTAAGGGTCTCCGCTGCTCCAAGTCCCTCTTTTACCGCCGCTTTACGTTTTCTTTGAATTATTTCCCAAAGGAAGGAACCAGACCCACAGGTTGGATCTAGAACACGGATAGTTAGCCATTCTTTGACACCTGCACAGTCGACTGTGTATTCCACTAGCCAATCAGGAGTATAAAATTCACCTAAACTTTTTCTCAAAGTTTCAGGCACTAGGTTTTGATAGAAGTCTCGCAAGACATCGCGTGAGTTTTCAAGCTTGTCCGTTCTGTACAAAGATAACTGCGCCAAAATATTTCGCAATGCGTCAGCTATTTTAGTAATTCCTTTGTCCGTATAAATATCGAGATACCAGCTAAATATAGCTTCTTCAACAAATCCTTTAATACCGACAGCATCGAAAAAACCACTGTGTTCAATATCCCTATTTATTCTATTAATTAATTCAGCGTCATCGATTAATACAGCCATTTCTTGGGCAAAAGCTGTACCGGAAGCTAGTCCATGTGCTGCAACTATTTCTGCTGCCAAAAGCTTAATAAGGAGAGAGTTATAGGTGTGTATTACAAAAAGGCATGCTGGAATGCGATCTTCTGCCTGTCCCTTAAATGTAAACTTTAAGGTGTTGTCAATATCATATAGTTGTTCTTTTGAAAGATCGGCTACCTGACCATACAATGTCCGCCATTCTTCAAATAACATTTTTATCTTCGGATGCTTTTTGCTAACAATCGCCTCAGATAGCCCGTCGGCAAGAGCTTGCATCATTTGAACGCCACGTGTTGATGAATGCCCAAAATCTACTATTAATGTATCAGCGGTAACAGCACGCCTAAATGATCTTCGGCATGCTTCAACTACCATTTCAAATGACACTTCTGATAATGGAAGTAGATGCTGTGGGATGATTACCCCATCGACTACTTGGGCAAAGCATAAATGAGCGTCATCGATAGCAATTCCAATGTAATCGCTTTCAGGAATTTTTTCTTTGTGAGAGGCTTTCTGGATATAAGGAAGAAGTCGATCATCCATGGCTTCTACGAAAGATGCGCTCGACTTTTTTCCCTTGAACTTTCCAGGGCCTTTGAACTCAATAATTACATTATTATAAGAAAGGTCACGCTTTCCCTGCTCCGCATCAAACTCAATTTCAGTCGCCTTTTCCAAAGCACTTACCCAAGCAAGGCGCACTTCTTCTTCGTTTTTACACTTGGATAATCTATTTCTAAGACTTTTGAAAATATTTTGCATGCTTAGGTGCAAATCTATTAAAAAAGAGTGACGCAGTCAATTCAAAGAAATTTGGGTAGATATCAAGAAATATACTGCTCTTTAGGATATTATCACCACACCTAGCTTTAATTTTCTTTTATTAATTATGCTATACGGGCAATTCACACTTGAGAAAGTTTCCATGAATTCTTCTGATGTTGGGTGGTTAAATTAAGAAACAAATTATAGATTTGTCACAGTCCACCTAAGCGATGTAGACCAATTTGAGAACGGTGAGGAAAGACGTTTGTTTTATGTTGCTCTGACAAGAACGAAGCGTAAAGTATACTTATTGGCAAACGAAACGAATAAGTCCAAATTCATTAAGGAGATTCATCCTCTTATAAAAGAATATATACCACCAAGACCCGCTTGGGATGACCTGCCGTTCTAATCTTTATTTCCTCTTTGGTTGAGGGGGAAGAATATCCATGATTTCGCATTTGAGGATTTCAGCGAGTAGATAGACGTGATTGATGTTGTATTTTTCTCTTCTTGTCGGATTTTCTACTTGTGCTATAAAATTTTGTGAGACATCCATCATATAGGAAATGTCTCGTTGAGATAGACCCTTTGCAACTCTCATTTCTTTCACCCGGTCAATAATATATTGTTCGACCTGGGAGATATTAAGATTATCAGCTTTATCCTTCGTCTCAGTCTTGACCACTTTTGCCATCACGATAATATTACAACCGCTTAGAAATATTTTGAAAAGGCATGCCTTTTCATTAATTTTGATGCCTAAATTTTTTTATCATGAAAAGGACATTTTTATCATTTGTGGCAATTGTCACGTTCTTATTAGTCGCCGCTCAACTGTTTCAATCCTGTAAAAAGGTAAAGAAGGAGAATACAGTTCTTAACAACACCAACGGCGGCGATACTCTTGGGCGTAGTATTCAGCTATGGGGAGTAACAACAACTGGAGGAATTAATGACTCTGGTATGTTGTTTAAGATAAACGGCGATGGAAGTGGCTTTGATAGCTTTTATTCTTTCAATTTAGCCTCTGGCTGTGCGCCATGGGGCACATTGTGCAAAGCAGGGAATGGCAAGCTTTACGGCACAACGACGGGTGGCGGTGCAAATGGAAGCGGAACAGTTTTCAGCTTTGATCCAATGAGTAACGCTTTCAAGAAGATCCTTGATTTTGATGTACTAGTGAACTGGATAAACCCTATGGACTGCCACCTTGTTCTTGCTTCGAATGGTAAGATATATGGTGCAGGTTTCCAGTTTATTTTTTGTATTGACCCCTCGAACGATGCTTTTACGGTGCTATACAAAAACATAGTCATGAGCGAAACATTTGGAAACGTGATCCTGGGTGACAATAACAATCTCTACGGCACAGTATCTGGCGGTAATAATTCGGTTTCTGATTATATCGGCGTATTTAGTTTTGATTTAGCAAGTAATACAATTGATTATCTATGCCAAGTTGGGGTTAGCCAAGGTTTTGAGCCAGTCGGAAATATGCGCAAGGCAACAGATGGAAATTTGTACGGCGTGACAATGAGAGGTGGCGTAAATGATGATGGTGTACTTTTTAAGTTTTCTCCGGCTGACAACACTTACACCAAGCTATTAGACTTTAGCCCTTCAATTGGTTCGGCCCCCGCGATAGGAACGAATATTGAGGAATACAATGGTAAGTTGTTTGGAGTAACCTATGCTGGCGGAAAATCAAGCGGAGGTGTTTTGTATTCCTACACGCTGTTGGGAGGTTCTTTTGCTCAGGAAAGGTCATTTGGTAAGTCTGGTGATGACTTTGTCTCGCCAAGAAGCTTATTGCTTACAAAAAGAAAGCTGATGTTTTTGTCCGGTGGCGGGATAGATGGAGATGCTCTTATTCGCTACAACCCTTCGGATAATACCTTTAAAACGATTTATACATTTCCAAATCGACAGCCTAAATATACTCTGATGTCCGGGTCACTAATTGAATACTAGCTGGAAGCCTTGTAAATAATTCTCTCATCATAAAATTTAAACAAAATGAAAATCTACAATGGTAAAATTCATCTTATTGGCAGCGGAGTCTACAATGGCGGCTCAGGCGGAAGTGGCGGCACACAGGTTTCGGTTCTTGAAATCGGAGACGAGGTCTTAAAACGGATATTCATCTCCGACTATCTTAGTAATTACTTACGCGTAGGCGATGAAGTCAGCCTTCTCGTATTTAATAACTTAAACAAGCACGCTCTTTTGGGCGTTAAAGTGAATAACAAAACCTACAAAACTCCACTTTCATCTATACTTGTATTATTTATTTTAAAAATGATTGTTTTTGCAGTAATTGTTGGCGGCCTCGGGATATTTATTGCTGATGTGCAGCATATGCCTTTGATTAAGTTCGCTGCAATTCTTTCTTCCCTTGTATATATTGGCCTTAAAATAAAAGCCCTCGTACAGCTTAATAATTTCTAATTGTTACTAGAGTTATAATTCTAACGCATAAGTAAAATGCATCGGGAATGTTAGTTCCCGATGCATTCGGATTCAATTAATACTACCTTCTATAATAAAGCGCAGTTTGTATGCAATTTAATGCTTCAATCAGGTGCGCGGTCTGCAATAGCATTCTTTGACGACGCGCCAGCGCGTTAAAGAGCTGAGTGAACTTTATCTCAAGTTCTGTTGCTGACATTTTCTCAATTTCCGAATGCGAAATAAATTCGATCATTTTCTTCTCCTTAATTTAAAGCAGCGACGACCGCGGCCTTTCGCAACAGATGAAGGTTCCGGTTGTCGCAATTGTTGTTAAGGAGTCTTTTGATTACGAATGTATGTAGAAAGCAGACATAGTGACTTTAACAAACTTTGATAAAGTACGAATTTTAAAATGAACTTCAAAAGTTGGGTTATACTGAGAGTATGGAACTTTGACTAAGGCGATGCAAATAACTCCCGGGATAATGTTTATCAACAAAGGAAGTAGAAATGCAAAATCGAAGCGAAGAACTAATAGCACCAGAAGCCGTAAAATACATCTCTCAAAAACTGTGGCCACATTCTATTCATACGCTTTCCACCTATCGTTCTTTGGGTAAAGGGCCGAAGTTCAAAAAACGTGGTCATCGGGTTTTCTATTCAAGAGACGAGCTTGACAGCTACATTGAAAGCCGCCTGAGGGATAAGTTCTCCCCCGAATAAACTAGAAACTCTTCAAAAACTGCTGTCATGAATTCATCCCTTCAACCCTGAATGGAAAGGAAGAACTATGCGTATGGAGCATGCAAAGGCAATCTCTTTGACGGAAATTCTATCAATGATCGGCTATGCGCCCTTCAAAAAGGTTGGGAAAATTGATTGGTATTATTCGCCGCTACTCGGTGACAATCTTTCGCTATTTCAAGTTGATACCGAAAGAAATACATGGCGGGATTTTGGTTTAGATGTCGCTGGCGACACGATTTGTTTCGTTTCTGCCTACCTTAAATCTCAAGACGAGGATCATACACGGGCTGATGCAATGAGGTGGCTTGAGAACATGATTCCGCAGAACCTTGGCTGTAATGAGTTTTGTCTGGATGATGCAGATCATGCAACAGGTAATTTTGTCATTGAAACCATTGCTCAACTCACGGATCAATCGCATCTTGGGTTTTTATATTCACAAGGTATTCCAATGCCTCTAGCCAAGCAGTTCTTGAAAGATGCGGGGGTATCAAATTGCACCACCGGCAAGTCATTTTCCGCGTTGGCCATGGTCAATGAAAATGGCGGCTACAACCTTTTTAACCACCAGTTTAAAGCTTGCGTAGCGCCGCAAGGCGTTTCCGTGCTGCGTGGCACAGTTATGCTTCCCCCGGAAGTGCATGTCTTTAAAAATGTAATGGACTTTCTCTCCATGCTAGCCGACAGACGCGGAATCGGATTTGAGGGAGATACAATCATTCTCAATTCTTTGTCAAACTTGTCAAAGGCTTTCCCTTACATCAAAGACTATTCCTATGGAAGATTATTTACTTACCTCGACAATACGCCAGCTTCACAAAAAGCCAGTGAAATTCTTGATGCTTTTTGTGCCCGACAGCCAAAAAAGATTGTCTGCCAAGCAATGAACCAAACTTATGCAGGTTTTCGTGACGTCAGTTCCTGGCATCGAAGCAATCTCGGTCTCATATCCTAAAAAGAAAGGAGTCTTTAATGTCCGCATCCGCAGCCTTAAAAGTTACTGAAGTGAGTTTAGCCTATCGCAATAAAACCAAAGCTTCTGAACGTCTCAGCATCAGGTCGTCAAAAGAGGCCTATGATATTCTTATGAGTTCATGGGATCAGGATTTGATCGAATTGCAAGAGCAATTTCGAGTTCTATTACTTGATCGTAAGAGTTCATGCCTTGCAGTGTCCACCGTTGCTAGTGGTGGGATTTCAAGTTGCATCGTTGACTTGAAGCTTGTTTTTGCCACAGCGATCAAGGCTTGCGCTTCATCTATTGTCCTCGCTCATAACCATCCATCAGGAAACAGAACTCCTAGTAACGAAGATAAATCCCTTACACGCAAATTTGTTGAAGCTGGGAAAATTCTTGATGTTCATATCCTCGATCACATCATTGTTACAAAGGATGGATACACATCTTTTGCTGATGAAGGCGAACTCTCTCAAGGATTTCCTTCCGAAATACCGCCGCCATTTTAAGGTAGGAGTTTTGATGTTTTGGTTTCTCTTTTAACGGGTCACAATTTTCATTGTTCGCTACCGTCCGGGCATCTTGTCCGCTTCTCACATGGTCGGTTGGCGTCAATGACGCATTTTGGCTCCCCCTAAAGGTTCCCCCAAAATGCTATGACCCCCGCCCTTTTGCCCTGTGAGACTTAGCGGCCTGCCCGAACGGGCTAAACAAACAAAGGAGAATTTTATGACGACGAAAGACATTTATTCCTCAATCACCGACAAAATTATTGCAGACTTGGAGAGAGGGGAGCTGACCTGGCGTAAACCTTGGAGCGATGCGAATCTTGGAGGGAATGTCATGTTGCCTTTGCGATCTAACGACGTTCCTTATTCGGGCATTAATACAATTATGCTTTGGTCTGCTGCTGTTGAGAAAGGTTTTACATCTCCCTACTGGATGACTTTCAAGCAAGCGCAAACTATGAAGGCTAATGTCAAAAAAGGAGAGAAAGGCTCTATCGTCGTCTATGCTGACAAAATCCAAAAGGAGGAAACGAAAGAAGACGGCACCAGCGAAGTTCAAATGGTGCCATTCATGAAACAATATGTTGTTTTCAACGCTTCACAGATTGAGGGGCTTCCAGATGCCTTTTACAAATTGCCGGAACGTACAATTGATAACCCTGAACAAAGGTTGGGGCAGATCGACAATTTCTTTGCTATGACCAAGGCCAATTTAAAGCTTGGCAGCAAAGCGGCTTATTACATCACTTCTGATCACATCGAAATGCCTCCTTTCGAATGCTTCAATGATGCCTATAGTTATTATTCGGTACTGGCTCATGAAACGACACACTGGACACGTCACCCTAGCCGTCTTAATCGTGATTTCAATCGTAAAAAATGGGGTGATGAAGGCTATGCAAAGGAAGAGCTTGTTGCGGAACTTGGCTCATGCTTTCTTGCTGCAAATCTCGGGTTATCTCCGATACCAAGAGAAGATCACTCAGCCTATATCCAAAACTGGCTGCAGGTTTTAAAGAATGATAAGAAGTTTATCATTTTTGCTGCATCTTATGCACAGAAGGCAGTTGAATACCTGACCTCCTTGCAAGAGCCCGCTGCTAAAGTTAAGCAAACTTTCCCCGTCCTCCAGCTATAAGGAGGTGGGGATGTTTCTTAAGCATGCGGAAATTATCCAGCTTACAGGCAAGCGATATTGCAATGCCCAGGTACGCGCCCTGCGCAGTATGGGAATCAATCATGCTGTCCGACCTGATGGTTCTGTGCTGGTTTTGAGAAGCCACATAGAGGCCCTGCTCGGCCCAGAAGGTTCAAAACGTGATACAATAAAATCATCACAACCTGATTGGAACGCTATTCATGGCTAGGAAGCGAAATAAGGAGAATGAAGGCTTACCTGCCCGCTGGCGGCGGATAGGCAAGTCATTCTATTTCCAAGTCCCTAAAGAGCAAGAAAGGTTTTGGGATGGCAAGAAGCTATTCAATTTGGGAAAAAACCTTGCTAATGCTTATCGGATATGGACGGAGCGAATACAATCAGTTGAGGCAGCCTCGGAAGCTTCAAAAAGTCTGAAATTAGAAAGCTTTACCGACTTAGCCAACGCAGTATCCATTTCTACAATCAATGAGCTTATAGACCGATATTTTCTTGAAGTTCTGCCTAAGAAGGCTGCCGCCACCCAGACCGGAGACCGGAAGGATTCAAAAATGATTCGCAAGGTTTTCGGTGCCCTGTCTATCGCTGATTTAAAGCCATCACAAGTCTATCAATTTTTTACTATGCGCAGCAAAAAGACGAAGAATTTAAATGGCATAGTGATTGGTGGAGCGAGCATAGCAAGACACGAGGTGGCCTTCCTGTCAAAAATATTAACCTACGCAGTAATGTGGGGTTGTATTGACAGGCATCCTTTTAAAGGTGAGCTTAGATTAGAAGGATCACAACCGCGTGACAGATATATCGAGGATTGGGAAATTCTTGAATGCCTAGCATTGAAAGAAAAATACAAGAAGAAAGGGTCAATGCGAGCAGTTAAATCCTATATTAAATTGAAGCTATTAACAGGAATGGATCAAAGCGATTTATTGCGGCTTGAAGTAACCGATGCAAAGGACGACGGTATTCACAATCAGCGAAACAAGACATCTAAATCCACAGGCAAAAGAACAATTTATCAATGGAATGAAGATCTTCGGCTGGCATGGCAGGAAGCTATATCGTGCCGCCCTGCTTTATCTAAATTCCTATTCTGCACAAGACGTGGTCAAGGTTATATTAATGAGAAAACAGGCAAGGCTGCCGGCTGGAACAGCATGTGGCAGCGCTTCATGAAAAGAATACTAACGGAAACGAAAGTAACAAAGAGTTTCACTAGCCATGATCTACGTGCAAAGGCTGCCAGCGATGCGACAAGCCTTGAACATGCCCGCGCTCTACTAGCTCATGCCGACAGTAAGACTACTCAACGCGTCTACCGACGCAAGCCGGAAATGGTACAACCGATTCCATTGCCCAATAGTATAAACGCAATTGAATAGTATAACTTAGTTTTTACACCCTAGCTAAGTCCTTGAAAAGTGGCGTCCCCGGCATGACTCGAACATGCGACCTAGCGTTTAGGAACCGAAGAAAATTAAGCTATTTTTTCAATTTAAATCAGCAGGTTACGTTCAGTTTCTAAAGTAGAAATAACCAAACTCAAACAATCTCAAAGTATTGATATAACTCAATAATTTTTTTTCAATAGTAAGCAATAGCAAGTAGGCGCTCCCAATATATAGAAGGTAATTTTTGAAAATTCAAACGATATGGAAATACAAATAAAATATTTTTCTCCCTTTTTTAGAGGATCATTCACCGAACAAATTAAAAAATGTCGCCGTCGAATTCACATCTATAAATCTACTCTGACGTTTGGCTACTGCTTTTAAAAACTCTTTAATTCGTCAACGGAATAAGGTGGGTTTCGCAAATGTGCCACGGCATGACAATTTGGACACAAAGGAATTAAGTCCCTAATTGGATCGACTTTATATTCCCCGCCTTGGTCTGACACCCGAACGATATGGTGAACATGGATGAAGCCTTCTCCAACCTTGCCATAGCGGCGACCGAAGTCAAATTCACATACTTGGCAGGTCAAGCCAAAATGTTCGATGCAAGCTTCCGAGCTATCGGGTTTCTTTCATATTTCGTTTGGACAATGCTAGATTCTTGCCCTTCCAGTAGGTCTGGTTGCATCGTAGAGCTAGGCTCAGGAATACTCAGCACAGCCTCGTTTTTTATTGTCGGTGGGATATCAAAAGGGATGTCAAAAAGTGTATTACGAATCATGCTATGACCGCTCTTGTTCAATTTCACGCTCTCATGATAATCGAACTCGCCATCAAACTTTTTTAAATCAATACTCCATACACCAAACTGACCCATCGTAAACCATGATCGCGGTATTGATGTGGGTATGTGTTTAATCGGTTGCCCATCTTGCGCCGGGATCATGATATGTCTGTTCCCGGGTTCTTTGTGAAGATAGGTGCCGGGCCATTCTCCTATTTGAAAATGCAATGATTCAGCTTCCTCAAAAAAGGTATTAGCCAATTCAATTGCCTGTTCTTTGTTCGGAATTTTGATCTTTAAAATAAATGGGGGAGGCCCCGGTGGCCGCAAATAGACATAGTTATCTGTTTTCTTTATAAGGCCCCATCCGCGTCTTGGCATTAAAACGCTGAGGGTCATTGAAGCTCCAAAACGGAATACGCCTGGGCCATATTTTGCAGGGGCCTTGCCTGAAGGTTCGAGTATTATCTCAACTTCATTCCAACTTGAAAAATTATAAAGGTTTAATTCAGCCATAGGGTCAATTAAAGCCATTCCAGATTTTCTTTTGCTATTTTGCCTTTGCAAACCGGGCAAGATGGATGCATGTTTTCTAGAACAGTAATCATGTTGACAGCCGTTGGCGAAGAGAATGACTCACCCTCTAAACCTTCCAGTGTATAGTTCTCCCAAAATGAAGGGCCATCGCCCTCATGGAGTTCTATCTTGCCGGTATGTCCGCAATTGCATTTTACGTGATTTGTTACATAGGTTGACATTACATTAGGCTTTATACAAAGCTAAGCTACTTTTATTTCAAACTATTGCATGCCCTCTGCTTCCTCCTAATCGTCTTAAACCTGAATATCGGCAAGCCTGAAAATATCTTCATCCCGGAATATACCCTTATTTCTTACATTCTCAACTGCGGCATCCGGGTTGGCAACAAAATAAATAACAGCCAAATCCGTCTCTGCTCTTGAACAGCAAACATAAAATAAACGGCGTGTACGATCGACAGAATTTTCCTTCCCTTCCCTTGCGTTTTTGACGTCTGTTGGCGACAACGCCGCTACTCCAAAATACCGGTCGTATGAAAATAAATTGTGCGTACCCTCATCATCATCACAAATTGTGATGACTCTTTCATATTCGGTGCCCTTTACGCCGTGCTGAGTAGCAAAGGGAGATTGTTCATCAATGTAGTTCCGATAGCCCCAAAGATCCTTCAATGGGCAATCAAAGAAAGCCTCAATTGACGCTTTTATCATCGCGTCGTTATCATCGTTTTGTTCGCCCTCATTCTGTGTGGCAGGCTCTGCGTTTTCCTCGTCTTGAGGAGTTAAAAACTCAACAAATTTTTGATCCAAAGCATAAAGTTTGCTTTCCTTTAAAAAGGTAATTGCTGATCCAATATTGTCATCTTCGTCAAATAGTGCCGTTAGTTCTTCAACTTTCGCTTTTATTAAACCGAGGTGAGCTGCAACATCTTCGTTCTTAAATTGATCTTTTTCAAACAAAGGACTTTTCTCCCTTAAGATTTCAACGACGTCGAAATTCTTCTTTGCCCGCCACGCCTCAACGAGAGGTAAAACGAAATTTAAGAATGGTTTCAGAGGCCAAGCTGTTCCATCAAGCAATCCGTCTTTAAATACTTGAGGCGCATTATCGTGCATTGCGGAATAGAGCTGCCCAAACTTTAGTCTGGTCGCAGCCATACGATGGACAATAACTAAAAGCTTTACATCTTCCGAATTCCAAACTGGATCGTTATGTGTCCTGGCGATAAATTGCTTTACCTGTGATAGTCTTTCGGTTCTTTGTTGATCGGCAGGAAGAATAAATATTTTGGAGCTGCCAACCTTATTTCTATTATTTTCTCCGGGAACTTGAACAAGCCCATCAGCTTCACTCCTGATACGATTAATTGTATTGATAACGGAGGTCGAACACCTGAAGTTTTCCGGCTTGGCAATACGCAGCCAGCCTTCTTCCAAAGGAATGTCGCCTACGCCTGTTAGATATATCTTCTGCATAGGATCGCCGAAAAAACCTAGACAAAACTTTGGATTACTTGATGTTACGGATTTGAAAGCCGCTACTACATCGGGGAAAGTATCTTGGCTTTCATCTATAAAGACGACAGGGTAAGATTGCGCAACGATGGATCTCAATAGAGGCTTTTCAACAAGGAGTTGAGGAACCATAGTAATGATATCGTCATGACCTAGAATTCCCTTTGAGAAATCGCGTCCTGTCCCGTAGATAAAGTGCCGTACACCTGCGATCGTTTCTTGGCTTTCTCTAAATTTCTGAATTTTTCTATTATTAGTGTCTCTGGTATTCTGCCCGGTTCGTGCAGTAAATGCTGCCGCAGTCGCTTCCAGCTTTTCAATTTCACTCGCAATTTTAGCAATGACCCACTTCTTGATGTCTTTTTGATAAGGAGAGATCACAGACCAAAGAAAACTGTGAATTGTAGAAACATGCACGAGCGGGTTATTGCCAACATCATTCCAGATCTCTTTTGCTGCGATTTCTGTATAGGTAATACAGGCAATTTTCTGCCCCCATTTACGCAGATCTGCACTTCGTGTGACAACAATATGGCTTAATGCCTTAACAAGAGAGGTCGTTTTGCCTGATCCGGCACCCGCAATCATTATAAAAGATTGCGCACGGTCGAGGCATTGCTTCAATTGAATGTCTGCTGCTGTATCGGGCTTATTTATTCGGCTACTCATTCTGCACCAACCACCTCCGCTGGCATTTGAACCTCTGCTGCAATAATCGGATTAGCCTCAACCTGAATACTAACTTTTTGCTGAAGCCAGATCAGACCGTCCCGGATATAGGCAGGCACCTGCCAGTCTTCTTCATTCTTTGTGAGTAAATTAAGTGCAAACTTGGTTTTGTCGAATGATTTGCCTGAAACTCTTTTGTGAAGTTTTGCCGCTAAGGCTTCAGTATTTTCCGGCCTTTGCGCAAATCGTAAGCCAACTTTTCTTTGGGCTGCATTTTGACACCATTCCGCATTTGCAAGGCCAAAGGCTTCTTCAAAAGTACGGCTCGCATAATTACCGACGTTGTTACTATAAGTAACCTCCTGTCGCTTTTGATAAGTCACGCAAATAACTGCGCGACTCCTATCGTTTGCTTCCTGAATGCAGTTTTCTGCCGTGGCATCCAAAAGATCCGCTATTGTAATCATCCGGGGCAGCCAGGTTCGAAGTGTTTGATTTGATGTATGCGCCCCTTCAAGGCTAACGATACATTTACTTCCCGGCTTTTCTGCATTCTCTTCGTCGTCATCATCCTCCTCAGCGTTTTCTTCGTCTGGGTTTGGCGGAGCGGCATTCGCGGCGGGTGCTGGCCGAGGTAGGACACTATCTATATCCGTGATAATCAGGGTTGCAATTCCGAGGTATTCAAGAAGGCTCTTAAATTGATAGGCAAAAGCTCCATTGACTTCGAGAATGCTTAAATAGGATGATTGAAGAGCCGGAGCTGCTTTTTTTATCATTAATGGCATCAACAACCTTTCGACATTCCCTTCAACCAAAATGGCTGCATCCGCAAAAAACAAATCGCAATGCGTCAGCTTTAAGTATTTTTCCAAGAAATCTCTGTGTTCAACTTCTTGTCGATAAAATTGTGATAGGTTAATACAGCTTGACGACTGACCGATCCCAGCACCGCTCTCCCGTCTGAAATATCTGATCGGCTTAAACCCTCTTTCGTATAGAATATGAGAGGAATGGCTTGTGACAACCATTTGGGTTTTATATGCTTCCGGATCGTCGCCTTCCATCTGAAGTAATCCAAGTACCTTATTGATAAAAACTTGCTGTAACTGAGCGTGTAAATGCGCCTCCGGCTCTTCAATAAATATTAAATGTAGGGCAGCTCGATTTTCTTCTTCTTCCTTCCAGCGGTTTTGCAGATCAAGAATCTCAACGACCATGTAGATGAGATTCTTGAATCCAAGGCCGTTATAGCTATCTGGCAGAGTTACCTCAACTTCACCCCCTTCAAGCGCGTAGTGAACCTTCGTATCCTGCGTCATTATCATTGTTGGATTCAAAGCAGACTTAATAACCAAGGTCGGATTATTAAATCCCGGATAACCCAGAGTGCTAATGCGCGTGAGTGTTCCTTCAAATACCCGTGCAAGGTGATTATTCAGTTGTTGCTCAGACGTGGATAAAGCTTTCAGGGCATCATGATCTTCATCGCGCTTTTCTAAATTGCGTTTATAAAATCTTGATAGGCACTTGGACAGGTCCTCAGCCCGTGCCCCGGAACTTGAGTCTGATAAATGTCTTTGTGCATTCAGGCAGTCAACTTTTAAAATCGACTTAATGATTGCTTTCGCCAGTTCAGGCTTAAGCCATTTGGGATCAAAGTCCTCATTTTCCTGATACCCGGCATCAAAGTGCGATCTGTCCAAGGCATAATAGCCGAAGTGATATTCGCTGGTTAGCTCCCTTTCTAAATAATCCACCAACGTACCGGGCCATGGATGATAAGTGTCGCCTTCGATCCCAACATAAGCCGCAACCTTCTGTCTTGCTTCTCTGAAATGCAATATGAGTTCTTCAGTACTTTTTGGCTGGAATTGAATGCGCAGTCCAATTTCACTGTCTTCCCATTCTAACCCGGGAAGCAACTCTCTGACACGGTGCAGGTTCTGCGCATTAACGGTAAACCATAAATCAAGATTGATGACTGGCAATGCGTTTAGCTCTGGTGTGAAACCATTCTCCCCAATTGCGGTAAAATTCGCCCAGCAATCAGAGCTAAAATCAAATATTGAAATCTTTTCTCTCGGCCCATTGATAAAAAAGTCGAGAGCCTGTGTTGCAGAAGTTTTACCACTGTTATTTGCGCCAACGAAAATTGTTATAGTGTCTTCAAGGTCAACCACAACATTTTTTAATCGTCTGAAATTTTGAATCCGGAATGCGTTTAATTTCATGGAAATACTTTTCGGTTAAGTAAAGATGGGATTAAAGATGGGAATGAAGGCAATGATAGCGAAACTAACTAACGTATAACACCGTTAAAAAACGGTATTTTTTAAACAAGTTGTTAATGGCTCGATTTCTAGTGCTCGTTTTGCAGGCAAGTGATTGGGGCGTTCCCCCTTAGGGTCGGGCTCTACGCTATAATCTGCGATTTCCGCTGCAATCCCTAACGCTTAGTATCGCCAGATTGATACCCGATTTACCTCCATATTCATGCGAGCCTTGCCTTAGCAGCATTCTGCCTCTGCAAATCCAAATGTTGTCTTTAGGGCGTGCAAACCTTCTTTTCAAAGGTCTTCGTCGAGATAATGAAGCAATTTAGCTTGCCATGCCATGCTGAATCACTCCCTTAAGAATATCCAGCCTGTCCCGTATTGTACAAAAATAGACTGCTGTTTCTTGAGTAGTTCCATTTTTTAATGGGTTCGTTGTGGTCTTTCCAAATTTCAAAAATATTGCATGACCCATACGTGCGATCTTGGCCCCCTGCCAGAGTCATTCGCTTACAGGGTAAAGAAGATAATCGGTTCCCCCAAAGGTTTCCCCCAATTTTCATCTTGACCCCGCTCACGCCTATGGCGGACGGGAGGCACGCCCGAAAGGGTAATGCAAAATGAAAAGGAAAAATACCATGACGAACCAAACCGAAACCACCCAAAAACTTCCCGATTTCTACGTCTTTGTCAAAGATGAAAACGGCGACAGCCAGCGTGTGGGGGCTGTCTTCCTGCACAGCAAGGGCAAAGGCTTCAATATCGTCGTCGGCAACCGCAATTATTCGGCTTTTGCCCGTAAAGAGAAAACCGAAGGGGAGGAGGCCGCGTAAGCGGCTTCTTTCTCTTATCGCTTCTCTTCTCATTCAAAAAATAATAAAGGAACCGAACATGACGGATAAAACATTGACACTGGACAACCTTCGCCAATTCACCGGAACAGAAACCTGGTACAGGCATTGGGCAAATAAAAATGTCCTTTACACGGACGGGGTACAATATGTCGCAGAAACTGCCGGAGCTTACTGGCTGATTGATGCAATCGTTCTTAACCAATCTGAAACAGCAGTCCATGCCGAAGCTTTTCAGGTCTGGAAACTTAAGGTTGATCTTTCAGCTTCTAAAGCAGTTCTTATCTGTGAAGACGGGAACGGAAATACGGTCTTTAATAAAGACATTGAATACACCGACTTTCCTTTGGCTGAGATAAAGTTTTATTTCACTGACAAAGTCTTGATGTTGACAGGAGAATACTAATTTCTTGCCGGGCGGCATTTTAGATGCCACCCGGTATTTTTAAAATCAGTTTTTCATGCTTTTTTAATCTCTTTCATTTAAAATGATGGGGTGAATTGGGAGAGCAGCAGTGATCAATGAAGCTTATGATGAGTACAAGGATCAAAGAGCCGAACAGACGCAAGCCTTTTTACAAGAATTGCCAAAGAAGATAGATGATGAAATCGAAAAATGTAGGCAAGGTAATACCTACCACGGCATCATTACTTATAGAATTCCAAACTTCAATTTTCGTTATGCTGATGAAGGCGCCAAAGCTATAAAAGCAAAAGAAGTAACCCTTGCAGCTTATCTTGAGATTAAAGCCTATTGTGATCGTCCTGACGTGAATTTGAAAGTTAGGGACGATCCAGGCCCCTTTGGCGAAATTGAAATATATCTAAACAAGTGCGCATTTGATTCGTCAGCCTACCTTTCGGACAAATGCAAAGAGTTCAAGCAAGCCTATACCGCACGTATCAACAATCATTTATACTCAAAATTCGATAATGTTCCCGACTTCATTCAAAAAGCCAAACTGGAGTTACCGCAGAACAAGAATGGGCGCATAATTAAAGATTTTATTGTCTGGATCGACCACAACCTGTTACGTGACTATGAGCCATATCAAGCCTTGCATGAATATTGCAGTCGTCCGGAAGTAGATGTCAGGATATGGGCAGATCGTGACAGCCTATATAATGAGCATCATTGCAAAATTATAGTCGGGGAAAAATACGACAGATCCTCGGATGTCAACAAAGTGCCTTTGGATGTTACCCGTAAACTGCCCGATCCTCCCGTAATAAGTGTTCAACCAAAAAAGAAAAATTTGTGGAACAGGCTTGGGTTGAAGTAACTTCGGGATTAGCTAATGAAAATTTGCGTCACGCAAATTTGATCTTCTTCAACGGTGTTTAAGTATCGCTCATCTATGATCGTAATACTTTTCACAACCTGATTACCGATGTCTTCGAACAAGGTCGCAAGGTTCCGGCCTTTAATTGTAACTGTCTTATCGTAGAGTTTAATGATAATTGTATTGTCCTCCGGCGAATATTCGCCGTCACGGATTTCATCGTAAAAAAAGAAACGCGCCTTCCCATCGCTGGCCTCATAGGACAGCTTGCGTCTTTGACCCGCTGTTTTATAACGGGTTATATCTTTTACACCATCGCCGTCTTTTTTATTGTCTGGCGAAAGTGCTTTCATGCGGTCAAAGTTCTCTGTCAGGCTCATGATCGCGCTCTTTTTTGATTGGTGAATTTATTTCCTGTTTTTGTTCCTTTTCTTTTCTCATCCGTAAAGTACGGTCTTTCTCAATGTCGCCAAACATTTCCAATGCAGAGTTGCGGTCTCCCATCTGTTTTGCATGTTCCAGTAACTCAAGCTTGCTATCGGTATATAAGCGCGTTCTTTCTTTTGCGCGGGAGAAGTCAACATAAAGCTGTTTGGCATTGGTCGCTGGGAAAGTAGCCGATGGCTGAAAAATAAAAGTTTCCTGTACCGTCTTGCCTTGACCTGCCTGAGAGGTATTGCAGATGCCGTGGGTCATATGCCGAAAACTCCTTGGCAGGACATAGCTTGTATTGCCAATTTCATTCCGCAGATGAATATCGCCTTTTTTCCCGGCGGCTTCGACAATCAGTATTTGCCCATTTTCAAGCTTTTTGTTGTTAAGGTCGAAGGCTCCGTGTGTCACCCGGATTTTGTCACCTTTTGACAAAGCAATTTCCATGACGGTATAAACCTCGAACCTTTCGGGTTTGTCACTCGGGAGAGTTTGCACCTTACCGCTATCATGCCGGATGGTTATTGTCGGTCCTTGGGCCGTCTCAACTACCCATTGGCTCCCGCGCGTAAAACCCGGTGCGTTTTGTTCAAATTGTATGACTTGCCCCGGCTTGTAATTATGCCAGTCACCTTTTTGCGCCGGAGTAAAATTCAGGTTTTGCAGCCTTTCAAAGACTGTTTCTCTCTTGCCGATAAAACCTGCCTCCCGCAGTCTCATCCGGATTTCTTCTGTAATGACTTCGCCCTGGGCATGGGTCGGGCAAAGGACAAGGGTTTCTTTTTTATCCTTGACCGCAGCCATATAGTCTTCGACCAGTGGTTGGCACAAGTTGGAGCTGTCCACGGTTTTTAAAAAACCGAGGTCATCCAGTTTTTTGAAGGCGGTTTCAACATCGCCTTTTGATAGATCTTCAACGGCTTTTTTATACTCTTCTTTTTCCTGCCGACGGATTTTGCTGATTTCCGAGGGTTTGATTTTGGCAACTTTGTTCAATATCCGCAGGGCATCACCCCTAACGACAGGGGCATGCTGCCGGGTGTCACCGACAAGAACGACCTGGGCATTCTTTTTGGTGGCAATATCTAGAATTGCCAGCATATCGGTCGTGCCGATCATGCCAGCTTCATCGACGAGCAGTACATTGTTTTGCAACTTGTCCTGCATTTTTTTGTCTTTAAGCAGCATTGCAACCGTATTCGCTTCCGGAAACCCTTCCTCTCGCAAGTTCGTCCGGGAGGCATTGGCCGACGGCCCGACGGCGACAATCTCTTTGCCAAGTGCCTCAACCCAGGGGGTGAGAGCTTTTAAAGTCGTCGTCTTACCCGTTCCGGCCTTTCCCATGACAATGGATACCCGGTTGCCAGTGGTCAGGATGTTATTAACGGCTGTTGCCTGCTGGCCCTCTAAGTTGTGTTCCGGGGCTGTGGTGTAAAGGGGCTTTATTTTGCCCTGACCCTGCTTTGCGAGGTCAACCATACGCTTTTCTTCTGCCAGCACCTCCTTTGTCGTGCAGACCGATTGCAGCCCCTCCTGAACCCGCAGGATGCGCTTGTCGCCGCCAAAGGCTTTTGTGACCTCATCGAGAGATACCGAGCCATAGCCAAGCCCCTGCTGAAATGCGACCGCCAAAAGGCGGCGCTCTCCGATAACCGAGGCCCGGACAAAACAATGATCCAAGGCATAGTCAAGGCATTGCTGCGGAAGTACCGCAGGTAATTCCTTATGTGGGGCAAAACGGATCGGTTTTTCCGTCTCGGACTTTTCAATGTCGAGATTGGCTATTTGGTCTCTCCACAATTCTTTCAGCTCGGACATGGTTAGCCCTTTCTGTTTTTTACTCCGCGTCCGGGCGCCTAGCTCGTCCAGTTCCTTGGCATCGGTAATTCCCTTTTCCTTTGCGACACGACCGATTTCATCCGTCCGTTTGGAAAAGGCATCAATGACCTTTTGCGGCACGCCGTCGATTTCAAAAGACTTAGCCGTGCGTTTCACCTCATAGCCAATCGACATAAGTTTGTCAGACAGCCGCTTGTGGAACCTTGCCTGATAGTAGGGCATATCCCTTTTAATCTCCCGGAACTGCCCGGCCTTAAATTCCTTCTCCGTCTCATCCCAGGTCGCATTGAAGACAAAGCAGTGACTATGCAAGTGAGGGTCCGGGGCGTGGTCGCCGACGGGCCGGGCGGTCTGGTGGACGAAGTGCCCCCAAGCTAATTCCCCCGTTTGACGGTCTTCGTACCTTCCATTTTTGCGTACCCGCGTCATAGCATCGGATTCAATGTCCTGCATTGTTTCACTCACGGCATCTTTAAAGACCGTCAGAATATGCTCGTCGCCGGAAAGGGCGTGAAGGATCGAAACCGACTTCGGGCAATGAAAATTGATGTCGTAGCCGACGGTTCTTTCCTCGATATTCCGGGGTGTCAGTTGATCGTAAGTTTTAGGATGGCGGTTGTCGCAGAGATCAAAAAAAGCCTCTTTGGACATGCTCCCCGACAACCCAAGTTTTTGCGCAAGCTTGCCTTCCCAAATACCTTGCATCTCCTGATCGGAGATGTAGTAATCGGATTTAGACAAGGCATCAGAAAAATATGCCTTGGCATGTGCCGCCGCCTTGCTTTGGATCATTCTGATCATGATAGAAAATAATATACACCCATTCTGAAAAATAGGCTGCAGAATCTGTTGTGGTCAAAAATTGTCAAAGCTGCCCGCTTCGACAATTTTCTCCCGTCATACAAAATCAAAGTTAGAGCATCAGACATCTTCCCTATGCACAGCTTAGGACACTTTTATGGGTGCATCCCTGTCTTCTTTTTGGATATCTGGTTCTATCACTTCACGGCTGGCTGTATGCACACCTGCCTTTTTGCGAATTGAATTTAACGCTGACGACATTACTTCGGTGCCTTGCATATCATCCATTCTATCCTGAATTTCTTCTTCCACGAGCATGTAGGAACCGTAGCTTCCAAAGGAATAAAACAGGCTACAGGTTATCAATAAAACGCCTAAGTTTTGGTTTAGAAAATATAAAATTAACCCCAATATAAAGAAAGGAAATGGCTCCAAAACTGACTCTATAAATCGCGTACTGTTGTACTTTAATTTGTTCAGTTCTTCATCTGTAAGATTCCCTACTTTTATTATTCTCTTGGTTTCAGGTCTGCCGAAAGTCCAAAAGAAAGTGGAGATATCTCCTGAATAATTACTTCGAGTTTTGAGTGTAAACTCTTTTGGCTGCCTTAAAATTTCAACCCATCTTACAAAGGAGAAAATTAGGAACAGCGCAAGGAAAATGTACCAAGTCAAATAAGGAAACCAATAATGATACACTACGTCATGGTTGTAATACTTTTTGTAATACCAATTTAAATCCTCGTGTAATCGAAAGTAAGAACGAAGTTTGGGCCATCCAGCCAGGACAATAAGGATGAATAGATTAAGCCCAAAATTGAAATATCGGCGCCCAAAATTCTTTCGAATGAAGACTTCAAGCAACAACTTTGGGTAAGATGACCAGTAGTATGCTACGCCGAAAACAAGCTTATATAGAAAGTTATCGCGTCTCTTGACTCTACGGATGTTATCATTTCTCATTGCCTATAGTTTTGAGGTAATTTTGATCGAATTCCAGTTTTAGATGATTTTCTGTCATTCCGACAAGGGCGGTTTGAAAATGTATAATACAATCCACTGCACCGTTTCTTAATTCACCGCCTGTTCGTAGCTTCCCAAAATCCTCTGGCCTGATACTTTTGTCTATTTTTAAACTATCTGTTGTTGAGGCATTACTATTCCCGCTATAGGACGTTGTCGTCGATTTCTCTTTATAAGTTCTGTCGCCGATAAGATCCGAAGCATATTTGTTTGTCTCATAATCCCCATTTGCATGGAATATTTTTGTTGCAAGTGTTCCGAGAAAGCTTTTGACCTTATACTCTGATTTCTCTCCACCCATATTGGCATGATAGTTCGGTAAATTCTGCGAGAGATAGACAGTTGCAATCATACTGCTTCTCGCAGTTGCCTGAAATTCTGGGTCATGTTCATGCAAGAAGTTTTGAGCTTCATCTGCCCAAAGAAAAACAGGTTTTTCGGCATTGCCCCTTTCCATCGCTCTCTGCCAAATGTACTTGAACAATATTTGACAATCACGTCCGGCTTTGTGATAAATCTTCACGGGCAAGTCAATCAGGATAATCTTTCCTTTGCGACAGTCTTCAGGAAAGACATTGCTCTCCTTCTCGCAAAAAAGCGAGTAAACGGGTTCTCGCATAAGGCCAAATAAGAACCCCACTAATGAGAACTCAATGGTCGAGCGAGTTTTCTCGCTCAAATTAACAAGATTCAAAATAAACTGGTCAATCATTTTCAGACGACGGGCTTCTGGGATCTGCTCCGCTGCGGCATTGTTCAGTGTATACTCATTTACCGAGAGTCTATCCAATTCACTAGACGAGAGATTCACGACCCATGTATCTATCAGCTCTTGTATTTTGGTATTAGCCGCTGCCATGGCAAGGCCAAAGGCCGATTGCGCTAATACACCGTCTTTAGTCGGAAGAGATTGTACAATGTCATACAGCAGCCTTATATTGATTTTGTCGTATGCTAGTAGGCAAAGATCAATGATTGTCGCCAGTAGCATATCTTGAGAGTCACGCCAAAATGGATCGTTGGTTTTACCGGCAGTCTTTTCTTCATCAGCCTTAATAACCGTTTTTAAGACATCAAGGATATTCGCCGTCGTTGTGACATGCCCCTTTCGTTTTTGGGATTCATATTCGAGGAAGTTAAAGAAATTGCTTTCGTTAGGCGAAATGACAATTAAATCATTGCTTCTATTGGTCAGGTCACAATACTCTTTCCAATCGTTCAGGTCTCCAGGTTTTACTGTTAACACCAATCCACCAAACCCTGCCGCAAGGTATTTAAGCGCAAGCGTTCTGCCTGAGCCTGAAGTTTTGCCTGAGCCAATGCCGCCAAATATTTGCACTCCCTCGACAGCATTGCCTACAGTCCAGTTTGCCTGATTAAGTTTAAGAATGGGTTGGCCGAGAATTGACATTTGAAAATCCTTTTAATCCTAAAGATATATCTGCACTTTCAAATATAGTACCCTGAATATAATTTTTTTCTACGGATTTTTTATATCTTGGATTCAAACGTCATGAGTGGATAGCGATTTATCTCTACAGGAAAAGCAGATTTACGATGCGATCGAACAGGCATCAAAGCGCGTCGTCCAACTCGAAACGGCACTCAAAAAGGAATATGGTCGCGGGCCAGAATTAAGGCTGGAACCCCGAAACCATCCCGGCCCAGATAGTCCCTATATGCGTATTCAACAGCTTAATCGGGATATTGAAACAACCAGATTTTCTGCAATCAAAAATACCTTTGAGCAAGCGGAAGCCCTGCCAAAAGATCAGCGGCAATCCGCAATCAATTTTGCTTTTGAAAAGCTAATGCCTGAACACAATCTAAGGAAAGTGCAGACGAGGCAAAAAGAGAATTTGACTGAACATTTTAAGGAGACTGAAAACAGCCAGAAACCAAAAACGCCTAATACTCAGATTCAGTCAAAATTTATCAACCCGGAGTATCAAAAAGCAGATCAACCCGGTATACCGGAGCCCGTTAAAGTTCGGCCTAACAACGAAAGAAATCACGAAACACAGCAATCAAAAAAACAATTGTCGCAGATTGAAGGTGATATCCCGGTCAAAGCATCCGACTCCCGTTTCGTCTCGAAGGAACAGCCTCAGCCGGTTCAATCACTTTTTGTTGATTTGAAAAGGATTCAGGAACAAAAGCAAAAAAACATCGACAAGAACCGGGAGAAAGACGACAAGGAGGCGGAGCGCGAAAAATAACCAGTTCTATTCACGTTCAAGGTCATCAATTGATTTATCAAGGTCCTTGTCTCTCAGAATGTCTTTATCCATTTTCTTCTCCCTGGACTCCCATGACTTCATACGCTCTGCCAGTTTCTCTTTCATAAACTCTTCACGTCCGGCCTTGAAACCTTGAATACGCTCGCTATCACTCACGATTTTATAAAGACCATCGGCAACCTCGGGCATATATTTAGCCAAGTAATAGCCTTCATTCATACCTTGGATGAAAGCGGGATCGGGTAAAATTTCTTTATCCTGTTCCATTATTTGAAAGTATTATGAGCGTGTTTCTCAAGGTATTGTTCAATGGATTCGCGGTCATAAACAATGACCCTTTTCTGGGGCTGCGAAAACCTGATTTTGCCTTCATCCCGAAGGTTTTGGAGTGTGGTCCGCGACTTGATATTGAGTAAGTGCATCGCCTCTTCGTCTGAAATCCACTTGTCTTTCGTAACGCCGAACTTTTCACGAGCAAAGTTCAGGGTCTGTTCAAGCAGGCGGAAATAAGCTGCATCTTCAAGACATATGACGTCCATCTGTGAGATTTTATTTTAAAGATAGGGAATATATTGTTTTTTAATAGGGACTAGTCTTTGTCGGACGGTTGCAAAATTGTGGCGCTGTTTGCGCCCTTCCATGTTCCGCACCATTCATAATATTCTTCAACCGTGTCAAACTCGACCGGGATGGTAATGCCTGAATCGCACTTTGTTACCTTTGCAACTAACTTAAGTTTCTCATTCTCTACATCTTTTATCCATTCGGCTTTGACTAAATAGTTAGAAATGATGCGTTCATCAAATGGCTTATTATCCATCGTAAGTTCCTCCTAATGGCTTATTTAGAGAATTTTGGACTACTTTTTTTCGGTCGTGTCACTTTTTGGTGGTGTGTTAGTTGCAGTTGGATTAATTTTTCCGATGTCTCCCTGAAAATAACTGCTGTCTATCTTCAAACCAAATTTATCAGAAGCTGCAATAGCCCACTTTGGAAGTTGCTTCGCCCCAACCATATTGAGAGAAATGCCTACCAGAAATATAAATATTATTATAAAGGTAATCGGTGACGTTTCTTTCGTTTTCGCACCGAGATAAATGCCTAGCGCAATAAAGAATGAAAGGAACAATAATTCTAGCGATACCGGGGAGACTTTTATTAGCTTAGCTGACAGTCCTAATAAAATACCGATAGTGATACAAATTGCTATGCCACTAATAATATTTTTATTGCGTTTTTGTTTCGCTAATTTTTTTACTTCTTCTGCCGCATCGGTTATTGCTTGAGTCTCTTTATCTTGCCACTTTTGGATAATTGCATCCTTCTCTTTTATTTGATTAGCATTCAACGTTGCAATGGCGAGTTGGGTCGTCTCAAAAGCTGAAAATCGTTTATCACAATCGTTACTGGCTTGTTGATAGGCAGATAGGATTGCATCCGTGACAATCTTTCCTTCTTTGATCGAGTTTTTACTATTATTTTTTGCTGAACTCATCCTGCCTTAAATTTTAAATGTTTTCTTCACTTCTGACATAAGATATTCAGACGTAACTTTTACATCTTGTTTCACTGATTCCGTTGAGAAAAAATCTTCCGTATTTCCTTTAATTAGGCAAATTCCGTCCCCGTAAATATAACAGTCAGTTTCATCGCTATTCCATTTACCGTTTGCGGCTCTTTCAAAGGAATGCTGTAAGTCTTCATCCTTGATTTTACTTTCGCCCTTTACGGCATTCCAAGCATATCTAATATCTAGAAAGCTACCAGCTATCACATCTGGTTGTTCAGTGTCGTTTGTTCCTTCAAAAAACAAAACGACACCTCCGGGAAAACCAGCTGCATTTATCTTATGCTTCGTCGTGATATTTAAAACAGAATTCCAAGTATTTTTGAATGCTTCTGCATAGTTTTTAACAAGCACTTGAAGTTGCGTGTCCATTTCTAGGCTTACCCTTCCCAATGTGTTTTTTCCCTCTCGCAGCAGTAGATCCATGAAGGCAATAGCTTCACCAACAGTTGTTACTAAGACCTTGTCCGAATTAGCAGTAGTATTTGCGGTTTTTACGCGGTTAGTTTCATCAAGTAGTGTGATTTTTATCGGCGATTTAAAATCCATTTCCTTTAGTAGCTTTGCTATATCAGCATTCGTACTCTGTTCTTCTGATGAGCCTTCTATCGTAGTCATAATATAAGTAGTTTTCGGCTATTTCAAACGGATTCTTTGTAATAAAACTACAAACTTTCTCCAATAAATAGAATGCTTTGCGGTGTACTTGCCGTCTCACCATTTGCTGACACTAATCCTATCTCTCCATTTTACTGCGTTGATAAAGCCAAATTCCTGTACGACTTTGCCCTGACTGAGCTAAGCACCATTGCCAGTGAAGGGATAGGTAGAAAGCTCTAAGCGGCAAATATTCTTTCGAATATGCGAGTTTAGATCATTTTCTGTACAAAGAATCGTCGTTTCCGACCTGCATCCCCTTGCATCGTCAAGCAACGATTTCTTAATTGTTCCATGGTATTATATGTTAATCTTTGAGGGGGCTTGAATGACTAAGAATCACTATTCAAATATAGACTTTTATAAATTTCTCGGCATTGAAGACAATGATACAGCGGAAACTATTAAGAAGGCTTACCGCAGATTCGCTTTGGCAAACCATCCCGACAAACATCCTGGGGACGCTCTTGCAGAGGATAATTTTAAAATAGCTGCTGAAGCTTACGCAACATTGTCAGATCCAGTTCTTCGTCGTGAATATGACCTGAAAAGACAAAAAACACCGCCAACAAGTTCTTCATTTAATCAAGCTTCACGCAAGTCCGCAGCAGCAGAAAAGCCAAAGAGTAAATTCTGGGGGATGTTGCAGTCATGGGTTGATGATAGAAGGCGAGTTGCGCAAGAACGATCTGAATTATCTCAACGCATTGGGGAAATACAGCAAAGGAGAGCACAAGAGCAGTTAGCGGAACTCTTCAGGCAAGCAGCCACAATAGACAGATCACCTGAGGCTCGTTTCTTTGAACAAATGAAACGATATTCTGCAGAATTGCAAATCAAGGCGGAAAAAAGGCGCGAAAAGGAAATGAAAAGGGAGAAGAAAAAAGGCCAAGGAAAACCTTCGTTTTTCTGATCCTGGCCTAGATGGAGATTCAATTATGCTGGTGGGAAAGAAAAACGTTATGCGGCAAATATTCTTTCGAATAGTTCCGTAAGCTCTGCTCTTACTTCCTCATAAGCTGGTAGCTGTTCTTCCTGTATTTGATGCCCCAGGCTGTTCTTCCAAGCTAACCGGAGCGACTTATCGTTTTCTTCGTTAATCATTTGTTCAACGCCTGTAAATTCAAGACCCTTGAAAGCCATCTTTTCATGGAAGGCTGCAACGATGCCGGGCCAGTCAATGTCTTCAATATGATTGTTCAGATACCAGAGGTCGTAAAAATCTCTTGGAGCAGTATAAGACCTTTGAATGAGGGCACGTAGTTTCTCCGTGATAACCTCATTCAGTGCATAACAGGGAATACTATTGGCGGCCTCTGAAAGCTTGTCTGAGTAGGGGTGACTTGCGGGTCTGTCTTCCTGCTTGAATAATATAACCTCATGCAGGGTGATTTCAATTTTTACACTTGTCGCCCAGCGTGCCGGTGGTGGTGGTGCTTGATTTGCCTGATGGTCAGCGCCCCAGAACTTAATAATAGCGGCATAGCCCATGAGTGCGTCTTTGTGCATCAATGGGCTTACTTCTTGTATGTGGAGGGGTATGCCTGTTCTCTCTGTAACAAGAGCCGTAATTTTTGCGAGCAGCTTTGCATCAAGAACAAAGTCAGGATTGGTAGAGGTAAAATCCAGATCCTCAGAAAAGCGGTAGTCAGGGAAATAGCATTTTCTTAAACAGGTGCCGCCTTTAAATACAAGGCTTTCCCGGCACTCTTTTACCGAGAAGATTGCATCAATAAAATGTCCTAGTACCCAATCTTTGTCGATTGTGCTTCTGGCAACGTTATGTTGTTCCGCCAATTGCTCTATTTCTTTTTTGCGGATCATTAATATTCCTTGTTCGTCATCGACAAAATTGCTTCCTTGGTTATATTCAGGCGTATTCGCCATTCCTTAATGTATTCCCCGCCGTCCGAACTTAAAGGGTCGAAGAGGCTGTAAGCTTCGTTTACTTGCTTTTTTGCGAATTGAATAAAAGCCTTCATGCCTTTTTTATTCAGCACCTCCGCCAGATAGCCCATGCGCTTGATGATGGAGATATTGTCCACTGCATTGCAATATTCAATCAGTTTTGACGAAGATAGATTTGCCTTTGAAAATGCCCTGAGTAATTCCGCATAGCCGCCTGAATACTCCGGCAGGTCAAAGCAATCTACAATTGTTTTTTCGATGTCGGTTATCTTATATGTATGGCTGCCATATCCATTCGTGATAATGCCGCATCTTTTCTGCTTGGCTATCTGTATGAACTTATACTTTGTGCCGAATACAGACTTGTCTTTTTTCTTGAAACTCGTTTGAACGAATATCGTATTGGGGAATTGCTCTGTCAGTCCATGCAGGTTAAGGGCAGACCAATAAGCAATGGCGCTTTCTTTCGCAATGAAGGTGCCTAAGACATTTTCATCCCGAAAGGTGGGCTTGCAGAATTTACCCTTTTCAATACGGGATAGCAGTTCCTTATGTACGAGGTTCTCTAGAATTTCATTCAGGTTCTCAAACTTGTGGCTTAATAAGTCTTCGATATTATCCAGGTTGAATATTTCCACCTCATACTCATCCAGCAGCTTCAGAAATTGAAGCTGCTCCGAGGTGACATTTGCTGATATATAGCTACCTATTGCCATTTTTCTTACCGAACTAAAAACCCTAAAAAATGGGGTTTATGCTTCTATAGAACATATTCAAAGTTACTGTTAAAATCCAATAAAGTCAATAGTATGGTTAAAATATCGTTGTATTTCAAAGGAAAGCGGATATTGGCGACAATATCTCTTTAAAATTAGCGGTTAAATAGCGATTGGTTGCCTGAACGTTTAACTCCCTTCAAAGTATCAATATAGTTTTTATCAACCCAGCCGGATTTAAAGGTTGAATCATCGACATAGTAAGAAACACAGGCCCATTTCTGACGAAGAACGATTACATCCACCGTCGAGATTGCACCAATACTGTCTACGATGATACTTGACCGGGACGGTGTTGAATGAATTTTGCATTTGCGGTTTGTAACATATATTCGCTTTGGGTTGGATGGAACAATCAACTGTCTGAGCCCCTTCAAAGTATCTTGCTGCAAGGCTGATAGTTCTTGTGTAGATGCATGTGCATTTGACGGCAGGCTGATGACGCTGCAATAAATCCCGATCAGGCCGACGATGATGCCAATAACGGCTATCCATCGGTCGAATAGTTTTAACAGGTCTTTACTGTTTTTTTCGTTTTTAAGCTCACTTCGCAGTTCGTCTATCTTCTCATGCAATCCCGTTAAACTTGACTGGAAGTTATCAACGCTTACGATTTCCCCAAGTATATCAACGGCGAGGCTGGATGCAAAGTCATTCAGCCTCGTAAACTTATCGACAAATGAATAGTCCTTTTCTATGGCGGCAGTTGCCGTCAGAATTGACGACATCTTGTTTATAGAGGTTTCTATTTCAAGCGATTTCTGAAGTGCCGTCCAACCGGGAGGGTTAAGCAGCTTATCAAGCTTGCTGAAATAGTCATGTGTTACATTGATTGTCGGGGAGAGGGCAGCTATTGATTTTGACCATGCGCGTTGACTGCGTTCAAACTTTTCCATTTCTGCCCATTGTTTTCCCATGGGGTAAATCAGTCTTTCAATACTATCGTTGATTTTTGAGAAGTTGTTCCATTTTTCGATTGCCTCCATTTGACGGTTCACTTTGTCAAATTTTTCCATGGCCTCCCACTGCTTACCCAAAGGGTGTGCCAGCCGGTCCATACGCTCGTTTATCCTGGCGATATTATTCCATTTATCCATCGCTTCCATCTGGCGATTGAACTTGTCGAACTTATCCATGTTCGAGAAAAAGTCATTAAAACTCATTGGCGATACTATATAGTATTAACAAAGATACAATTTATATAGCCCGAGTTGTAGAGGCACATCAGGAAGTAACTGTCTGGATAATTTGGCAGTGTAATGACATGGGCGTTCCCTGCGGGCGGGCTTTACGCTGCAATCTTCTATCGAATGATTTACGCTGCAATCCCTAACGCAAAGAAGCGGAAGTAAGTGGTCTGTCATCCTTGCCCTTTTGCTGCGGCAAGATAATCCGCGTCCGGCACAGTACGAACAGCCTGCGCTTCGTATGCACTTCGCTTGCCTCCAGCAGCCGAAAAAAAATCTCCACCCTGAAAATCTTCGTTTTGGCGGGTAGTATTTTTGTCGTCTGACTGTTCTCCCTGCTTGTCCTGCTCCTTCTCTGTTGCCTATCAAAAGGCAAGAGATGGGTTTTGCCTGTATGGTAAAAAACGTTGCTATAGCCCTACTTCTACGAATTTGGCTCCTTTTTCTCACTTTCTTTCTATCAGGAAGAAAGAAGCATACTTTTGATTATTGAGTATCTCCAAAGCGATTATCAGATATGAAGGCTAAATTATTTACACTTGGTATACACACCCTCGTCTGGACTTTATTGTTGGTCGTGCCTTATCTTACAACTGACCAGGTTTTCAATTCGTTAGCACCTGAATCCGACGTGAAGTATCTTTTACTTTGTTTTGCCTTGAGTGCCGTTTTGATTTCGACTTTCTATTTAAACTATTTGTATTTTATTCCGAGGTTTCTGCTAACAAAAAAATATTGGCTCTATTTTTTCTTTTTATTTGTGTCAATATTAGCGGTGGTTTCATTTTCCGGTATCATGTTTATATTTTCTGATTTTAATCCAGAAATTTTAGCTAAAACCAACCCTGCAATTGAAAAGATTATTCCTGTCATTATAATAAACTCGCTTTTATTGTGGCTGTTATTTATTGCCTCGTCCATTTTATGGGCTGCCTACAACAGAATAAACCAAACTGAAAATGAAAAACTTACTGCGCAAATTGCATCCCTGAAATCGCAGATCAATCCTCATTTCCTTTTTAATACTTTGAATAATATTTACGCCACGGCTATTGATACCTCGCCAAAGGCAGCGGACATGGTAGATAAACTTGCGGAAATGATGCGATACACCATGAAAGATACACAGCAAGATTTTGTGTTACTCGAGGACGAAATCAATTACGTGAATAATTTTATCGAATTGCAAAAATTGCGTTTAGATAGAAGTGTAAAATTGGAATATTATAATTTACATGGCATTCCTTCTTTACACATTGCCCCTATGCTGCTTATCCCATTTATTGAAAACGCATTTAAGCATGGGGTAAACTCAGAACAAAAGAGCCACATCAAAATTGAAATCACAATGAATAAAACGGAACTTCAGTTGAAAGTAGTAAATAATAAAGTGACTATCCAAAAAGAAATTTCGGAACGGAGTGGGTTAGGAATTGAAAATACAAAGCATCGCCTTGATCTAATATACCCTTCAAAACATTTGTTGGTTATTAATGATGCCGAAAAAGAATTTTCAGTTTCTTTGTATATCAACTTACTATGATGAATGCCATTGCAATAGACGATGAACCTTTAGCACTTACGGTGATTCAATCTCTGTGCGATAAGTGTGAGAGCGTAACGCTGCAAAAAACATTTACTCAACCAAACGAAGCATTAAAGTATTTAAGAAAATTCCCTGTCGACTTAATTTTTTGCGACATTCAAATGCCTTCTATCACAGGAATCAATTTAGTAAAATCGTTGCAGCAAAAAACAATGGTGATTTTTACAACTGCTTTTAAAGAATACGCGGCTGTTAGTTATGAGCTAAATGCAATTGACTATTTGCTCAAACCCATAAATCAAAAGCGCTTTACACAAGCTATTGCCAAAGCCTACGACTATCTTGATTACATTAATAATAAGAACCAAAGTACGGATAAGAATATATTTATTAGGGCAGATTTTAGTTTAGTAAAAATTCCCATAGCGGATATCCTCTACGTTGAGGGGTTAGCCGATTATCTCAAGATTCATATCAAAGATCGTAATGCCATCGTAGCGCGTATGACTATGAAGGATATAATGGAAAGATTGCCATCTCCCGAATTTATACGTGTGCATCGCAGTTTTATATTGCCATTCAATAAGATTGAGTCAGTGAGAGGATATACAATTTTTGCTGGCGACAAAGAGTTTCCTATCGGAAGAACCTATCTGGATGATTTTTTTAGCCGCTATTCTTCTTAAGGTTTCCTTATTTTATTCTTGTTCTGGTTGCCGTTGAATACAGGTCTTACCTTCTTCGCTTAATTCTAGCACTTCTTCTCATTTATTTTTTAAAGGCCTTTTTTGACCTCACATTTGTTTATTCAAAAAATTGATTTGCGAATGAACAAAAATTACCTAACCAATTATTTCAACCATGTCTAAGAAACTAGTAATTGCCTGCATTCTGTTATTCAACACAACATTATTGATTGCACAAACAAAGTATACGGCAAGCGGAACTGTGAAGCAAAAGTCTTCTGGTGAAACTCTCGTCGGGGTCACTGTTTCGGTTGTAGAACAACCAACTATAGGGATAGTAACAAATGAGTACGGCTTTTATTCTCTTTCTCTGCCCCAAGGCAAATACACATTGCGCTTTTCTTACATCGGCTACAAGCAGGAATTACTTCCCTTGAAGTTGGATTCGAATGTCACATTGAACATCAATTTGTCTGATGAAACCACTTTAAAAGAGATAGTCGTAAGCTCAAAGAAAGAGGATGAAAACCTTACCAGATCTTCAATGGGTACGGAAGTTCTGGATATGAGAACAGTTGCAAAAATGCCAGTTGTATTTGGTGAGAAAGATTTGGTTAAAACTATTCAACTTATGCCCGGTGTAAAATCCAGCGGTGAAGGTAGCAATGGCTTTTCAGTCAGAGGCGGTGCTACTGATCAAAACCTGATATTGCTGGATGAAGCACCAGTATATAATGCCTCTCATCTATTAGGGATTTTCAGCACATTTAATAGTGATGCTATAAAAGATGCTACCATTATTAAAGGCAATAGCCCAGCACATTACGGAGGGCGCCTTTCTTCGGTGTTAGACGTGAAAATGAAGGAAGGTAATAATCAGGACTATCATGTCAGTGGGGGCATTGGAATAATCAGTAGCCGATTGACAGTAGAAGGGCCAATTCAAAAAGATAAGTCATCATTTATCATTTCTGCCAGAAGGACTTATGCGGATCTACTCGCAAATTTATCTCCTGATTTTAAGGACGTAAAATTGTATTTCTATGATCTGAATGCTAAGGCTAATCTTGCGATCAATAGCAAGAATAAATTATTTTTCTCCGGCTATTTTGGCAAAGATGTATTAGGGGTGTCGAAAACATTTGGAAGTAATTGGGGCAATGCTACAGGGACATTGAGGTGGAACAGCGTGGTAAGCAGCAAGTTGTTTTCCAACACTTCATTTATCTATAGCAATTATGATTTCAATGTCAATTTTAATACTGACGGAAATGGGATAAATATTAATTCAAATATCAAGGATTTGAACCTGAAACAGGATTTTACTTTCTTTTTAAATTCTAATAATACAATACGTTTTGGATTTAATGCCATACATCATACCATTACCCCGACTACAACGAAAGGAACAGGAATAACGAGCGATAAAAAAAGCCGAAGAGGACTCGAAAATGCTTTGTATGCAAATAATTCATGGAAAGCATCCGAGAAGATTAGTGTGGACTATGGATTGAGGTTTTCCTTTTATAATATTTTAGGTGGCGATACCTATAATCTTTACAAGAACAATCAACTTACTCAATCTATAAAATTGGAAGAAGGAAAAGTAGGTAAAAGCTATTACAATTTAGAACCCAGGTTGTCTATGAATTACAGGGTGACCAGCAGTGCCAGTATTAAAGTTGGCTATGCCCGAAATACTCAGAATTTACACCTGATGAGCAATTCTACTGGCGGAAGCCCTACTGACCAATGGATAGGCAATAGCTACAACATAAGACCTGAAATTGCAGATCAGGTGAGCGTCGGTCTAAGCAAGAATTTTAATGATAATGCCTACGAGTTGAATACGGAGGCTTATTATAAATTAATGCAGCACCAAATAGATTATAAAGACGGTACTGACATTAATACCGTTCCTGATATAGAGAGCGAATTACTCTTTGGGAATGGCAGGGCTTACGGTATGGAAGTAATATTGAAGAAGAAAAAGGGAAAGTTGACCGGGTGGGTTGGTTACACTCTTTCGAAAACGGAAAGGCAAATAAATGGTATCAACAGCGGTCAATGGTACAATGCCAAGCAAGATCGCACGCACGATTTGTCTATTGTAGGTATTTACAACCTGACATCAAAATGGACGATGTCAGGGATATTTGTATACACAACTGGGAATGCAGTAACATTCCCTACCGGAAAATATGTTGTTAACAATATGGTCATGTACCAATATGGCAGCCGTAACGCAGACAGAATGCCTGCAAGCCATAGGCTAGATATAAGCGCTACCTACGAAAAGCCCTCGAAAGGAAAATACCATAGTTCGTGGAGTTTTGGGATCTATAATATATATGGCCGCCGCAATCCCTACAGCATTACGTTTAAAGAAAATGAAGCTAATCCGCAAAAAATAGATGCGGTACAAACATCGCTTTTTCAATGGATTCCAAGCATCACTTATAATTTCAAGTTTTAAAAATCAGACATGAAAAATATAATCAGCTTAATATTTATCGCCTTATTTTTTACAAGTTGCGAGAAAGTGGTGAATCTGAAATACAAAGGCAACCAATCCAGAATTGTTATAGAAGGCAATGTAACTAATGAAGTTGGCCCGTATTTTGTGAAAATCACAAAGTCCATTAGTCTATCAAATACAGGAAGTTATCCAACAATGGATAATGCAGTCGTTACGATAAGCGATGATGCTGGGAATCACGAAACCTTAGCATCGCAAGGGAATGGAATTTATAGCACCTCTACCCTAACTGGGGCGGAAGGCAGAACGTATACGCTAACGGTGCTGGTTGAAAATCAAACATATGTGGCTCAAAGTACAATGCCGCGGCAAGTACAATTTGATTCTATCAAGGTGGAGGAAATTGTTTCAGCAGGTGGAACGGAGTATAATTTGATACCCTCATATATTGATTTAATTGAAAAAGGTAACAATTACAGGTTTGTTTTGTCAGTAAATAACAAGTTAATCAACCAGCAATTTATCCAAAACGATGAATTGAAAAATGGGGAGCTAAATACCTTTCGATTAGAAATCAATGGTGATAATATGACGCTAAAGAAAGGCGACGTTGTCGATGTTAAAATGCAATGTATAGATTCAAAAGTGGCATTGTATTATTCTACATTAGCATTAATGGCGGATAGTGGCCCTGGTGGTGGTACGACACCGAATAATCCGCCAAATAATATTTCCAACGGAGCATTAGGAGTCTTTTCAGCTCATACAGTGCAAGATAGGAATATAACACTACCATAATTATCACTCAATTTAAGTTCGTGATAGATGCAACCGAGGCAGTTCTTTACTATGAGACTCTTTGAATTTCGTGTAATTGAGTACATAGATGACTGCCTTGGGATATTTCCTTTTTTGTTTCTTGTTCTAAGAGGTAATCATGGATTACTTGATATATTATAGCATAGCAAATGACGACACGCGCGAATGGATGTTGAATAAAATAAATGACCTTTCAGAAAATATCTATTATTCGCATTGTGTTATAAAAGTCAGAATTGGTCAGACGCTTAAAAATAATTCGGATGCTATGCGTGAGTGTTTATGCGGGTGTCTTTCAAGCAAAGTTTTCGAGGTCGAAGATGAACTGTATTTGTATTATTGGTCAAGCGATATAAATGGTGTTTGGCTATTAAAGAAAAAGGGCTGCTTGAAAATGAAGTTAGTACATAAGCATTTGGATCGTTCAGGTGCCAGTTTAGGCGCTAAACTCGGTAGGCTTGATTGATTTGCAAATATCGCAAGTAGGTACACATTTGAAGCGAGTATATTTTAAATTATCTGCCTAATCCATTTAGAACCTTGTTGTTAAAGTCATCGAGTGTGTTGCTTGGAAGGGCATTCATATAAATCTCGGTCACTTTTACACTGGAATGACCGAGCATCTCTTTAATAACGTCAATTGGCGCTCCTGCAAGTCGCGCCTGAGTTGCAAATGAATGCCTGATAACCTTTGTCGTCATGATGGCAGAAAGTTCTTTCGGTATCTCGCAAGCAATCGCTAATCGTTTAAGGTGTTTATTATATTTCTTGCGCCCATAGATCATATCTCTATCCTGCTGCTCCGGGGTCATTCTCCTGATGATTGGAAAGAGAAAAGGCGAATCCTGCGACTGTGCGATGTAATGAGATAGGATTTCCTGCAATGCGGGTGTGATCTTGATATCATAAAGTCTACTGGTTTTTTGTCTGCGGTAATGAATGCGTTCACTGATGATGTCATCTTTTTTTAGAAAGGCCATGTCCGCAAAGCTCATTCCGTACATCATATATGCTGCAACAAAATAGTTACGCGCGTCGAAATACAGTTCACCTGGATCAATTTCATGGGTGACGATTTTATTCAACCAATGCCAATCCAATGCAAGTTTTCTTGTTGGTTCAGTGCTGATTGAATAGCTTTTAAAGGGGTTAGCTTCATCTTCCGCTATTCCGGCCTTAATTGCTTTATTATAGATAGCCCTGATTGCCCGCATGTACATTGAAAGCCCATTTACAGCATTGCCATCTGCATAATGCTGGGTTTCAAATTTCATGAGGAAATTGTAGGTAATATCCCTAAACTTCAAATCCTTGCCCTTGTACTCTTCCTTTTTGTTGTTTTTTGCCTTGCCATTATTTGCATGTTTGTCAGTGCCATTGATAAAGTCTTTAAGAACGTTCGTTGTTCCTTCATACCAACGGGCCGTACCAAAACGTTCAGCTTTTCTCAAATCATCTATGAGTTCGTCCGAATAGTTAAAAAAGGAGCCGGAAACTTCCTGTTGAACAATTCGGTTTTTAATCTCCGCTAGGGATAGTGCGTCAGCTTTGCCATCTTCCTCCAAACGAAGGATGATATCTCTAGCTGCCTTTCTCTTAGTACCCAAAATATTGTTGAGCCTGGTTACCGAAGTGACACCCTGATAGCTAGTTTTGACTTCACGTTTTTTATCGTCCCAGTCCTTTGAAGGGATGCTGTAGCTCGTAGGAATAGGAATAGTTCGCTCATCCCGAGAGAGCCTTAAAATAATTGGATATGTGCCGTCTTTTTTCTTGCGCCGCTGGTCTAATGCGACAATCACATTTGTATTCATAGCCTTATAAAGGTACGAAAAATTTGCACAGGATTTGCACAGGATGTTTGGTTTTATTTGAACTTATTTGAACTTACAAAAAGTGAAAAGCCTGTAAATAGGGCGTTTCAGAGGTATGTGAGTACATATAAAATCAAAAACCCACAGCCTTCTAAGCTGGGGGTCATTGGTTCGAATCCAATCCGGATCACGAGAGAGGGGTTACAGCAATGTGGCCCCTTACTTATTTTTACATCACTTTACTTTAAGTGGTTGATTTTTAAAGATTTATAACAGTGGACTGAAAAGGGCTAGTTCTACCTTTATGCAGCGTTACACATTGTTAATCGGCAAAAAATCGGCAAATTATGTTGTTACCACTTAAAGCAGTTATTTCAAAGTATGTACGCAAAGACGGCAGAGCCGTTATTTATTACCAGTATTGTTTCAGTTCAGAAAATCGAGTTCAATTGGACACAGAGATTGCAATCCCTCCCTCCTTTTGGAATGTCAAAAGGCAATGCATATCCAAGACCTTACCCGTAGAGTTTGGAAATGCAGATGGTCTAAATGTTGAATTGGACCGATTAAAGAAAATAGTTGAAGGCATTATTGAACATGGTTTGTCGATAGGCGAACCCAATATGGGTGAATATGTAAAAAGGTTGTTTAGCCCGTCATTTGAACTGGAAACTTTGAAGAGGAATCCTTTGATTGTCCCTCTTGTAAAAAGAGAGCCTGATTTCTTTAGTGAATTAAAAAACTACATTGCCTCCAAGGAGAGAAAAGTTAAGGGGAAGGGTATTGCAAATTTTAAGAGCGTGGAATCCAGGTTACAAGCTTTTGAAGAGCATAGGAAGAAAAAAATAACATTTTCAGATTTGGATTATAACTTTTACAATGAACTGGTAGAGTTTCTTACCTACGACTATGTTCTTAAGAGAAAGCTAAATGCTGAATACGGGTTAAAGCTTTCAACAATGGGATGCACCATTAAAAAGTTACGAGGATTTATTAAAGATCGGGTGCGTAGGAAAATAATAGCCCCGATAGACATGGAGGACTTTAAGATTATGGATGAGGAGGCGGATGCGATCTACCTTACCTATGAAGAAATCGGGAAAATATATCGACAGGACCTGGCTTATGATAAGGTACTGGAAATGTATCGGGATGTCTTTGTTTTAGGGTGCTTAACAGGCCTCCGATTCTCCGACTATTCAACACTCCGTGGTTCCGATCTGCGAGGTAACTTACTATACAAAAAGACAGAGAAAAAGGACAAATGGGTAATCATTCCGTTGCGCAATGAAGCAATAGAGATATTTAATAAGCATTTCTCGATTACTATACCTACAATCTCCAACCCTGTATTTAATAGGTATATCAAGGATATAGGTGTGCTGGCAGGAATTACTCAGCTGATCACTTTCAGTCATAAAAAGGGCAACAAGAATGTTGAGGAGACAAAGGCCAAGGCGCAATGGATAACCTCTCACACCTGCCGTAGGAGTTTTGCCACAAATGAATACCTGGCAGGTACAGAAATTTCCCTAATCATGAAAATTACCGGTCATAAGACCCACAAGGACTTTTTCAAGTATATCCGGGTTACTCAGGAGGAAGCAGCTCGCAGGATACAGGAAATATGGGAGGTTAGGAATAATATGGATGCATTCGGATTAATGGCAACCGGATAGTTAGTGTCTTAACCTAGCTTGTTTTTTTGTGTATAAGCGCCACAAGATCAGTCCACAAAAAGAAGCACCGAGACTTGATTTTGTACTGTTTCAGAATCCCTTCCTTTACCCAGGTATGAAGGGTCTGCCGCGATATCTGTAGCATGGCGCATACTTCATGCGCCTTGTATAGCGGCTTTTGAACAAGGCCGGACACCGTATATTCTGCGCCTTTTCCATTTATTTTCTGCACTTCTGCCTGAACGATTTCCCGTATTTTCTTCCAAAAATCTTCAGGATCCACCGGGAATAGAAAAGATGTTTCAATGCTCATATTGTTTCCTATTTGTTTATGAATGGGAACACAAAAATGTATTTTATGCAGCGCTTGAACTGAACCAAAAAATAACGGTTTCGCGATTTATACATAAGTAGAGGAAGAAACGCACAATTGGAGAAGGGAAATTCCACTAAAATGTAACTTATTGCAGTGAAATGGCATATTTCCGCTATTTTTAGATAACAAAAAGTGGAAATGGCTCACGACTTATCGATTGAAGATTTCAATATCGACAATGAAACATACCCGGGTTTACTGGAAAAGTATAACTCGGAATGTTTGAGAGAATGTGCACTTTTTGAGTTAATTGACTGGGAAGACAGGATGAACCAGAATTATTCTCAAGGCGTAGCAGAGATATACTCATTTTTGAAGACTATGAAGTTTACGGAGAATATTGAAATTCGTCGTCGGGTAAAAAATATATTTGGGGAGAAAATTCTTGACTATTTCATTCCGTTGGCAACTTTGGACAAGCATATAACAGATCTGGAGTCTTCGATTTCATATAAATTAGCCAAGTCACTTACACTGTTATGCGTATCAGCGTATTTAGAGAGTAAAATATCAGCCGAGATTCTTGATAATAACCAACCGCATAAATTGTTGCTTAATAATTTTAGGAGAAAAACAGAAAATAAGGAACACCGCACTAAGAATCAGGAAGAGATTGAACTTGATCAAGTCATAAACAATGCTGAAAGAATTATTGGCGATAGCGGAAAAACAAAAAAAGGGATTTTAGCTTTTGCTAAAGGCTTGTCAGAAAAAACTTACGCGAGAGCAATTTTTGGAAATATTAATAGGGAAATTGGTGGTGAAATGAAAAAAGTCGAGTTTTATATGGTTTTATTTGAGTTCTACCATAGGGTTTTTAAGGATTTAGATTGGCTCGAAAAGAAAGAATTCGATAGTTCCGATGAAAAAAGCCTTGCCTATGATGGAAACTACAATAAATATAGATGGCGATGCGTGGATAGTTTACTTCGCTAAGGAGATGAAAATGCGTTCCGTTTTCCAGCAAGGGAAGAAGGGCTGGATAAAACACTACAGGATAAGCTGAACGACAAAGAAGTCAAGCACCCGAACTTGTACGTTGCCGCAAACATACCTGCAAGCCTTACTTTCTACGATTTCATCTTTCAGGATAGTGTTAACCGCCTGGGGTTGAAACCGGAGGATTTGAACAAGCTGAAGGCTATGTACCCGGATAAGTCCTTTGTGTTCATTTTCCAGACGACCAAGGAGGGTAAGTTCAGAGGAGCAAATACATTTCAGCATGACGTAGATAGCGTGGTTGAGCTGCCGGGAAAAGGCAAGGCTATACAATACGGAAGGTTCAATGCAGGCGGGGAAATGCGAATTTTTTAGCTATATTTATACTGTTTTCATGGTGATAGGGTTTATAGGGGCTGGCCTGTTCTCAGGCTGGCTTTTATTGTAGTTTTCAAATAGATATTGTTATGACTTTTGATGAAAAATTAAAACACGGCGACAAATTAATAAGTGAAGATAAATATCTTGATGCTTTCGATATTTTTTGCGATCTATATTATGAAATGCCTTCCAATCCCGACCTTCTCGAAAAGGCTTTGTTCGTGTTTAGTAGAATAACCGAAGGGTATAGTGATTTTGAACCACGTACCGCTAACGAATACCTATTTAGAGGCGTAGCACGCTTTTATAAAGGTGATTTTAGCGGTTCAAATAGTGACTACGATCAAGCAATCGCAAAGAACCCCAAACTGGATATTGCACACCATTACAAAGCGATTAACTTCAGAGAAGAAGGGAAAAATAAGCTAGCAATAAGTGAACTTGAAGCTGCTCTTTTGAAAAATGATATTCCTACTTACTATGATGAAATCGCAGAGAACTATTTCCGATTGGGGGCGATTGATACCTCGCTAAAATATCACGCACTTGCCATTGAGACCTCACCTAATGATGCCCGCATTTGGTTTAATTATGGCTGCCATTTGTCCAAGGCAGGACAACATACTAAGGCAGTTAATATGCTCAGAAAAGCACTTGATATAATGCCAAACTATAGAGATGCAAAAAGAGCGCTTGAGTACGTTCAATTAAATTATCTCTGAAATTGACTAAAAAGCCGGCTTAGTGCCTGCTTTTTAGTTATCAAATGTGGATAAATACAACAAAGAATGGGTAACATATAGCTATTTTTGCATTACCGTAAATTCCAACAACTAAATTAGTAACAAATTGATGCAGCCAGTACGACTTAACTTTATAGCATTTGCGAGACAAAAATTTTCAGTACAGGTTTATAGACGCCCTGCCCAACCAAACGTTTTTGATGATGCCTACTCATACTATGATTTTCAAAACGAAGATGGTAGCAAAACGAAATATGAAGTGGTCGAAAATGAAACTCCGGGTTTTGAAAAATATAATGCCCCTATCTACTTGGCACACGATTTAGTAGCTAACCGAGTTTTCAAAAGGCTTAATGACGCATGTCAGCAGGTTGAGGGATATTTTATACGAAAACGAGACGACCTTAGAAATAAGCGGATACATTTTAAAGTTGAAGCTCATCCTAAAGGCAATAAGTGTGTTTGGATCGAACCTTATTATTTAAAAAGCCAACAAAAGTGGGGGATACTAATTGGGTTCCAATTTGTAGTTAATGAAAGTGTGGTTCAGTCCCATTACGTCTTGGATAAAGATATTTTAATCGCTTCAGGGGCACTAAACAGTAAAGGTCAAAGCAATTTAGATTTCTATTTGTTCAAGCATAACTACATTAAATTGTTTATGCAGAACATTCTTCCAACGCTCAATGCTCGCTTCGCACTAAATTTTGAACAAGAACTATTTGAGATTAAATCTTACCAACTCAAACCTAAAGAATATTTCTTTAAAGACGGGTATACAAGCAGCACACCTTTTTATGGATTGCTTAAATCAGCTCCTTTAAGCATAAATCCCAACGACGTTATCTATGATTTTATTTACCTAGAAGAAGATAGGACTTATGCTGTAGCCTTATTAAAAGGGCTACGGGGAGAGACACACCCCAATACTTTTAATGGTGTCGAAAAGTTATTTAAGGTGAAGTTTAATAATGATAATATTCATGGAACACCACTCAAAAGCCTTTCAGGTTACGAACTTGACACAAAAATTGAAGAGATTAAAAATAGTGCTAAGGAGATTTTGCCGATAATTATTACAAAGGCAAAGATGGACGTTGAAAATGAAAGACAATACTATTATCTTAAAAATAAGTTTACTAATGCTGGCATTCCATGTCAAGTCGTAACAAAAGATCTAATTCAAAATGAAAACGCTATTAAATATTCGCTTGCTAATATCGGTTTGCAAATATTCGCAAAATCGGGTGGAAAGCCCTGGAAGATGAAGCCTGCCGGTAATGATTACTTAATTATCGGAATTGGACAGTCCTATAATGTAGAGCGAACTCCCGATGGAAATAATATTGAAAAGAATACTACTTATTCTGTTCTCACTGATTCTAGCGGAATATTTAAGGACATACAGATATTAAGTGAAGGAGTTGAATCAGATGATACTTACTGGCAAAAGCTTGTAACAAACATTTCAGCACTTATCGTAAATTCTGGCAGTAAACGAGTAACTCTTCATGTGCCATTTAGGATTAGCAAAACAAAGGTACTTGATAAGGTATCATCGATAATTGGGAAAGACGTTGAATTAAGTGCGTTAGTCATTAATGACAAGACTGATTACTTTGGCTTTGATTACTCGAACAATGGGCTTGTGCCATATGAAGGGACATTTGTTAAGCTATCCAAATTTGAATATTTGATTTGGTTTGAAGGGCTGCAGTTAAGTAGTCCTAAGATCACAAAAAGATTCGGGAATCCACTATTAATAAAATTCTGGTATAGCAATAAGCCTGAGCTTTTTGACGATTACGTTTATCGTGAAGGACTACTACAAGAATGTATAAACCTTTCAGGCGCCAATTGGAGGGGATTCAAATCAAAACAGCTTCCTGTCTCCGTCTACTACTGCCAGAGAATAGCGGAATTTATTGCCAAATTCAGAGAATTTCATTTGGAGCATTTTGAGATTAATAATTTAAAACCCTGGTTCCTTTAGTATGAGAAGGCAATTTGGAGAAGATAAAATAATAATATTATTAGGAGCAGGTGCGAGCTGCGATGCGGGAATGAAAAATTCCTTCATGATGATTTCTGATATTGAAAAGCAGCTATCGACAAAATGGTCTGAGTTTAAAGATCTGTACAACTACATACAAAGTTCACATTATCATCTTGAACGGATTAAGGGCGTTGAACCGAAGGATATTATTTTTAATATTGAGCACCTTGTTGGCCTCTTGAATATTATTATAAATATTGCAGAGAAAAATGTTGATGTATATCCTTTCATTGGCAGTTGGGAAAAGGAACTTTACCTTGTTGCAGGTGCAAAGCTAGAATTGGCAAAAGATTTTAAATCCAAAATTCTTGCCCAATTAAAAACTAACTGGCTAACACCGGACGACTACCGTACAAAATCTGCTTATTATCGTAAACTGATGGAGACAGGTTACAACTACCCGCTTCGAATATTTAGCTTGAACTACGACATGTGTGTCGAAGCTAACATCGGAGCTGCCACCACTCTTGAGCGAGGTTTTAACGAGAGTAGAAAGTGGGATTATCGAAGGTATGACCCTAGTGAAGAATCTATACAATATTTTTTATACAAATTACATGGCTCATTAGATTGGAAACGTGACGAGGAAAAAAGATTGACATATGCGGATGCAACGGACTCAGTTAATCCCTTAGAAATGGAAATCATATTCGGGGTGCAAAACAAGCTGCAATCATATGACCCCTATATGTTCTATTTTTATGCTTTTAGAGAAGCCTGTATTCGGGCAGAACTTATCGTAATTAGCGGATATGGCTTTTATGACAAGCATATTAACGACAACTTAGTTAGCGCAGTAAAGAACGATCCAGATAAGCGTATACTGGCAAATGTTTTCGAGCCTCAAAAAAACGGCAAGGACAACGAAATTAGACTGGAATTGGCTAATAAAATTGGAGTCTCTGTTGACAACATACAGATCGTTAATTGCCCTGCGAAAGACTTCTTTACAGACAAATTAAATCTCGATTATTTTTCATCTATTTTCCCAGAGCAAGATGCAGAAGTTGATATTTTGCCGGACAAAAAGAAAGATGTTAATTCAGACAATAACGACGAAGACGCAGTTGACCTTTAGACTATGGCCGTACTCTAACGCACACGAATCCACTATTTGTTAGACGTCAATAATTTTCAACTATAACAACGGCATTGCAAGTGACTGTATGAAAGAAAAACTGAAAAACTCAATCAGAACGCTCTTCGGTTATTGTAGGGCAAAAAATAAATGGGATGTTGATGTCGAAGACCCTCCATGCGAGAAAGTTCTGGAAATTGCTTTTAAATACTATAATGATGTCTGGTCTCTCCAGCAATACTTATATTTTTTAAATGAAGCATTAGCAGTAGAAAAAACAAAAACTCTTACTGACGATGATATTTATGGGATAATCGATCGGATTTTTCACAAATTGGAGGCGAATAAAGGCGATGTTTTCATCATAATTCCTCTAAAAGGAGCGACACTAAAATCACCCTTTTCTATTAACAATTTTCATTTCATCAACGCTAACGGTGGCATGTTCAGCAAACCAAATGCAGTGGACGATATTGTGCAAGAGGTTGTAGTTACCACCGGTATGGATGAAGCAAAAGTGAAGCGGGATATAAGTGCTTTTGTTCATGGAAGAGCTTCCGATTTACCCTCAACACCAATGCTAATTATTAAAGAAGTAGGGCAATATGATGAGATAGGAACTTTGGAGTATTGTAGTTTTGTCTTAAAGTATATCAATCTATTCATTAACACACTAGCAGCACACAATAAAATAAAACGATCTCCATTTTCTACTGAGTGGGTAAAAGCAAATCATTTCTTTTGTACAGATGGGAATAGAAATTATAATCATTATCCCCTTAGAGAAATGATATACGTTAACTACGAGGTAGACTTTTTGCGAGACCCAAACACCCAAAAGATTTTTAGTGATTTCAACAATATTTTCAGAGACAAACAAAATACTTTACAGGAGTTATTTTTAAGGTCTATGAAATTTTATAACCGTGGTCTCATCGGAAGTGAGTTTTCCATTGATGATATTTCATACAAGCTATTAAACACCCTAATTTCCGCCGAGACGTTATTAGTATTTTCAACTAGAGGGGAAATGAAAAGTAAGCTAGCCCATGCCTTAATTGGGCTAAATTCTGTTGCTGAGATTGACAGGAAGAAATATTTCGATGCAATAATTGAAGCGTATAAAGATAGAAGTTGGCTAATGCACTCTGGGAAGCAGGAGTTGCACAAGTATATCAAGGAAATTGGAGCCAGTGAACAAGAAAGCGAAAGTCTCCAACTGCTTAGTGAAATGATGGCAAAGGTGCTTGCGTCATTTCCGAATTGGTATCTTGAAATTTCAAATAGCACTTCATACGAAAATTATCTGAGCGAATGGGAAAAGAAGGTTAAAAGCTATTTGCCGACACTTGAATATAATTTACTCCAAAAGGCATTATTATATGTAATTAGATTTATTAGGTGGATTGGTAGGTTGAAAGACGATATTGGCTAGGATTTCTTCCGTCTATCATTCTTTTTAATGCATATATCTGATGGAAGAACTCCTGTAAATGGTTCGAAGAAATGTCCGTTAGGGGCACGTAATAAAAACTTAAAACTCCTGTAAATACTGATTTGCAGGGGTTTTTTGTTTGTTGTGTACTCAAAAGTGTACCCAAATCACGTTTATTTTACCCTTTTTTCCTGATGTTTACTTTTGTTTGCAAAAAGTAGATATCGCTGCCTCAAAGAACTGTTACTATGGATTAGTACAAACCTACAACATGTACTTAATTTTTACATGGCATAGTATAAAATATTTTGATGGCATGAGTTAGCACGACTTTGCTTATTTTAAAATCCAGTCCATTATCGGATTGATTACACGATTTAATGTCTGCTGGGTAGGCAGCATATAATCATCGGAGTGAAGTAATTAAAAAGCCCTACGATTGCAGGGCTTTTTAATAATGTATTATGATGTTAGTTGAAACTATGTATGAATTTTATTAGCACGTCAGTTTGTATTGTACCAACGTTGTTCATAAATGGCATTGTTACTAGTGTGCTATCTTGTTTTTTCCTGTCCACCCGTATCATTTTCCCGCTCCATATTGAAAGCCATTTTTGCACATCATCGCCGCTTCGGTATTTGTCCATAGATTTCAGGAAGCCCATAAACTCATCGTAATACAGTGTAAGCCCCAGCGGATTTTTAGCCAATATTTCCAACGTGGCCTCCATCGTTGCATCGTTTATCAAGCATCGCTGGCAGGTGGGTTCAGTGGTATCCTTGTTCCCTTCCTCCTTATTTCTCCGGTATATGTAGAAAAGACCGCTTCGTGCGGTCTTTTTCTTTGGTACAACATGGGTACAACAATCATATTGTCAACGTGAGAAATTAAAAGACCGTAGAATCCGACACAACGCTGAAATCCAGGTTGAAGCAATAGTTTGGTTTCGGACGGAAAAATATATTAGTCATTGGGGAGGGAGATTTATCTGGCAGCTTGCCTCATGAAGACCTGCTTGTTTGCTGGAAGCCACTTTTAAATGAAGATCCGAGAGCCGTCGAGGTGGGATTAATAAAGGATTTTGAAAAACAGTATGGCGGTAATCGACCATTCGCAAATCTTGCCGGCTAACTAACCCTCAAGGGGCAATTTTTACATGGATTAATTTTTAATTCGTTTTGATGAAACCGGCATTTATAGCCCTCAGCGAAACTTCGCGGGCGCCTTTACTGCAAGTTTTATTGCAAGTTGCATTGACTGAAAAACGACAGGGCGACGAAAGCCATGTCCAGCAAGGCTTCAATTCAATGGTATTGACAAACGACCACCCGATTACGAATCAGGGGGTATCGATTCGCCAGTCCTTAAGAGGTACTCCCATTTGTTTTACCATAATTAATTTGCTATACTTGGTTAACAATATTTACGATGATAACTCAACAGGATATTACATCGCTTGTACATGCCGCTCAAATTGCTGGCTTCACGGTCGACTTGAATGAGATAACAGTACTGACCTGGGAAATGGGTCTTCAAAATCATCTGCCTGCTCGATTGCCAATAAATCACTCAGCAGTATACATCTTTAAACACGGAGACCAGTATCTAAAAGTTGGGCAAGTTGGTCCAGAGTCCAATGCTCGATACCAGTCTCAACACTATAGCCCCACATCATCATCAAGCAACCTGGCGAAATCACTGTTACGACACCATGACTATGCTGCATTAATCGGCGATGCAGATATTAAAATATGGATACGAGAAAATGTGCACCGTTACAACATACTTATACCAAATTCTATTCACCCCGACTATAAGCACTTTGTAACATTCGCAGAAGGGTTTTTTATGCTAAAGTGCCTGCCATTATTTGAGCGATAGTCACGCGCCTGTTTTTTTAATAATTAGAAATGATATGACCGCTGCGAAACCTGGTCAATAATGATATTAAAACATGTTTCATTCAGAGCTTTCTCAGTTGCTGAATTATACCAAATATAAAGATTGCGTAGTATCTTCCAAGAAGTACTTGATAAATCCTCGAACGGCGCGGTCAAATTCTGATAAATTATTTTCATAAAGGATAGCAGCATTTTCTTTCACATCTACAAAGAGATGGTCTAAATCAACAAGTTTATAATCAATGGCTGAAGCCTTAGCCAGTTTATCGCTTCCGAAGAAGTAAGAATCAAACTCTATTAAAACACCTTGCTTTGAAGCGACAAGTACCTCTTTTTTTACATTGTAACAAATTCCTCAAAGTTTGTGATTTTTTCGAGTCTGTTTGTATAACGGAACTTCTCGTACTCAGGCCATATCTTTTCATGACTACTATTTGCGTAAGGATTTAAGGCATCTAATAGCTTTCTCGATTTACCATACACACTGTTGGGGCTAACATATATTCTGTCTTTTCGATAGTTTAAATCTTCCGTTCTTATCGCTGTCCTGCTATTTAACTCAAATCTCTCTACTGTGTTTAGTGTTGGAAGTCCAAGGTCTTTAATAACTACATGTTTTCCGATGTAGGAATTTATTATTGTCTTGGAATTCATTTTGGGGAAACGAATTATAAATGCATCGAAAGACTCTTCATTGACCGTTCTGTAAATATCCCAGTTACCGGTGCTGTTTGATATTAACTCCATTTTTTGGCAGAACATTTTTTGGAAAGCTTCTCGCTACTCGAGACACTAATCAAACCACAGTAAGCTAACCACGTACCCATAGGAATCAGAATAATAACATTGCTCATACATTTGCCTATCGGCCCGATTATCGTCCTTTGATGGTGAAAACCAACTGTCGGCATCCACTCTCTCTATTTCTGTAAACTTCCTGTCAGACATCGTGAAATATTCTCCGACCACAGTGTTAGCTGGTAACCGCTCGCCTCGTTTGAATTTATGTGTCCAACTTGGGAAATCTTCACTTTTCGCGAACCATTTTACGATACCGTCCTTAGATACAACTGCGCAAATTTCATGGGTACCTATTTCTGCAAAGCGAATTATGGTAGATGGTACGCTTGCCTGAAAGTTATTGGATAAGTTTAAGATAGTATCCAATGAAAACTTCTTGCCACTCGAACATTTTCGAAATTGTTGTTGTGGCATCAAGAGACAACTGGCAAAATAATCAGCTTCAACCTCAATTAAAGACTTTTGGTTTAAATTATGAAACGAAGCATGCGGTTCAAGCTTGCCATATTTCAATCCTAATCGATGCTCGTCTAAAAAATAATGACCGAGTTCGTGTGCAAATGTGAAGCGTCCTCTTTTTGAAGTTTCTGTATTGCCTGAGTCTAAATTGATGTGGATATGGAAATCTTTGTTGTCATACAACAACATTCCGTCGAAGGCATCTTCATAATTATCAAAGTAATAGCTCACTTGTTCGTACCTGGCTATACTCGTTAGTGACATTTGATTGCCTTCCATGAAATCCTCGGCAATAAAATCCACCAATTGATTAATTAACCGTTTACGCTTCAGTTCCATCACTCTTAGGCTTACTCTGATTTTTCTTTATTTTATCCATGATATGCTTTGGAAGCGCATTCCCATTTCGTGCAGCCATTCTGAATTCCGTAAAATCCTCTTTTGCAACATCCGGAATCAATTGTATAATCTTTTTTTCAAAAGGTAAACCCTTAATTATCCTTTCTGGGTCTAATTCTTTTCCTGTTAGATTATAGTTAGTGTCACCATGGATTTTATCAAATCGTGCAAGCTCAATTTCGTTTCTTGGAACAAGAAAACCTGTTGAACACAACCATTCGGTTATGTTATCTGAGGTAATATGTTTTTTATTTTGAGCCATATATTTTTAGATATTCATCTACTACTTGAAATGCCTGATTCTTATAAACTCGAATAGACGTTTGACTTATGTCGAGTTCGTCGCGCAATCGTTTTAATAGTTCCCTTGGGAGTTTATGGCCATCGTTGATTTCCTTCTCATATTGTTTATATGTCAAATATATGACCTTGTGTTTTGGAGATAGTCTCGCTAAAGCCTTCTTGATTAACTCATACCGGTCTACCAAAATTGCTTTTCGTTCAGCAGTTGCATTAATTTCACCCAAGTCAGGAAAATCCCATACGATTTGCTCGTCTCCTGTAAAGGGATTGTTACTTTCTTGTTCCTTTTTATGATTAGCTAAAAGGTTTTGAGCTATTCCCAATAGGTAAAGAAGCATTCCTACTTTCGGGTCAGTGCATTTTATCTTGCTTTTATTGTATTTGGGGTACTTCCAAACCCTATCAAATGTATTATAGGCTATCTCTTGAGCAACTTGTTCATCGTAACCCCAATTCACACATACCGGTATTAGCTTTTCTAAAAGAGGCTTTTGGTATTGAAACATTAAGGCTCGAAAAGCATCTTTTGCAGTTTCAGCAAAATCAGCATCGTCCTTCAATTGAATGTATTCAATAAGGTTTTCGGGCAGTTCATCCTGTAAATCTTGCCAGGCCATTTCGATATATCCAATATACTACCAAAAACCGTTAGTAACGATTCCGAGTAGAAAAGGTGCGGCGTCATAAAGCACACAACGCTCAAAACAAATGTAATCAATTAAAATAGAATATGAAAAACAAAATTAAATTTTCCCCGGTAGGAAACGGCGACCAGTCTCTTATTACCTTGAAGGACGGGACTACGATACTCGTCGATTGTAACATTCGCCAGGCTTCTATAGATAGCGCCGACCCACTGGTGTTTGATGTAAAGAAGGATCTGTTGACGTCCATCAGCAAACGAGACAAAAATCCATTTGTGGATGTATTTGTGCTGACTCACGGCGATTGTGACCATTGCCGGGGGTACAAAGCCAACTTTTATCAGGGGGACCCTAAAAAATACTCCGCCAAGAATCATGAAGCGAACGAAATTATCATCGATGAGATGTGGTTTTCGCCTATGATCGCAGAGGAACACACCAATGACGATGAGGATGCGTACCAGAGTGAAGCAGAAAGGCGGTTGGAGTTGCATAGAAGTAAACATGCCGACAGGGATTTACCAGGTAATCGCATTAAAATTATTGGTTATGACGGGAACAAGGAATATAGTGACCTGAACCACTTGCGTGCGATACCCGGTACTGTTATAAATGCCTTCAATAATAAAACGCAGGACACTTTCTCTGTTTTCATCCATGCTCCGTTCAAAGAACACCTGAATTCAGCAGAAAAAGACAAAAATTCCACAAGCATTGTATTCCAGGCCCGGTTCAAGGAAAATGCTGGTGATGAGACGTTTTCAGGCCTTGCTATGTTTGGTGGTGATTCGGACCATTACTCATGGGATATAATCCTGAAGAAGACGAAGAAATATGAGAATGACAAAAAGGAGCAGGCGCTTGATTGGGACTTATTTTTGGCGCCTCACCACTGCTCTTGGTCGTTCTTTAATGACCGGCCGCAGCAAGAGAATCCTGGGCCTAAAGAGACCTCACTGCAGGTTCTGGATTACAAAAGAGCTGGAGGTAAAATTATCGCGTCCAGCAAGAAAATCGTAGATGATAAAGATAACCCGCCTCACTATGAAGCCAAACAGGAGTACATAAAAAAGCTATCCACATCTTCGGATTTTCTAAACACGGCCGTTGAGCCGAAGGAGTCAAAGCCGGAGCCTATCGTCTTCGAAATTACTTCAACTGGAGTAACGAGAGTACCCTATGAGGAATGCCACGACGAGAAGTTAAATGCCGCTCTTCGTGTTGCCTCGGGAAGCATTATAAAACAACCGTGGTGCAGATAATGAATAGAATTGAAAAAGACATACAACATGTACTTACGCGGTATCCGACATTGCGTCGGGTGCCGGGTAAGTATGTCGTCATTGAAGGTGTTTTTACGGCTCATAGTGATGACGATACCATAGCGATTGAAGATTACCAGGTGAGAATAACTATTACTTCAAACTATCCATACTCGTTCCCTATTGTAGAGGAAACCGGAAACAAAATTCTGCCGAGAAACTCATCCAGGCATATCAATATTGACGGTACGCTCTGCTTGGGCAACCCTGTCGATGAGGCGCGCGTTTGTAGAAACGGCATTACGCTTATCTGGTTTCTTAAAAATATTCTTAATCCTCACTTGTGCCGTGAGTATGTTCGAGACAAAACTGGCAACTATCCCACCGGAGAGCGTAGTCATGGCATCGAGGGTATTTGGGAAAGCTACTACGACATTTTTGGGACGAAGGACAAACTACGTATCCTACAGGAGATGGAGTCCATTATATCACATGGAAGCATAGGCAGAAATGACCTTTGCTATTGTGGCGGTGGAAGGAAATACAAGGTTTGTCACGCCAAGTTAGAATCAAAGGTGCTTGATGTTGGCCTCGCCAGATTTAAAGAATTCTATAAAAGACTAAAAGATTCATTACAATGAAATACCTGAACAAATACCTGATTCTTGCACGTTACATACCAGCGCTAATTACCTTAACACCTATTTCTCTCATATACTTTTTCATCACAAAAGAAGAGAGTGATTATAGCTTGAACGAGTACCTGAAAAGTTTCAGCTTTATTATTGGTTTGTCTGGAAGTTTTGTCTTCACATTTTTTATGAGCATGGTGGTTAGAGAACTTGGGTATTATCTGGAGAAAAGATACTTCAAATACAAGATGGGATTTCCGTCAACATACTTGATGCTGTATAGCGACACCAAACTCCCCAATCAAATGAAGAATCTGTACGGTCGAAGGGTATATTCTGATTTCGGACTAACACGCTTAAATGAAATTGAGGAGCGGAACAATCAGCCGGAAGCGCTGAGAATCCTCAGTCAGGCTTCAAGAATGCTAAGTACGCGGTATCAGCAGAACGAACAGGTTAAAGATGCCAATATCGCCTATGGCTTTTGCCGGAACCTTAGCGGTGGCCTGTTTATCTCGATTCCCGCAGCTGTTGCCGGTATTTGCGTTGGTGCCTATGTACACCTTCAACCATTGATATTATGGTCAGCAGTTTGCACTGGAATTTATATTCTTATAGCAATTTTCCATAAGGGTTGGATTGTTAATAATTCTGAGAAGTATGCTGAAAAATTGTTTTCTGTTTATCTCGGGTAATGTAAATTTTGATAATTGACCTTAGTCTATGTTCAGGTGTCAATATTGACACCTATACAGTTTTGAAATGGTTGTTAATGCAAGTTTCAATGCGACTCGACGAATATATACTTCAATCGTTCTTTCTAATCCTTTGCCGACTTAGCGTTTATACCAAGCAATCTGCAATAGAATTCCTGATTACAAGTCAGGTGGCTCTTATTTTTAAATCACCTGGTAAAAAAACATTTAGTATTTTTGATGTATGTGTTTTGGCTTTAAACCACATCGTTTTATGACAACTTTTAACCGTTTTGAGGATATTGAAGATGATCTTAGGAAATATGCACCTCCTATAGTCTATAAATACAGAAATTGGACAGATGAAAACCACAAAGACTTGATAAGAAATAAGGGAGTGTGGTTTTCACATCCTTTTGGACTTAATGACCCATTGGATGTTAGACCAGAAGCCGTCTTTAATATAATGGAGTTGCAAGACCCAAGCTTTCTTGATAAACTTTTACCTTCAGCAGCAAAAAAGAACCCTCATCTTAAAACTGAACAGGAATTGAGACAAGCGGCCCACGACCAATGGTTGTTTTTAAATCTCAACCCGGAGGTAGTTCTTCAAAATTGGAATAACTATAATCTTGTATCCGCAAATTTTGATAAGTACGGTGTATTTAGCACCGCTATGAACCCATTAAGCGACGGTTTGTGGCGGAAGTATGGCGACAACTTTCGTGGATATTGTATAGGGTTTGATACAGTAGAGTTTTGTAGGGGTATTAAGAGTGGTTATGGTTACGTTAACTACTCTGATGCGCCTTTTCCATACTCCTTTCTTGAAGATACTGAGAAAACTGACCTGGACAGGTTATACCTTAAAAAGACGTTCTGGTCTTATGAAGAGGAATTTAGATTTATTACTGTGGGCGTTGGTGTGTATAATAGTCGATTACAGGGATTTGAAAATGCGGCGGTAAAAGAGCTAATATTGGGACATAACACTCAGGAATACCAGGAAGAAATTACAACAGCATTCAACTCACATTTTAATGGACTGCCGATTTATAAAGCGGTTAAAAATCAACATGGGACATTGCTGAAAGTACAAGTTTCATAAAACCCGAAACATAATCATCGATTGACTCCTATGCAAACAAGAACCGAGCTACTCAATATGCTATTTGATGAATGGGAGCAAAGCATTTTGGATTATAAGGGGAAATTTGTAAAAGATGGGATAATAAACGAAGAGCAATATTATAGTGCTACGCCTAAAATCCTTTTTATTGCTAAAGAGCCGAATAATCCAGAACAGAATGAAGGTGATTTTAGAGACTGGTGGATGGAAGAGGTTAAGTATACATTCGCGTATCGTATTGCCGAGTGGAGTTATGGTATACTGAACGGCTTTCCCGAATATGATGAGGTATGGAAAAGTAATCGCCCGAATAAAGCAATACAGCAAATTGCTTTTATGAACATCAAAAAAATAGGTGGTGGAGGAAGCTCTGAATTCAACATGATGACCAAGCATCTAAAAATGAATTCCAGATTTATTCATCGACAAATAAATATTATCGAGCCGGATATTATCATTACGGGAACATCATGGGGCGAATTACGAGATCAACTATTTCCTGAAACAAAATGGGTACAAAGTGGATACAACATTCTTATTGGAAGGCATAACAAAGCCAAAATAATCGACTACTATCATCCTTCATCAAGAACACCACCTGCAGCATCTTACAGCTTGCTTCAGAATATTGTTTTATCCGATAAGTTTAAGAGATTTTAATTTCATCTTTCTGTAGGTACGTCAGACCTTGGTGGACTATTTTAGCTAAAACTAAAATAGTATTCTATGGACAAGTCAATTGCACTTAAGGCATATTTAGGCCAGCAAAAGAAACTCTCTATATTGCAATTTGCAAAAGAGTTTAAGTCTGTTACCAGAACACTTGCAGACTTCAAAATACCCAAATCCACATACTATAAATGGAAGAAGGCTTTCGATAAAGATGGGCCACTGGGTTTATTACGAAAACATCCTGTTGCATATAATCATCCTAACAAAATAAAGGAAGATGTCATAGAGAAAGTCCTTTCCCTTCGAAAAGAGTATCAACTTGGTTCATGGCGGATTAAATGGTATCTGGAACGCTATCATGATATTAAAATTTCCGAGTCAAGTGTCTACAGAATACTTAAAAGATTCGGAGTCGAAAGGCTGTATAAAAAGGCTGCCAGAAGGTCGCTGCATTCAAAAAGATACAACAAGAACACTCCTGGGCATCACGTTCAAATAGACGTCAAGGTCTTGATGCTAAAAAACGAAAAGGGGCAAACTACTAAACGATTCCAATATACTGCCATTGATGATGCAACAAGAATCAGAGCTTTGCAGATTTATGAGTATCAGAATCAGGCAAATGCAATTGAATTTGTCAACTACGTGGTCAAGAAATTTCCATTTAGGATTAAATCAATTCGAACTGACAGAGGGCATGAATTTCAGGCTAAATTTCATTGGCATGTGGAAGATTTAGGTATGGAGCACCATTACATTAAGGCCAGGACACCACAATTAAATGGGAAGGTGGAAAGGTCTCACTTAACAGATCAGAGGGAATTCTACCAACTTCTAACCTACAAAGACGACGTAGATTTAAACCATAAGCTGAACCAATGGGAAAACTTCTATAATTTCGAAAGACCACATGGAGCTCACTCAGGAAAAACTCCCTATGAAATATTAAAAGCCAAATTAGCCACCTAATGTAGCTTCCGAAATATTAATATTCACATTAAGGTCTTTAATGGTAAACCACCCCCTATCACTTGAAAACTAAAAACTTTTAATTTAACTTAGCAAAAACACAAAACACTAAATAACGAATAGTCCACTTTTGATTGAAGTATGACAAATGATAGTATCATTCTGACTATCTTCTAATGTTAGATAGCCCCCATCCTTTTGGCTGGTTATATAGTCGGCTATCCGTTTATAGTAGGAATTAACCACCTCCATCCCATCTTTATAGTTTTTACCAATATCCATAATGTAAAGTTATGGTGTTTAATAAACCATATATGAGAAAGATATCCACATTTTTCGTTTCTGAAAGGAAACGAAAACGGAGATGTTCTGTCCTTGGTCTAGCTAAATGTTGCTTTTCAGGGGACTTTTAGATTGTAGACAGGTAACCCTTCTCAAAAGAAACCAACAGTTTACTGTGGAATTGTTGCCGTTGGTTTGATGTTCTTGCCATTAAAGTGAGAAGGGCTTCCGAGCTAATAGCGTTTTGTCAGAAAAAGCTTAAGTCCACAGAAACAGAAGTAAACAAGATTATACAGCAGATGGAGTCATCAACTAAAAAGCAATAAAATTACTTGGTGTAGGTCATTTGACCTTTCTGGTTTAGGGTATGTAAATTGAACTGTGTCAATCACCCTGGGAGTCCCGCCCCCGCGGGGGCGGGACTCCCAGGGTGAAAATTTTTAAAGCGTAAATTTCATTCTCTCTCCAAATATAATACTTAATTGTTGCGCCGTTACTCCCCAGTTGGCAAGAGGCATTGACCACTTTTCTTTGATGCGCCCGATGCCAAGTATATCGCTTTAGGAGCGCCATGTCCGAGGGGAATGCCCCCTTGGTTTTAGTGACTTTCCTGATCTGCCGATGGTAACCTTCAAAAGTATTGGTGGTGTATACCAGTTTCCTGATCGCCGCAGGGTACTTGAAGAACGTATATAGCTTGTGCCAGTTGTTACGCCATGATTTTATTACCGCCGGATACTTCTTATCCCATTTCTTTTCCAGTTCATTTAGCTGCTCCTCTGCAATTTCTTTGCTGGCCGCCTGATACACCTTCTTGACATCGGCCATGACCGTTTTGCTATCCTTTGAAGCTACATACTTCATCGTATTGCGCACCTGACGTACAATCCAGGTCTGTATCTCGGCATGAAGAAAAGCAGTCGCTATTGACTGATCAAAGCCATTAAGATTCTCTATGGAATTAATGAGTATATTATCTATGCCCCGGTCATGCAGGTCACTGAGCACCGACTACCAGAACGTAGCCCCCTCGCTTTCTGACACATAGCAGCCAAGTACTTCCTTATGCCCATCAGTACGCATCCCCAACACATTGTACACACAGCGGGTCACTACATGGCCCTGCTCGTCTTTGACCTTGTAGAACATAGCATCCAGCAATACCATAGTGTAAACAGCCTCTAATGGCCTGCTTTGCCACTCCCTGACCTTGGGTATAATACGGGCGGTCACTTCTGATATTACCGTATGACTGACCTCTGTGCCATACGTTTCCTCAATATGCTTGCTGATGTCGCGTGTGAAAGGTGTCCTCCAGTTTTTTGCAGCCAGCCTTTTCAGCGCCTTTTGCATGGTGTCGCAATTCTTATACCGTAAATGGCGATCATGACTCAAAAATAAGCTTTGCCCTGTGAAAATCGGATTATTCACCTCTGCCCCGGATCAATACTTCCTGTTCCAGCCCTTTTTTATACTTGTGGATCAGGGTAACAACCTCGTTTATTTCATCTTCATCGATCTTCGCCCCCTGTCGCTGCGCATCGTACAAATTCCTGTTCCCATACTTCGCAATTAATTCTTCAATATCAGCCGGCACAAAGAAAGATGCCCTCGCTCCCAGGTGCTTCTTATACTCATTCAGGTAAATGTGGATACCCGCCAGGTCATAATCACCGAAATGCCAATATCTGTTGGGTATCGATAACAGCCACGCCAGCAGGTCCTTACTCTGCCTCTGCGGGTATCGGCTCACAATCAGCGGCCTTATGCCCGGAAATAAATATTGCTGCCGTTCTATCAGCCGGAAGTTCTCGGCATTCTCCACACCTATTATAACCGCATCTGTAGCCGGAACAAAATTTTCGAAATCATGAATAAACTGGAAAGTGCCAGCATGTGGTTTAATGACTATCGGATTACCGTTCAATGTGCAGTCAATCGGCACATAGCTGTTCACCAGAAAACCTTTGAACGTCCGCCTCATAGAGGCTTTTGAGTCAGTACTTACCTGCACCAGCTCTGCACGAATAGTATCGGGATTTTCGATCACTTCTATATACGTCGCCAGGTCCTCTATGGCCCACCTGTTATATACATAGTTAGCAAAAGCCACTTTATCCTCTATGTAATAAATTTTCTTGGTGCGTCCTTGCAACCGAACTGATACTACGCCTTCCGCTACCATATCTGCTATAGCCGTATGTTTCAGCCGGCTGGCGGGTATTTGTTCCCCACCGACCAGCAGTTGCAGTTGTTTAGCTAAGGAGCGTATCAGCATATTTCATTTCTTTCTTTATCAGCCTCTTCACCATAGTCACATGCTTGCTGTCTTTCGACAGCAGGTAAGTGTAGCGGTAGTCGGTAGCATTGTAGGATGTAGGCGAACTATTGATCAGCAATATGTTCCTGTCATTGGCAAATTTAAGGATCCCCTTCACATTATTCGGGTGCAGCTTGCCTATTTCATCCATCATACAGTGCAGCCTGAATTCCTTAAAGCGCTTCGAAGCGCTGTCCTTGAATACGTTCAGCAGCATAATATTGATCATAGCCTTCACAAGTATGTCCGTACCCTCGGAGCCCACATTGGTCAGTTTCTCCACCCAGCCGCTGTCGTTCTCGTTCTCCACTATCCTGAAATGCAATTCAAACGAGTCCTGTAGTCCAATCTCTTTCTCCTTTCTTGCACTAATCTCTTTTGTAAACTCTTTTAGAAGGGATATGGCCTTCCTGTTTTTCGCTTCGTTATCACCGGTAGAGAAAAGGTCAACTACACCTAATCCCATACTGTGTTGATCATTGAATTTCTTTATTTCCTGCAATAGCGTTACTGTTTTATTCTCACTAGGAGAAAGCTGTAGTCTAATACTTTTAATAACACCAGCAAAATTTCGTTCCTCGAAATCCCTGTTTATCTCTTTGATTACTTTGTCTATTTCGCCTTCTTTAGACGTAAGCTCAGTTGTCTCCTTACCTATCTGGCGGATAAGCGTTGCAAATCGCTCGTTCACACGTTTCTCATACTGCACTATCTTCTCCTCGTCCAGGAATTCGTTCAGCATCTCTGCAAACTCAATAAAGTCATCCCGCTCCACCAGGTTGGTCTTAAATCCGAACACGTTCTGCGACGAAAAGTTGCCCAGGAATTTATTGATAGCCGCCTGCAGGTCGTTATAGCGCTCCAGGATGGTATATATCCTGCTGTTCAGCGCATCTATCAGCGCCTTCAGCCCCACACCATTGTCTGCGCTCTCGGCGCGCTGCCCTTCAAATGCCGATACCTGTTTGTAATGGTCTGTCTGCTTAAAGCTGTCAAATGTGCTTAGCCCCTCCTTGATCACTGCAAGACTGTGATTCAGCTCGCTAATATCTGCTGCAAGTAATTCTATCTCCTGGTTTATCTTCTGCTTCTGCAGGTTATACTTCTCCTGCTCGTTCTCCAGTTGGCTTTCCTTCAGGCGCTTTTCTGTTTTGTATCCGTCCACATGGTCCAGCAGTTCGCGCTTGTCTTTATTGTAGTCTGCTATCCTGTCCCTGTTATCATTTATAAAATCCAGTTCCTTTACTATCATCGCCAGTTCCTTCTCTATATCCGACAGGCGTAGCACATCTGCACCTTCTTCTTTCAGGTCTTTTGTCTGCCGCTGCTTTATTTCAGCTATACGCTCTTGGGTCTCCTGCTTTCTTTTCAGCAGTTCTTCTTCCAGTGTGGCTGTGGCTTCCTTCACCCGCTGGTCTTCTGCCTTTATTTTCTTGTTCTGCTCTTTCTCCTTGTTGTCCAGTTGCTTTTGTATGCTGGATTCTATTGTCGCCAGGCTTTTATCCTCACCCACCAGCTCTTCCGATGCGGTCTCTATCTCCCTGGTTACCGCCTGTATAAAGTTCTCTTTCTCCTCCGCTGCCTTCCTGAGCAGGTCGGCATGTTTCACTTCATTTACCTGTAGCTGCCCTTTATACCGTTGCAACTCATACTCCATCTGCCGGCGCGCATTGTTCAGGTCCTTTATCTTCCCCTGGAATCTTGACTTCAGCTTATTGCCCTCGCTGTCGCGCTCTTCTATTATTTTGGCAATGCAGGCTTTGTGAGCTTCCACTTTCTGCAGCCATTCCGACCGCTCCTGTTCATAATCCGCAACAGTCTTCACCTTCCTGCCTATCTCGTCCAAGTCCAGCTTCAGCCCATACATCGTTTCATCACCACCGCCGGAATATTGCGGCGACAAGCCGGACTGGAACAGCACATGGTCTTCGTCAATTACCTTGCCTATATTATTCTCCCAGCTCGGCACATTCGCGCTTAGCCAGCCATACAATGAATCCTTATTCTTCTGAAGCTTTTCATCGATGGAGGTGATTGCATTTGTAAACTGCTGATTGTCATCCCACATCTTCTCTACCTGACGGTTGTAGCCCGCCGCGCTCTTCTCCTGCTCGAGTTCCCATTGCTTCTGCAAGGTCTCCACTTGCTTTTTGTGGTCTGCTATTTCCAGTTCGGTGTTCCTTATCTTCTGCTGCAGCGTGCTTATCTCCGCCTTCACTACTTCGATATCCTGCTCGTAGTAGCGCTGCAGTTGGCCCTTCTGCTTTTTCAGCTTCAGGTCGTGTATGTTGTCCTTTTTCTGTGCTATTGCATTCCTAGCCACTTCCAGCGCATCCTGCTGCTGCCTGCGTATTTCGCCATAGGCATTTTGGTATTGCTCATTGGTCTCACTTTTGAATTGCAGGAACTCTTCGCGCAGTTTGTTCTTCCGCGCCTGATGTGCATTCTCAAAACCCGCAAAAGCATTCTCTTGTTGCTGTACCATAGCTTGGTAGCGGCTGTTAATCTCGGTAAATTTCGCGTTCAGCAATACCTTCTCAGCAAGTAGCCGCTCACGCTCCGCTTCTATTCCTTCCTTTTTATCCACCCGCTGAATGATGGAGCTGATGTCGATGCTTTCATAATGGTCTGCCTTGACTTTGGCATCCTTCAGTTTAAAGTCCAGTATGTTTATCTGCTTCTGCACCTCGTCCCTCTTTGCTTGGAATTTCCCCTTCAGGTCATCGGACTTCTGCTGCGCTGACTGCCGCTGGCGCTGCTGCTGCTCTACTTTCTTTTCTACCCGCGGCAGTTCTTTCTGGCTGGCATCATGGGCCCTGAACAGTTGTATGGCTGTATCCTGCTTTTCCCTATTCAGCGATTGTATAGCTGCGTGTATGCGGGCAATATTCTCAGCCATTTTCTTCACCGGTGTCTCGCCCGATTTATTTTTCTCAGTCCATTTGTTGATGTCAGCCAGTTGTGTGTCAAAGTCCTTTAGATGTTGCGCGTACGTACCCAGCTCTATCTTCACATCCTCTTCATTCAGCGACATGATGATGGTCTGCTTGATGAACTCCGCATCCAGCTTCGAATTCAGGAACACATTCTGTATCGTGCGCGGCAGGTTCTGGTATTGCCTGCTTTCTATCAGCGAGTACTTTCTAAACTCCTTTTCTATCCCGGCATTGTTGCCGTACAGTATATCACGGTACTCTTCATACCGGTCTATCTTCCGGCTATAGCTTACTTTTTTACCAAAACTGTCCTTTATACCGTCCCATGTCTTCACCTTGCCATTCTCTACAAAGTAGCCCAGGTTATATTCGCTGTTGATGAACCGGAAGCATACTCTGCCCTGCGATTTGAATGCCAAGATGCAATAGGCCCCCGTCTCTCTTACAACTTCGTATATCACATACGAGTCCCCGCCCGGAAAGTAGTATTCGTCAAATGTCTTCTTGCCCCGTTCTATACCCAGCTTCAGTTTATCCCCATTGTAAAAGAAAAGTATCGCGCGCAGCAGTGTGCTTTTGCCTACGCCCTGCGTACCTATAAAGTGCACATTGCCGTCTATCGCTATTTCTGCGTATTTAACGTTGGCGCTGTTTATAAATAATATTCTGTTGAGGTATCTCATTTTTGTACTGATTCTGCGATATTAATGGAGAGCACCAAGCGCTCCAGGTAATGAAATGATGACAAGGTCTTATAACTGTTAGTAATCTCGTTTTCCGGCTCTATGAAGTTATCTCTCCTTAGCTGGTCCAGCACCTTGTCCAGTATCTCCGCGTGTTTCTCCTTTCCGGCTGCATATTTTTTTAGCCCTTCCAGCTTGTTCTTCAGGTCCACGTCCACCGATAGTTTTATCAGTATATCTGATGGCGTAAAACGGTAACCTGCACCAAACGAATGGTCCACTGTCTTAAAGAAATCCAGTATATCTATCCATTTGAAAGCTGCTTCTATCTTACGCTCCAGGTCGGTCTTGTTCTCCACCCTGGTAAACATATAATATTCATCCCCCTTTTCAAGTATGAGGTTGATCTGCTGAAAATATTCATAAAGGTCATCGAAGTTTTCATCGATTATGTTGTATAGTTTACGGATATTGTCCTTAGTGCTGTTGGAGCAGATGAACTGACCCTTGCTGAGTAACTCGAAAATATCTGAAGTATGTTTGGGTACTGGCATTTAATTTCTATTTTGGGTAAACCATTGCAAATTCTACATCCTGCTTCTGGCTGTAGTTCTCGGTGATCTTAAATAATGTATCGAACTGGGAGATCATCTGGCAGTATATCGTCACGCACTCCTCAAAGCTCACCTCCTTCCCGAAGTCATAGTTGCAGATAAAGTCAAACAGGTTGTTACCCCCCGCCAGGAAACCATTCTTCACCTCATCCAGGTTGATCTGTATCTCCTCCTGTATCTGTGTCTCCAGGTACTCTTCCCCTATTCCGCCCAACAGGGGCAGGTTCGTTTTCACATTGGTACGTATGCGCTTCGCTACCTTCCTAATCACTTCAGTCGCTTCATCATCTGTCTGCAACTGGTCCAGCGGTATGTTCAGCGGGTACACCGGGTTAGGTTCAAACACCACTGCAGTATTCTCCGCCAGTATCTCCTTTATGTCCGTTTTGCTCCTCAGCTCAAACTGGTCCTTCAGGTATTTTAACTGCCTTAGTTTTTCTATTACCCCGCTCTGGTGCTTTATCCGGTTCAGGTATTCTATTATCTGCTTTTGTATGTCTATCAGGTTGTGCCTACATTCATTCAGTTGCAGCTTCAGCAATACTATGATGCGGTTCAGTTCCTCGTCCGCTGCCACCTTGAAAAAAGTCATTTCCTCGTCGCCCGATACCAGGTGGTCTGTCTGGTTGATCAGGTTGTAGATAGTGTCCCGCTTCACGTCCAGGTGTTCCAGTTTCGTCTTCTTTACCTTGTAGTTCGGCTCGTTCTTAAAGGTATTATCTATGTTCCTATTAAGGTCCACCACATTCCGCAGGGCTATCACACCTATCTTACGTAGCGCATGTTTTACTTGCCGCAGATAACCATACTTCCGTGTCTCATTATTCTCCTGCAGGTAGTAGATAATGTTCTGTTTTATATTTTGTATATGCTCATTGATGTACGAAACATTTATCTCCTCGTTCACCTCCATCACCTGCTCAAAGAACTGTAGGAACAGGTCGTCCATCTCCAGGTTATTGCCATTCTGACGCACCACCGCATAGTCTAACAGCGAGGTGATCTTATCCGCATCAAAGTCCACGAGTTCCAGTGCATAGTCGTAGTTAAAGGAAAGCATTTTCCTTTTTTCAAACAGTTCACTCAGCAGCTTTTGCTCACGGCTCAGTGTTCCCAGTAATTGCTGTATTGATGAGAAAGTCTTCATAAAACAGGCGGCAAATATAAGCGAATACCCCACCGATAAAACGCATCCCAAACATTAAAAATGATGTGAATTATTATCAGGCTGTTTTTCAGTTTGCAGGCACGATAATTTAAATATAGTTAAAAAAATACACCGGACAAGTGGACATTTTAGGTAAGGATCGGGTAATCTTCTAGCTTTAAAAACCTGAGTCTGTTTAGATATATTGTAAATATTTTATAAATGTGTACTTTTCGGTTGTTTTGACAAAGGAAAGTATCGAATACAAAGTGCGGGATTATATTGATATATTATAGAGGTTAAACTTCTCATTGTATATTTGATACTCTACAATTATTAATTCACAAATCAATTTTCCGATAATGAACAAGGCAGAGTTAGTCGAAAAGATCGCCAAAGATGCGGGAATTACTAAAGCTCAGGCAAATGAAGCTATAGATTCTTTTTTTATACTGTTAGTTTTTGTGTAGCATCCGACTCTGGTATTTTCTTTACAATAGACATTTCTGATGCCAGTGTTGGTACCTTTACTTGCGTCGATACATTTGAATTTGACAGGATAGAATTCCCGTGTGTTTCCTACACATATTCACCGCGAATGGCTAGCGTTTGTGAGGAAGACAAATACTACTACGGTTATACTATAGCAAGAATGCCCTAGTGAACAAGCGTGTATTTGTGTCAGCCTGTAATGGTGCGAATTTAGACTTGGCATCAAGGATCGTTATCGGCAATGGAGTGTACTCTCTATTGGGAGTACCCTTCCAATTACATACTATTATTTTTTAGTAAAAGTAACTCTGTTTACACCATGTTCAAGTACATGTTGATAATAGCCAGCCTTAGAAATACAATTACTATTATCAGCAAATAATAGCTTGAAAGAGTCATTCATATTTGTGCAGAATTCAAAATCGCTACCCCAATTTTTTAATCTTGAATGTGCGTGAACGTATACAGTTTTCTTTCCACAATGTAGTTGAGTCATGTTGACTGACGTTTCTTCATTTGGTTCAAGATTATACCAGCCCATACTAACCCAGCAATTTTCTATTTCATCAAAATATACTATTGCAATTGATATTGCGCTTCGTATTCCGTTCTTTAGTATAAAAACCATTTCATCATTACTGGTTGGGCTAAGTGTTTCCCATCCTACATTGTTTTTTGCCTTGCCATCCTGCGCAATACTATGATTCAGCATTATCATCAACGCCATTGTTATTAATACATTTTTCATTCCTGTTGTTTTGTGTTTCAAAAAGACCATCCATGATAAAAAACCTGTAAAATCTAAAAAGGGTAAATAATGCTAATATCCTGCTTCACTTGCCATGACCGTCAGACAGGCAATTATAGCTCCTGAAATAGCGGCTCCAAATGCATATCCGGCCCACGTTTTCCTTTTCTTCATTTTATGCGCTTTGGTCTTATAGGCATTTGCGTAATCTTTGATTTGCATTAGTTGCTCCTTGGGATAATTCAGATTTTCATTTTTAGGAGGAGTTTTCGATATGCCGATAGCCGGAAAGAGTCCGGCAACAGGACTTGTAAAAATAGTCAGTAGAAAAGTGCCGGTTGCCGCACTTCTATAGTTGCGATAATAAGCCTGTGCATCGTATTCGCCCCGCTGCGCCATACTCATTGCATCGTAAACAGATTTATCAAAAGTGGATATTGTCTTGTTTTCTATTTGAGATGGAGCAGGTTGATTGGCCATATTCTCTTTATCTTCACCAGCGGGAAATTTTGGAGTTGTGGCAGCCACTTCCTGTAGAAATAAATCTTTTGTACCATCCTTATACCGTATCATCACAATGTCGGCTTTATCCATCGTATAAATGGCCCCTTCCGGACTTTCAAACCGCTTATATTTTATCTCTGTTTTGGTCACCTCAAGCACCTTAGCTTTTATATCCTCACCGTTCTTTTTAGTGATAGTGTCCTGCGCACTTGCATTTAGTCCAATCAACATAAGTAATAGAATAGTTGTTTGTTTCATTTTTGTTTTGTTTTTATGATTGTGAGCAAAAAAATAGCGTAACTGAAATTCCCTTGACGTCTCACGGCTCTGGAAGCCTACCTACGCAAAAGACACAGTTACGCCATGCGGCGTACCGTAGTCATTTGTTGCGTAGGTTCTTAATTTTCCAGATTTAGAGACGACAACTAAATGTTACAATACAAACTTGTAAATGTTTTTTATTTAATCATTCAAAATTGGTTTCGTTAATAATATTTATCCGCGGGGATAAATAACAATAGCAAAAGTAATTATATTTACGATATGTAGCTATGGAAAATAATGATAAAATTCTCGACATTTGTGCAGGAAATGACTATTGTGCTATCTTTTGGAGCAAATGGGGTCAGATGAGTATGGAAAGTAGGTTGTCATTATTCACGCGGGCATTTAGAAACGGAAAGCCCAAAATCGAATTAATGCGAACCGATTAATTCCAGTATGCTATTTGTTGTCTATAAGTTTAATTGTTGTCAAGAGTTGTTCGGCTTGTTCTATGTCATAGTATTTTTCTTTTACAAGCTTTATTTGATAGGTTTCCGGTAAGTATTGTCCCCACTTTGAAAAATCTAGTATTGCCGGAGTTGTTTGCAACACACTAGCTATATGTACCTCAATAGTTGCTACTGGCTGAGTTATTGCATGGAATTTAGATACTAATTCTTGTTTGGGAACTTCAATGTCGAATGAGCTACTGGAATCTTCAAGTTTATTGCTTATTCCAGCAATGTTTAGAAATAGCTGTATTGTTCGATTTATTCTTGTTCCAGTGAATGTGAAAAATTGTAAGTGGTTTTCTGTTTTAAGTAATGGTCTATCAGTCTGCAATTTTTGAATATTAAAAACTGAAAACGTCTTACGCAACGTATTTATTTCATCGCAACTAGCTTGATCCAAAAAATCATATTCTGTTTCGGAATAGAGAATTTCTAACATTTTCTCCCTAATTCTTGGGTGTATAGTTGCTCCACCACCAAAAAACATTGGCTTTTTCCCATCTTTTGTAGGAGCTACGTCTATCTTTTTTGCACTATGGTCGATAAACATTATCTTCCAAATCTTCGCAGACAGAAGAATGTTTTCATCTTCTATTACTTGTGGCGAAAATGGGATTTCACCAATTTTATTGCCGGCATTTATAACCTTATAATTTTCTTCGGTTTTAAAAACGCTATAGAAATCCCGACCGTTTACTATATACTCCCCTTCAACTCCAATTATGACTTCGTCTTGAATTTTCTCTAAGAAATCAATTTTGATTAGGTGGCTAAGAATTTGCTCGATCTCAAATATTTCAATTTGACAAAATGCTGAATTTTCCCTTAATTGCTTTATCAATTCAGCTAATTTAATGCCTGAATGACCCTTGGTGATTGACAATGCTTGGTGAACCAGAATATCATAAGGCTTTTCATTTTTATGAGATGGCTCAATAAAACCTTCCTTGTACAATAACCAGCAAGCCATTGACTGTAGTAAGCTCCATTCATTTGTTGCATATAAGAACAAATTACTACTCTCTCCTTCTTTACGACCACTTCTTCCTACTCTTTGAATTAATGAAGCTATGCTATGCGTTGCATCAATTTGAACAACTTCATCAACTGTCCCAATGTCAATACCCAATTCTAAAGTTGACGTACAGGAAATACAGAAATTTTGCCTATTATTATTCTTAGCAAAATATTCAACATACTCTCTCACTTCTCTATCAACAGAAGAATGATGGGAGAAATAATTTGGATGACCCTTAACCCTTTCTGAAATCTTTTTCAATTTAACGGCAACCTCTTCAGCCCGACCCCTGCTATTTGGGAAAATCAGAACCTTGTTATTCTTTGTTTCAATGTATAAATCTTTCAGGAGTTCTAATGGTAATTCCTCATTCTTATTCTTAAAGTATCTAAATAGGGCATTTATATCTTTAGCCGTTTTATCCAACAATACTTTTGTTCGCAACTCATCTCCAGTAAACTTTTTCACTTCATTATAGTCTCCAATTGTTGCTGATAATCCTACAATACAAAATCGTCTTGAATTTATTTGTTGTAATCTTGATAACAGAGATTTCAACTGAATGCCTCTATCTGTACCAACAAAAGAGTGAATTTCATCGACAACAACGTATTTGAGGTTTGAAAATAGCTGCTTTACATTAAAAGGTTTGTTTACAAACATTGCCTCTAATGACTCAGGAGTAATTAATACTATTCCATTGGGTAACTTGAGCAACCTGTCTTTTAGTGTTTTGCTTGCTTCCCCGTGCCATTTCGTAACCGTTACATCAAGGTTCTTACATAGGTCTTCAATACGATAAAACTGATCATTGATTAATGCTATTAATGGTGAGACATAGAGTACTTGAACTCCTGTTTCATTAAAATCTAATTTGGAAAGAATAGGGAGAAAAGCTGCCTCAGTTTTACCTGACGCTGTTCTTGATGCTAAAATGTAATTGTCATCTGAAGAAAGAATCTTACTGATAGCAGCGTTTTGAATTGGTCGCAACTGCTCCCAACCCTTATCTCGAATAAATTTTCGTATTGGTTCTGAAAGTAAATCAAATGACATTATAATTCTTCAATGCTATCTAGTGAAATTTCATTTGGCCTTTCATCAGAGATTTCGATATCTCCAAAAAGTTTCCCTTTATCAACTGTCGGATTTTGACGGAGGATATTTAGTATGTTTAGAAAATCCCTTATCACTTCTCTAGGAGTTAAAAATTCAGCTGCGCCAGGTTTGTTAAATAATTCCTCCATAAACTGATGAATGTCACTATCGTTGATTGCTATATCAGTCTTATAATTGTAGTCGAATATTGCTTTCAATTTTTTCAGTAAAACAAATATTTCATTGTGGTCAAGAGGCATTAAACGGATAACAGGCTGAGCAAAATCCCTTACTTCTGCCGTCTCAAACTTGTTGGTCAATAGTCGAGATTTTAAAGCGCTATAACTAAAAAGACCCCTACGTTCATTTTCTAAAACTTCCTTTGTTCCTGCAAAATTGAAAAAAAGATTAGCAACTTTACCCTGAAAGCAATCATTATAAATTGTAAGTATTTTTTCATAATTCTTCTCTCTCATTACCGATGTTGAAATCTTGTAAAGGTTAATCGCTTCATCAAGGTTGACCATAAAACCGCTGTAACCCATATTTACAAATAGCTTACAAAAGTTTTTGAGCATATCATAGTAATTCAAATCGTTGATGATTTCTCTAACTCCCAAGTCCTGTTTAGCTTCAGTTTTAGTCCTATACTCTCCTTTTAGCCATTTTAAAGCATTACGCCTTAATTGTTCTTCGTCTTTAATGTAACCTTCGTAATATTTCATTACTACCATTCCAAAGTCAAAACCACCAACGTCTGAAATTTCGTTGATTGTTTTCATAATATTCTTTTGAATAAGACTTAGATATTGCTCATTGCGTATATCTGTTATTGAAATTTTATTTTCATCTGCGGTCTTGGCAATGATTTGCTCAATCCATTTTTCTAATAGGGTAGGCAAAGCACCTCCTTCCGGCTTAGTTTGGATTGCTACATTATCCATTATCGCTGAGTATAGTGCTACACCTTTACCATCGTTGGAATACAGGCGATTATCAGGGGTGAAATCAGCATTTGCCACAACAAATTTCTGTTTCAATGCTACTGTATTCAACAAGTGAAGCATAAATGACTTGCCTGAACCAAAGTCGCCAATCCAGAACTTAACCATACTGTGCCCGTTCTTAACATCAACTAATGCTGCTACTACAGCATTGATTTCCTCCGATCGTCCAACAGTTATGTGCTGCACTCCAATTTTGGGCACTACACCACCAAGTAATGAATTGATAATTGATGTTGCCTCTTTAGGTTTTATATTGTCTATCATTTCGCAAATATTCTTTGATAATAGTTAGTGTTAATAATGTAATGCTCATCTTCTTCCTCAATTAATACATCGTCTAAGTAGTCATAACAAACTTCATTGATGCTTTCAATGAGTTGATTTTTAAATAACCCTTTCGATTTTGCAAATGTTTCAAATTCACTTTGAGGAACAGTGAAATTACTTTTGGCAAATAAATCTAATGCCGTAGTATGTATCGGTGTAAAAGCAATGTCACTTGTGTACGTTAAATGGTTGCTTTCATTGCTTTTGTGAGTAATCTCAATTTCAATTTCCTCGCTATTTTTCTCCTGCCATTTTATTTTATTGTTTCCTATTTCATCTTCATCATCTTTTAAATATTCATTCAACAATTCAACCGTTCCTGAATGTTGTTTTTGAACTTCCTTTATTGAAGTAGTATCTAATTTAATTTTCTTTCTCTTCACCTCATACACACTTGGAACCGAATTTATTGCTTTTTCCAAATCCTGATATGAAATGAACTCGTTTATAATTCTTTCAAAAATTTCAAGTTGTTCCTGTGTTTTAAATAAGTTCTTTTGAATCGATTTTGTAAGTTGCTTATTGTCAAACGTAGTTGACTTCATGTCGTGATACAGATAGTGGATATACAATACCAGGGCAGACTCCTTATCTTGTAAAGCGATAAATTTGGACGCTTCATAGAAAATGTTTTCAATTGATGGGTTTTTCCTGTTCAATTGTCCAAGCGATAAAATTGCGTCAGTAAACTCCTTTGGCTTTCCATTATAATTGGAAGTTAATACTTCAAACCTAATTTTCCACCGATTCGCATTTTGTGTGTATAGTTCAATATCTGTTGTTTCATTCGGTCGTTCAATCTTTAAGACTAAAGTTGGAAGGAGTTCTCTGATTTTGTTCAGCACTTTGGTCTCAAACTCATTTTTGGCGTCCTTTTGTGTAAGATTATAGTCTGCATTTATTTTTCGTTTGTGTCCATAGTGTTCACGAACTGTGTTTTCACAGTGTTTGTAAATGTTCAAGTACAGTTCATTTGTTGTCGACTCAACTGAATACTTGTAATTCTGAGTCCCATTTTTGTATCTAAATTGTTTTGTTGCAACAATATCTGCAACCCCTAAAAACGCAGCATCAATTGTTGTACCCTCTTGTCTGTAACTATCATTCAGTTCTTTGATTGTTTGTAGATACAGCTTAAGTATTTCGATGTTGCAAAATTCAATGCTGTTAAAGTTGTTAGGTTGATACCATATTCTATTAAGCAGTTTCACCTCATCATCAGTCAGCTTCAATTTGGTTTTATACTTACTGCCTAATTTCCAATAATCATAGTCATAGCTGTTGCTCTGATAGCTATTTCTTCCTTCTTCTTGTATGCGTAACGCATTTTCACGCTCTCCTACTGCAAGCATTTTTTCTACTAGAAATGATGTAGCATATGACTTTGTCCTAGGATAATATTGTCCACATTGTTTTAGCTCTTTTTCTAACCTGGAAATATCTTTATGGGAGCTATATTCAATGAGCAGGTCAAATAGTAGAATAAAGGAGTAGTTTGTGTTACCTTCTAGGTCTAAATATTCACCGTTCAAAAAACTAGTTTTAAATATCCTATAGAATTCCTTTTGTTCGGCTGAAGCACTTTCAAGCTCCGTATGCGAATATACGTACTGGTGGGGCCATCTTGGCACACCGTTACTATACGATTTTAGTTCAGCGTTTGTACTAATGACGTAAGGTTGGTTAGTAACATCTATAATTGATTCGTCATTTGGACTATTTAAAGAATAAGAAATTGTGGGAGTTACTTGTATAGTTCTTGGAGTATCGACATTTTCATTTGTATTAATACTGTATGAGTGGTTAGTGCTATCAAGATGCTTGGGTTCGACCACATTTTCTGTGCTTGTGGGGTAAGGCGACACTTCTTTATATATTTTCTTTTTCGAGGTTTGTGTATTACTCGTTTTAACGTAGCTAGTGTTTTGTTTCACACGTTTCCCTTTTGCGGCTTGTTTGTTCGCCTGCGAAAGCACTATAATTATTATTACTACAATTACGAGTATAGTTGTCATTATCAAGACGATGTCAAGTTGTCAAATGTATTAAAATTTATTGGCTTCTTATTGATTATTAATATATTACCTGCAAGGCAACTATTGTATATGTCAGACAGTTGTAGGCTTATGCACCCAGTGTTGATAAATTATTACCATTGCCATTGTATCAAGTCTACAATATTCAAGTAATTGTTGTTTCAATTTCAATTTATTAGCAGGATCGCCAAACATCATATCGTGGTATGCCTTCATAGCTGCCCCACCGTCACTCACTAGATAATGGGCGGATATTTACTTTTGAGAGTAAACGAAAAAATAATTACTCTCAAAGATAAATAGGGTATTCATTGTTTCTGATTGTATTATAAATGCCGGCAAATTTGACTGAAAAGAGTCTGAATGCTTTTTTAGTTTACAAGTGGTAGCTTCGAAAAGTGCCGGCATTAAATGTAGCGGACAAATTTCATATTTTTTCGGTTTTTGGGTGCGCAAATTCATGAAGTGTGCTGGAATGATTTAGGGCACTTGCCGATTGTGTGTTTTGAGACATAGAATGAATTACGGGAATTGAACACCAAAATGCAGTAGGGTAGGATAAACGATAAATGCCCGTCACCAAGTACATACAATAATCCTCCCGAGTATCGTCCCGGATTTTTGGCCTAATTTTTGACGAAAAGCCCGGCTTTTTATAATAGTTTCATAGTGTGAAAAAGAAAATTGCACTTATTTCCCAAAATTGCAGAAGATATCATACTGGATTTTAAAAACACGGAAAAATAAAGGATTTTCCCCGTTAACCAGTAATATCAAGCAACAATATGAAATCTATCAAAAAATCCCGTAAATGTATTGCAAGGGAATCGACTAACCCGATACTAACCAAACCATTTACCAAGAATGTAATTAGTAATACTGCATTATTTTGCTAAAGTAAAACCAAAGATAGCAGTAAGCACCGACTAACAGATTAATGGGCTTTTGTAAATTCTTCGAAACGACTCGTCATAACAATTGTTGTCAAAAAGTCTTTTTTTCGGTCTTTTTCCCAGAAAACCGAGTATTTTATGACTAAGTAATCCATTGCTGGCTATTACTGATACTCTGGTTTTTTTATGAAGTTTCCACGTGATAATATGGGCAATTCCTGGGGGGTAACTATAATTTTCGATTTAACTTACCTTCATTTGCTAAGAGATTATCAGAGGGGTATTTGTAGCGATTGAAGCTGTTGCAAAAAGCGTCTTACGGCATCTTCGATTTATCAGTGATTTATCGAAAGGCTGTTTTTTAAAAGAGGAAATTCCCGGTAATTTATGGGGATTTTCGGCCTTTACAAGGATTTCCTTTACTCTGTAAAATAGAGAGTAATCATCCAGTTGCGTTAATCATTTAAAAATGCGAAAAAAATGAGGATATTGAAGTACTTCCCATTACCAATAGAACCCGGTATTTTCCAAAGGCGATTTTTCAAAAATTCCAGTAAATCTGAAGTGGGAATTTAATGAGGCCTGCCTGTTTTTTGCTTTATCTGAAAGGCAATATTTACTCAGATTGCATTGTACAGCCATAAGCACGAAAAACAGGAGAAATGGTTTGCCGGCATCACCTTTAAAAGTCTTGAACTCTTAGAGATTCTTTTGGGAGCGCAAAGGGAATTTACACTAAAATCGAAGCAATTAACCCTCTAAGAAGTTTCCCGAATAACATTGCTTTTTTGGGGCCTTTTTCTAAGGAAACCAATGAAAATATTTATGAGGGGCATCCGAAAATTATCTTAATGTTCTTTGCAATTTGGGTCGGAATTTACTTTATGCTAATCCCCCGATTTCCTAGGATTTTCAGGTATAATGTTCGCTTCAAGCCGTACGTTACGATAAAGTACTTTTTTCCTCACAATTACCCTGGTATTAATCTTGTTATTCCACGATATTAATAATCCCTTGCAATCCCAATGGTACTTACGATTATAAATGCAATACCGGGTCCAAGGGAATACGGCAACATTTATGGTGTTTTTTGGGAGTTTCTTTCAATTTTGTTCCTTGGCACCCCGATCAGCAAAAAGGCGCTATTCCCTCTAGTTTTTCAAGAACCTACCTAAGTTTTTTTAATGATTGCCTTAACTTTTCCTTGAGTAAAGCTTGATTTGCTGTCGTTCTATTTGTAATAGAAAAAACGGCCTTTCCCTCATTAATGCACGCCATCTTTAGCCGAAAAATCTTGATATCTTATTGAAGCCATTATTGTGCTATCATACCAGACATTGGAATTCTTAACCTTTTTTCAGGATGTTCGTATATATCCGGTAATTGGCAAGGTTTTTTTTGAACAGATATCCGAGTCCAGGCAAACAGGAAACAGGAAACAGGAAACAGGGTTATGCACTCGACCCAATTGGGAATTTGCGGTTAAGTATTGCAATTCAAAGTCTGTGAACCTTCGAATTCTAATGCGTCAAACTATGGACTCTCTAAATGGATACCGTTAAATTTCCGGGAGTAGCACCGTAATCTGAGTAAATTGGGAAAGCATATAACTATAGCTTGTGAGAAGAGCAAATTGCTGTTACTTACTAGCGACCCATTAAATCAGTATAAGTCCTAGAACATTCAGAATGTGGATTTGGTGCAATCATTTATTACCGGTTTGTAGGTGTAAAGCCGGAGAAATCGATTACTTGCTAAAAAATGGGCAGAATTTAGCATACAGGGTATAAGAAATTGTCATATTTTTCGCGTTATTGATCACTTAAACGAAGAATATGAACAAAGCAGAACTAATTGACCAGATCGCAAAAGATTCCGGCATTACTAAAACACAGGCCAACGATGCACTCGATGCTTTTACAAGCGGCGTTGTTACTACTTTAAAGAAAGGTGATACCGTGACGCTGGTAGGATTTGGCACATTTTCAGTTTCACAGAGAGCCGCCCGTAACGGTCGTAACCCACAAACAGGTGCGAATATTAAAATAAAAGCGGCAAAAGTGCCGAAATTTAAGGCCGGCAAAGATTTTAAAGACAAAATTGCAGGTGCTAAAGCGAAAGCCAAAAAATAGTATTTGCCCTAGATTTATTTTTTGATGGCCGGATTATTCGGGTCATTGATAGATGGGATAAGTATTTTGGAATTAGTTGCATTTCATGCTTTTGAACTAAGCGCAAATTGGATTCTTTTTGACGAACATGTCCTGGAGCTTTCAATTTGCGCTTACTAATTTATGGCTAATTTGTGCGGCTGTTTTTGGGACTATTTCCTGTATTTTCAAAAAATTGCCCATGAAAATTTGCCGTGACAATGTGATTGAGGAAAATAAAGTTATCCCGGAAAATAGAAGAAAGACAGGACTACGGTTTGGAATTCTGTTTGTTTATCCAGGTTCTATTTCATAATAACGGGGAAAATAGCCAATTTCATAATTAAGAGGATTAACTGGTTGTTGCTAAATTTCTCAACTTTATAAAACGATGCAGGTGGTTTCAAAAACCATCACTTTTTCAATCTTTTCCCAAGGAAAATCTATAATGGTATCTATAATTGGCAATCCGACATTCTCATAACGTCTATAAAAAAACCAAATTGTTCCGGAATATTCCGGATTCTTTTTCCTGCACGATGGTTTTTCGATGAATTTTAGAGACTGTTTGAGAATCTTCCGGATTATTCCGGATAATCCTGCGGCTTTTTAAGCAATTCTTAGGCTATCTATGGAGCAGGGTAGGGACGATAATCTTTAGTTATCCTTTATTGGGGATGACTAAGTATTTCTGTGGAAAAATCCTTCCTGGGATGCTTTGTTCTAAGGATTTGCCTTTGCTTTTCTTTGTTGACTTGGGTATAAATTTGCGTCGTCATTATTGAACTGTGACCAAGCATTGATTGAATGTACTTTATGTCGACGTCCTTTTCGAGTAGCAAGGTAGCGAACGAATGTCGGAAAACGTGGGGGGTAACATGCGTTTGTATCTTTGCTTTGATTGAAAAAGCGTTCACGATATTCCTTATAGACTGATCCGACAACTTACTATTAAACCGATTAACTAAAAAGAAGTTATCTGCAGCCTTAATTCTGTCCACTGATACCTTCTTATATTTTTTCAGAAGCGCAATTGTGTCTTTATTGCAAATCTGGATTATCCGTTCTTTATCACCTTTTCCTCTTAGTATTACCTGGCCGGATTGCAAATCAATTTGATGGTCCTTTAAGTTCGATATTTCAGACACCCTCCCTTCGGTAGCAAATAGCAATTCCACGACGGCTATGTTTCGTATTTCAGTAAAATAAGAATAACAATTCTTGCTCTCTGGGGTTGTGTTGGCCTTATAAACTGACTTGAAAATGTCGCCGATTTCTTTTATGTTTAACGCTTTGGGCAACTGCCTAGATTCTTTTATTTTTATCCTCATTTTCCTCAACGGATTGGTAATGATAACATCGTCAAACTCTAAGTAGTTGAACATTGCCTTTATCGTTGCTATTTTTCTTTTTATTGATTTAGGCTTTAAAACCGATATCGTTTCAAGGTAATTTCTCAGTTCGTTTTTTGTGATTTTGTCGATTTCTAAACAGCATTTTTCTTTTGTGAGAAATTTTTGAAATTGATCTAGGTCTGTTTGGTACGCTTTAATCGTCTTTGAACTCAAGTTTTTTTCGAATTTACAATGACTAATAAATCCTTTAATCGCAATTTGTAGAGTGCTCATTATAATATTTGTTTGGTTTAACTAATAAATTTCCGTCCCTAATATTATATGGCAAAAGCGGACCTTTCTAATATCATTTGTGCTACTTAGTTATTGCTTTTAATATTTTCCATCACAACTGCGCTGGCGGTTATTGCATTTTGCCAACATGGGGATTGCAGAGCAATCGAGCCCATAAACCGTTCATAATGATGACTTCCCCTATTTATTGGATAGGCCAAATTAGAGTTTCCGGACGTTTAAAACACTCTTTTTGCCTGCATCAGGAATGATGCTTTTTCTTGACTTGGCTTGTCAATGTTCTCTGATTCAAAAAGCATCATGTTAGATGCAGGGACCACCGGCAGGTTTTTAATTTTACTCATATTCCCGTGACATTGTTCGATGAACTCTGCAGGTGTTAAATTATTAAATGAAATATGTGGTCTATAACAGTTATACTCCTCTCTCCAGCTCTCTATTTTCTCAGTTGCGTCTTCCAAAGATAAAAACCCAAGGACATTTAAACATTCATCCCGAAAACTGCCATTAAGAGATTCTACAAAAGAGTTGTCTGTAGGTTTTTCATGTCTGGAATAATCTAGTGTCTCATTGTTTTCATATGCCCAATGGTCTATTTCCATAGAAATAAACTCGCTCCAATTATCTGTTTGAAACCTTTGAGGAAATATCCCTCTGTTTATTTTCAGATTATCCAATGCACTCTACAATATGTTTGAGAATTTTCCGGATTATTTCAGATTAATTTTCGGTTTTTAAAGCGATTTATTGGACATCTGTGGTGAACCGGATTCGGTATTTAATGTTACCTGTACGGCAGTGAAAAGCCATAATTTAAAAAATTATTTTAAAAAATATAGAGTTTAAAGAAGTATTTTTTCTAAGAAACATTTTTCATAAAAATAATGCCAACTATTTGCAAATATTATTTTTGTTCAATAGTTTAGTTTTCTAAAATTAAAATTTGAGTATGCCCACAAGAAAGAAGTTCATTTTAATATCCACTATTATATTTCTGTCAGGTGGGGCTTTATTTTGTTTTGTATCCTGGAAGAAGTCGACTGTAGGCAATTTGGAACAATTTAATGAATGGCTAAACTCTCCAGCGAATGGCTGTCTGAGTTTGAGGAAAATTGCAGGGGTCAGGATATCTTGTAAATACCAACCCCCACAATATATTGCCCTGAAAGATAGGAATAATCCAGGTATGTCGACAATGAAAGGGGGGGCTAATGTCGAAAATAATCTTGCAAGACAGAGTAAAATGCTAACCTTTTTATTAACAATTGGACCTGACAAGGAGTTGCCGGAACAACGACAAGCGGGCTCTGTGATGTACGAAGGAGTAACAAATAGGGAAGAATACGTCGAAAGAGTTTTTTCTACAAACTTTTACATGGAACAGAATCTCACTTTGTATGTGGATGATGAAATGTACAAGCCTGCGTTGTGCATTCTTGAAAATGTTTACGAATTATCCGACCAAAGAAATTTCATAGTAACGTTCGTTGGCGATAAAGTGAAGAACATTAACGATGGAAAAGAGTATATATTGGAATATGATGACCCTTATTTCGAGATGGGCAAAGTGCAATTTCGTTTTGCATCGACTGATTTAAATAATGCAAAAAATATTAACGTACTTAACTGAAGTAATCACTATATAAACAAATTCGTATGAACCATTATGAACCAAAATCTGTAGGTGTTAAAAGACCATACATTATTGGACGTTTTCGGAAGTCTAAAAAGTTGGCAGTTATCATCGGCAGTTCCATGCTGCTGCAAATAATCTACCCAAATTATGCTTTGGCTTTAACTGCGGGCCCATCTAGTCCGGAGTTTTCCAGTTTTGAACCTGTGGCAACCACTAATATGGTGAACGACTTTACGGGTCAATTTATTTACAACTTACCTGTGCTTGAAGTGCCTGGTGCCGCGGGTGGCGGATACGCATTATCTCTTTCGTATCACTCTGGTGATGGTCCGGAATCGGAATCATCATGGGTTGGTTTTGGTTGGACTTTAAACCCGGGGTCGATATCCAGAAATAAGCGTGGTTTGCCGGATGATTATAAAAACAAGTCAATAAAATATTATAACTCCGCGCCCAAAAATTGGACCATTGCAGCTACTGGTAGCTTTGGACTTCAAGCATTTAGTGTTTTATATACAATGACTTCAACACTACGTTACAATTATTATAAAGGATTTGGTATAATATCAGGATCTGGTCTTAGCTTATTTAGAGGGCTTTTGAGTTTGAACTATTCATATAGCGATGGCAGCGGCACCTTTTCTCCAAGTATTAATCCCGGGGCAGCCTTAAGCTATCTAAATAAAGGTAAAAAAGAAAAAAATCAAGAAGACTGGAATCTGGCCAATTATAAAGGTAAAGTAGTAGGTTTTAATGGCGCAAGGTTGAGTAACGCGGGAAAGAACGCAGGAATAGGCAGTGTAACTGGCCGGCTTAGTTCAGCATCGAATGATTATATTCATTATATGTTGTCGTCAGTTTCATTGCCGATGAATGAAACGCCATATACTGGGGAAAGTTGGGATGGGTATATAACCGTGACGACCGATCCCGGCTCTGTTCCAATAGGTATGAATTTCGGTCTAAATGTCAGTTATGTAGGGCAGGAAAATGTTAAGGTGCGGGATGTAGCGACTTATGGATATATGTATTCAGGCAACAACATTGATACTAATGTTAACGATGTTGGTAACAACGAGGCAATGTATGATTATACCCTTGATCACGCATCTACGTTTACGAAAAGGGACAAATATCTGCCCGTGCCTACCAGCACCCCGGATGCTTTTTTCGTTTCAGGTGAAGGGTTAAGTGGTGGGTTTCGGATGTATAATGACAGGATTGGTCTGTTTTCTCCAAATTATGTAAGCAGCCATACAAATCTGCACACTTTTGGGCTCGATGTTCATCTGGGGATGGATTTTGGTGTTGGAACTGATTACACTGATGGTTTTCATACGGTAACGGTTCAATCTTCCTGGCCTGAAAGCCCAGGCGGAGATGGAAATACAGACAGCCTATGGTTTGTTCCTTACGATTTTGTTGATACTGCCCATGAGGTATCTGAAAATATGTTCTTCCGTTTTAATAATGATATGGGAGGTCAAGTGATTTATGACGATGGCCGGCCTAATCCTGTTCCATTGGCCATTCGTTCACGGGAGCCATATCTGAAATTGCCTCTTCAAATTCGGGAAGATACTACTGTTCCCGGGCAAAACAGGAGAAGCGCCCGGGCTTCGAATATTTCCTATCATACAAACCGGGAAATAAATACATTTATTAATACCGGAGGCGCACTTTACCGGCCCCAGGCATTCGAGAAAAGGCTACCAATAAATAAGCTAGCAGGCAGGGAGGATACGGTTGTGAATTCAGAGTTAGCAGATGAAATTGGGGAAGTATCGGTAGTGAATGAAGGAGGCAACAGGTATACTTACGGGTTGCCAGTGTACAACGCCGCCGAAAAGAGTTTTAGTAGAGGGATACAACAAGATCATTTGACTGTTACCGATAGATTTTGGGTTCACGCAAATGTTGGCAACCTCAATGATGGGATAACTGTAGGGGAAGAGCTGACAACACCGTATGCGTCTCAATTCCTCCTAACACAAATTACAACCCCTGATTACCTCGATATTAATGGCAACGGGCCTGATGATGATGATTTTGGAGGGTACACCAGGTTTAGCTATAACCGGGCATATGGTTCAGATGATAAGACGCCATCAGGCTATACCAATTGGTACAGGTGGCGTACGCCTTTCAATGGCATGGCTTCCAACCCAAACAGAATGTCAGACAATACGGACGACATGGGGTCATACCAGTCAGGCTACAAAGAAGTCTATTACCTGGATACCATAGAAACAAAAACACATTTCGCTGTATTCAAAAAGCATTCGAGGACTGATGGTAAGGAAGCATCCGCCAATGATGATGATGCCTGCAATAATCCTACGGCAACAGGTTCCCATACAACGGATTACCTTGAAAAAATCGAACTTTTTGCCAAACCTACCATTCCGGGCGGAACTAATACTTTGATAAAGACTGTCCATTTCGATTACGATTATGAGTGCTGGCCTGGAACAATTAATTCAAGTAGCGGCAAACTAACATTGAAAAAAGTTTGGTTTGAATATAATGGTGTCGTCAATGCCTACATCAGTCCCTACAAATTTGAGTATGCTTATCCTACCGGAGTAACATATCCGACTCAATACGCTTATATTCAGACTGAAATGTCGGGAGCATTGGTGCAAAATCCAAGTTACTCCCCTTACATAGATTGCTGGGGCAATTATCAGGATGATGGCAATGCAAGGAGGCAATTGCTGAAATCGTGGGTAAGTCAAGTTCCCGATGCAACGTTTGATCCTGCTGCGTGGCAGTTGAAGCGGATTATATTGCCTTCGGGAGGTGAGATACACGTACAGTATGAACAGCATTCCTATTCCCATGTTCAGGACAGGGAAGCTTGTGCGATGGTAAGCCTGACTGATGGAGAGACTACCGTTGCGTCCGGAGGGATATTCACGCTTAATTTATCTGAAATTGGAGTAGCTACGCCTGCTGAAAAGACAGCTTTGGTGGAGCTGATGAACAACTCATTTGTTGGAGATCGTGCAAAAATGTACTTCAAGTTCTTTTACACATTGCAGAGTGGAAGTGGGATGGCAGATTTTGGTAGCTGCAACGGTGAATATATTGATGGTCACGTATTGTTTGATACTGCTTATGTAGATGGGGGCGGTAATGTAAAAGTACAGATACAAGGTTCACCCCAGCAGGTCTGTAAAGATTTCGTAAATATGGAAGTTGGCGGAAAACTGAAAGGGGGCGATTGCAAAACTTCCACGTTCCCGGGAGATCTTGGAGCTGGTAGTGTTGAAAGTGAATTAACAAGCCTTGCAACCATGTTTATGAATAAAGTACTCTTACATATACCCTCGTCACCTACGTTTTGCCTTCGGGCAAACCCGCAACGCTCATATTTGCGGATACCCATACCGAAAAAACTTGGTGGCGGAATAAGGGTAAAACGATTGATGATGTACAATAAAGGAATAGATGTTGGTAGCGAAATGTTGTATGGAACTCATTATATTTATGAGAATGAACAAGATGGGACAAGTTACGGAGTGGCCACAAACGAACCTGCAGAAAACCGAGCTGAAAATCCACTAGTAACGTCAATAGTCAAGCGGGATGGGCAATCTGATTGGGAGAAGATTACTGCCGGGAAAGATAAGGAACAGTTTGAAGGTCCTCTGAACTGGAATATTCTGCCTTCTGCATCGATCGGATATAGCAGGGTAATTAAGCAAAGTATTTACCAGGCACAGGCCACGACTACGGGATACACAGTGGTAGATTATTATACGGTAAAGGACTATCCTTTTGATGGTGTCTATAGTGCTTTAGGGCCTGAAGTAAGGGGGGTAAATTATAATCCAATTTTGCGGACAGATGATGGATTCCAAATTTGTTTTGGGATGTTTAGCTATGAAACAAAAACAGGTATCCGGGGGGCGCAATCATATAGTTTTCTCCAGAATGACATGCACGGTCAGATACGGGCCATTTCGGATTACAGAGGGGTCTACAAGCCGGTTGAGTTTAATGATTTAACAGCTCCGCCGGTACCTGTCGCGAAGAAAACGTACGATTATTTTAAACCTGGAGAACAGGTGCCCATGTATGATTTTGTTAACTGGCGAACGTATTATGCTTTTCCCGGGAGAGAGAGCGACATTACAATTGATAGACGTGCTGTATGTGAACATTCCGAGGAAACAAGGACGACAGGTGATCTTACGTTTGGAATTTACGGTTATACTCTCATACCTTTTCCTATAGTCATCCCTATTCACAACGAATGCTACCAAAAGATGAGTACGATTTCCGTAAGTAAGGTCATACATTATCCATGCATTCTAAGATCAACATCCGTGATGAAAGATGGATATGTCCAACGTTCAGTTAACCAAGCTTTTGACCCTCTAACCGGGAATCCTGTACTTACCTCAACCTATGATGGTTTTCACAAATTGGCTTTACCCGAGGATGGTCCCGGTCCGCATAATGGGATTTATACTGCGTATAATGTTCCTGCGTCTGCTTTTCATCCGGCTATGGGGCAAAAGTCCTGGAATGACCGGTATTGCTTTTATGCTTCATGCCCATCTGCATGTTCTTTGACTTATTCGGGTCCAACCAGCGGTCTTTATTCTGTCTCAGGTGTAAATGTGAATAATACCTTTACAGCAGGTGATCTGATTGCGTTGCATTCCCGTGTTTCTGGATCCACGTATGATAATGTTGAGATAGCCCACGTTATGAATGTATCCGGTTCAAACATTAATGTTGCTCCGACCATTAAATACAATTCAGCATTAACGCTATCCGATATATATAAAGTGGAGATTCTTGAGTCGGGATATACTAACCAGTTAGCAAGCTCAATGGACGGCTTTACCGAGTATGGACAGGTAAATGGAATTGAACAACTTTTGGCTGATCTTAATGCAGCCATATGGAGAGTGACACATACCTCCACCACAACGGTAACAATCAATATGCGCAATTATGTTCATGTTTCGGTAGACTCTGCTCATGGGTATCAGCCTAGTTGCAAGAACCAGGATTATCAACTTTATAAGATGGTCGTGAGCTATACCGGTGGTTCGTTAACTGTTGACGGACATTCGCCATCAGGAGTGGCTCCTTGTTATTCTACCTGGACTACACCTGGTACATATACTCTTGACGGGGGGGTAATCGGGTGTCCCGAGGCTGGTAAATGCCAACATACGCTGTATGTGTGCGACATGTATAAAAACATAATCAAGGCACAAACAACAACGTATTCGGATAGATGGGCTTATGATACCGTGGCATATGAAATAGATACTACACCAACAGTACTCAACTATTATGAGTCTGGGTTAAGGGGTAAATGGCGGCCATATGAAACCTGGGTATACAGGGACACAACAGTAAAAGGCAATAACCCATCAGTCGGTCAGCGGAATTACAATTATGCAGGTACAGTGCCATTTTATTTGTTCCGGTGGGATACCATTTTCAAGTCTCAGCCTTCAAAATGGACACGAACAAATCATATTGAGGCATATTCACCTCATGGGAATGCAACACAGGAATTTGATGCAGAAAATGTATATAGTGCCGCCAAGTACGGCTACAATGGAATTATGCCTTATATGGTTTCCCAGAATTCAAAAGAACCGTCTATACTTTTCGAGAGTTTTGAGAATATTTATACAACACCGTCAGCACATGCTGAGGAAATGATGTCGGTTACCTCCGGCGACGTTGTCCTAGACGCGCATACAGGTAAATACGGATATGCCCGGGCCCCTTCAGAAACCATAGTGCTGCCTCCAGTGACAGATTTTACCGGGAATGGGATGGCTGTTAGGTTTTGGGCGAAGATTCAAGGATATTCAACAGTTCCGTTTAGTGTGACTTCTTCAGGAGGTACAATGGGCACGATGACGTATCTGGCGAGATCGGGAGCTTGGGCATTGTATGAAGTAACATGGTTACGAGGTTCAATGTCTTTACCTGCAACGGTAACTTTCACGATTACCAATTCAGGATCGGTAAGGTATGTGTTCGATGATATTCGTGTGCAACCTGTTGATGCAAAAGCAACCTGCTATGTTTACAATGCCGGTACCCTGAAACTTTCAGCCATATTGGATGATCAGTTATTTGCGACTTTCTACCAGTATAATGGTGAGGGCAAATTAGTGCGGACGATGGTGGAAACGGCGCGAGGGGTTAAAACTGCTGAAGAGTCAGAATATCATATACCATTGATTCCGCGATAAAAAAATTTTTTTACAATAAAATATTCACCTATGAAGCGTTTTGCTTGCCTTGCTACTTTATCGTTCGTGCAGCGTAATGTAGTTAAATATGCCAGAAGAGTTTTTTTTATTGCGGCGTGCTGCATTGCGTCATTTGTAAATGTACAGGGGCAATCTGTTTTCCCGGTTGGGACCACTCCTCTCGAACTTACAAATGCACAGATTATACTAGATACACTTCGTATAGATTCAGTGACAGGGGTTATCAGCGATACGTTCAAAACAAATCCCAATATCCTATTAGCGGATCATTTTTTCCCAGGATACAGTGGCTCTGATCCCCAAATATGGGGGCCGTTAGTGTTTGTCGGGCATACCTTCAATATCACATTTGAAGGTGACCCGGATTACTTTGCAACATTTCCGTCACAGCCGGTTCTAATGCAGCGGCAATACTCACTGAAGGTATATGCACCGGGCGATACGGTGCTGACTACGCCAATATATCAGAATGATAGTATTTTCTTAGTCATGAATTCAGCAACCCCAAGAGTTGATTATCGATTAGATCTGAGCGGTTTGTTTGCTCAGTATCTTCCACAAAGGGCTCTTTTAAGTCTTGATACTGTTGATGTTACGTCATTCGTTGCTGATTTGGTTGATAGCATCGTCGCTGCGAATAAAATTGGAGAAGATTCCGTTAATCTGGGGGGGGCAAGAATATCTTTTGTTGAGGCCTTATATATTTTGGATTCGGCGAACCTGGTTGCCAGGGGGATGAGTACATCCTTAATGCATAATAATTCGATGCACTATACGCTCACTTATATTTCGGCTGGCAGTTATGCTTATTCCGGGTTTAATCCTGCCGGTGTAGGAGTTTATGTGATTGCTGGGCACGGGGTAGCCCCAAGTCCGTGGACTGGAGGAGGCGGTGGTGGAATTTTGCCGATAAGGCCGGGGGGCGGG
>CAYSIG010000016.1:0-98470 GCA_964430995.1 uncultured Flavipsychrobacter sp.
CCCCATCACCGGAACTACCCATCATTGCAGCGGTGCAAGAACCACACTTGCCTTCTCGACCCCCGGCGGGATATGGACAAGCAGTAACCCGGCCATAGCCACGATAGGGTCATCAAGCGGCATCGTTACCGGCATCACCCCCGGAACAACGACCATAAACTATGTGTACACCGGGGCGTTCGGCTGCACCTCGGTGACCTTTGTGCAGGATACGGTAGTGGCAGCGCCCGTAGTAGCGGGTATCACCGGCACCACCCGCCACTGCGTGGGGGCAACGACGACCTTAAGCAATGCCACCCCCGGCGGCACCTGGAGCAGCAGCACCCCGGCTGTAGCCACAGTAGGCGCCACGACAGGTATCGTGACAGGAGTAACAGCAGGCACAGCCATCATCAACTACAGCGTGACCAATACGGCAGGCTGCACCACCATGGTGAGCATCAGCGATACCGTGACCACCACGCCAACGGTAGATACGATAAGCGGGCCGGGCAGTGTATGCGCGGGCGGCACGATCACCCTGGCAAATGCCACCGGAGGCGGAGTATGGAGCATGACGAACAGTAATGCCACCATCAGCACCGCAGGTATAGTGGCCGGCATAACGGCAGGACTGGATACGGCAGTATATACGGTGACCAACAGCTGCGGCACGGCAACGGCAACAAAAACAATAACCATTATAGGGCCACCAACGGTGAGTGTGATAACCGGGGCAACGAGCGTATGCACAGGAACTACCATTACCTTAAGTAATGCGACCTCAGGGGGTGTATGGAGCGCCAGCAACGGCAATGCGACCATCAGCGTGGGTGGGGTAGTGACAGGCGTAGTACCCGGCCTGGACACCATCAGGTATACGGTAACGACCAGCTGCGGCAGCGCGACGGCAACTGCGGTCATCACTATAGGCACACTGCCTACCGTGGCTGCCATCAGTGGAGCAGGCACCGTATGTAAAGATGCTGCGATAACCCTCACCAATGCCACGACCGGTGGTGTGTGGACGACCACCAACGGCAAAGTAACGGTGAGCAGCACAGGTCTGGTAACGGGTGTGACAGCGGGAACGGATACGGTACGCTACACGGTAACCAATGCGTGCGGCAGCGCGACGGCAATAAAGGCCATCAGCGTGATACAGCCGCCATCAGCGGGGGGTATCAGCGGGCCAGGCAGTGTATGCCCGGGCATGACGATTACGTTAACGGCCAGTACACCGGGCGGGACATGGTCGAGCAGCAATACGGCAAAGGCTACGGTGAGCAGCGCAGGCGTGGTGACGGGCATCACTCCCGGCACGGCGACGATCAACTATACAGTAAGCAACAGTTGCGGCAGCCGGACAGCAACAAAAGTTATTACCGTGCTTACACCTGCGGCATGCGGTGGCGGCACACATACACAGGTGAGTGTGCCGGTAGGGGAGACCATCAGGCTGTACCCGAACCCTGCGAGCGCGGTGCTGCACATAGAGTCCCCCGTAAAAGTGAACATCACGATAGTGACCGTGGACGGCAAAACAGTGATAGCGCAACAGGACGCAACGGCAATAGACATAAGCGGCCTTGCCGACGGCCTTTACCTGGTGAAGATATACGACGAACAGAACAACCTGCTCAGGACAGATAAGTTCATCAAGATGCAGTAAGCGAAATGAGCGCAATAAAAAGCCGGGGCAGAACCTCCGGCTTTTTTAATGTGGTTTAAGGATGGTGTCTTGCTTTATGCTCTTTATCCAGGTTTTGTAATTACCGCGTATCCACATTTTCAATTCAAGGTCTGTAGCCAGTCGCGCGAAATCGTATGCCATCGGGTAGGCATACATGAAATGGCCTATGGTGTCGCCTGTGGCCCCGGTGAGTTCGGTTACCAATGCGGGTGTATAACGTGTGTCAATAAACTTTTCTATTTCGCCTGCATGGAAATTCTCTTGGAATTTATAGACCATCTTTGCCCTGCGCGAAAATTTTTCGGCCAACATGGATGCAGGGCTCATTCCGGTTGGATGCGTGCGTTGCAACGGCGTTCTGTAAATGCTTGCCCGCTCAAGGGAGTCCAGTTGGTACGGCGTAAGGTGCCCCGGCAGCAATTTGAATTCTTTGAGCTCATATTCCGTTGGTTCCATAACAATATTAATGGTGGCGATAAGCACAGAAACCGGTTTGGTTTTCTTCACGGTCTTGTAGCCAATGTAAGTGAACGCAATCAGGTCACCTGCATTTGCCGGAATTGAATACATGCCGTTTTCGTCGGTGGAAGTAGCCTGTTGGGTAAATACATTTACAACCGTGACAGGGTATAATGGTTTGCTGGTGCGTGTGTCCGTCACCAGGCCCTGCATCGTTTGTGCGTGTGCTGAGCAAGTAATAAATAGCAATATGTAAGTAATGTACCTCACTGTTTATAAAACTGATTCTATTAAATACTGTTTGCCATTGAGTGTAAAAGAATAGCCCACTTTTTGTCCTGCTAACTTTGAGCCTATTGGCGATGCGGCAGAAATAGCATAGAATGTAGTATCGCTAATTTTTAACGGCCCCGCGCTGATGGCTATGTAAAAATTTCCGTTGTTAGTATGCACAGCAGAGCCGGGTACAACAATTGTGCTCGTATGTGCAGGGGCAATGTACTCCAATGTTGTTTTGAGTTTGTTCAATTCATTCAGTCGTGTGATGTTCAGGTCTATTTCCTGTTGCATTACTTCGCGCCCTGTTTCATATTTGTCGCCGGCGCTGCTTTTTGTTTCATTGTTAGCTGCGTCCTGGGCCTCAGCTATAGCTTTTTTTATTTCTGCTTCCCGCGTCCTTAGGTATTCACCACAAAGCAGGTATAGTTGTTCTTTTATGTCGGGCATTGTTTTTAATAAATATGAGGTAAGGTATATTACATTAATCTATAAAATTGTTAAAATGTTTCCTGTCATGGTTTTTAGAGGGGTATTGGCAGGTTGTCCGAGAGAATTTGCTGTTTTTATTACTTTTGCCACCATGCGGATTTTGATGGTTTGTTTAGGGAATATTTGCCGATCCCCTATTGCTGAAGGGGTACTGCGGCATAAGGCGCAGCAGCACGGGCTTAACTGGATAGTGGAATCTGCCGGAACGGAGTCATATCATATAGGTGAAGGACCTCATCGCCATTCGCAGAAGATATGCCGGGTGAATGGTATAGATATCTCGGAACAGCGTGCGGCAAAATTTACCGCCGGTGATTTTGCCAGGTATGATAAGATATATGCCTTTGCTGATGATGTGTACCGGGAGATAGAACGCATAGGGGGCAAACATGCCGACATGAAGAAGGTGGACTATTTTCTCAATGAACTACATGAAGGCCAGAATGCTTCAGTGCCAGACCCGTACTATGGGAATGAGGACGGATATGCAGGTGTCTTTGACATGATCAGCAAAACATGCGATGCCATAATTGCCAGGTATGCATAATACCTTCACTAATTTTTGTCATTCTACCTTCTACTTTCTACTTTTGACCTGATTATGTCTAAACCATCCATACCACAAGGCACCCGCGATTTTTCGCCGGCTGAAGTGCGTAAGCGCCAGTATATATTCAACACCCTCCGTGCGATCTTTGAATTGTACGGTTTTCAGCCTCTGGAAACACCTGCTATGGAGAACCTGACAACCCTCACCGGCAAGTATGGCGAGGAAGGTGACCGCCTTATATTCAAGATACTTAACAACGGCTTGCATGAAAAGAAGGAAGAGGATAAGAACAAACTGAATGCTGAATGGGAAAAGCTGTTAAGCAAGCCATATTCATCTCCCGTGGTTACAGAGCGTGCGTTGCGCTATGATCTTACCATACCATTTGCCCGCTATGTGGTGATGCACCAGAACGACCTCGCATTCCCCTTTCGCCGCTACCAGATGCAACCCGTATGGCGTGCCGACCGCCCTCAGAAAGGACGCTACCGTGAGTTCTGGCAGTGTGATGCGGATGTGGTGGGCAGCACATCGCTGATAAATGAAGCAGAGCTGCTGTGTATATACAATACGGCGTTCAGGCAATTGAAAGTTCCGGTGACGATAAAGATCAATAGTCGCAAATTGCTTGCCGCACTATCTGAGATTTGTGGCATGCCTGACAAGATGATGGATATCACTATTGCGCTGGATAAACTGGACAAAATAGGGTGGGTAGGTGTAGCTAACGAACTGAAGGCGCGCGGCATACCCGATGACGGTATATGGAAGATAGAGCAGGTAATAAATGTGAAAGGCAATAACGATGAAAAACTTATTGCCTATGCCGATATTGTGCAGCACAGCGCTACGGGCATAGAAGGCATCAATGAACTCAGCAAAACACTGGCTTACTACAAGAACCTAGATAGCGATACGGGCAATGTCGTCATCGACATAAGCCTGGCACGTGGCCTCAACTACTACACAGGCGTAATAGTAGAGGTAGTATGCAGCCACCCTGATGTGAAGATGGGCAGCATAGGCGGCGGAGGCAGGTATGATGACCTTACGGGCCTCTTTGGGTTGAAGAACCTATCCGGCGTAGGTGTATCATTCGGAATAGACAGGACATATGATGTGATGGAAGAACTTAAAGTTTTTCCCGAGCAACTGGCAGAAGGCACACAGGCTATGCTGGTGAACTTCGGCGGAGAGAATGAAACGTATGCTTTAGGTATTCTGCAACAGTTGCGCGCTGCGGGCATAGCGGCAGAGATATACCCTGATGTGGCAAAGTTTGATAAACAGATGAAGTATGCCAACAAACGCGGTATAGCTTATGTGCTGCTGCCGGGCGATGACGAACGAAAGGGCAATAAGATAAGCCTCAAAAATTTCTCAACCGGCGAGCAAAAATTACTTTCTGTAGATGAATGTATAGCTGCTATCAGGGCTAACGCATAGCCATCAATGAAAATCCAGCACAGCTACCGAGCTATATGCCTTGTGCGGCTGGCACGAAGGCGCCATTACCTCATAGCTGCCTAAGCATATGCGCCTGTGCCCCAGCGATTGCACATTCTCATCTACCAGCAGGTTCAGGATGATGCCCAGAGGGTCGCTTACGCCGTACTGGCAGCACTCGCCGCTGTAATATTGTTTCTTCCGGCACTCTGCTGTTTTGCGGTCGTGGCCCACGTAGCCGGTTTTTCCGGTTGATGTCGCGTGGCATTGCGCGCTTACGTAGCATTTCTCATCCGGCTTCAGCAACTTCAGCGGTGCCATTTCGCGCATTTCTTTTACCAGTGTCTTATAGTAAACAGGGTTAGCGGTATCTATGAAGGAAGATATTTCGGTGGCGTAGGGCAGCACCGTTTTGCAAAACAAATTCGGGTCCATACGCGCCAGGTTAAGCACATAAATAACCTCCTTCTCTCTGGCCGAAAGGTAGGGGGTGTTGGCGGCGGTGTTACAGACAGCATACTTTGGATCATTCCAAACTGCCGAGTATTTTGCAAGCGGGGACACATTTTTAGCGGGCTCCTTGGCGATGGCACTGTAGGTAAGAACAGCTAATAAGCCTATGCTCAGTAATAGTTTCATGCGCATGTATTTGTAGTAACGGGATCGCTGTTCCTTATGCTTGCCCTATTTTGCTTTCAAGGTACAAAGTGTCAGGAGACATATCAATATCATCGTTCCAGGCTACAAACCCCATCGTTGCTTTGGCCTGCGTGAAAAGAGAGTAATCTTTCAGGGGCTGAAATACAGGATAATCAAGATACGGCTTCATGGAAAAATGACCAACTTCCCCATTGTTGAAGACGAGTTCAAGTTCATAGTCATCCAGCACCTTCACAGATTTCACTCTTGGGTTCATTGTGTTATTTTAAAGGATCAATTTTAAATACCTTCTGTCCTGCAACTGCCAGTTGCCAATCGGCTAATAAATCTTCTTTTCTAAGTTCAATCCATGCAAGCACCAGTTTTTCCTTTGCGGTGGAAAGGCGGCCCTCTAGTAAATTGCCATCAGGTATGCTATAAACTGCGTCCTGGTCATTATATTTTACGTGGATATGCGGCAACTTATGCTGCTTATTATCAACATAGAACATGTAAATAATCAAACCCTGAAAGAAAGAAATGACCGGCATGCGAACATTTTTACAAAAATACTTAAATCCTTACTTTTTTTACGCTTCAAAAATCTATTATTCCAGCTTCAGTACCGCCAGGAAAGCCTCCTGCGGCACATCTACGCTGCCTATCTGACGCATACGCTTCTTGCCCTCTTTTTGTTTTTCCAGCAGTTTGCGTTTACGGCTTATGTCACCACCATAGCATTTTGCGGTCACATCTTTGCGCATGGCGCTGATGGTTTCGCGTGCTATTATCTTTGCGCCTATGGCAGCCTGTATGGCTATTACGAACATCTGCTTTGGCAACAGGTCCTTCAGCTTTGTACACAGCTTGCGCCCAAAATCCTGGGCACGGCTGCGGTGTATCAGCGCGCTTAGTGCATCCACCGGGTCACCGTTCAGCAGTATGTCCATGCGGGCTATATCACTTTCGCGGTAGTCGAGCGGATTGTAATCGAACGATGCATAACCACGTGTGCAGCTTTTCAGCTTATCGTAGAAGTCGAACACGATTTCGGTGAGCGGCATTTCAAATATCAGCTCCACGCGGGTGGGGGTGAGATAGTGCTGGTTGATGAGTATGCCGCGCTTGCCCAGGCACAGGCTCATAATGTTGCCTATATAATCGGGGAGGGTAATTATCTGCGCGCGTATGAAGGGCTCTTCAATCCTGTCTAATTGTGTGGGCTCGGGCATTTCGCTCGGGTTGTTCACTATTATCAGTTTGTCTTTAGCCCTTGTTTTGTAGGCATGGAAGCTCACGTTAGGTACGGTGGTGATCACCGTTTGGTTGAACTCGCGTTCCAGGCGCTCCTGTATGATCTCCATGTGGAGCATACCCAGGAACCCGCACCTGAACCCGAAACCGAGCGCCTGGCTTGTTTCCGGCTCAAAGGTGAGTGACGCATCGTTCAGCTGCAGTTTCTCCATGCAGTCGCGCAGGTCTTCAAAGTCATCTGTCTCTACCGGGAAGATGCCGGCAAACACCATGGGCTTCACTTCCTGGAAGCCCCGCACCACATCGGTAGTGGGGTTGGCTATGGTGGTGATGGTATCGCCCACCTTCACATCCTTGGCGTTCTTTATGCCTGTTATTATGTAGCCCACATCGCCGGCCTTCACTTCGTTCTTCGGGGTGAGGGTCAGCTTCATTATGCCCACCTCATCGGCGGTGTAGTCGGCATCGGTATGTATGAATTTGATCTTGTCGTTCTTTTTCAGTGTGCCGTTAAACACGCGGAAGTAAGCGATGATGCCCCTGAAGGAGTTGAACACACTGTCAAATATCACTGCCTGCAGCGGCGCTTCGGGGTCGCCCTTGGGGGCCGGTACGCGGGCTATTATGGCCGCTAGTATCTCCTCTATGCCTATGCCGCTCTTGCCGCTGGCCAGTACTATTTCTTCGGGCTTGCAGCCTATCAGGTCCACTATCTGGTCGGTCACCTCGGGTATCATGGCGCCGTCCATGTCTATTTTGTTGATGACCGGTATTATCTCCAGGTCGTTGTCCAGTGCCAGATACAGGTTGCTGATGGTTTGCGCCTGTATACCCTGGCTGGCATCTACCAGCAGCAGTGCGCCCTCGCATGCCGCCAGCGCGCGGCTCACCTCGTAGCTGAAATCCACGTGGCCGGGGGTGTCTATGAGGTTCAGCACATACTTCTGGCCCATGTATTCATAGTCCATCTGTATGGCGTGGCTCTTAATGGTGATGCCCTTTTCGCGCTCCAGGTCCATATCATCGAGCACCTGCGCCTGCATATCGCGCGAAGAGATGGTCTTGGTGAACTCCAGCAGCCTGTCGGCGAGGGTACTTTTCCCATGGTCTATATGGGCTATGATACAGAAATTGCGAATGTTTTGCATATAAATTATAAACTGCCCCTGATTTGGGCGGGCAAAGGTACTGATTTAATGAGACAATTTGACAATTTGAAAATGTGAAAATGGCCTGTTGTGCAACATTTTTTTTGGTTGATGTATTTATGTGTAGTCATTTGGTTATCAATTGTTTTTAAAATTTATTTTGCACACTATTTGCGCACTTTTTTACAGTTGATTACGGTATTTTTCTTGCATTTTTGAAAGAACGAAACCCTTTTATTGAGGTTGTGTGGTAAAGTTCGGTAAGTGGCTGTGGCGGCAAAACAAAAAATACATGACGGTACAGTAACTGTACCATGACGGTTTTGCGATGCAGCTTTGGCGCGGGCTACAGCCGAAAATGGTGTTTTTGAAAATGTCTGAACCCCTGATTAAAAGAAATTCTCCTGATGGCCCTGATGCATGTAGCTGTTTTTAATCAAGGTCGGTTTCTTCGAGGGTAAAGATGTCGTTGACGGTGGTGCCGAATGCATTGGATATCCTGATGGTACATAGTTGTCCACACATAACATCAGACCATGGCGCATTTCACACACCGCCACCTCCGGTTTTTACCCCTCTGCCGGTCAAATCCCGAAAATTATACCCTCTAAGGGTCTTACTCATATGTGGAGGATGTAAAGGAGGCCGGCCGATAGGTTTCCTGACCTGAAAAATATCCGTATCTTCGGAACAATGGTACAGGTTAAATATACAACCGATGAAAATGAAAATACTGCTTCCCTGTTTTTATATGTTGCTGCTGTGCTCTTGCGGTGCGGCTTCTGATAAATCTGCAAGTGGCACGGAGCAGCACGCGGACACGGCCCTTGCGACGGGCACACAACAAAAAGCACCGACAAAGGATGAAATAACAGAAGCCTATGTGAAAGCGATAGGCGACTACATAAAGGAGATGTACAAGAATGGCAAGCAGCTGCCTGATACGTTATTCATAGGCAAGCACCCGGACTTTCCGGATATTGCATTGCCGCCAACTATAGAGGGCGCCAATATAGCCTTGGTAACGGGTGAGGAAGGCCAGCAGAAATTGGATTACCGGAAAACCCTTGTGTACCTGAATGTGATGGGCTGGATAGAAAAAGAGGAGGCTGAACTACTGATAGTGACCTTTAACGAGTTCAGACCGCAGCATAACTTTTCGGTATTCTATAAGCGGGCCGCAGGCGTGCTGGTATTGGATAGCCAAGCGTTTAACAACCCCTATACGAAGGCACAGTAACGCGAAGGTAAATTACGGCCTCACTCGTCCTCGTTTGCGATTACGGGCATCAGCACAATCAGCCTAACCCCGGTTAGTCCGTGGTTCAGACATTTTCAAAACACCATTTTCGGCTGTAACCCGCGCCCACACTGCGCCCAAAAACCATGACGGTACAGTTACTGTACCATGACGTTTTTTTTATTTGGCAGGCAATCCCACCTTCACGAACTTTACATCATACCCACAAAAATGGGTAAGTTCTTTGACCTGCTGCTTTGTGAACCATGTGCAACTTGCGCACTTAAAAAACGCATACATGAATTGCGAACTTTGCGACTTTGCGTTAGGCTGTTTTTTCCCCCTCCCAAACTTATGACTCACGACTAACTATACCTTCGGGGGTATAATTATACCTTTTGGGGGGTATAATTATACTTTTCAGGGTATAACTATACCCGTTTATACACAAACAAAAAAACACATATGCCTGCCCGCAGCGCATTTCATCCACCCGTGCCACAAAATATTAACCGTTTTCGCGCATTTCCCGGATATTATACCCCCGGCAGATCGTTGGTAATCTTATGCGGCTTTCTTTTATGAGCTGATGCAGTATAATTCGTCATCCTTATAATTTATTTTTAGGTTTGCCTAATTTTATTTTATCTTTGCGCCTATGAAACGGATGTTTATATTATTCATCGTGGGTTTTATTGCGGTGCTATCGTGCCAGAAGATGGAACCTAAAGCCCCGGCAGATGACCAACTGCTGGACGGGCCGGTGGAGGGCCTGACGGCGGAAGAGAAGATACAGTTCATAAGGGGTGATGTGGCATTCAATGACGAGATATTCACTTCGGAAACGGGGCTGGGGCCGATATTTGTTTCCACCTCGTGCGGTAGTTGCCATGCTGGCGATGGCAAGGGGCACCCCTTCACGACACTCACGCGCTTCGGGCAAACAGACAGCACGGGCAATAAGTTTCTACACGCAGGCGCACCTCAATTACAGAACAGGGCGATAGTTGGTTTCAAGCCGGAACAGATACCAACAGGGGCCACCTTCACCAAACTGACCCCACCCGCTAATACAGGCATGGGCTTTCTTGACGCGGTGAATGACGCAGATATACTGGCACTGGCCGACCCAAATGACGCAGATGGTGATGGCATAAGCGGCGTACCTAACTGGATACCCTTCAAAGAGTATATAACACAGCGTTCCGGCATCGTTATGGATAACGGGAGGTGTATAGGACGCTTCGGGAAGAAGAGCGGAGCATATGACCTGCTGCAGCAAACGGCAGGTGCATATAACCAGGATATTGGTATCACCTCGACCTACGAGCCATACGATACCTACAGCGGCCATGAAATAGACCCTGAAGTATCTAACCAAACAGTACTGGATGTGGTGTTCTATCTGAAAACACTGAAGGCACCCATACAACGCAATGCAGATGATCCTATGGTTGTACAAGGAAAAGAAGTGTTCCTGCAAACCGGCTGCGGCAAATGCCACACACCTGAAATGAAAACAGGACAGTCGCCCATAGCGGCGCTTGCGTATAAAACTTTCCACCCCTATACCGACCTGTTGCTGCACGATATGGGCCCCGGCCTGGATGACGGCTATACCGAAGGCAATGCAACGACCGCCGAATGGCGTACGCCGGCGCTATGGGGCCTGGGACTGTCTAAAAACTCGCAAGGGGGGCAATATTTCTTACTGCATGACGGCAGAGCAAAGAGCATAGAACAGGCCATAACGCTGCATGGCGGGGAGGCTACAAACACCATCAGCAAGTATAATAACTTGTCCGGTGCAGACAAACAAGCGCTGCTTAAATTTCTTGAAAGCCTGTAATTATGGACCGTAAAACATTTATAAAAGCAGGTTGTATCTCGTGCGTGAGTGTTGGTTTTTTAAGCACACTTATACAAAGCTGCGCGGGGGTGAAGTATACTACGGGCAATATCGCCGGTAACGGGCTGACCGTGGGCCTGAAAGAATTTGAATCGAAACGCGGGCAGCGGCCCTATGTGATCGTGCAGCACCCCGACCTGCAATACCCGATATGCGTGTATCACACAGGCAGCAACAACTACAGCGCGCTACTGATGCGCTGCACCCACCAGGGCGCAGAACTGCAGGTATCGGGTGACCAGCTTACCTGCCCGGCACATGGCAGCGCGTTCAGCAATACGGGAAAGGTGCTGCAATCACCGGCGGCGGAAGACCTACGCTCGTTCCCGGTAACCGTGAGCAATGACAACTTATTTATCGACCTGAGAAAAAAAGTATGATGCGTATATTATTCTTTGTAACCTGCATTTTTATTAGCTGCATAGCTACCGCGCAAATAGACAGTACGCTGCTGAGAAGGAAACCTATGGACACAACCCACACACTGCTGAACATGGATGCGGTTTATAATCGTCCGTTCCTGACCGTTGGCAAACTGCCAGTGGCCCTTGGCGGCTATGTGGAGGCTAACTGGCAGCACCTGGGCACAGAAGGTGTGACAGAAGGACACCAATTCCAGATGAAGCGGTTTACGCTTTTTGTAGCATCAAGTATTTACCGCAGGGTAAAATTCCTTTCGGAGCTGGAGTTTGAAGATGGTACAAAGGAAATAAATATAGAATTTGCAGCGGTGGATGTGGAATTTCATCCTTTGTTCAACCTGAGAGGCGGCGTGGTGATGAACCCCATAGGCGCCTTCAACCAAAACCATGACGGCCCAAAGTGGGAATTCATAGACAGGCCGGTATCGGCCACGCAGATGCTGCCCGCCACCTGGAGTAATGTGGGCTTCGGGATATACGGAAAGAAGTATAACAAGAACTGGGTAATGGCCTATGAGGCCTACCTTACCAATGGTTTCAATAGTAAGATAACAGATAATGCCGATGGCAGAACATCATTGCCGGCGGCAAAAGAGAACAGGGACAGATTTGAGGAGAGCTTTAACGGCGTGCCGCTGGTAACAGCCAAAGCAGCAGTGCGCCACCAGAAGATAGCCGAGGTGGGCATATCGTATATGGGTGGGGTGTATAATAAATTTGAAGAAGACGGCATAATGCTCGATAAAAGGCGCAGAGTGGATGTGTATGCCATCGATGCGAACACCACATTGCCCGGTATAAACACCTACATAACTGCCGAATGGGCATGGATACATGTGGACGTGCCTGCAACCTATACACAGCAATATGGCAGGAAGCAAACGGGCGGGTTTATGGACATTGTGCAGCCGGTGTACCGCAAGCCGTTGCTTGGCTTCGACAAGTCTCTCATCAACATTGCGTGCCGGCTTGAGTATGTGGACTGGAACATAGGAAAATTTCAAACAACGGGTGGAGATATAGCCGATAATTTTATGGCCGTAGTGCCAGCGCTGAGCTGGCGGCTAACACCACAAACGGTGGTGCGCCTCAACTACCGGTATAACCTGCAGACCGATTTGCTGGGAAACCAACCTGCCAGAACAGCCGGTTTCCAGTGTGGGTTTTCCAGTTACTTTTAACGTTGCTGAATCCGTCACATAGAAACAACAATAAATTATAACATGCCTGATTAATACTGCATTGTTGAATTTAATGCATTTATAAAAAAATATTTTTGCAATAATATATTGTCTATTTCATTTTTTAGCAATGAATGTTATTTTTATAGTCCCCCTAAAGAAAAGTTATGAGGGCAAAAATATTTTTATTGAAAGCCTCATGCATCCTCCTGTCTGCATTCCTGATTTGTGGCAATACTATACCTGCGGCATTTGGCCAGCAGGTAGCTAGCGTTATTGCCCCGCAGTCTGAATTCATGGCAGGCGTGGAGATGTCATTACACTATAAAAAGGAAGTCATCATCAATATCATTACCCCCCCCACCATAGCTGTAACCCCTAAAAAAACAGAGGTACCTGTCGTTCCTGTCTTTGCCCAAGTGCTGGAAACACCCGTCAAAATACAACTGCCGGTAATTGATAGTACCACACCTGGTATTGCTGCGGTTACACCTGTAGTACAGGATAGTGCTGCGGAAACCTTCAGCCCTGCGCCAACTGAAAATAAAGAACCCGAGCAGGTGATCATTACCAAGCCTGATGCCACGCCAGAAAAGGGCACTACCATAATAGCAATCAACGAAACGCATCCCGGCTTTAACGACCCCGCTTCATTTATTGAAGAAGTGACCGACCCGGTAATCACTAAATATGCAGAAATGATAAGTCTGGAGCCGTCGGATATATCCAACTACCCATTGTACAGGTTCATAGACAAATGGTATGGGGTACGGTATAAATGGGGCGGCGCTACAACGAATGGGATAGATTGTTCGGCCTTTTCACAAAAGTTGTATAGCAGTGTGTACAATACAGAAATAAAACGCACATCAAAGCAGCAATTCAGGAATTGTGAGCGGTTCAAAAAGCATACGGAAGCATCGGAAGGTGACCTTGTGTTCTTCCGTATAAACAGGGTACGCTTATCGCATGTGGGTGTTTATCTTGCGAATGGTTATTTCGTTCACGCATCAAGGGGACACGGGGTAATGATCAGCAGCCTTGACAATAAATACTGGCGCAGACGCTACGCAGGCTGCGGGCGCATAGAAAGAGAGGATAATACCGACGCTGAGTCAGACTACACACAATAGCACAACCAAAATCAAGATAAAAGAAAAGTCTGTACTTTAGGCGGAGCTATGCTTCTTCATTAACACACTATCAATATGACTGATATAGAATATATAAAGCAACTGAGAAAACCTACTAAAGAGGAGCCTCTGAGAATATTGATGAGCGCTTGCCTCGCAGGGACTTCCTGCGGATACGATGGCACTACTAATGGAGAATACCCCAGCGCAGCAAAACTGCTTAGCTACGACAATGTGAAGATCATCAGATTTTGTCCTGAGGAATATTCATTCGGAACACCAAGGGAAATGTGTGATATACATGGAGGAACGGGTAATGATGTGCTTGATGGAAAAGCAAAAGTACTCACTGAAAGTGGCACCGACTGGACCGAGGGTATGATAAAAGCATCTGAAAAAATGCTGCAAATTGCGGTGAATGAGAAAGTGGAACTGGCTGTACTTATGGATATAAGCGCGGCCTGTGGCAGCCAGGTAATATATAACGGGAACAGATTTTCGGAGAACAAGATATACCAGATAGGAGCAGGAGTGAGTGCTGCACAGCTTTTACGAAATGGATTTAAAGTTATCAGCCAGCGGGACTTTGCATCACTGGAAATACTTTATTCGATAATAGATGACAGCCATCAAATTGACCCTAAGAAGGTAGACCACCATCAAATTGAATGGTATAAAAGTTACTTCAGAATGTAGCATTACCCCACGGTGACTGACCTCAACAAGCAATAAGTTTTTGTATCGGAATCTGCCCCAACACTGGTATTCGTTCGCAATGAGTACCACAGGGTACGCCTTTTGCAGCGTGGGTGCGGTTTAAGTGGTATTTTATCTTAGTGTACTATTGGAAACACGGGCGTTGCAAACGCCGCGCCAAAGCATGCTCGTTGCAAACGAGAATGAGTGGAGGAGAAAGCAGATAAGAGGCGGAATCTGCTCTGGTAGCGGATTTTGTAATTAATATGAATCCTATGGTACAAATCTCGAACCATTTTAACGAGGATTTGAGAAGATTAGCAAAAAATATTTAGCTTTAGTTCGCTGAATGCCGTCGGAGACGGAGTGTTAGTACCTTTCTGGACGCCCGGAAGGGCATCCAGAAGAACGATGTAATGATGTAATTCTTATGGTGGAAGTATCCCGGAATGTTACAGCATTTTAAAAAAGCACTACATGTGCAATAAATAGTTCCATGATGCAAGAAAAATATGACGAGGAATTTGTATTAAAAAAAGCGGAGGAAATTGCAACTCGTGCCCATGAACAACAATACAGGAAAGGAACTGATGCCCTTTATATAAAGCATCCTGAAGATGTTGTAAGACGATTAGGTGGGAAGTGGGATTTAGCCGTTGTGGCATGGTTGCATGATGTATTGGAACAGTCTGATGAGACTAAAGACTCACTTATTCAACAAGGAATACCGGAATACCTAGTTAATGAAGTAGTTTTATTGACGCATGATAAAAACATACCTTATGCTGATTACATCGATGGTATTTCAACCTCGAAAATTGCAACACAGGTAAAAATAGCGGACATACTTTCTAATTTATCTGATCTGCCAAGTATAAAACAAATCCGCAGATATTCTGAAGCATTATTAAAATTGACGAGGACGTATGTTGAGGAAAAGGAATTGCAATCAGGCAAAAAATCTGTGGAGGAACTTGCTGAAGAAATTAAAGCCGGGTTGCTTTCCCATGCAAAAGATCCATTTGGCTGGTTAACTTCGTTTATTGATGATGCAGATACTGAAAACCTGAGGGCAATTATTGCAGACAAAGACCAGGTTCCCGAACATTTAAGAAAATTAGAAAGACCTCCCGTTGTTTTAATTGTAGACTGCGGAACTGGGGAAACTAAGTTACTTCTATACAGCATAAATGGTGATATAATTGATTTGAAGGAAATATTTAAGTTGAATGCCGTTTCACGCTATATTGACAAATCTGACGATTTTATTAACACAATTAGGCATTACCTGTCTAAATACGAAGCCGATATTGTTTTAATTGCAGCTTCTGCCTGGTTGCGTGAAGCGTCAGGAGAAACTTTAGATAAAGGAAATTCGTTGCTAATTCAATTGTTAGACTCAGGAATGCTGTGCAAAATTCTAGAGCCAAGAGAAGAAGCATGGTTGGAACTCGCAGCTGCTGAATATGTTTCGGATAAGCTTAACCTCAAGATAGACGGTACATATTCAAGCGGGGCAGGTTCAACACAGTTCACTAAGCATTTTGACACGGTATTTACATATAAAATAGGAAATGAAGTAGGAAGAGTGTTAATTAATGAAAATGGCTTAGTTGGGGCTGAAAAATGGAAGGATCATGTTAAAAATATGTTTTCGGGAAGTGATTTACAATTAAATGGGTTGATCTTGTGCTTCTCTGCTGTTTGTCACGCTGCAGCTATATGTGGGCTACAATTAAATACAGAGCTTACATATGTCGAAGTAACTTCCAGATTTAGAGCGTATGTTAAAGAGCAATCAGAGAAAGTAAAATTATCCTCACTTGATATACGGAATCTCTCCAATGCCATTCAACATCTATACACAATTGAAAATGTAGTATCAGAGAAATCCAAGATGATTTTCATCCGGGATATTGTGATTTCAGAACAAAATTTAAGAATTACATGGTCATTAGGGTGGTATCTTGAATTGCTGGATCGTTTACAATCTTTAAAATTCACGAATAAAACACTAAACAGATTCAGGAAAGAGCAATCGAAATTTGATGAAATCGGACAGGAGATCGGACAAGACCTAAGAGGATCAATGGTGACGAAAACAGCAGCTGGTCATGTGCTACTGGATATAAATCAAACTGCAAATATCATATTAAACAAAGCTAACGCTATTGAGAAGCAGGTAACCCCACAATTGCAATTTAGTGCATCGTATAATAATGCTAAACTGGAGGGACTAGAGTTTAGGCTGAAAACCCAAGCATCTTTAGTGCGAAAACTCAAATCCCGATTAAAGAAACTTATTTCAACCAACGCTTCATTACAATTTTACATACCGAGATTAACCGATGTATATAACGAGGTTGATGATGTGTTGCGTTATACTGTCATAGCAGATACCAGACATTACACGAGGACGACAATTTCGTTGCTCGAAAATCTAAAAGAAAAATTAGGTTGTGAATATAAATGTTTTTCATTCTGGGATGAGGAATCTACATACTTTGGATTAAATGCATTCGTGACAATTTCAAATTTTACATTTGAAATTCAATTTCATACAAACGAATCGTGGAGAGTAAAACAATCAGAATCGCATGATCTTTATGAGGGGTATAGAATACTTCCAAATAGTTATGCAAAGTTCATTTTATACACAAGTATGAAAAAGATATGGAATACAGTTCCTATCCCGCCTGATGTTGATACAATTGTGAGACCAACTCCGTTTACTGATCCTTTAATGGAACAATGGGGAATAATAAGTGTGATGTGCGAATTGATAAAAAAATATCCTCTTGATTCAAATATTTTGAATGAATTCATCTTGACACATGATTTGAAGAATAATGCATGCTTCAGGTTGATACGAGGTAGGATTGATGACGAATTCAAATATCTGGCTTATCCGCCAAATTTAAAGAGATTAGCCTGGGTTTCAGGTGGCGAAAACCTTCAGGAATTTCTCAAATTTGATACTTCACGATTCGCAGAATCAATATCTGACTTTACCGGAAAGTCTTTGTCATGGGTTAATGATAAGTTACAGGATGGATATGGATGGAAATTGATCATTTTACCTAAAAAGTATTGTATACCTGCAGATTGGGACGGTGTCTTTAAATCAATTCAACAATTTTATCCAGATGCAGCTTCAATTGTATTAAGATTCAAGAAAGAATTAATGAGCTTATCGTTTTCTGAAATAGAGCAAGAGATATATCCACCGAGTTCTTATAGAGAAATTAAAGATAATCCTTTAAATAACGCGCAATATATTGATGAAAAAAAAATAATTGAATTAGAAAGCCCTTTACTATGGCAGGTGCGGGGATTTCTTTACAATGTTATCGGCTTGAACGAGAACTTTAAAGGAGATGGGTATGTTTACAATGATTCCTTGAAAAAAATGCATACTGAATATCTAATTCCAAATCAGGAAATCAAAGATTTCTTTGGCGCACAGATTATTGAGTTGCATAGCTTTGAGCAGATTAAACCGGAATAAAAGAGCCATAAAATATGATTTAACTTTCGTCCGCTAGCCTCTCTGTCATACTAAGATCCGAACAAAACGTACGCATGCGTTATGCCTGCGTTAATTTTGAACCCGATGTGACTCGAACCGGATTACTGATGGAGAAGCCGGTGAATTGGATACAGGTAAATAGTTGAATAATCACCCATGCCATTTCTGCTGCCACTTAATAAACACGTGGTCGTGGGGCGGGGTGCCGGGCGTCTGCTGGTAAAAGTCGGTGCCGGAGGGGGTGAGTAGTTTACGCTCGTGCAGTTTATGCACGTCGCAGTAGTGCATCACGGGGTTCCACAGATGCCGCCAGAATGCTTCGGTGATGCCTCGTGTAAGGTAAACATTCCGGATAGTAGGGTGGCTGCGCAGCAACCCCACAACATCCACATAAACAAAGTCGTCGAAGTTGTACACTATGGCATTGTCTGAGAATCCAGCAAGAATCTTGTTGTGTTCGGGGTTGGCGGTGTCGGCATCCTCAATACAGCTTATAAGGTCGGTGAGTGCGATCTTGTGGTCGCGGCAAAACTGTTTCCATTCGGCAGGGGTGGCACCGAGCAATGACGGGGCACCATAGAGCCGGGGCAATACATCCCAGAAATAGTTTCCGGGGCGGCCATAGAACCACTCTGACGGATTGCTGTCAGGCAAAGCGGGGTTGAAGGTGCCAACGATAAGTGTGACCGGATCAAAATCTAACTTTTCAAGACCGAGGTCGTTCTCAAATTTATGATTGCAAGGCATGGGATGAATGCTAACAGGGCGCAAGATAGGTTGAATGGTTGATAGGTTGTAGTTCTGCAAGCTCACCATTGACAATCCCCAAGTGCCGGAGGGGGTAATGGGTGTATACTCAGGTGATCAGACGTTAATCTTGCGTAATTCTTCGTCTGTGAGCCTGGAAATTACGTTTTCAAGAATGTATGTGCGGTCGTAAGAGACAAGAGAGGCACTGATGTATATAGCAAGGGCCCTTGTAGAAGGCTGGTTCCTTATCATGCTCCAGACAAGATTCAGCCAGGCCATATAGTTTCCGTTATTTTCGGGGAAGGTGTTTTCGAGCAAAAATGCTGTGAGGCCTTCGCAAAGTTTGTTTTCGAATTGTGATAGCCGCTCTTCGGATTCACGTATGCGGACCCTGAGTATTTCTTCTGCCCTTTCCAGGGCCGCCGCGGCCTCTGCAAGCCGGCCTTTGCGGATCATCGATTGCGTTGGTTTCTCTACAGACGGGCGATAGACATCGGAAAATTTCAGGATCTTCGAGCGCAAAACCGACATTTCCCCTCCTTCTTTGAGGTGGAGTTTGCTCATGAGGCTTTCGGTTTTTTCGAGCCAGTCGATCACCCGCTCGGCGAATGAGACATCGCCCCGTTTGTAAATATCCACCAAAGGGGCTACCATTTTCACCTGTGTGCCCAATTGCTCCACTATCATGCAATAGATCATAGTGCTGGTTTTATTCGGCGGAAAGTTTGGAATTGGACGTATTGTCTTCGTTAATTTCTGTGATCCATTCCAGTCCTTCTTCCCTGATCACAAAACTGAGCCGGGTAACCGTATCGGCCCCGCCCCCAGCGTTTTTGATATTTTCGGTGTCTACAATTACTTCCAAATCAGAGCTGACGTCGTCTTCTGTAATGCAGGTATTCTCTACTTTGTTCCTTACCCTGCTGATAAGGCTAGTGATTATCTTGTCTTTAATATAGTCATTGATGCTGTTCCTTGCCCTTTGCATATTGAACTCGCTGTTTTGTTTCTGGGCGATCAGGGCCTTTATCCAAAGAAAAAACGCATTTTTCAATACGACGTTGAGGCTGTTTTGTGTACTGTCGCCAATTACCTTTTGCAGGCCCGGGCCACTAAGCATACCGTTCATTGAGAATTTGTAAATAGCCAGATCGTTGGCCAGTCTGTGGTTGAGGTCTTTTTGCAAATGATCGAATGATTTTATTTTTTGACTTTTAACTGATTCGAGCATGCGTTTAAAGTCCTGTAAATCATGGTATTGGATATTTTCTTTATCGTCTTCGAGTTCCAGTCGGGCAATCCCATTGTTGATCCAATAGATACTTTCGTTGACCTCATCTTCGAAAGCATTAGCAGCAAATTCTGCTATTTGTTTTACGGGGGCATGCTGGGCCATTCTGCCCGGATTAACGCCACTTAGTATCATAGGTATACTGACCTTTACGTTGTTTATCCTCATGCGCGGTATAGGCAGGCCTTTCAGCAGTTCTACTTTTTGATATGCCATAGCCATGCGCAACGCTTCGAAATCGGCTATCTGCCTTCCTTTGCTTACGCTGGAGATGATAGCATTGAGCACATCAGACAAGGTCGGCTTTTTGTTCTGGTCCATAATTAAGTATATTAAAAAAAAGGGGGGATGGATTTAATCCCCCCCTTTAAAATGCATGTTGTCAATTTATTAATCAATCAGCAGGTTTGCCTCTGTAACAGCAGCGGCAAATGTAATGGTCCTTGCCTTGGTGTCAACAGCTGTAACAGTAGTAAGTATTGCAGCAGGTGAAACAGGGACTGTAGGGTCGGTAGCGCTGGGTTTTTGCACTTTCATACCTGCTGTTACCAGTGTAAAGTCTCCTTTGGTCACTGTATAAGTGTTGGCAGGAACGGCAGTAACACCGGGAGCAGCGGCAACGACTGTAAGGGCCGTAGTGTTAATGCCCACTGGTATGGAATGTACGACATCGGGGGTTTCCTGCATACTTTCTTCGAGCATGTTGAGGATCTTTTCTGTGCCGCTTGGCATATCCGTGTTGGAAGCGGTGACCTTAACATGCATATCAAAAGTGCGTTCCTCTTTATCAGAGTTGGCCGATTGTTTCTGATAAGATGTTTTGGTAGAAACCTTTGCAGAAACAAACCAATAGCTGCCACCGGCGCTGGCATCTATTTCTGTCTTAAATGCATCAGAAGAAGAAGATTCTGTAGTAGAAGTGATCTTTGCGTTGAACTCTACAATAGCCTCATCTATCTTGATGTAGGGAATAGGCAACAGACAGAGGAACGGAACAGAAAGTGTAAAGTCCTGTTTTCTACCATCCGCATTTGTTTTAGAATAGCTAAAGTCTGTTTTAACTACTTTGCCATCTTTATCAAAGCCTACCTGCTTGATAAAGTTTGCGGTGGAGATAGCCGACTTTGCCTGGGCTTCTACAACCGCATTCAGTGGACCACCAATAAGATTGGAGAAATCCAACGATGCTAATTCTTTACCTGATACTGCCATAGAAATGTATATATTTTATTTATTGCCTACTCTAGTCAGTTTTCGGCTTCCCTGTTTTCATGAGCATGAATTTCAATATTGGGCTTTAGTGTCAATTAACTGAATGCATAGATTGTCTCTACAAGCAGATAACGTTATTATGTTCAGCGTTAATACGGACTACTAACCCGGCAATAAAAAGCCTTTCAAGGGGTTCTGATGTATGTAATTGTTTCGATTAAATACATCTATCTTACCATCTGATAGCCTCACAGGCATATTTTCTTATGAGCCCATATCGCAAAAACATGCAGCAATGTACAAGCAAAATTTATTCAGCATTACCGTCAAAAAACGGTATTTTCTTTATTGTATGTTAATTGCAATAAAAAAGAGTAAAATATATAATGTGGCTGTTGGGCATGCTGAGAGATGGGCATTTAATTCAAGGATGTTTTGTGGAGGGGCGTTCTGATGCGGAAGGGCGGATCTGCCGGATATTACCGGCAGGTGCATGTGACGATATGCTTCAGTGCTTTTGCTCAACACGCATAACCGCCACCCTGTCTGGAGATACTTTTCCGGAGGTGGGTAAATGGTTATAGGTTTTTTCGAGCAATGAGCGCACCATGTTCGGCAGCACGAATGCCGAGAGATGTATGTCGGGATTATAGTACTTCAAAACATTTTCTGCACAAAAAGCTTCAGCTCGTTTTTTATTGAGATTGGCCGGGCGCAGACCTTTTGATGCAAAGCCGAAGCTCCACAGGCCGGAAGGATAGGTGGGTATGGAGACGAGGTAGGTATGCACATTGTCTTTGCCAAAAATATCCTGATGGCACCAGCGCACCTGGCAGAAGGTTTGCTGGTTGAAGAAAGGAGACTCACCCTGCACAACCATGATTCCACCTTTATCAAGTGCGCGATAAACATTTGCATAAAAGTCGTAGCCAAACAAACCGGCGGCAGGCCCTTCGGGGTCTGTAGAATCTATCATTATCACATCAAAACGCGCATCAGGACATTTTTGCAAATAAGCAATGCCATCCTCAATTTTCAGGTTTACCCTACTATCGCTGAATGAACCTGCCAGTCCCGGGAGAAATTGCTTGCTCACTTCAACCACATCACCATCTATCTCTACCACAACCAACTCTTCTACTGCGCTGTGTTTCAGCACCTCTCTGGCCGTTCCGCCATCACCACCACCAATGATGAGCACACGCTTGGGATGCGGATGTACCAGCATTGGTACGTGGGCCATCATCTCATGATATACAAATTCGTCTCTTTCTGTGGTCATCACTTTGTTATCCAGCACCAGCATTCTGCCGTATTCGAAGGTGTCATACATCTGTACCTTCTGGAACTGTGAGCGACTGTTGTACAATATGTTATCCTTGTAGCGTAGCGAAAAGGCCATATTGCCATTGCGCTCAGTGAACCAAGTATTACGGTACATAGTTGGGGTAACCGCCTCATCGCTGTATGGCTGCGTGTATTCGTGCACGGGCATCAGCGCTTTGTGGCCCCTCAGCAGCTCCATCATGCTCCCCTTTGATGCGCCTAGCGCCTTCAACAGGTATTCGTAGCCTTTTATGGGTTGCAGTTCGGTACCGCAGGTGAAAATATCTATAGCCGCATAACCATACTCAGGCCATGTATGGATAGCGATGTGGCTTTCCTGGATCACCACTACGCCGGATACACCCATTGGCGAGAAGTGATGAAATGCGGAGGTGATAACTGTAGCCTGCATTTCTTCTGCAGCTCCAAGTAGAATCTTTTCGATCTCAGATACATCGCTCAGCGTTTCGGCTGAACATTCATAATATTCTGCAACAATTTGCATTCCCAAAGTATGCATATAATCAGTTTTTTGAGTTATCAGATATAGAAGTATGCTTTGTTTTCAGCGGGTTCATACACGAGGTACAGGCTGAATATCTTCCATGAACTATCTTCCGGGCCGCCTAAAATGTCGTGATAGCACTGGTTGCTGAAAATGTAGGTGTCGCCGGTTTGCGGCACTATCTCTTCATATTGTATACCTGCTACAACGTCTTCGGAAAACTGCCACCCATTCTCCAGTATGTATGAGTTATCATTTGGCTCATACTTTTTATGGTAAACCCTGAGGGTGGAATCGCCCTGCTGATGAAGATGAATGATCAGCGAGCACTGGTTGTATTCTTTGCCGGCAAGTTGAAGCGGCATATTGAAATCGGTTTTTATAGAGCCATCTACAGCGATGTCATCTATATGGAGCATGCGCAAACCTTTATTTACCGGCACAATACGGAAATCACCGCAGGTAAATTGTGATCCGGAGGCGTCATCGATAAGGATCTCCGTATCTATCCCAATACTATGAAGCGCGGTCCGGACGCGTGCCACTATTGGCAGGCATAATTCTGCGATTGTGTTGTCGCCCGGTTCCGGTGCCAGGTAATCGGCCATTGAACAATAATTCTCGAAAGCCTTGCCCCAGCAGGCCGGAATAACAGGATGATCAAATGTAAATGGCAGGCCAGCCAGCGTTTCGTTGATCTGTACAAGGTCGCCGCCGCCAAGCAACATGCCAGATGGCAATTTCGAAAAAATCTGCTTACCTGTTAGCACACTTTTGATCTCATGAGCAATTGCCGGGTTTTGCTGAATGACGAGCACGCCATAACCTGCAGACTGGACATCGGGAGGATAATAGTCTGCAATAGCCCTGACGGGCAACATATTGTTACTGCAATTATAGCTGAGGGAAGGATCCTGTATCTCTTTGCTCATTACTTTTGAAATGTATTGTTCGGCAGTCATTTTACTTTTGTGTGCCGCATAGCCCGGCAGCCGGGAGACCCCTATAAAGGCTTTGAGGCCATGCGCTCCTAAGACATTCGTTATTGCCCTATTCATGCTCCGTCCGATGCCCCGGCGTTTGTAGTCATTTTTTACAAGTATCTCCAGGGCGAAAAGGCTATCGGCATCTTTGGATAAAGTGCTGAACTGGGCAGGGTCGTATAGACGGTCGATGGTCGGGTCGACATTAAAATCATCCAGCCGGACAGGGAGCGACAGGATCACGCCGGCAACATTGCCGTCACATTCAGCAATGAGCTGCCCATCGGGGAATAGGCTGCTCAGGTTCGCAAAGTCGGCTTCTGAACCGTATTCGGTATCTATATCGGCGTAGCAATCATCAAGTACGGCTAGCAGTTTGGCATAATCTGCCGGTGTATATTTTCTTACGTTTATCATGCTGGCACTGCATTTTTGGTTTGAATATTAAAACAATGTTTGCGTTCAGGATAAATGGGCAACGAAGGGTCGTAGAATGGATTTGACCAGCCCATAGCTACACCACACCCGGCAGATGCTTCATCGCCCGGATTGAAGTCGTGCATTACATCCAGCACCTTCATGCCGTTGAATAAATGAAAACTGAGGGCTTTGTCTTTAATTTCTCGCGTTTCCACTTTTCTCACATATTCTTCGAGCCCCATTCTTGTCGCGTATTCCCTATAGCAGGACACACGTGATGCCCCGAGGAAGTCAGTAAAGTTGTGCCTGCCGAACTCCTCTAGCAGGAGGTTATAGAGATGATGCCCTACTTTCAGATGCCTATAGGCCGAATGGACAAAAATGTCAAGTCCGTATAGCGCATTGCCTTTCATTGCATCCGGCACATACGATGCCAGGTCAAGTATCTGTGCCTGTGTGTGTGCCTTCGCATATAGCGCGTAAGGCACTACCCTCGAAATGACAGCGCCTACCATAAGTTCACCATCCATAGCCACTATCTGTCCGCCCGGAAAGAGGTAAGACAAGGTGGCCATCTCTTCTTCGCTTGCATGTTCGCCGCCCATATCAGAGAAGCAGGTTTGCATGAGGTTGCCAAAAGCACTATACATGTTGTTGCAGTACGGAATAAATGTGAGCTTTTCGTGGTTCATTGCCGGTATTTTATCAGTTATGAAAGGGGCACCTTGCCTGGGGGGTATCTGAATTAAGGTTCGGGATGTGAAACTGCAGCCATTCTATGTGACGTGTGTTCTGCTCTTCACCGGCAAGAACGGGGGAGGCCGGCTGCCCATCATATTTACCGACCCTGCCACGTATTTCTGCGCGTATCACATTACGTTTACGCTCTGTTTCCGATTCGATCAATTCTTCAGAAAGGAGTTTATCAAAACTATCCGTCCGCTGCAGGATGAAAGAAAGCACGCCGGTTACATTTCTGCTTTTCCTGTGTCTCATGTTAGGTGAGTTCAGGTTGAAGAACCACGGCATTCCCATAAAAGAGAATGACCATTTGCTGTCATCAACCGATTCGGGGATGCCTTCAGCTATAGGGTAGGTGTCATATGCGCGCAGGTAACGCATAAAATCCCACATCAGGTCATTGTCTTCCGCCCAACCGGGCGAATGAATATCAATTGACAGCACAAATACCCTGTATGCATCGGGTGTGCGCTCCAGTTCGGCATAGGCGGCGAAGTCGGCCATTGCCTGCCGGAACATATCCTCCCTGTCTGTATATTGCTCAATAAATGACACGTACAGGCTATTTTTAGGCAGTATGCGTTTTGCGTAGTAGCAAGGAAATTCAGTCTGTTGTATATTCTCCAACAGATTATGAAAAGCCCGGGCTGCAAAAGCAGATTTTGTTGCCGATAAAAAATGATCGTAGTTGTAAATCATATCCTTCTGTTTGAATTACTATGCAATAGTACACAGGACTAAAAACGATGCCCGTACTGCGTTAGCCAAAGGCTGTTTTGGGTTAGTGAAGGACGGTTGTTGGTTAGTCTGCGCCGGATTATCAACTAATGGGCTCGTTTACCTGACCGCGGTCAGGTAAAAACCCGGTCAGTCAAGGTAATTTTGCGGCTTTTGATATTAAGATACTGCCTATGCAAATGGAAATAATGGCGCCGGTGGGCTCGTGGGAAAGCCTGCAGGCGGCAATACAGGCCGGTGCCGACTCGGTATATTTCGGGGTGGAGCATTTGAATATGCGTGTGAAATCAACTGCATCTCTGACGGTGGCTGATCTGCCGGAAATTACCGGCAGGTGCAGGGAGCACGGCATAAAAACTTACCTGACGCTGAACACAACGATGTATGACCACGACCGGAAGTTGTACACGAACATAATAGCTCAAAGCAAGGCAGCGGGCGTAGATGCCATAATAGCGGCAGACTTTGCTGTGATAAGGGAGTGCAGGCAGCAAGGTATGCCCCTGCACATAAGCACACAGGCCAATGTGACGAATATAGATACCGTCGCGTTCTTTGCAGAGTATGCCGACCTTGTGGTACTATCACGAGAGCTGACGATGAGCCAGGTGAAGGAGATAACACGGGAGATAAAGAACCGCGATATGCGTGGTCCCAAAGGGGAATTGATGAAGATAGAGATATTTGCCCATGGGGCTTTGTGCATGGCCATATCGGGCAAGTGCTACCTCAGCCTTGACTCTAACAACTCGTCAGCCAACAGAGGGGCGTGTGTGCAGAACTGCCGCCACAAATACCTGGTCACCGACCTCGACAATGGCAAGGAACTGGAGATAGACCATGAATACATAATGAGTGCCAAAGACCTGTGTACCATAGACTTCCTGGACAAGATAGCCGAAACAGGCGTAGCCGTCCTGAAGATAGAAGGGCGGGGCAGGGCAGCTGACTATGTATACACCACCGTAAAATGCTACAAAGAAGCAGTGCAGGCGCTGTATGAAGGTACCTATACCCCGGAAAAAATAGCCGACTGGCGCGAGCGCTTAAGTACAGTATTCAACCGGGGCTTCTGGGATGGGTACTACCTGGGCCGGCAGTTGGGCGAGTGGAGCGCAACGGAAGGTTCGATGGCTACGAAGAAAAAACTGTTTGTGGGCACAGCGGTGAAATACTACCCGAAGATAGGTGTGGCGGAATTTGTGCTGGAGGCCGGCGGGCTGACGCTGGATGATGAGTTGCTGCTCACCGGCCCCGTGACGGGTATAGTAAGCCACAAGGCAGAGCGCATTCATGTGAATAATGGCGCGGTGGAAAAAGCAGACAAAGGGGTGCATATAACCGTGCCCTTTGCTTCCAAAGTGAGGCCGGGAGATAAACTCTATAAAATTATAGCCACAGAATATGCCTAAGATACTGCACCACCGCAGCAAGTGCATAGGCTGCAACCTTTGCTACGAAATATGGCCGGTGAGGTGGCGTATGAGCCGCACAGATGGTAAGAGCACCCTTGTTGACGGGCAGGAGAAGAAAGGCGTGGCACAGGTGGTCGTATCGGCTGATGAGCTGGAGATAAACCTGAAGGTGGCGGACGCGTGCCCGGTGAAGATAATAAGGGTGGTAGGCAGCCAGGGGAAAGCAATTAACAAACTTTAATGAGTAAAAATAATAGCTTTGCCGTGTTTTTAAAGAGAGCGTCTTGGCAGATATCCTAATAATAGACGATGAAGAGAAGTTGAGGGCATTGCTCAGGCGGGTAGCAATGCTGGAGGGCTACAAAGTTACGGACGCTTCGACCCTAAATGCCGCCCGACAGTTGCTGGAAAACAATAGTATTGATATTGTGCTGTGCGACGTAAAACTGCCGGATGGAAATGGCGTTGATTTTACTAAAGAGATAAAAGACAAGTATCCTTATATCGAAGTAATCCTGCTGACGGCATATGGCAACATACCCGATGGGGTGCAAGCCATAAAGAACGGTGCCTTCGATTATATAGTGAAGGGTGATGACAATGATAAGATCATACCGCTTTTAAGCCGGGCGGCGGAAAAAGTTGCATTGCAGAATAAAGTTACCCGGCTTGAAAAGCAGTTAGGCAGCCAGTTCAGTTTCAGGACAATAATAGGCAACAGCCCCGCAATACAACAGGCATTACAACTGGCGCACAAGGTAGCGCCTACGGAGGCCTCTGTATTGCTGACCGGTGAAACGGGTACGGGGAAAGAAGTATTTGCGCAGGCCATCCATTACAATAGCCCTCATTCAAACCAGCCCTTTGTTGCACTTAATTGCAGCGCTTTTAGTAAGGACCTGCTGGAAAGTGAATTGTTCGGGCATAAGGCCGGGGCGTTTACGGGAGCGAACCGGGATAAGAAAGGGCTGGTGGAAGAAGCAAAAGGCGGTACTCTTTTCCTGGATGAGATAGGGGAACTACCGCAGGAACTGCAACCCAAATTGCTGCGGCTACTTGAGAACGGGACTTATATACGCGTGGGGGATACGAAGGAACAAAAAGCAAAAGTGCGGATAATTGCGGCAACGAACAGGGACCTGCAAAAAGAGGTAGCTGAGGGACACTTCAGAAATGACCTGTATTACCGGATAGCGGTATTCAGTATTGAACTGCCCGCACTAAGGGAAAGGGTAAAAGATATACCGCTGCTGGCTCAGCATTTCCTGAATGTATATGCGGCGAAAACGAACAAAAATATCAAGACGATAGGAAAGGGGACGATGGAAGCGCTGAAGGCCAATGACTGGAAAGGAAATATAAGGGAACTAAAGAATGTAATAGAGCGCGCTGTAATACTTGAAGACAGCCCTGAGCTTCAGCCGGATAGCCTGCCATCGGACATACAGGAAAACAAATTTGCGATTGATAGCGAGGTGGGGTATCACCTGGCGAGCGTGGAGAAAATGCATATGCAGAAGATGCTGAAACATACCAATGGCAATAAAGCGGAAGCCGCCCGCCTTATGGACATAGGGATAGCTACTTTGTATCGGAAAATCGAAGAGTATGGTATAAAATGATGCACTAATTTCATTGACAGAATAATATGCTCAGAGTTTTTTACTATAACGAAACAGAAATTGATAAAGTTGAGGGGGTAGAGCATTTCCTGAAAATACCTGTGGAGAAAATATTCTGGGTCGACCTGCAATTCCCAACTGACGGTGAAAAGAGGAATGTGGAAGCCCTATTTAAGCTCGATTTTGATCAGTTGAAGTTGGAAAATGAAGTGGAAAGCAATACGAGATTTTATGAATCGGAAGACCTCGTCTTTATCAACGCTCATTTCATAGCTCTGAAAAACAGCCATTTTGAGAGCACTCCCGTTTTTCTTTATTTGAAAGATAATGTGCTCATAACTGAACGACATGCAGACCTGGCTTCTTTTGCTGAAACCACGAAAAAGATAAAACGGAACCGGAAAGGGTTCAGGAATGGGAGCGATGTGCTGGAAGGGATCCTCGAAACAAAATTTGACCTGGATGCGGATTATATTGAAAAAATAGGGAAAGATATTGCTGCTGTGGGAAGAATTTTGTCTTTAAAAAAAGACATAGACATGGAAGGTATGCTGTTAAAGATCAGTGAATACCAGGAAGCTACCACCCTTTCCAGGGAAAGTTTTATTGATAAACAGCGTGTTACATCAGCGCTTTTGAAGAGCAATGTTTTTGAGAATAAGGAGAGGCTCCGCATCCTGATAAAAGATATTAACAACATGCTCGAATACACCTCTTTTATTTTTGTCAGGCTTGAATATTTGCAGAATACACTTTTGGGCCTGATCAATATAGAGCAGAATAAGACAATCAAAATTTTCACCATCGTAGCGGTTGTATTTATGCCACCCACACTGATTGCCAGTATCTACGGTATGAACTTTAAATTTATGCCGGAGCTTGACTGGTCATTGGGGTACCCCTTCGCGATATTGCTGATTATCGGATCTTCCCTGCTAACATTGTACTTGTTTAAGAGAAAAAAATGGTTGTGATCTCATTCTGGTTAATGGCAATTTCATTATAAAAGCGGGGATGCATAGCTGATGCTGATAATGCATTCTCATTTTGATAAAAAACCTTCTCATTTTGAGAAGGTTTTTTTGTGGGCTTTTATATATCAGAAGAATGGATTGCCCTGATATCCTCATTAATGCAGTATTTGAGAGGCATGCCCTGCTCACATGGTTTATGCGGCATGCTATTTGAAATACAGCAACCGGAAGATATGAGACAACAAACCATTAATTTTTTAAATGAACATGCTATGAGTACCGGTGACCAAAATGGCGAAACTGATAAATCGTACCGAGAACGTATCCTTCGGAGGGCAAAGTCTGTCAAAGCATTTTATTTTTTTCTGTTGGCTACAATTTCAACGGTTTCGGTTGTTGGATTTGTATTGGCATTTCTTTTGAAAATGTAAAAATATTCATGTGTGTATGACTGTAAACATGTTACGAGCCAACCATAGTCATATAATTCGGCTATTGAGTTAGTGATTTTTGTTATCAACAATAAATTATATTTATATAAATTATAAATGATTGGTGATGCTGACAACGATGTTATTACTGGCGACAGGTGTGCTCTGTTTCGCGCTGCTTTATAAATGCATTGACTGGTTTGAAAATATCTGACCCTCCGGTAGGCCCAGGATTAAAAAAATAATTGAATTATGACACTACTATTTGTAATTGCTGTACTGGTCTTTTGTTACCTAGTGTATGTGCTGGTAAGGCCGGAAAAATTTTAAGAACATTTTTAAGAAACTAATTGTATGAATACAGAAATACTCGGGGTCATTGTCATGTTTGTGGCAACGCTGCTATTAGGCGTACCCCTCGGGAAATATATAGCTAAAGTATATGCAGGTGATAAAGTCTGGACAGATTTTTTATTCGGCCCTATAGAGCGGCTGTTTTTCAAGGTTTCCAGGATAGATATTGCCAGGGAAATGAACTGGAAGCAAAACCTCGTGGCTTTGCTCACGCTAAACTTTGTGTGGTTCTTCTGGGCTATGTTCTGTCTCCTGAATCAGAGTTGGCTGCCGCTGAACCCGGACAATATAGCCAACCAAACGCCAGACCAGGCATTTAATACAGCGATTTCGTTCCTGGTGAACTGTAATCTGCAGCACTACAGCGGCGAAAGTGGAGCATCCTACTTTACACAGGTGTTCGGGCTTATGTTCCTGCAGTTTGTATCTGCGGCTACAGGTATGGCTGCTGCTGCGGTGGTGTTTAATGCACTGCGCGACAAAACGACCGACAAGCTGGGTAATTTTTACAATTACTTTGTGAAGAGTTGTACCCGTATCCTGCTGCCTATATGTATAGTGATAGCTGCTGTGCATGTGTTTGAAGGCACCCCTATGACGATAAAAGGGATAGACACGGTGACCAACCTGCAAGGCGATACTATGCACGTAAGCCGGGGCCCTGTGGCTGCATTTGTGGCTATAAAACATTTAGGCACTAACGGAGGTGGTTTCTTTGGGGCAAATTCTGCGCATCCGTTTGAGAACCCGTCGTACCTGACTAATATGGTGCAGATGATAGCTCAGGTGCTGATTCCCTTCGCGATGGTATTCGCTTTTGGCTTTTACCTGCGCAGGAAAAGGCTTGCCTGGGTTTTCTGGGGTGTGATGACGATAGGGTTCCTGTTGCTGGTAATACCCACTATTTATGCGGAGATACAGGGCAACCCGATGCTGGCAAAAATGGGGATCTCGCAACCGGGTGGCAATATGGAAGGCAAGGAAGTGAGGTTTGGCGCTGCCGCATCAGCATACTGGAGCATAGCGACAACAGTCATTTCAACCGGGTCGGTGAATGCGATGCACGATAGCTTTATGCCTGTGTCGGGAATGAACATGCTGCTGGGCATGATGATCAACTCCTTTTATGGAGGGGTGGGGGTAGGGTTTCTTAACTTTTTCATCTATGTGATACTGGCTGTTTTCATAGGTGGGCTAATGGTGGGGCGTACGCCTGAATTCATGGGCCGGAAGGTGGAGGCGAGAGAAATGAAGATAGCGATGACAGTGGCGTTGCTGCACCCTTTCCTGATACTGGCAGGCACCGCGCTCTCCAGCTATTTCGCCGCACATGATGCCAATATGGGCTGGTGGTTTGCAGATGCTGCAGGAAGGCACAATGCCACAGGCTGGCTCAATAACCCATCGCATCATGGTTTCAGCGAGATGCTGTATGAGTACACATCTGCATCAGCTAACAACGGCAGCGGTTTTGAAGGGCTGGGGGACAATAACCCTTTCTGGAACATCAGTACAGGTATTGTCCTGATCCTGTCACGCTTTTTGCCCATAATAGGCCCGGTAGCGATAGCCGGCCTGCTGGCGGGTAAAAAGTTCATCCCGGAAAGCAGCGGTACGCTTAAAACAGATACGGGCACATTTGGCCTGTTGATCTTTGCGGTGAAGGTAATTATTGCCGCCCTTGCGTTTTTCCCTGCGTTGGCACTGGGGCCTATAGCCGAATATTTTGGAATGAAATAGAAATAATAAATAAAAGAAGAAAGTCATGTCAATACATAGAAGGAAACAAAATTTATTTGAACCTACACTGGTAAAGGAGGCCATCGGGCAGTCGTTCGTAAAGCTGGATCCCCGTATTTTATTCCGCAACCCGGTGATGTTCACTGTAGAAATAGGTACAGCTATCATGCTTGCTGTGTGCATCTGGACATTGGCCGGGGAAGCCGGGCAGGGTTCCTTTGCCTACAACCTGAGCATATTCCTGGTGCTGTTCTTTACACTGCTTTTCGCAAATTTTGCCGAGGCGCTTGCTGAAGCACGTGGAAAGGCCCAGGCAGCATCATTGCGTAAAACGAGGAAAGACACCCCCGCAAAAAAGGTAATGCCGCTGGGCGATATCTTCCTGAACGAGATACATAATGTATCATCAGCAGATCTCAGGAAAGGAGACATGTTCATTTGTGAGGCCGGAGACGTGATCCCTACCGACGGGGAGATCATTGATGGTATTGCTACGATCGATGAATCAGCTATTACCGGGGAATCTGCACCGGTGATACGTGAATCAGGTGGGGATAAATCATCAGTAACGGGTGGTACAAAAGTATTGTCTGACAGGATAAAGGTGCAGGTAACAACGGAGCCGGGCGAAAGTTTTCTGGATAAGATGATAGCGCTGGTGGAAGGTGCAAGCAGGCAAAAGACACCCAATGAGATAGCGCTTACGATATTGCTGGCCGCATTCACGATAGTGTTCATTATTGTATGCGTTACATTGAAGCCCTTTGCTGACTATGCACACACTCCTATTCCCATTGCCGCATTCATTTCATTGTTTGTGTGCCTTATACCTACCACGATAGGAGGCTTGCTGAGCGCTATAGGTATAGCAGGCATGGACAGGGCACTGAGGGCAAATGTTATTGCCAAGTCGGGGAAGGCGGTAGAGACTGCGGGTGATATAGACACACTACTGCTGGACAAAACTGGTACTATTACCATCGGCAACCGTAAAGCAACCCATTTTCACATAGCGAAGGGGGTGGATGAAAAACATTTTACCAAATGTGTGGTGCTGAGTTCTATGGCTGATGATACGCCAGAGGGGAAGTCAATAATAGAGCTGGCCGGGGTGAACCCGCTTAGCTACCAGGTGAGTAACCCTAAGTTCATAAAGTTCACTGCTGAAACACGCAGCAGCGGTATTGATTTTGATAGTACGCATGTGCGTAAAGGTGCGTATGACGCGATGAGGGCGATGGTGGAGAAGGTAGGGAATGTGTTTCCTGTTGAGATAACAAATGGGGTAAACAAAGTATCTATGAATGGCGGAACACCGCTGGTGGTGGTTGAGAACGGGCATGTGCTGGGCGCGGTGGAATTGCAGGATATCATTAAGCCCGGCATACAGGAGCGGTTTGAGCGCCTGCGTAAAATGGGCGTAAAGACCGTGATGGTAACCGGTGATAACCCACTTACTGCAAAATACATAGCGGAGAAAGCAGGAGTAGATGATTTTATAGCGGAGGCGAAGCCGGAGGATAAAATGAACTATATACGCAAAGAGCAGTCAACAGGTAAGCTGGTAGCAATGATGGGAGACGGCACGAACGATGCGCCCGCCCTTGCGCAGGCAGATGTGGGCGTGGCGATGAACAGTGGCACACAGGCGGCAAAGGAAGCAGGAAACATGGTGGACCTGGACAATGACCCTACCAAACTGATAGAGATAGTGGAGATAGGCAAACAATTGCTGATGACAAGGGGCACACTTACCACATTCTCAATAGCAAACGATGTGGCAAAATATTTTGCGATAGTTCCGGCATTGTTCATTGTCTCGATCCCAGCACTGGAGGGCCTGAATATTATGGGCCTGAAGAGCCCTGAGAGTGCAATACTGTCGGCTGTGATATTCAATGCCATTATTATCCCGATGCTCATTCCGTTGGCGTTGAAGGGTGTGGCCTATAAGCCGATAGGCGCAAGCGCGTTGCTAAGGAGGAACCTGTTCATATACGGTCTGGGTGGGGTCATTTTGCCATTCATCGGTATTAAGGTGATAGACATGATCATTGGAGTATTTATGTAAATAATAAAAGTGTAAGAAAAATGAAAAAGGAAATATTGCCAGCATTGTTATTAACGATAGTCAGCATCATTTTTTTCTGTATGGTATATCCTGCGGTGATATGGGTAGTGGCACAACTGGCACCCGGAAAAGGGGAAGGGATAACAATAAGCGCAAACGGACGACAGTATTACGAAAATATCGCCCAAAAGTTTACGGACGACAGGTACTTCTGGTCGCGCCCCTCGGCGGTCGATTATAATGCAGCGGGCTCAGGTGGCAGCAACAAAGGGCCCGCCAATATCGACTACCTGGCTATCGTGCAGGAGCGTATAGACACCTTCCTGGCGCATAATCCCGGCATAAGAAAATCGGACATACCATCTGATATGGTAACTGCCAGCGGCAGTGGCCTTGATCCGAACATAAGTATGCAAGGCGCGCAGATACAGATCGCTCGTATTGCAAAAGTAAGAGGCTTGCGGGAAGGCGCTGTGAAGAAGCTTGTAGAAGTGAATACAGAGAAACCGCTGGCCGGTTTGTTTGGCCCGGAAAGGGTGAATGTATTAAAACTGAATATTGGCTTAGATAAATTAAAATAGACTGGGATTCAATGAAATCAAATTGTAAACAATAAGCATGTTATATGAAAGAAAAGCAAGCAATAAAAACAGAAATAGAAATTAACACACTCAAAAAAATAAAAAGTATGAAAAAGAAAATTATGCAAGTAGCAATGTTAGCCGTATTAGGCACTTCAGTGTCTGGCTATGCATATGCCCAGGAAGAAAAGAAAGAGCCAGTAGAGCAAACTCAAAAGGAAATTGTTCCTTTTGAGGGACAGGACCAAACATGGCAAAACGGTAGCGACCGGAGAAGCGAATCGGTGCTGCAAAGTAAATATTTTACCGGGTCGTTCATGTTTGATGGAAATTACAACTATTCATTCAGCAATCCGATAGATAATACTGTGGTCGGCTCTACCGCACTGGCGAGGCACAATGAAATGAACATAATGTTCGTGGGGTTGGGAGGAGATTTTAATTACAAAAATGCCCGCGCACGTGTAATGCTGCAGTTAGGCAATCGTTCAATAATAATTCCACGTAACGATTTTAGCCCTTACCGCGGACAATATAGCCAACACAATGCGCTGCGTTACCTGAGCGAGGCAAATGCGGGCTATCATTTCAATATCGGGAGTATGCCGGTGAATGTGGATGCCGGTCTGTTTATGTCTTACATAGGCTTGAATTCTTATTATCAGGTAGAGAATTGGGAATACCAGGCATCTTTTACATCAGACAATACACCCTGGTTCTTCAATGGGATGAGGATACAGATGTTCCCTTCAAAAAAACTGAAGATAGAGCCATGGATAATCAATGGCTGGCAGAGTTACGGAAAGTTCAATAGTATGCCCGGAGTAGGTGCCAATATCACCTGGTGCCCTAACGAGAATGTGAAATTACTGACCAATGACTACTATGGATCTGATGCCGCTATGATACCGGACAGGAAACGTTTTCACTCAGATAACAGCTTGCTTGTAAGGTACTACAATCGTCCTGAATCAAAAGGGATAAGCAGGATGGCATTTTCGCTTACCGGCGACCTTGGCTTTGAAACAGGAGGTGGTGTGAATGGCTTCAACGATAACGATTCGGCCAAAGGCCCTGCACAGTACTTCCTGAGTGGTATGATCTACAACCGCATCTGGTTTAACAAAAACAAATTTGCATGGACCATAGGTGGTGGTGTTATGACCAATCCCGGGCGATACCTGGTACTATACCCCACCGGCCAGGCCAGCCCGTTACCTAATCCTAACGACCCGACTAAAACAGAAGGAGCCTATCCGTTCAGCGCAAATCCGGGAGATAAATTCGAAGGTTGGGATTGGTCGACCAACTTTGACTGGATGCCTAACCAAAGCCTGACTGTAAGATTGGAATATGTACACAGGTCAGCTAACGTACCTTACTTTGCCGGCAGGGGCGGGGTTACCTCTCAGACAGGGTATACAACATCAGCTTTGGACCCAAACTGGAGGCCCGACCTGGTGAAAGAAGAAGATAAGATAATCCTTGCAGTACTATTCAGGCTTTAGTAAAATGTATGGTTCTAACAGAGGTAAATAACAGCGTGTGTTAATTAAAGGTGGTGCAGTCAGTATTTGGCTCACCACTTTTTTCTGTTGCTGTAAATAAAGTATATGCGTTTTAAAACCATTGATGAAGTAAAGAATCTTCTGAAAAGCAAAATCTTCACAGTTGACAACAGAGGCGTATACCTTTTTGACGAGGATGAATATGCGGTGCTGCCGGGCAACTATTGCTTATTTATGAAACGAAGTGACGCGCCCTGGAACATGATAAAGCGAAAATACAGGTATTCGATTTTTCAGTACGAAAGGAATTTTATATTCCGGACATACAAATGCGAATTGAATGCCGTATGCAATGAATTTTTGATAAGGGTGAAACAGAGCAGAATCAAGACAAACACTATTACATTTATTTCACTGACGGATAAAAGGGAACAGATAACTTTGTATTCAGATCAATAATGAAGGAGTTAGATATTAAGAAAGTATCATTTGCAGGCATATTAATTGCCCTCGGAATCGTATTCGGTGACCTGGGCACATCGCCATTGTATACCTATAAGGCGATAATAGGGAAGGGTGTAATAACAGAGGAACTGATACTGGGCAGTGTATCAGCTATTTTCTGGACGCTTACTTTCCAGACAACCCTGAAGTATGTATTAATTACCATGCGGGCTGATAATAACGGTGAAGGGGGGATATTTTCACTGTATGCACTGATCAGGAGACATGCCAAATGGTTGTTGTGGCCGGCGATAATAGGCGGCAGCTTTATGATTGCTGATACACTTATCACCCCTCCGATCTCAGTAACATCAGCAATAGAAGGACTGAAAGGCGTTCAGCCTGATATTCCGATCATACCAATTACAATAAGTATCCTCGTCATCTTATTTGTTTTTCAAAGAACAGGTACCGGCAGCTTAGGCAAACTATTCGGGCCTGCCATGGTGGTGTGGTTTTCTATGATAGCAGTTCTGGGCTTTGTTAGTTTATCTAAAGATCTGTCTGTACTTAAAGCAATTAACCCATTCTATGCTATTGATCTTGTTGTTCGTTATCCTGGTGGTTTTTGGGTTTTAGGTGGCGTTTTTTTATGTACTACCGGCGCCGAGGCGCTTTATGCCGATATGGGGCATGTGGGCCGGCGCAACATACAGGTGGCATGGGTACTCATTAAAATATCCCTGCTGCTGTGCTATTTCGGTGAGGCAGCTTTGTTGAAAAACCATATTGGCCAGACATTGAGCAGCGTTGATCCGTTTTATGACCTGGTGCCTGAATGGTTTCTGATACCGAGTATCGTTATCGCTACCCTTGCCACGATTATCGCAAGCCAGGCGCTGATAAGCGGCACATATACATTGTTTAATGAAGCCATTCGCCTGGGTATCTGGCCTAAGCTGCGTACAGTATTCCCGTCCGAGCTGCGGGGACAGGTATATGTGCCCACGATAAACTGGCTGATGATGACCGGTTGTATAGGAATGGTACTTTATTTTAAGGAATCGAGCAATATGGAGGCTGCATTTGGCCTGTCGGTGACACTTACCATGCTGATGACCACATTGTTGCTCGTAAACTACTTGTATATAAAAAGGTACCCCAAAATTTTTACGTTCAGTGTGCTTGCCGTATATCTGTGGATAGAGGTGACGTTCCTTGTGGCGAATATGAAGAAATTCGTACATGGCGGATGGCTTACTCTGCTGATAGGCTTACTGCTGATAACCATCATGTATGTGTGGTTTGCCGGAAGGAATTTGAAGAACAAGTTCAAGAAGTACCTGAAACTTGATAAATACATACCTACGCTGCAGCAATTAAGCAAGGATACTACCGTGACGAAATTTGCTACACATGCCGTTTATTTAACGGTTGCCAATAAGCCCGGTGTGATTGAGCAGAGGATTGTTGAATCGATATTCTGTGAGCAGCCAAAAAGGGCGGATATTTATTGGTTATTGCATGTGAATGTTGATGACTCCCCATATACGATGAGTTATTCGGCAAAGGTAATAGGCCCGGAAGATCTTGTATATGTAAGGTTTAATCTGGGATTCAGGGTCGTTCCGCGTATTAACCTGTTCTTTAAGCATATTGTTGCTGAAATGATAGCCAATAGGGAGATAAACATCACGAAGACCTACTGTATGATTAATGAACACCAGACATGTGGCGATTTCAGGTTCATTGTGCTGAAGAGCTTCCTGTCATTTGAGAATGAACTTCCGTTCTGGAAGAACATTATGATGAAGCTTTATTTCGTTCTTGATAAACTGAGCATTCCTGACGCGGAGGCATTTGGGCTGGACTATAACAATGTAGTTGTTGAAAAGGTGCCGCTTATTGTACATCATTCTGAAAAAATAAACTTGTTGAGGGAAAGAGAATAGGAATGGAAGGGAGCAGAGAACATAGGGTGCAGCAGTTTCTGAAACTGAACCAGAGAAGCGACAGGGGGAGGCTGAAGATATACATCGGTATGAGTGCCGGTGTGGGCAAAAGCTACCGTATGCTACAGGAGGCGCATACACTTTTGCGGAATGGGGTGAACGTAAAGATCGGGTATATTGAAACACATGGAAGAAAGGAAACAGAGGCCCTTATTGAGGGGCTGCCTGTTATTCCCAGAAGGGAAGCTTTTTATAAAGGGAAAAAGCTGGATGAGCTGGATGTGCAGGCAATATTGCTGCTTCACCCGCAAATTGTGATAGTTGATGAACTGGCCCATACAAATATCCCGGGTAGTAAAAATGAGAAACGATGGCAGGATATACTGGATATACTGGATGCCGGCATAGATGTAGTCACGGCGGTAAATATTCAGCATATTGAGAGTATAAATGAAGTTGTAAAGGATATAACGGGTGTAGAGGTAAAAGAGCGTGTGCCGGATAAAATATTGCAGCTGGCAGATGAGGTTGTGAATATTGACCTGACTGCGGATGAACTGATAACGCGACTGAAGGAGGGGAAAATTTATGACCATACAAAAATACAGCAGGCGCTCCAGCATTTTTTTCAGCCAGATAAGATATTGCAGCTTCGCGAACTGGCACTAAAAGAAGTGGCGGGCCAGGTGGAACGAAAAGTGGACTACCAGATCACCGCAATGCAAAAGCCCTTCAAACATGAGCGCTTTCTGGCCTGTATCTCATCTAATGCTGAAATGGCCCAGCGTATCATAAGAAAGACGGCCCGGCTGGCATCTTACTATAACAGCCAATGGTGTGTGCTGTATGTGCAGACCTCCAAAGAATCGGATGATAAAATAGAACTAGCAACACAAAGGCATTTGATAAATAATTTCAAGAATGCTACCGAGTTAGGGGCAGAATTGATACGGAAGAAGCAGGAGAATATAGCACAGGCTATAATTGAGACTGTAGAAGAGAAGAATATTACAACTATCTGTATCGGGAAACCACATTTAAATCTTTTTCAGATAATTTTAAGGACCGGGCTTTTTAATCAATTACTTAAAACTCTTTCAAAGAATAATATTGATATCATAATCTTGTCGTGATGGCGCTTTCTGTAAGAAGAAAAATACAGTTTGGTACCTTGTTTCTTTTCCTGTTACTTATGTTAACCGGGGGAGCGGGTATCTATTTTACCGCGACCCTGAAGCAGGAAGCCAAAGAGGTGTTACAGGATAATTATGAGTCAATAGCGTACTGCCATACGATGCAGCAACAGCTGGATAGTTTGTCTATAAACCATTCAATGTCTATGCATGAATTTGAGCAGGCATTGCGGCAGCAGGAGGGCAATATAACCGAACCGGGCGAACTTGAAGCAACGCAAGCCCTCAGGGCATATTTTCTGAAAATAAGATCGGGGGACAATGCGCAGGGTACTTTGATGGCGCTGGAGGAGGGGATCCAAAGGGTGCTCAACCTTAATATGAATGCCATACACAATAAGAATGACAAGGCCGGGAAAACCGCGTCTGACGCGCAAACGATAATTATTACATTGGTCGTGGTGGTGTTTCTTATTGGGTTCACATTTTCCGTTAACTTTCCGTCGGTGGTTACCAATCCTATCGGGCAATTGTCTGAGGGTATTACCGCAATCAGCAATAAGAACTATAAGCACCGTATCCGTATAGATAATAAGGATGAATTCGGGGAATTGGCCAATGCGTTCAATAATATGGCCGAAAGGCTTGAGTATTTTGAGAGTAGCAACCTCAGTAAACTGATGTTTGAGAAGAGCCGGGCAGAGGCAGTGATCAACAGTATGAAGGATGCGAGTATAGGCATTGATAAGGATAACAATATACTCTTTGCCAATTTTCAGGCTTTACAATTATTGGGTGCGAAACCGACTGATGTTGTGGGCAAGGCGGTGGAAGAAGTATGCAGGCGAAATGACCTGTTCAGCTACCTGATAAGAAATGAGTCATCGGCACCGTTCAAAATAGTAGTAGAGAACAGGGAGAACTATTTTATAAAGGAGGTGGTTGAAGTGCCCCAAGGGGAGAATAAAAGCAGGGTAATAGTTATTAAGAATATTACTTCCTTCAAGGAGCTTGACGTTGCGAAGACCAATTTTATCGCTACGATATCTCATGAGCTGAAAACCCCGCTGGCGGCATCTGACCTTAGCCTGAAGCTGCTTGAAGATAACCGGATCGGGCCATTGTCGGATGAGCAGAAGGAGCTTATCCAGAACCTGAAACAGGATAACCAGCGGGTGCTGAAGATAATCAGCGAACTGCTTAACATGTCGCAGGTGGAAGCGGGGCGGATAGAACTGGATGTTCAATCGGTGAACCCTTATCTGATCGTTGACCATGCTATGGAGACTGTGGCGGCCTCTGCGAAGGAACGGGGTATAGTAGTTAAAAAGCAACTTGACATGGAACTGCCACTGATACAGGCCGATGCGGAGAAAAGTACCTGGGTGTTGAATAATTTCCTGACGAACGCGATAAAGAATTCATCGGATGGCAGTGAAATAAGCATTATAGCCAGGAAGGTGGATGGTAATGTTCAGTTCTCGGTGCGGGACCAGGGTCCGGGAATAGCCCGGGAATATCTGCCGCGCCTGTTTGAGCGGTACTTTAAAGTGCCCGGTTCGAAGTCGAAGGGTACGGGATTGGGGTTAGGTATCTCGAAAGAATTCATCATGGCCCAGAAGGGAAAGATATGGGTGGAGAGTGAGATAGGAAAGGGGGCTACTTTCAGTTTTTCGCTGCCGGTGATCAATGCATGAAATTTCTTGTTTTTTTATTTTTTTTTGGATTGGTGTTTTTATATGTAATGCGCTGACGTTGTTGTGTTTTCGTATTTTTTCTGCGCTCTATCTTTACATTTTTTACCCGTTTTTGAAGTCTAAAGTAGAAAGCGGGGAGGGGAGAATAATTGGAGGGCAGACCTATGACCAAACGAGACGGATCCAGTATTTCAAAGAGCGGGGCGCTGCCGGATGTGCAGGGGCGCAAATGGTGTAATGTTCGGGAATTGGGTGGTGCGGGCAGAATATAGAAGACATGATGGTACAGTACGCGTACCCATGATGGTACAGTAACTGACCTATGATAGAAAATACTTTTGTTTGTGGGTGCGGTTTTGGTGGTTTTTAGCGGGTGTATTCTGAGCAGGTATTTTGTTGGGATTTTTTATGTAGCTGATGCAGACGAGCTCCTGAAAAGAGAAAATAGTTTAAATAATGAAATGTTGATCCGAAGATAACTTTTTGCAGTGCAAATGAAAAAGGGTTTCAAACTGTTATCGCTTGAAACCCTTATGTGACTTGTGATCCGGATTGGATTCGAACCAATGACCCCCAGCTTAGAAGGCTGGTGCTCTATCCAGCTGAGCTACCGGACCAGTCGCTCAGTTAAAAAACTAAAAAGTGTGCAAAGTTAATCAAAAAAGTTGTGAAAACGGGGTGGTTATTTCAGGTCGGGCGGGGCCTCTCCGTCTTTCATTATCTGAACCGGGATGAGGTCCTGCAGGTAGTTCCAGGTTTCATTCACCCATCTGAAGCCATCATACCCTCCGCTTGGTGCGTAAGTATATTTCCTGCCGGGGTCGTTCGAGAGCGATACCAGCTTATCAAATATAATTACATTCCTTTCCTTGTCCCAGTTCATAGACGCATTCACTCCCTTCTTATATTCAAGAATAAAACGGTTTATCCTTTGCCTGGGGAAGTTGGTAGATGCGACGCCGAATATGGGCGCACCGAAACGGACACCTCTCTGGGCATCTATCATCATAGGGTCCAGCACCTTGCGAGTGGTAAGCTGAGCCCCATCGTTGAAACCAAACATGGTATATATCTTTTGCCCCTGCACTTCCACAGAAAGGATGCGGTAGTATAATGCCCCGAACCATTTGCCGCCGGTAAGTATGCTGTCTTCGGCACCTTTGCCTGTTTGCTCGGCATAGTCAAGCAGGCCAAACAGCTTCAGCTTTTCTGATGGCATCTGAATAGCGCCATAGTAGCGCTTGGTAACATTATTTGGAGCAATTTCCCAGTTAAATATCCTGAACGCATTATCATCGGCATAAATGACGTTGACAAGCTTTTGAAGCGAATCAAACGGATACAGGTATGAATTGGGCACTTTCAGCGCCCTTACCAGTTGCCGCGCGAAACGCTCGGAAAGCACAAGGCGCGTATCCGGTATAAAGGCATTGTACATCGAGTCGGCCGACCTGATGAGCGAATCCTCCATTATCTGCAGCTTCTCACGATCAGGGGGGGCTATCTCTTGAGAGTAGCTTTTACCGCAAAAAAACAGTGCAAAAACGATTAGCATGAAAAGCCTGAAATGCCTGTAGGCAATCATTTTATTCATCATCTTTTTTCTTTACTTCAAACCTAAACATTTTTTTGTTAAAAACACATGAAAATAAAATTGTCTTTTATAGGTATGCACAGCACCTCTTTTTTGAATTTTGGCACAAAACCTATTACTTTCGGGGTCTAATAGCATCCTGATGCACCTGCTACAACAAATATTATTTATAGTTCTGGCCATAGCAGCCGTTTACATCTTCGCAAAAAAGCTGGGCGAAATGAGGCGCAACATTCTGCTGGGGCGGGATGAAGACCTATCGGACAATCCCGGACAGCGCTGGAAAAACATGACTTTGCTAGCGTTGGGGCAGAAAAAAATGTTTAAAAACCCGGCACCGGCCATCATGCACCTTTTTGTGTATGCCGGTTTTATTATCATCAATATAGAGATACTGGAAATATTCCTTGATGGTATCACTGGAAAACACAGGTTGTTTGCACCTATGCTGGGCGACCTGTACACTTACCTGATAGGCTTCTTCGAGATACTTGCCGTTCTGGTGCTGGTATCGTGTCTCATATTCCTGGTAAGAAGAAATATTACCAAGGTGCGCAGACTGAATATGAAAGAACTTGCTGGCTGGCCGCGCGAAGATGCAAACATTATATTGCTGACCGAGGTAGTACTTATGTCGCTGTTCCTTATTATGAACACTGCCGACCTTTCTTTGCAGGAGCTGCAAGCCGAGCATTATACTGCAACCTCCCCATTCTGGGTTACGGGGCACCTTACGGGGATGTTCTCCGGCATGTCTGCCTCCACGCTTATCGCTATTGAACGCGGGAGCTGGTGGCTACATATCATTGGTGTTTTCTTCTTCCTTAATTACCTGCCTTATTCCAAACACTTCCACATTCTGCTGGCATTTCCGAATGCCTACTACTCAAAATTGGTACCACAGGGCGAGGCCAGAAATATGCCCGAAATACAGAAGGAGGTGCTATATATGATGGAGCCAGATAAAGCACCCGCTGTAACCGGCGAACCTGAGCATAAACGCTTTGGCGCAAAAGATGTTACCGACCTTAGCTGGAAGAACCTACTGGATGCCTACTCATGCACAGAGTGTGGGCGCTGCACAGCCGCCTGCCCAGCTAATATAACAGGAAAAAAACTCTCCCCACGCAAGATAATGATGGACACCCGCGACAGGCTGGAAGAAGTGGGGAAGAACATTAACGTGAACAAAGAATTTAAAGACGATGGCAAAGCCTTGCTGCACGATTACATAAGCGTGGAAGAACTACGGGCCTGCACCACTTGCCAGGCATGTGTGGAAGCCTGCCCGGTGATGATAGACCCGCTCTCCATCATCATGCAACTGCGCCGCAACTTGGTGATGGAAGAAAGCAATGCTCCGGGAGAATGGAATATGATGTTTGGAAACATAGAAAACAATATGGCCCCATGGAAATTCAGCCCTGATGACAGGGATGCGTGGACGCAGGGGTAACAAAAAAAAGAGAGTATGCCTATAAAATCAATGGCTGAATATGCAGCGAATGGAGAAAGCCCGGAAATACTTTTCTGGGTGGGATGTGCCGGTAGTTTCGACCAGCGCGCGCAGAAGATAACCAGAGCCTTTACGCAGATACTGGATAAGGTGGGTATAAAATTCGCCATATTGGGCAAGGAAGAAATGTGTACGGGTGACCCTGCACGCAGGGCGGGCAATGAGTTCCTGTTCCAGATGATGGCTTACAACAATATGCAAATACTAAACGGCTATGGCATAAAAAAAGTAGTGACCATTTGTCCGCATTGCTTCAATATCTTCAAAAATGAATACCCCAAGCTCGGCGGCGAATATGAGGTGATGCACCATACCACTTTTTTACAGCAACTGATTAATGAAGGAAAGATAAAACTGAAGGACGGTGGAGCCTTTAAGGGTAAACGCATCACCTACCACGACAGCTGCTACCTGGGCAGGGGCAATGGCATATATGAAGCCCCCCGCGAGGTGCTTGAGGCATTTGATAACGAACTGATAGAAATGAAACGCTGCCGCACCAATGGCCTGTGCTGTGGGGCAGGCGGCGCGCAAATGTTCAAAGAAGAAGAGCCTGGCACTACCCGCATCAATTTCGACCGTGCGGAAGAAGCACTGGAAACAGGCGCTACTATCATCGCCTCCAACTGCCCCTTCTGTATGACAATGCTTACGGATGGCGTAAAGAATAAGGAAAAAGAAGACTCGGTAAAAGTGCTGGATATTGCAGAGATGGTGGCGATGTCACTGGAATAGCAATACTAGAACGTTACAACTTTTGCACAGTTACCAGTTTTGATAAGCAACTCATTTACTACGGCTGATCTCTCCGATGTAACCGATGTATTTCTTTGCCAGTACCTCCCTGTCAAAATTCTCTTTTGCATATCGGTAACCGTTCTCGCCTTCTGTTTTCAGGCGATTGGGGTCGTTCAGGTATTCGCGTATCACCCGGTCATATTCCGCCGTATTTTCCGGCTCCACATAGCTCCCAGCCCCAGCATCTTCCAGCAGTTCCCTCGATACTCCATCTATGGCCATCAGTATCGGCTTCTTGCAAGACATATAGTCGAATGTCTTGTTGGAGTAAACGGTCTTGAACGTATCTACACGCTTCAGCACAGATGCACCCATCTCTGAAGCCAGTATATATTTAAAGACCTCTGCCTTGGGCACAGAATCTATAAATCGGACATTGGCAATTTTGCGTTCCTCGCGCATTTTCATCAGCCTGTCCTTTTCCATTCCCTGCCCTATAAGCAGGAAGAGCACTTGGGTATCTTTCAGCGATTCGCCCGCATCCAGTATCTGCTCCAGGTGATTGGCCACGCCATGCGCGCCTACATAGGTGATCACAAATTTTCCTTCCAGCGCATGTTCCTTTCTGAAAGCTTCCCGATCAAACTCATGAAGCAACTTTTCTGAAAGGCTGAAGTCGGCCGCATTAGATATTTGTACTAGCTTTTTCTCCGGGATATGTTTCTTATCGCGCAGCACTTTATAAAATGCAGGTGTCAGTACGTTCACAAGCTTAGCCCTGTTGTAGATAAATGCCTCCACCCAATACGCCAGTTTTATCACCATCTTGTTGGTGAGTACACCTGTATCAATGGCCGACTCCGGCCAAAGGTCGCGCACCTCAAATACAAATGGCATACGCCGTAGCCTTGATATAAGATAACCACTCACTCCTACAAACAGTGGCGGTGAGGTAACTATCACCACATCAAACTTTCCCTTCACCTTGAACAAACCAGCATACAGCGACGAGAACATAAACGAAAAATATCCCCACAGCCGCCCAATAAAATGTTTATTGTATGCCTCCGAAACATGGCAGCGCAGCACAGTAACCGCACCTTGCTGTTTTTTTACAAAATATTTCCCTTTGTACTCCGCTATCTTCTCCTTCCCATTGTAATGCATCATGCCACCCAGTACGGTCACTGTATGCCCCTGCGCTGTCCACACACGTGTAAACTCGTTCCACCGCGAACCACCGGGATCATCCTCCTCCAAAAAATACTGGTGTATCAGTAATATGTTCATGCTCCTGCGTCTATCTTTATTAATGTTTCCACAACTAAACTATCATCACTAAATACCAATTCCCTTGTCTTTTCTTTTTGCCCGTATAAAGAAGAGTACCAGCCATCCTGCCCCTGTGCTATCAGTTGTGCCCCCTTCTCATTCTTTGTGGTGATAGATACCTTATCTCCCGCGCCCGGCAGCAAATGCCATAGCTGTTTCAGTTTCATGCCCTTAGGCGCACCCATTATTTCGTCCTTCACCTGCCATACAGGCTGTCCCCTTTGTTTGATTATTGTACGCTGGTGAATGACATTACGCTTCAGATGGCCAAAAGCAATCACAGCCCCAGTGAAAACAAACGACCTGTCCTCTTCCTTCAGTGTAGCGCCCATCCCCTGTGACCAGTAGTACCAAATAAATCGTCCGCCTTTCAACATCTGGTCATTATCATCCAGCATCACGGTATTATGCGACTGTGTACCGCTGAAATATCGCACGGTTCCGGCATCAGTATTGTATTTATAGCTCCCCGCATCCGGCAGGATATTCTCTCCTTTATACCATATGTCTATGTGCAGGTTATCAGCGTGCGAAGGTCTGTCTTTATATCCCCCGCACTTAATAAAAGTAAGTGTATCCCGCTCCCTCATTATATAATAGCCACCCTTAGGGAAGCTATAAGTATCCTGCTCTATTCTTATTATCTCCGCCTCCTTTTCTATTCCATACCATCGCACATCTTCACAGGCTTCCACCGAAATATCCATCCGCAGGGCGGCAGCTAACGCCTGTAGTTGGGGACGATAGTCCCTGAAATGCGCGTTGCTCAGCTTAAAAAACAGTGCCCCATCGTTGGCCCCATAGTTGGGCAGCCAGCCATTTTCCTTTACCATACACGCCCTCAGAAACAAAAGCGATGACGCAGCCTGCTTGTATACAATCGCATCGAACTTTTCCTTGTTCTTTTCGGCAAGGGTTATTCCCCATGTCAGCAACTGCACTACTATACGGTGGTAATTCATGGAGTGTTGTAAAAAAGTACCATCTTCATATATTTGGTAGGCTATCTCTTCTTCAAACCATTTTTTTCCATCTTTCTTCCACTCCGCCGCGCCGGGTAATGAGGGATAAAATATCCCTGCGAGGTAAAGCGCCAGAGTTTCTGTTATCGCATGGTTGTTGCGCACCGCTATTCTCGAGAAATCAATATTCCTGTATACATGGTGCATATGCCAGTATACGGCATACTGTATCTGGTCAAAAACCTCATCTGTAAGCGAGGGGGAATTGCGGTAATAGTACAACGCGAAAGTCCAGTTAAGCACCCTCAGCGACATCTCCTGACTACAGCGGTAATTGGGGCCGCAGTTCACAGGGTTGCTTTTTATCCATGAGTTTATCTCGCTGAATACAAATGCAGCGCAATCTTCTTTATAGTGATAATCGTAACGGATAATATCGTACAGATAAGAAAAACGTGATTTTTCCCAGACGAATTTTATATCCCCGGCCTCTTTTGAAAGGTCAGCTATTTCTGTCCAGTGCTTCTTTATATCATACCGAAAGCCTGAATCCGGATTGGTGACCCAATCGTAGTCTTTGCCCAGATCGGTAAGCAGGCTGTTGAATAGGCGGAATTTCCCTGCTTTAATATTGTTGTACACCTCTTTTAGTTCCGGCTGGGGGTCTTTGGATAATGTGAGCGATTCCCTGCTGCCAAAAAAAAATTGTGCATCCTGTTTCTTCCAGGCACCAAGTGTAATGTATTGTTTAAATGGCGGTGCGGCGGGAAATTTGCTCTTATACAGGCCACTCCTGCGCAGCGCTTCATACCGGGCCCTGAAACTTATATAACGCCAGCCCATATTACGGGCAAGGTTCACTATCTTATTTATCCTTCCTGCCATTCTCTATTATCAAAGCGTAACAACAAATTCGCTCCCTTCGCCTTCCTTGCTTGTTACTGATATACTACCGCCTAATGATTCCACTTGTGTTTTTGTAAGGTATAACCCAAAACCTTTGCTGTCATGCCCTGAATGGAATACCTGGTTCAGTTTGAACATTTTATCGCCATGGCGGGCCATATCCAGCCCAAGTCCATTGTCCTTTACCGATAATTGTACTCGTTCGCCGACCATTTTTGTAGAGATCAGTATCTCAGGTACTATACCGGGCTTCGCATATTTGAGCGCGTTACTGATGAAATTATAGAGGATACTTTCGAGGTATGCCCTCGGATATTTTATAAACTCCACACCAAGTTCCACATCTATTTTTGCTCTTTTCTCAAATATCGCACTCTGCAATTGCGTGGTCACGTCGTTCACCACAACATTTACATCGCAGTCATTCATCGGCATGGCCTTGTTCAGCTTTATCTCAGCTATCTTCATCAGCGATGCGAGGCTGCTCATAAGCGATGTGCTGGCATCCTGTATGAATGTCAGGCCTTCTTCAACAGTGAAGGCGCCGCTAAGGTTGCCCTCCTGGCTGTCCTTATTGTTCTTGGCCAGCAGTGCGTCTGTAAGCAACTTAATATTAGCAGCGGGCCCCCTCAGGTTATGCGCTATTATATAACTCAACTCTTCCAGCTGGCTTACCTTATTCAGCAGGTGCGCCTTGGTTGCTTCAAGTTCTGCATTTTTTCTTGTGTTCTCCGCTTCCAGGTCTTTCATCTTGGTAATATCCACGGCCTGGGCGATAAAAAATTTCGGCTCATCATCCTTACCCCATACCAGCGATAAGGTGAACAATACCTGCACGATCTTCCCCTCCCGCGATATATACCTCCGCTCCCTTGTGAAACTGGGTATCTCCCGACTAAGCATTTTCTTTACCAATGCCTTATTCTCTCTGCGTTCTTCAGGATGCGTGATATCGCGTATATGGACATGCATCAGCTTGTCCCGGCTATACCCCGTCATTTCACACATCACTTTGTTCGCATCCAGCCATTTGCCATCAGGACTTAGCATTGCCATACCAATACCTGAATCGTGGAATGCGCTTTCAAAAGTATCTTTACTTGTTTTAAGAGCTTCCTGCACCGCTACCATTTCAGATATACTCATAGAATAACCTATGATGATATCCAGCCTTTCTTTCTCATCAAATACGGGATATACCCTGCGCAGCGTGTGTTTGATATTCCCCAGCACATCTACCGATCTTTCCACCCACTCTATCATTCGCCTTTCGTTGCGCGCGGCCTCATACATCTTCTTCCTCCGTTCAGGGATGGTCATCGGCTTTTGCCTCTGTCTGAAGTATTCCTCATCGGTCTTGCCGATAAGCCATTTACGTGTTTCTTCATCCGGTATGGCACCCGGGTTCACATAAAGGAAACGGTATTCGCTGTCAAGAACCACTATGTCGGCAGCTACATTATTGAGAATACGCTCATAAAATGCCCGCTGCTTTTCAAGTTTCTTTTCAGTATCAATTTCCGGTATGGATGTTGCTTTTCCGCTCTGTTGTTCAATAACGAGAAATAACTTGTCTTTATCAGGGTGAATGGGCAATATCCGAATACCAAAAGTAGCTTCGCGATTGTTGTTTTGTATCGCCTGCTCCAGATATCCATTTTTCCCCGTCCTAAAAGCTTCCTTCACTTTTAGACTGCAACCTGCGAGCAAGCTATCAGCTTTAACTTCTTTTAATTTCTTCCACAGATGATCTTCTTCGCGCTCACCTTCTCTGTACCATATACCGCAAATAATCTCGTCCCTGTTTATTTCCACAACACGCTCACCTACCTGCAGTAAGGTATGCACGATTGTTTCAATAGCAGTTGCTACATTATTTTTCATAATACAAAGCGAACTATTTCAGGCTAAATATACTTATAATATGTGTAACAATACGCATAGCTGTTTTCCCATCCCACATTTCTGGTATTTCGCCCTTCTTCCAGTCACCCGAAAACAATCGTTTAAATGCTGGTCCGATACTTTTGGGGTCTGTGCCCAGCAGTTCGTTTGTACCTACGGTACAGGTTTCCGGTCTTTCCGTGCTATCTCTTAGCGTCATACACGGTATGCCCATCACGGTTGTTTCCTCGGTTATCCCTCCCGAGTCTGTTACTACTGCCTTCGCATTTTTTACCAGGTAATTGAATTCCAGATAACCTAATGGCCCAATCACATGCAGGTTAGAGGCAGCAATACCAGTTGTTTCCAGCATCTTGGCTGTTCTTGGGTGAACCGGGAAAATGAGGGGCATCCCTTCAGATGCATTCACTATCTCGGTCACCAGTTCCTGCAATGTTTCCTTTGTGTCCACATTGTTGGGGCGATGCAGGGTCATTACTATGTATTCCTTTTCTTTCAGCCCGTATGTATCCCATATCTCCGGTTTGCGGAAATTAGGCAACTGCTTGTACAGCGTATCAATCATGGTGTTGCCCACAAAGAATATGCGATCTTCCGTCACGCCGCTTTTTCTCAGGTTCCGGTTGGCCACTTCGGATGTGGTAAAGAAATAATCGGTGATGGCATCGGTCACTATCCGGTTTATCTCTTCGGGCATCGTCCAGTCGCCCGAGCGGATACCACCTTCCACATGCGCCACTTTTATATTGTTCACTTTTTTGGCGGCTATGGAGCAAGCCATGGTTGAGGTCACATCGCCTACCACCACGCACAGGTCGCAAGGTTTTTCCAGCAGGAGCTTTTCATAGCCCATCATTATTTTGCCCGCCTGCTCGGCCTGCGTGCCAGAACCGACCTCAAGGTTGTGGTGCGGCGCGGGGATGCTGAGTTGCTCAAAAAAGTCACCGCTCATTTTCTTGTCATAGTGCTGCCCCGTGTGCACAAGGCGGTAATGAATATCCACGCCAGCTTTACGCTGCGCTTCTATCGCTTCAATGATTGGCGCTATCTTAATGAAATTCGGCCTTGCCCCTGCTATAATGTCTATTAACATGAATATTGATCGTTCTTTTACTTTTTAACTTTTAACTTCTACCCACTCACGTTTCATCAGGCTCTCCACCGCTGCAATCCCCGCAAGCGTGGTGTTTACTATCTCGTCAAAAGGTATCAGTGCGTCCCCGCCATTCTTCACCCGCTCTGCCAGCAATTTGAACTGCGCGGCATGGCCTTTATCGGTATTCGTTTTCAGCTTAGAGAAACCGCTTGTGCCAAATCCCTCAGTAACACAAAAATTATCGGTCACGAGTGTTCGCTCCTGCGCATATACCTCTATCCGCTCCTTCTGGTAAGCCTTAGAGCCATTGGCAAAATAGTTGATCACCCCTGTGCTGCCATTCTCATACTGCAGCAGTATGGATGCATTATCGGTGTTCGCCTGAGGGTTCACGCCCATCGCATTCATACACACTGCTTTCACCTTACTCCCGGTGAGAAAAGTAATCAGGTCTATGTAATGGCATGCTTCGCCTATTATGCGTCCGCCGCCCACCTTCATATCGTGCACCCAGCTATTGGCAGGTATATTGCCGGCATTCATGGTAGCTATCACATTCATTTGTGCGCTGCCCACTACTTGTTTCACCTTTTGCATATGCGGAGAGAACCGCCGGTTGAAACCCACCGTAAGCGTTTTGCTGCCATCGTAAGCGGCAAGGATATCAGCCAGTTCCTCCCTGTTCAGCGCCAGCGGCTTTTCTACAAACACATGTTTGCCTGCGTTCAGGCACTCCACCACCATACGCGCATGCTCATTGTGGCGGGTGGTTATAATTACCAGGTCCACATTCCCATCGCTCAGTATGCTTTTGTAGTCGCTGGTGCTTTTGCCAATCTTGTATTTTTTCGCCAGTGCGGTTCCCGTCACGCCGCTTGCGCTGGCAATGGAATACAGCGGCGCACCAATAGCTGCCAGTGCGGGCAGCATGGTCATGCTGGTAAAGTTTCCGGCACCTATGACGCCTATGCCGCCCTTGCCCGGAGCGAAGCTGCCGCTGGTCACGGTGATGGTATCCGCAGCATCGCTATCTGCCGGGTACTCCAGTATGCTGGCTATGCTATTGCCGGCGCCTATGTTGTTATATATCCTGTAATACTCCGCCAGTGGCACCCGCTCTGTTATCAGCGACCCCACTTCCAGCTTGCCTGCGGCTATAGTCTGCAATATGGTCCTAAAATTCCTTTGCTCGGTCCACCTCACAAAGGGCAGCGGATAATCTATGCCGCCCTTTTCATAACTATCATCATACCGCCCCGGCCCGTAAGAGCAGGACACCCGGAAGGTAAGTTCCTTTTCATAAAAATCAGCCCGGCTAATGTTCAGCCCTATTACCCCTACCAGTATTATCCGCCCACGCTTACGGCTCATCTTCGCCGCCTGCGCTATCAGTTCATCCCCTTTGGCTGATGCAGTAATAATGACCCCGTCAGCACCTGTATTATCCGTTAGCTCTGTTACCTGTTTTACCACGTCGCCACCCTCTTTCGGGTTAATGGTGATGATGCCTTTCTTTTTGGCTATGGCTATTTTTCGCTCGTCAAGGTCTATACCTATAACCCGGCAGCCGTTGGCTATCAACAGTTCGGCGGTTATCAGCCCTATAAGGCCCAGCCCAACTACTACTATTGTTTCGCCCAGTTGCGGGTCGCAAAGCCTGATGCCCTGCAAGCCTATGGAACCTATTACTGTAAATGCCGCCTCTTCATCGCTCACGCCATCAGGCACGTGGGCGCACAGATTCTTAGGCACACAAACAAATTCGGCGTGGGCCCCGTTTGAGGCCACCCTGTCGCCTGTTTTAAAGTCAGGCACGCCCTCACCCACAGCAACCACCTTGCCCACATTGCAATAGCCCAGCGGCAGGGGCTGCCCCAGCTTATTACGCACAGCATCCAGTGTGGGCTTCAGGCCATCGGTCTTTATCTTGCCAAGCACCTGCTTCACTCTCTCCGGCTGCTGCATGGCCTTTTGCAGCAGGCTCGCCCGCCCGAATTCCACCAGCATCCGCTCCGTGCCCACACTTACTAAGGTGCGAGTGGTCTTTATCAGTACGTGGCCGCGCTTCACTTTTGGCGCAGGCACTTCTTCAAGCACAGTTTCTCCCGTCTTAAAAGATTGAATGATTTGCTTCAATGTATAATAGGTTAAAATAATGAGAAGCTGTATTCAAGCTCCGTTAACATACAAAGATAATTATTAATCGGAGACTGCCACCCGGCGCAGGTGTCGCTACCGCTCATAATACTCAATCTTTCGGGCTATGAAGAAATGCTCGGTCATGGTGCCCGTAACGCTTTGGGTGAGCCAGTTGCCGTGTTTGTCAAAGCTGAGGTTAGTTTCTACGGTCTTTTTCGAGTAATCAGCGTTATAGGTGGTCTTTTCTATCACCAGCCCAGCGGAGTCAATTGTCCTGAAGATGTGGCTGCCTGCATCCCCGGCCTGCTTCTGGCAGATGGTCCAGTCGTTGTCGCGGTAGAAGTAATCCAGGAGGCAGGTTTGTTTGCCGCCGGCGTCAAATGACTTTGCAAGGGCCACCTTTCCTTTAGCATTGTAGGTGTATAGGGTGATGCGGTCCAGCTTGCCGAGGGTGTAATTGTACTCCTCCCGCCTGTTGCCCAAGCTGTCGTACCAATAGTCATTGCGGTATACCATTTCGCGGCCATCATAGTAGCGGTGGTCCTCTTCCATTGCCACATGGTTCTGCCGGTCGTACTTATAAGCGACCATACGCACCTGCCTGCCGGTTTCGTCATATTCGGTGCGCTTTGCGACCAACCCGTTCGGTGTTGTCTCGTAGTCCATGCACTTCATGGGATTCAGCTTCAGCACATAGTCATTGTGCATGGTCTCGACAAGGTTGCCCCTACGGTCGTACCTGTCTACGGTCTTCTGGAAGGGTATCTTCATTGCCTCATCCACATACTCAATCTCGGTCACCATCCTTACCTTGCCACGCAGGCCGGCTTCGGCAAGGTCGTTGTCTGGCTGCGCCTGTGCCGATGGCAGCAGGCATAATAAGCACAAGACCGAAAGCAGTAGTTTCATATAGCGGGCACGCAAAGTAAAGGAAATAATCCGGAGCCATCAAAGAGCCTGCGGGCACGTCAGCTATTGAAGATTAGCAGGTTATGCACGGGGAAAACGGCTTGCGCGAAACATTTTTTGCTCACTTTTGGCGAAAAAAAGCAGAAAAACCATAACCGACTGACATTCAGATTTTTACACCAAAAACAACGGAACTATCAATTAATTGGTTGAAGTAGTTTATATATCATTTCGTGAAACATAAATTCAGTATCATCTCTATTGTTGTATTTGTACACAAATTCCGCTACATAGTTAGGTAACATCTTAGGGCTTACACTATGGTATTGCCCCATTATTCCGCGCTCAATAATTGCCCAAAAACTTTCTATGGTATTGCTGTTAATTCCTTTGTAACTGTATAGTTGGTTGTGGTCTATTTTTAAGTGAGAAATTATTTTTTTCATGGAATTATATCCCTGAAAATTGTCAGTAATTAATACGCTGTCATCTTCAACAACGTATTTTTTAACCATGTCTTTTAGGTTATGATAGCTCAAATTTTCCATTACTTCTGCTATCACATTTCCATTTCTTTGCACAATTCCAACTACTGGTATTCGCCCCGCTCCCCGTGGCCCTCTCGTATCAAATTTGTCAATTTTTCCCCGATGTTTTTCATTTGGCGAAAAATCCCATCCATCCTGTTCTAACTGCTCAATCTGTTCATCCAGTTCTACCCTTGTTTTTCCTTTTGCGGCGGCAATCCTAATATTTGGGTTAATGCTATCGGCAGTTATAAAAGGGGTATTCATTTTGCGGGGCTTACCACCTACATACAATTCATCCATTTCTACTATTCCCGAAAGTTCATCTATCTGCTTATTTTCCTCCATCATTAAAGCCCGCAATTTGTGATACAGTTTAAAGGCGGTAGGATAGCTTACATCAATGTTTCTTTGTAGCTGTAAGGCACTAATACCTTTTTTGGCATCTGTGATAACAGAAACAGCATAAAACCATGTTTTTAGCGGTATGCGGGTATTGTGCAAATGAGTATTTACAGTAACAGCGGTACTTTTATTGCACTCCTTACATTTATGCCTATGGTCGGGGCGGCGGGCTGTAAGGTCTTTAGAATCACAGTAGGCACACTTCACTTTTTTGCCAAAGCGAATTTTTTCCGCATATTCTATGCAGTTTATTTCATTGGGAAATTTTTCAGAAAGTTCTATTAGGTTCATGTGGCTACTTGGGACAAATAATTACTTGTTATTTTTTCTATATCTGCGGCTTTTTTTTCATCTTTCCATTTGTTATTCATAGTAATTTTTAAGTTTTCATAAAACCTATCAGGCTCATAACTGTAACTACCTCCATTTTTTTGCACTGGACTTTTAAGCCTTGCATTTTCCAACAAACATTTAATACTTCCTGTTAGTAATTCAATTTCCTCCTTATGCTTTAATAGCTGCTTTTTATGTATCCATGATTTAACGATAGTAATGAACATAAAATAGGCAATAGCTACAATCAAAAAAATTGCGATATAAGAAATTGATGTTGAATTATTACTTACTACTTCCATTTTATTAGCTTTAAAATTCTCTCTATCTTTAAAATAAAAAAAAGCCAAAATAATTGCAAGAAAAAAAGATGCTATTTGTGATAAATCTGATAATAATGACCACTTTGAATCTGTTGTTTTTTTACTATTTTTTTCTTGTTCCATACATTTAAGTTTTATAACCTAAATGTACATTATTGGCTTAGTGTTATATAATATACTTATCCACTATCAACCAATAAGTTTATAGTTCCGAAAAACATTGTCCATTTCTTGCTCAAACGTTGCCCAGCCCGAACGAGTGTACCTTCCTTCGCTGACAAAGGGCGCGAGGTGAAGGGTATATTTTCCGGGATTTGACATAAAGGGGTAAAAGACCGGAGGTGGCGGTGTGTGAAATGCGCCATGGGCAGGCATATGCGTTTTTTTGTTGAGGTATAAAAGGGTATAGTTATACCCTAAAAAGTATAATTATACCCCCAAAAGGTATAATTATACCCTGAAAGGTATAATTATACCTTTGTCGTAAGTCCGGGAGTGGGAAAAAACAGCCTCACGCAAAGGCGCAGAGGCGCAATTCACGTATAGTGTTTTTAAGTGCGCAAGTTGCACCTGGTTCACAAAGCAGTCGGTCAAAGAACATCACCCATTTTTGCGGGTATTATGTAAAGTTCGTGAAGGTGGGAATAGCTGCCAAATAAAAAAAACGTCATGGTACAGTAACTGTACCGTCATGGTTTTTGGGTGCAGTGTGGGCGCGGCTTTGAGCCGATTTTCAGGATTTGAGAATAGTTCGACCATGCTCACAGTTCGACTAAGCTCACTACAGAATGTGGGAGTTAATTTAACCGCAAAGACCGCAGAGGCGGCGCAAAGAACCGCAGGTGTATATTGAAAGCAGGGTGTAGTTTCGCAAGGGCGACCCTTGCAGCTATCAAGGACGAAGGGAGACCCTTCGTCCAGTGGGAGGCTACTCTATGTTCCGGATGGCCTGCGGAGCATTCAGAACAACATGGTTACATCCTCCACATATGAGTGACACGAGATATAAAAACATTTGCTGCATTGGTATAATATAGTATATTAGCATTACGATGAGTACCCAAATACCAATTGGCAATCATTATTTTTTCATTTTTTAATTTCTCAAATAAATATCATGGAGCAGCAAAAAGTTGACATGTTTATTGCCACAAATGCAAAATATTTTGAAAGCCACCTCATCCCGCATATCAATGACATGCTCTTGAAGGCCGACGATTCAAAATACATTTACCTGCAATCGCTGGCCCCCAAAGATCCCACCATAATGCTTATTGTTTCCTTGCTGGGCGGCAGTTTGGGTATAGACCGTTTTGTGGTGGGCGATGTGGGCTTAGGTGTGGCCAAACTGCTCACTTGCGGCGGGCTGGGTATATGGGCTATTGTAGATTGGTTCATGATACAGGGCAGGGCCCGTGAACTCAATTTCGAGAAGCTGCAGCGGGCTTTATTATATTAAGCTATGAGCAAAAAACGTTTGTATTTATTAGTAACCTCAATTACTGTTGTTGGTTGCTTGTACGTGCTGTTCAATGTAGCTAACCCGGACAAGGCGCAAAAGCTTGACGTATGCCTTTTTAAAAACGTCACGGGTATTCCATGTCCTTCCTGCGGCAGCACACATTCAGTTTTGAATTTGCTGCAACTGGATTTGAAAAGCGCGGTTGATGATAACCCGCTCGGGTTTGTGGTTCTGGCAGGCCTTTTGGTTTTACCTTTATGGATGCTTTACGACTTTGCCGGAAAGAAAAGTACATTTTACAATTTTTACACCCTCGCCGAGTCTTATATGCGCAGGCGGTGGGTGGCCATACCACTCATTGCGCTTTTGGTTGCCAACTGGATGTGGAGCATTTATAAATATACAGCATGAGCAAAAGTTTTGCATACACCCCCAATGAAATGGAGCTTGAAAAAGCCTCTAATGGCTACCTCATGTCATTGATAGCAGTGATGGCTGGTATGCCACTCCCCATTGTCAACCTGCTGGCAACCTTATTTTTCTACCTTGGCAACCGTAAAAGCACCTGGTTTGTTCGCTGGCATTGCACACAAACATTATTGTCTCAGCTCACCGTATTGATAATGAACAGCGTAGGCTTTTCGTGGACCATGACCATAGCATTTGGCGATGGGGTGCTTACCAACGCCTACATAGGCTATATGATTACCATCTTCCTGTTCAACCTGGCCGAGATCGTGATAACCATCAACATGGCCGCACGGACAAGAAAAGGGCACCACATAGAATTATGGTTCTGGGGCACGCTTACCAATATGATATGCAAGCCGCCAAAACAAACCGCCGGTATTTATTCCTCCAACCCTGAATACATGCAATGATGGGCAAAGCGATATTTCAGTTCCTCGTTATGGCGTTAGTGTTTTTTGCCGCATGGTTTGCGCTCAGCAGGGTAGACTATGTAAAAAAATTCCACCTTACAGGTATCAGCAGCAAAACCGAAAAGAAAATCGGGGATTTTATTATGAAAACCCTCGAGCGCACCAAAAAAGAAGTAAAGAACGACAGCGCGCAGGTAATACTGGACAAGATAAAAACACGCCTGTGCAGTGCTAATGCAATTGATGAAAAAGACATTCACGTCCACCTGTTAGCAGAAGGTGATGTGAATGCTTTTGCGCTGCCCGGCAACCACCTGGTCATCTACACGGGGCTTATAAAGCAGGCCGACAGCGTATCTGAGCTGTGTGGGGTAATGGCGCATGAAATAGGCCATATGCAGCTCAATCATGTAATGAAAAGGCTGGGCGGCGAGCTGGGTATTACCGTTCTGGCGTCAATAGTTACCAATGGCAATTCGCAGGTAGCCGCAGAAGCCATTAAGATATTATCCTCGTCGGCTTTTGAGCGCGGGCAGGAAACCGAGGCCGATAAATTTGCGGTATCATGCCTTATCAGGGCGCACATAGACCCTAAGGGGATGACTGATTTTATGATGAAAATTGCCAAAATGCAATCAGGCATACCCGAAGAAATGGAATGGATAAGTTCTCACCCCGACTCAAAAAAGCGGGCAGAAGCCATACGCGCATTATACGAGAACCAAACCTATTATTCAGAGCCGGTGATTACTGAAGAGGAGTGGGCTTCACTAAAGAACGCCGCGAAGGGTGAATGACCCTGTGAGGGTATGATTTCCGGGATTTGACAGTTAGGGGTTAAAAACCGGAGGAGGCGGTGGCTGAAATGCGCTTTGGGCAGGCATATGCGTTTTTTTGTTGAGGTATAAAAGGGTATAATTATACCCTAAAAAGTATAATTATACCTTTGTCGTAAGTCCGGGAGTGAGAAAAAACATCCTCACGCAAAGGCGCAGAGGCGCAATTCACGTATAGTGTTTTTAAGTGCGCAAGTTGCACCTGGTTCACAAAGCAGTCGGTCAAAGAACTACACCCATTTTTGCGGGTATTTTGTAAAGTTCGGGAATGTGGTGGTGGCTGCAAAATAAAAAAAACGTCATGGTACAGTAACTGTACCGTCATGGTTTTTGGGTGTAGTGTGGGCGCGGGTTACAGCCGAAAATGGTGTTTTTGAAATTGTCTGAACCTCTGCTCTAAATGTCTAATCAGTTTTATTTGGCTGTTCTTTATTTCAGCTACCGTACCCTGATGCGACCGAGTCCGCCATCCACGCTAAAGGCTCGCACTTCGGCGAGACATCGGCCGGGACACTCGCGAGGGACGGAATCTTAACGATATCAATACTATTCGTGCCATGTACTATCTACCACTTTTACGCCGGTAAAGGTGGTGGTATGGGTGTTTGAGACATAGCAGTAACGGCATCTATCAAAGGCTGTAGCTGGGTACTCAGTGTTGCAAGAATTGCACTTTTATAGATCTTCATGTCGTTGGTGCAAGTGGCTATTTCATTGTCTATATCTGGTTGTGTTTTTGCAGTGTAGTTTTTCGATTGTGACCCGGCAATGTCGTCTTCCCAATAAGCACCTACCAATGTTTCGCCAGTTTGGACGCATGTGGGCGAATTGCCGCCACTGCAAGCGGTTTTTGGGTCGTAAATATCCGTTAGATAAATTGCTGCGCCACGGTCTGAAACGACTCCCGATACAAGACTCTGGATGGTAGTCAGCGCCTCTCCCGCATATTGCTGCATTGACTGAATATAAGTGCTGTCTCCGGGTTGTGATACAGAACTATCTACCGTTGAAAGATCTTGATAGAGGCCAACTACCACACTAACACCGGCAACATATGCCACCGCAGCTTCTTTGCCAAGGTCATCAGAGCTTAATCCACCAAGATTACTACGAATGTCAGTAAGTATTGCAACTCCAATGTCATTTGCATGGTCCATGGCTTGTACACGTTCATCGCCTGTAGTACCCGATATTGCTTTTTTGGCGGGTAAGTACGTGTCATTTATTTCCTGACCCAGTGCAGATATGGAACCCTGCAGTATCGCTACATCATTCTGCTTCGAGATTTGTTCGGCGGCACAGGTGGCCATCTGAAATACATCATCCCAACTAATAGAGGTATTCATAGAGGTGGCAAATACGGACAGGAAGGGGGTAAGGAAGGCCCCTACCTCTGGTATGGCACCGATTAATTGCGCTACATCCAATAAGTATTGTTGGGATGAGTTATTCTGGATAGGCGTTGACCAATTCCAGCAGGATACTGCGGCTGCTCTTTCTGTAGTGGGGGGGGCAATTGCTACCACTTCATTATCGGCAAGATGGAGCTGCGGATAAGCAATATGTATGGTGCTAAAATTTGTTTTGCGTGAAAGCACCAAAGTGCCAACGGGCAAATGCTGCCAACTGCCAGACAGCGCAGCCGGAACACAATCGCTCACTGTTTCTCCGTGCATCAAGGGGAACGCCACATCGATATCCTGAGCACCACATGCTGCTTTGATATCTATCAGCCTTTTTTGAGCTTCTGAAAATGGGATGGAAGTATTGTATACCAATGGTAGTTGAACTCCGGCACCCCTCAATGACATAATATTGATACCAATAGGGCTATCCTTCGATTGGCCAATACTGTTGAGAATTACAGCTTCATAATCAGCAGGTGCATCCACGGCAATGCTTTCAAAAATGAACGTATGTGGATTGCCGGTGGTGCGGCGGCGTGAGGCGTTATTCGAATCTGAAGCCTTTATATTCATTGAAGTTGCGGATGACATAGGAAACGAAGATTTTTTGTGCGATTAATAGAAAAATTATGAATCGCAAAATAGTATATTTTGGCTTATAAACTAAATGTTATTTTCATGGGTGCCAACCATCCCATACGCTACATCTTCCTGATGTTACCTTACCCGTTGGTTAGATGATCCTGTTTTATGCCTTTGTTGGCCTTACCTTCAGCAACAAGGCCCCGTTTTTCGTAACATTCTTTAAAAAACAATGATAGCCGTAGTCTCCTGATTGGCGAAACTATATGTTGGGTGGATTGCATCACTGGGGTGCGGGTGGGTGGGGAGTACCCCCGGCTGTGCCGGGGGCTACTAACAGATAGCCCAGACGGGGCAAAGATTTATATCGGCTCACCCTGCAGCACTGTTTGCAGATAGCCGATGTATTTTTCCAGCGTTTCCAGCGTGGCGGCAGTGGCCCGGGCGTAGTTCTCTTTCTTCACGTTCTCGTCCCTGGAGTGGGTGCGCAGCAGGTATTTGATCTCTTTAAAGGCCTTTAAATATCCCTGCCACACAGAGGTGTCGATGGTAGATAACCCATAGATCATGGTGTCTATCTGGTATAGCAGCGCGAAGGTGGCCTTGCCGTCGGGGGTGTATTCCTTGTCGCTGAGGCGCGTTATGTAGTTGTTAGCCTTGTCTATCAGAAGTAAATGGCGCTCGTGGTACATATGCTCTAGTTTTTTGCGTTAGTATTATTTGTTTGACCTGTTCTTTCTTCTTTTTTCGGGCTGGGCTACGGGCTTCACTTTCACGTACACGTGCTTTATGTTGCCATTGCCCTTATCGGTGAGGCGTTCGTCCAGCTCGAAGGCGCCGGTGCTTTTTATCATCACCGCCAGCTTTTTGTAGCCATAGTTCCTCGGATCGAAATCGGGTTGTTTCTTCAGTATCAGGTTGCCCACCTCGCCGAGGAACGCCCAGCCTGACTCATCAGCCAGGTCGGTAATGGAATCTGAGATAAGGTTGATGAGCGCTTTGTCGGTTTTCTGGAGGAGTATCTCAGGTGCAGCCTCGCTTGTTATCTCTTCCGTTTTTTTGGCAGGTGCGTCTTCTGTCTTCAGTATCTCTATGTATATGAACTTGTCGCAGGCTACGATGAATGGGGCAGGGGTCTTCTTTTCGCCCATGCCTATCACCTTCATGCCGGCCTCGCGCAGCCGCAATGCCAGGCGCGTGAAATCGCTATCGCTGGATATGATACAAAACCCATCGACCCTGCCGGTATACAGGATATCCATGGCATCAATGATCATGGCTGAATCGCTGGCGTTCTTTCCTTGTGTGTAGCTGTATTGTTGTATGGGTGTTATGGCGTTCTCGAGCAGCACATTCTTCCAACGGTTGATGTGGGGCTTTGTCCAGTCGCCATATATGCGCTTGAATGTGGGCGTGCCATATTTGGCTATCTCTTCCATCATCCCTTTTAAATTGTTTGATGGAACGTTCTCGGCATCTATAAGTACCGCCAGCCTCAATTCTTTGTTGTTCTCCATAATATATAATTGCACCCGGCCACTAAATCTATACAGCAGCAAGGGTGCTATCAGGTTGTTGCTGTTACCTGGTGTGCCACCGGCTCATCCACAGAGCGTAAATACAGGATATATTTTTCGAAGGCAGTCAGCAGCAAAGATACGGCGCTGTTGTAGTTTTCTGTTTTTTCCTTGTCGATACTGGTATGCGCAAGGGCTTTGAATTTGGCATCCCTGAACATAGCAAGGAAGCTGGCCCATTGGGCGGCATTTACGCGGCTGAGAGAGTAGATGACGTTGTAGATAAGGCACACCAGTTTTTCGGTGGTCTCGTCACCGGTATATAAGTATTCGTTCGACCTGAGCCGAGCCATATACCCTTCCACCGTCTTTATCCGCGATTCGTAGCGCATGAATGTATTGAAAATAAAAGAAGCTGTTTTAAAAGTTAAAACAGCTTCTTCAAAATGATTATTATGAATAAGTTTAGATAACTTTTACGTTGATCGCATTTAAACCTTTTTGACCATTTTGTACTTCGTAAGATACTTTGTCGTTCTCGCGAATCTCGTCCATAAGACCAGAAACGTGTACGAAAATATCCTGTCCACCGTTAGATGGGGTAATGAAACCAAATCCTTTTGTTCCATTGAAAAACTTAACTGATCCTTCTTGCATTGTTTGTTTTTAAAAAATTAATAAAGAACGAAGATACGGAATATAAAATGATTTTACGATTATTTTTATATTTTCGGCGGTTAATGTTGTCATAAAGCGCGAAAGAATGCAATATGAAGTGGGAATTGCTGTATTGGGTTGGCCATAGACAGGCCGCTATACGAAAACCGTTGTGAACCATTTTCGGTTTACCGCCATTTTCACCACCTGGCTGCGGCTTGTTACATGCAGTTTGGTGTATATATTGGCAATGTGTTTCCGCACGGTGTGCGGCGAAAGGAAGAGGCGTTCCGCGACGTCTTTATGGTCAAGGCCATCCACCAGTAGTTTCAGTATCTCTGTTTCGCGGGCAGTAAGTTCCTTCAATTCTGATGCGGGCATGACAGTGCTACCTGCCCCCGGACCATCTGCCCTCATCAGCATATTGAGGGCTTTACGCGCTATAACAGGGCTCATTGGCGCGCCCCCGTCTTCTACAACCTGGTATATTGCGTCAATTATCTTTTCAATTTTCTCATCTTTGAGCAGGTAGCCGCCGGCACCCGCTTTTATGGCTTCAAATACCTTATCGTCGTCGTCAAAGACAGTAAGCATGAGGTGTTTTGTGTCAGGGTACAGCTCCGCAGAGCGGGCTACGGCTTCTATGCCATCCATGCCGGGCATCTCTATGTCCATTAAGGTAAGCTGTGGCCGTTCGGCCGGTTTCAATTTGCGCATCTGCTCCAGGAAATCAGTGCCGTTGCAGGCCATAAAAACTACCTGCACATCGCCGGTAAATTGTATTTTTTCGTGCAGGGATATCCTGTTTTGTGAGCGGTCGTCTATGATGGCTATAGTTATCATGCTGCAAATTTTACGCTGAAAATATTTTATTCCAATAACTCATTTGGGTTAATTGTTTTTTTCTTTTGTTATCGCAATTGTTGTTCCGGCACCGGGCTGTGCTGTAAGTGCAAGTGTGGCACCGCTCTCTGCCGCACGAAGTTTCATGTTCTCGAGCCCGTAGTGACCATTTGCCGGTGCATTCGCTGTATCAAACCCCTTTCCGTTATCCGAGATTCGTATTATAAAGCCTCCCGCAGCCCCTGAGGCGATTTTTATTGTGAGCAAATTTCCGCCTGAGTGTTTTATCGCGTTAGAAACAGCCTCCTGGCATATCCTGAATACGTTCAGGGCATCGCCGGGGGCAAAGCGGTAGTCGGTGGTAATTTGTTCCTCTGAAACGAATTTCATAGTGGAGTTGTACGCGAGTTGCTGCTGTGCAAATGCTTTCAATTTGTCTGATAGCTCTTCCAGCGATATGGCATTTTTGTTCAGCGCCCATATGGTCTCCCTCATATTCCCCATCATGCCCTGTGCCGTGCTGCTTAGATTTGCTAAGCGTTCCTGTTGCTCGTGTTCGTCCACTTTGTGGCGGTTTATCCAGTCGATGTTGGATACCAGATAACTTATCTGGGAGCCTACATTGTCATGCAGGTCGCGGGATATGCGCTCACGTTCCTGCTGAATATTCCGCTCCAGTTCGAGTTGGGCGAGTTTTTTACGGTATTGCTGGCGTTGAAGGAGGAATACAATCAATGCTATGGCGGCGATTCCGGCGATTAAAACTATTGTTATGAACCACGCGCGTTGCCAATAAGGTGGCGTAATGGTTATATCAACTGATTTGGGCAGCGATTGCCATGTGCCGTTGTCGTTAGCGGCTTTTACCATGAACCTATAGCTGCCGGGCCGCAGGCCTGCATATCGTGCGAAATGTTTACTTCCTGAATATATCCAATCTTTGTCTATGCCCTCCATCATATAGGCATATTGGTTGGATCCGGGGTCGCTGAACTCAAGCGCGATAAATTCAAAGCTCAGCGTATTCTGGTTGTATGGCAATAATATGGCAGATACATGGTCGTATGCCGTATCCGTTTTTAAGGGTTCGTCAAAAAGTCTGATGCCCGTGAACTGCACTTGCGGTGGAAACGGGTTGTCCCTGATGTCGGTGTCATGGAATCCATTTACGCCATTGGGGCCTCCAAAATAGATCTGCCCGTCATTGGCAATATGATAAGCGCCTGTATTGAATTCATTGGACTGCAGACCGTCCTTCACAGTGTAGTTACTAAAGGTCTTTTCTTTGAAACGATAGCGGGAAAGCCCTTTGTTTGTGCTTATCCACATACTGTTTCTATACCGCACCAAACCATATACAAACGAATTGGCAAGCCCGGTCCTTTCGTCATAGTGTGCCAACTTACCGTTGTGTTGGTCATGCCTGAATAATCCGTTCTCCGTGCCTATCCATAAGATTGAATCATTTTCAAACAGCAGGCATTTCACCAGGTCGGTAGAAAGGGTTATCGGTTTATCCCATTTATCCGCAGTGGGATGGTAGCAGAATATTTTTCCGGCCGCCCCTATTACAAGTTCGTCGCCATTTGATGTGATGCAGGTGATGCGCTCATTGGCGAATGTGTTGCATAATCTGGCCTGGTATCTTCCGTTTGCTGCCGTAGATAACCGAAATAGCCTGTTTCCGAAACCTGCCCAAACTGTTCCATCGTTCTGCTTGTGCAGTGCGCAAAAATGAGGTTCCGGAGTTGCTCCAGGCGCTATTTCACGTATGGCGGGCAGATAGTCGGCGAAACTCTGATTTGCTGTATTGTATATGCCAAAACATTCTGTTCCAGCCAGCCAGCTGGCTGTGCTGTTTTCCCTTGCATTGGCGCATATGCTGCGGAAAACGGCATCTCCGGCATGTTGCAATTGCCTGATATAGCTGCCGTTCTTGTGATAGACATCCATATAGCTGTTGAATGAACACGCGTATATAAAGCTATCATGGGTGAAAATTGATTTAACCAGTTTCTGTGAGTCTGACGGATGCATATAGTGGCGGAATGCACGGTACGTGGGCGCGCTTTTATAGACACCCATGCCATCTGTTCCTACCCACAACACTTCCGACCTGTCTATGTACAAGTTTGACAATGGCCCGTTTATCGCAATGGAGCGCAATGGGTATGTCATACCATGTCGTTTAGCTTTAACGCAGACCAGGCTGTTCTCTTTTGTAGCAATAAGCAAGTCGTCGCCCGATATGAGCGCATCTGTGGCAGTGGTATTCCCGATGTGATAATATTGAACTGACTTGTCTGCAATATTGTAGCAGCCCAGTCTGCCGGATTTATTAGTTGCACCGAAGAATAAGAAAGAATCCTGTATGGTAAAAAAGTATGGTTGTGTGCCGGATAAAAGAACAACATCGCTGATGCGTTTTATTTTGCGGCTGTATTTATTTATCTGCACCAGCTCGCGCTCCGGGTAAGCGAAGTATATTTCCTGGCCTTTTGATACTACTTTCAGGCATTGGATTGTACTGTCGGCATGTATCAGTGATAGGGGTATGGAAATTACAATCTGCTTTGTTTTTGTATTTAAGGCATATACGCCTTTATCATAAGCCCAGAACCATAGTGTATCTGCCGCTGCTTCAAGGATATGGTAGATTGTCTGACTGCCGCTAAAGGAAAAGAAGCGTGAGATTTTTCCGGTAGCTCCGGTAAACAGGCTTATTCCTCCCGCACTGCCTATCCATATGTCATTTCCGTTGCCTTTGGCTATACTGCCTATGTGGTTGCTGTACAATGTATTAGTGTCATCTGGTGTGTTCCGGTAGGCAATGAAATGTTCGCCGTCAAACTTATTCAGGCCCGCCGATGTAACAAACCACATATAGCCACTATTGTCCTGGAGGGTTTGCCATACTGAGTTTTGAGTAAGCCCGTCATTAACATCATAGTGCCCGAACCTGGCAATGCGCTCCCTTGCTGGTGCGTTCAGGCAGAACGACAGCAGCATAAATGATAAGAAAAAGAAACGGACGGATAGCATATGCTCATCTTTATTTCTCAATACTTTTTTTGAGAAGTCTTTGCAGACCGTTTAAAAATAATACAAATGAGTTATTGTAAGCGTATAGGTTACGAAAGAATTTTGCCCTTGAAAAAGAAAGAAGGTTATGTGCAAAAGAGCACTTATTGTTTTTGCAATTGGCTTGCTGCCTACTATTGCCTTGGCGCAGGGAAAACAGACAACAGGTGACGATTGGAACAAGCCATATGACTTCCGCTATTACGATATGATGCTGGGGTATGCCGGATCCCCCGGGCCCGTTTATGATATAAAGGCTTATTGTTTCTGGGGCAGGGCGCGAACCAGTTTCGTGGATTTTATAATCGGGCGGCGACCGAGACATAAATTCCAGGTAAGGGACATCGTGGATGCGCAGCTTGGGGTAGGCTACGGGAAGCCATTTTATGCAAACATTATGATTTCCGGAGGGATGAAGTTTAAATACGACATAAACTCAAAGGTAGATTTCGGGTGCAACGTTTCTTATCGTTTTGCGATTGACAGAATAGCTTATGTGTTGCCTATGGTACATGGGTTTGCCCGGTTCAACAAAATATTTGTTGAAGCAGGCTTTGGCAGCAACGGTAATTCATCCCCTACAGATAACCAGCGTAAGCTCACCAATATTAACGTGAAATACTTTTTCAGGCCGGATGCAAGACGTAAATGGTCGCTTAACATTACTTACTGGAGCGTGATGGGAAGGAATAACCAGGTAAATAATGACTGGGAAGCAATGGGTCAGTATATGATAGGTGTAGGGTTTCAATAAATTTCAGACAATCAATTTAAAACCAAATAAATAGCAGAAATATGAAAAGGTTTATTGTAAGTGTATTCTCAGTAGCTGTGTTAGCAGTGTCTTGCACAAAAAAGACCAATCCTGTACCCTCGACCCCGACAACCCCAACCACACCCACTATTCCGGCTAACGGATGGAAATTGGGAACGACGTCCTATACGTCGGTGATCGTGGCCAAGGCAGGCCCTAATATCATCAGCGCATTTGATGGAACGCCATCAGGCAGCTCGCCGACAGTCAACTCCCTGAATGTTTATTTTTCAGCATTCCCGGCAACAGGAGGAACTTTTACAATCGTTCAATATCCGTCAACCACTCCTTTGACATCGACACAGATAGGCGTAAGCGCCGGATTGTATGCTACAGCAACCACCTATGCGAGTACCGGATGGGATGGAGTGAATGCTACAGTGACCATCACTGGTGGCAAACTGAAGATAGTAATACCTGAGGTATGGGTGAAGAAAACAGGCAGCGGCGCGACAGATAGCCTTAAACTTACGGGTACAGTTTTAGAGCAGTAGTCTATTTTCAAATATTTTTACCGCAGGATTCACTGAAAGGGGCTGTCTCAAAAGTCTGAGACAGCCCCTTTTTATCCGGATATCACTTAGAGGACTCATATACTGACATTGGTCATCTAATGAGGAATGAATTTTCAGAATATTTGCAGCGTGGTTGTTGTTTAAATAAATTGGATATGAACGAGCTGCATTTAGATAGTTTGCTCCCTTCAGAAATGGCTGTTCAGGCCGAGCATGTGGGCGTGGCAAAGGTGAATATGTCGACGGTAAAAACATTGGTGCTGGCTACGCTTGCAGGAGCATTTATAGCCTTCGGGGCTATTTTTTATACGTCGGTTACAGCCGGGTCCGATTTGCCGTATGGTATAACCCGAATGATAGGTGGTGTCGCGTTCAGTCTTGGGCTGGTGTTGGTGGTAATAGGTGGTGCGGAGTTGTTTACCGGCAATAACCTCATCATCATGGCTTGGGCAAGCAAAAAAGTGAGCACGGTGCAGGTGCTGAAGAACTGGTTGTGGGTATACATCGGTAATATGGCGGGGGCTATTTTCGCTGTTGTATTGATGCTTTTCTCGAGGCAGTATCTTTTTGGCTCCGGAGTTGTGGGAACCAATATATTGAACATTGCGAAAGCCAAGTGCGAACTAGGATTCACGCAGGCTGTGTCGTTGGGTGTCCTGTGCAATATTCTTGTTTGCCTTGCTGTGTGGCTGTGCTACAGTGCAAGGTCGGCTGCGGTGAAGATATTGTGTATCGTATTCCCTATAACAGCTTTTGTAGCTGCCGGCTTTGAGCATAGTATAGCAAATATGTATTTCGTGCCGATGGGTATATGCTTATTAGAATATGGCGATCCTGCTTTTTTACAATCAGCGCAAGGCTACTCATCCGTCTCATGGCATAACTTCATTTTTCATAACCTGATACCGGTTACCATTGGCAACATAATAGGTGGTGCAGGGCTGGTGGGGCTTGTATATTGGTTTGTGTATCTGAGAAAAAGTGTAAAGTGAATTCGTAAAAAGCAAAAGGAACGCAAGAAGCGTTCCTTTGTACCACGTACGGGATCGCAACCACCTCCGTTTTTATTGTGTCTTATCTTTATGGATGAGGATATATTCGGATCTTGTGCATCACTCAACAGGTATCAGACCCATTTGTATTCCACAAACTACAAGCCCGGCCCGGCTGTTAACCTTTAGTTTTTCAAAAAGGCTTGTTCTGTACCCAGCGATGGTTCGTTCAGAAACAAACATTTTAGCTCCTATTTCTGTATAGGTCATGTCTGTATGACATAATTTTAGTAATTGTATTTCTCTGTCACTAAACTCCGGTATTAGTTCGGAAAATTTCATACGATGATACAAATTTCCTGATGCTATTTCGGAATAGTAAATGCCCTTATCGTATATGGATAGCAGGGCATCGAGCAGTTCCGTAGGCCTGCAGTTTTTCAGTAAGTAGCCATTCGCGCCATTTCTAAACATTTTTATTATGGCAAACTCATGCTTATGCATGGTTAGGATTAATGATTTCATAGTTGGCCATTTCCTCCGGACTTCATTCAATGTTTCATATCCGTCCCAGGTAGGCATACTGATATCCATAACTACAATATCAGGCAGGACTTCCGCTGCGCAGAGCTTGTCAAATAATTCTTTCCCGTTGCCCGCTTCAATGATAACGTTGAAACCGCCAAAACCAGTTATCAATGAAATTACGCCTTTTCGGACTACCTCATGGTCTTCAACTACTGCGAGATTAATGGTTTTATTCATCAGTTCAAATTTACTTTTAAATGAATTACGCTCCCGTGCGATGGGATTGATTGTATATCCAAAGTGCCGTTAATGTATCTCGCCCTCTGAAGCATACTAAGAAACCCAAGCCCTTTCATTTCATACATCTTATTTCTATCGAAGCCGATACCATTATCGGAAATCTCCATTCGGAAAAAATCAGGTTCATAATGAAATGTAATTCCAATGTATGATGCTTTCGCATGTTTTATGCAATTTTGAATTGCCTCCTGTGCAATACGATATATGTGCAATTGTTTATCAGGCGGCAAGGATATAACTTCTCCGTTTACCTTAACTGAGTCGGTAATATTTTTAGATTCCCGGATTTTTTCTAAGTCTTTCGTTATAGTATCAATCAGGCCGAAATGCTTAACGAAATTACTGTTGAGCGAATGACTTATATTATGCAGGTCTTCTACAGCCTTGCCTATAATTGTGTTGGTGTCACGTATAAGAATTGCCTGTTTCTCAGATACAGCAAGGCTCTCTATCTGGTACATATTCATTTGGGCAAACCCGAGAACTGATTTTATGTTGTCATGCAGTTCTGTAGATATCTGGTCTATTGTATTTTCATGCTCTTCAATTTTTGACCTTAGGATATTATTCTCGTGATCAAATTCCATTTTTTGTTTTTCTAACAGGTAGTTGTTTTGCTTACGCTTTTGAACAAGGAGGTAGGCGATTAGGAAAAATGCAAACAAAGTAATCAAAAGGGAACATGCAACGAACAATGGTATTAGGGACTCGTCATTCATTGATTTGCTGCATTTTCGGGTAAAACAAAAATACAAAAATGAAGCAAATGTATGTAATTGCGCTTACAGTTATTAAGGCAAGGTTGATTATCCATGCGGCATGTTGCATATGTACATTAATAAAATCGAATAGTCCCCAATTGAATAGCATAGCGCTCCAGAAGAATAGCAGTATGCTTATAAACCAAAAATGAGGGTGCCTATGCAATATGAGATCGTCTCTTATGAGTAGTAGGCGGAAAAATGCGAACAGCGACATGCCAACAATAGACACGCTTTCAAAGAATAAAAAATAAGACGTAAGGCTATTAATGCCTTGCAGAAATAAAAGATTTGCGGTCCCAAGGAGAATTCCCAATATTCCAATATATACGCCTATATTCCATTTTTTGAACACATCAATTACTTTATTGAAATACAGGCAGATAATGCCATACTCAACCAATCCGTAAATAGCGTAGAGCGGTAAATTGTTATGATAAACCCTTGCTAAATAATCTGCTGCGCACTCAACAATTAAGGCGCAGCAGATTAGTACTGATAGCGTTCTAGTAGCACTATCAAATTGTCTATATCTATACAGGCAAATCAAAAAAGAGCAAAACAGAGATGCATAAAAGATTGTATTTACAATGTTATATATCATAAGCTATTGTAGATAGTCGTTTATTGCCTGACCTGAAGGACATGCGTAAGGGCATGGTTTGGAATGATCTAGCACCATCCCATTCCTGTAAATATAATTCCCTGAATTGTCGTAACCCGCAATTATTATGGTAAGTGCCCCGCTCTCAAGCCCTGAATTCACGCCATTGTAGCCGGCATTGATGTAATTGAGTGTATGCGCGAAAATCAATTTGATGTTCTTCACATCACCATTGTCAAGGTAGCTTCTCAATGAATCTGCGTTGATGGTAAATGACCTCAAATCACTGTCGTTATAAGATGAATTAATACTGTAAAGATAGCTGCCTATCATCTTATTCGCACTATCAAGCGGGATGAATTTGGAATACTCCGTTTCTTGCAGGCTTGAAGGAAGACGGTAGGCGGTTTGTGGAACGAGTGTATTCTTGGGCTCTGCGGGTATAGCCGTTTTTTCTTTTCTACAGGCGGCGATGAGAACACTGAAACATACTACGGCAACTGTTGTTTTCTTTTTCATAAATGATTGTTTTTAAGTGATTTAGAATGCCTGAAAAATAGGTCAACGGAAGTTGCTGTGGTAGGTCATTAAAGCAGTAATATTTGTGCGTTTTGCCTGAAACGCCGGAGCTTTTAAGCTTAAAAGCTGAAATGCCGGAGCTTATTGTGAAAAATATTACCGCTTTTCTGACGTTGTTTTGGAATCTGGTTTGTTGGAACTTCACATTTGCGGATTATTCTTTTTGAAAAATAGGAGGATACCTTTTTTAAAAGCGAACTATTGATTATTCACCTTTAATACTTATACCTGCAATGCCTGAACAGAAAACATTTACAGCCCCTGCTACCACATACGCCATGTTTGTACATAACACACTAGTCAATAGTTCGCTTTCTAAATAGTTAACCAATGAAAAATTTTACAAGCAATGCCGATATAAAGGTGGCATATGCAGAAGATCATGAGGCCATCAGAAAAGGTATAATATCGTTACTGGATGTTATGGGTGGGTTCGATGTCATGATTGATGTGAGCAATGGCAAGGAACTAATTACTTCAATTGAAAAAACCAAGGTGCTACCTGATGTATGTATTATAGATATCGGGATGCCTATTCTAAATGGTTTTGATACATTAGTAGAAATTAAAAAAAGATGGCCCCAAATGGGGGTACTTATCTTTACTATTTTTGCTACCGACATGTACATTCATCGAATGATACTCAATGGAGCAAATGGCTTTTTAATTAAATCGGCTCCGCCGCTTGAAATCAAGAATGCCTTATTGTCAATTTATAATAAGGGTACTTATTTTTCGGAAGTTGTAACAAGAAATTATTTCCGGGCAATTCAAGAAAAAAAAATAAAGGCTATTGAATTTACTGACAAAGAATTACAGGTACTAAAACTTTCGTGTTCGGATTTAAACTACGAAGAAATAGCCCAAAAAATGAATACAACCAAAAGAAGTGTTGAGGGCTACCGCGATAGCTTATTTAAAAAGCTAAATGTAAACAGTAGAGTAAGCCTTGTCATATTTGCTATTCAGTATGGAATATTTCCAATTGATTGCAATCAGTTTTACTCATAATTAATTCTCAAAAATCAGTTATGATAGAAGCAGTAATTACCTGAATTGTTTTTCTATCGTGTTTGATGAATTTGAAAGGAAGCCATTTATATAGTTAGAGAAGTATCGGAACAGTTTACAAATCCATCACTTTTATTTTCGGGCGGTAAGGACTCAACAATACTCATTCATCTGGCCTTAAGAGCATTCTATCCAATCAGTTCTACATTTACGATATTGCATGTAGATGGAATATTATTTAGAAAATCGTTCGCTGTCTATGCTTAATACTGATGCTTTTAGACTTGCGATGCAGTATATCATAAGTGGGGAAAGTACGGGGTATTCGGGACAACTATTATCAGGTTCATTAAAGGTAAATGATCCAATATGTTTCCATCCAGGTAAACACTTAGGTAAGATAACGAGAATAGTGAATGGATATAGTGAAGTGGAAGCTGCGGATGCTGGGCAAAAATGATTGCATTTACCTGCATAGTGATTATAGGCCTCATCGCGGGGATTTAATTTCTAATTTGGACAATTTTCCTGCAATCACTAATCAAATTGAAGCCACTATTTGCTGGCTTGATGAAACTCCTCAGCAAAAGAAACGTTTTGTTGCATAACTGGACAATGTCTATAATATTTCAGCGAAAGCAACGGCTAATCTTTTTTTTGGTGTAATCAATAATGTCTTTACCTGAATGTAGCATAGCTCGTTGTTAAGCTTGTATTACTTGATTTCACTAACTCGTGCATATGTTTTGCAACGCACATTGAATCTATCCATCTATGGGCACACTTAAACTAAAAGTAGTTAGTTGACGATGTTTTTATGGTACGAGTGCGGGCTCTTATCATCGCCCTTTTTAGACTAAAAAGAGTAACTTTTGATGAATGATGTTAACAGTTGAAAAACTGAAAAATAGCTGTTTTTTACCTGATGGAAGTCCAGAATATATACGAGACTTTTGTATAAGCTGAAATTTTACTAACAGTATTTCATTATAATTTAAATCTCTTTTTATGGCTTGGACAATATTTTGTGATCCTGCTGCTGGCCAATCGCTCAGATCTGGTGGTTTTCCAAATGATTCCGGAACATTACTCGCCACTGGGTCCGCTTATTCAAGTATTTTGGGAGGACCTTGGCCTCCTTCCCCGCTAAACAATATTTCTTCTGATTGTTCAACCATAGTAATGGGTTGCTGCAACAATATCGCAGGTGCGGCTGTAACGGGGACCGGTGGTTACAATTCTATTTTAAATGGTTTATGCAATACTGTATCAGGGCAATATAATAGTATTTTGGGGGGGTATTGCAATTTTGCCCAAGGCACCTCCTCTAACTATGGTTCATACAATACCGTTATTACCGGGTATTTGAATTGTGCTATGGGGGACAATTATTCGGTTATCGGAAACGGGTGTTGCAACTATGCATCCGGCGACTACTCTTTTATTGGTAATGGTGGTGGTACCGGAGCATTGCGTAATAGGGCATTGGCGAGCCATGCATTTATTGGTAATGGTGCGGCCCAGACTGTTAGCGGAGACTACTCATTTGTAGGTGGTGGCCTGTGCCACACTGTCAGTGGTCACCACTCGGGCATAGTTTCCGGATGTGAGAATACTGTAACTGGTAATTATAGTAATATAGGAGGTGGTTGTTGCAATACTATTGAGCCTCATTCTTCCAATATCGGCGGCGGTGAGGAGAATACCATACACCTTATGCCAACTCCTGCAACTGATGGCTTCAGCGCGATTGGTGGGGGCAGACATAACATTATAAAGGGATCAATAGTAGGACAGGACGGCCCCTATAATTTTATAGGTGGCGGGTGTAATAACTGTGAGGTAGATTCTGTTAAGGCAACGATAGGAGGAGGTTTATGTAACTGGATATGCCAGAACTCGGAAAGTAGTTTTATAGGTGGAGGAGTTAAGAACCTGATAAGGCAAGGCAGTTTATGTACTACTATAGGTGGAGGCTGCCTGAATCAGGTACAAGGTAATTTTTCAACAGTTTTTGGTGGATTGTGCAACATAGCCTGGGGTGATAACTCTACAATAGCCGGAGGCTGCGGACATCAAATTGGTACAGCGCTTTTACCTAACGGAGATTCGTTTATTGGCGGCGGACGGCGAAATTGCACACATAGCAATACGGCCGCAATAATAGGTGGAAGATTTAATGTTGTATGCGGTGATGGTGGCTTTATTGGTGGAGGTTGCAACAATTGCATCGACCCCAATGCCAGGTATTCAGTTATCGGAGGAGGATTTGCAAACTGCGCGTTTGCCGGACTATTCGCATTTGAACATATGGGAATTCTAGCCGGAACCAGTAATCGTGTATGCGGCGAAGCATCAATGATCGGTTCAGGGAATGTGAACCTGATTAACATATCCTGTTGCTCAGTTATTGGAACGGGGCAGGCAAACTGTATTAATGGTGGCTTCCATCATAGCATACACAATGGTTGCCAGAACTGTGTGAATTTTATAGCCCCGGGCTTGCAAGGTTCTTACAATACAATTTCAAATGGTTATGGAAATTGCATTGAAAGTACATCTGCCTTTGTAACTAATCAATTTAATACTATAAACAATGGTGACCATAACCGTATTGTGAATGGTTTGCACAATTTGATAGGTTCAGGAAGTGCCAATAACATCCTTAATAATTCCACGTACTCATATATTGGAAATGGAGCGACCAATGGTATTGTGGGCAATCATAACGCTATTGGCAATGGAATAAGCTCTAATATAACTGGTAGTTGCTCAATTATTATTGGTGGCAATAATAATGATATAGCTGTTGGAGGGTTTGGATTTATCGGAGGCGGTAGAAACAATCAGCTTTTACAAACCACGAACTATTCCGCAATTGGGGGTGGGCTTGGTAATATTACGGGTTCAAACTCCCACTATAATTTTACAGGTGGTGGGGTTACTAATACGATAGGCGGATCCAGAACCCACAATGTAATTGGAGGAGGTACAAATAACCAGGTATTAAACAATTGTAGCGGCATTTTTTCCGGTGATACTAACACGGTAACTGGTCTTGCCAGCGCAATAATGTCAGGTTCAGGAAATTATATTACAAGCGCCAGCTCATCAATCATCAGCGGAAGTAATAATCGAATAACAGCGCCAACAAGCTTTATTGGTGGTGGTAATCAGAACCGAATCCTTACTGCGTCATCAAACAGCGGCGTAATTGGTGGCGGTAATCAGAACTGTATAGATACACTCAGTAACAATTCCTTCATTGGTGGTGGCAGGCAGAATTGTATCTGCTCCCCCAATGCAGTGATTGTAGGTGGTAGAAACAATACTATTCAAACCGGTAGTGACTATTCAGCCATTTTGGGGGGAGTCAATAATACTGTTAACGGACATCAGTGGGCGGGTATTTCTGGGCAGGGCATCACGAGCCAATTCGCAAATACCTTCCATATTGAGGGGTTAGTGTTGTGCGCGCCGGCATATAATTTGGGCCCGTATTGTCCTGGTACTGTTTCTTGGGCGTATTGGTGCGATATTCAGGCAAATCCCGGGCTGCACTGTGTATTAGTCATGCTATAGGATACATTAATTAAACGAATGATACATTAACAATATATAAATTACAAATTATGTGGACAATATTTTGTGACCCAACCACGGGAAGTACTTACGGGCAGAGTTTAAATACAACCACCGGCTCTCTTGATGGAGGCACACTTGCCCCCAATGCGTACTGGTCTGCAATACTCGGCGGTCCGCTGCCTGGCACTCACGTAAATGACTCATGCATTTCTACCATTGTAATGGGTGAAAACAATTGCTTTATAAGCACAAACCCCGGAACATTTTCTGACGGGCAATTCAATTCCATATTGAATGGTATAAACAATACTGTCTCAGGTTCTTATAACTCCATACTTGGTGGGAAGGGTAATTTTGCACAGGGAACGACCTCAATTATTTCAGGTTGTTGGAATACGGTAGTGAACGGGCAGGACAATACGGCAAATTCCGACTGTTATTCAGTGGTCGTTAACGGGCAGAATAACACCGCCTCAGGGTATTATTCTTTTATAGGTAATGGAGGAGGGCCTGCCGGGGCCAATGGTAATATTGCCTCCGGCGATTTCTCATTCGTAGGCAATGGTGCAAGTAACGTTGCTGCCGGCGACTATTCATTCATAGGTAATGGCCTTTCCAATTGCTCCTGCGCAGTTTACTCGGGTATAGCCAGCGGGGCGCAGAACTTTAATGATGCAACGAGCCCTGCCAGTTTTATAGGCGGTGGTGGTGGCAACACCATATGTGCGGGCCTTTCTTTTATAGGTGGCGGCAGTGCCAATTGCATAAATGCCCCTCTTGCAACGGCTGCTAACGTTATTATTGGTGGTTTTGAGAATTATATCAATGGCTCTGCAGGTGTAGGCGGGCCGGCCAGTTTTATCGGTGGTGGCTGGAATAGTGTTATAAATACGAATGCTTTTTCTACAATTGGTGGTGGATCATGTCATCGGATGTACGACAATAATGTCTACAATTTTATAGGTGGTGGTGATTGTCACACCATATTTGGTAATATACAGTGTGCGACAATAGGTGCAGGGTTTAAACATGAATTGTGTGGCAACGCATCTACTGTTGGCGGTGGTAATCAAAATATTATTTGTGGCCGCTGGTCGGCAATAGCCGGTGGCAATGCCAACTGTGTGGGAATGACGGGCGTAGTTAATCCCGTTACGGTAGATTGCGGTTTTATCGGCGGCGGTAACACAAACAAAATTCTGAACACAGGATGCGGCTCTACTATTGGCGGTGGGACCATTAATACTATTTGTGGCCCGCTCGGTTTTGTAGGCGGCGGCCAGAATAACCGGATACTGCAGCAATGCCAGGCAGTGATAGGCGGTGGTGAAGGGAACCTTATTGACCAGGCCACCACTTCGGCAATACCGCTGAGCCATATGGCAATACTTTCAGGCAATGCCAATACTGCTACCGGCACGTCATCGGTAATAGGTGCAGGGAATGCTAATTTTGTATGCGACAGTAACTTCGGATTTATAACCAATGGTTTTACCAATTTGATCTGTGGAGGAAATAATCACCTGATCAACAATGGAAGCACGAACAGGGTACATTTTAACACAAATGGTTTGGGAGGCCAGTATAATGCTATATACAACGGTTCTGCAAACCAGGTAGTAAGCACTACGCCGCTTACTAATGAATACAGCGTTATTGGAAACGGGAATGACAATATCATCTGCAATAGCCGGTGCAGTGTGATCGGGGCCGGGGCTACGCAGCGTATAATAAACACTTGTGCTTCGTTCATCGGAGGCGGACAGGATAATTTTATATGTACGGCATATGACAGTATTATCGGAGGATTTAATAACTGTATCACCGTACAATGTTCGGCGATAGGTGGTGGAAGTACGAACATGATCGAAAATTGCTCCAGCTTTATAGGCGGGGGCGGTGAAAATACCATATGTTCCCTTTCTGATTTCGGCTTCATAGGTGGTGGCCGGAACAATACGATACTTACCGACTCGAAACGTGCGGTGATAGGCGGTGGCCTGAATAACGAGGTGGGTACGGGAACAGGCGGTGGCGTTTTTGGTGTAGTGGGTGGTGGCCTGGCCAACTGCGCTACAGGTGACTATAGTGGCACGTTCTCTGGCTTCACCAATTGCAGCCAGGGGTCATTCAGCAGCAGTTTTTCGGGCACAAACAATACAGTGAGCGGTGTTTACTCGGTTATATCAGGCGGAAATAACCTGACAACCGCCAGCGACTACGGATTTATGGGCGGTGGCACAACGAATAACCTCATAACTGGTACCACAGGCAGTGCAATAGGTGGTGGCGATAATAATATTATCTGCCTGGATACAAGGTTTTCATTTATTGGTGGTGGAGGAACTAATTCTGTTTATTCTCATTGCTCTTCCATAACCGGGGGCAACGGAAACGTGATTAATACCGCAAGTGATTATTCGGTGATTTTAGGTGGTTCCGGCAACATGGTTAATGGGCATAAATGGAGCGCTGCATTTGGTGCAGGTGTAGCAACTCAAACACAGAATACTACTCATCTGGAGCAACTTTGGGCTTGTGGCCTTGTATTTCCCGGCACTCTCACAACAGGGCCTGGTCAGGTTGAAAGAAGACCTTTTGGAGTTGGTTTTGCCGCGTTAGATAGGATTCTAGTATGTTATTAATATTGTTCCAAACACATATTTATACGTAAAATTTGATTTATGGCGACTTTTGATATTTTTTGCGATCCCGGGCCTGGTAATACTTCTCTAAGAAGCAACACAGCCTCAGGGGGGTACGATTCCGGTACTGTATCGGGCAATTATTCGAGCATACTTGGTGGGCCCATGTCGGCTGCCTGGAACAATACTCACTGGGTCTCAGATGACATCTCTACCATAGTAAACGGTGCAGAGAACTGTATTGGTTGTGCAAACTGCCCTCTTGTCCCAATAGGTTGTTACAATAGCATACTTAACGGCTGCGGGAATACTATTTCCGGCCTATACAACAGTATCCTGGGGGGTAATGCGAACCTTGCTGTTTCGCCATCGCTTCCCGCCTTTTCCTGTTTCAATACAGTTGTGAATGGTTCCTGCAATCTTTCCCCGGTGGAATGTTTCGGCCTGGTGGTAAATGGCTCATTTAACTGTGTAATGGATTGCTACGGATTTGTAGGCAACGGTGGGGGTAGTGTAGCGGCCAATGGCAACTGTGCAATGTCCTGTTTTTCATTCGTAGGTAATGGAACAACACAGGTGGCGACCGGATTAAATGCCTTTATCGGCAGTGGATGCAACAATGCTGTGACCTGTGATTGCTCAGGCACAGGCAGTGGTCACTACAATAGTGTCAGCTTCGACTTCGGGTATATAGGCGCAGGTGTGCGCAACAGTGTCATTAGCTGCTATTCATTTATCGGTTCCGGAAGTGCCAACCTTATTATTGGAAATGCAATAGGCACCACTATAGGGTTTAACGCAATAGCAGGAGGCACCAGTAATTGTATAGGTGGGAATCCCGGCCATGGGAGGTTTAGCTTTATTGGCGGCGGGAGCCAGAATACGATGTTGAACAACCTGTGCTTCTCCACTATCATTGGTGGAGAAAGTAATAGTACTACCGGATCTTGTTACAGTTTTATAGGCGGTGGCACCTTGAACACAACCAGCACCCCTGCGACGGATTTTATAACCATAGGCGGCGGATACACAAATGTGGCAAAAGGATGCAATTATGTGGCTATAGGTGGTGGCGCAAATAACACTGCTACCGGGTGCGTCTCCGCTATTTTTGGCGGCAGGTTAAACTGTATTGGCACTATCCCGGCGGCTAATGCGGTAAACTGTTCATTTATAGGCGGTGGTGCAAACAACACTACCGGTTCTGATTATTCAGCTATCGGGGGCGGCACCTCTAACACTATTGACCAGGCTGGGATATCAAATTTTGGTAAATTCATAGGAGGTGGTACAATCAACCGCATACTTGAACGGTCGTCCAGGTCGGTGATCATGGGTGGAGAGGGGAATCTTATCTGTAGCCCCACGTTAGCATTTGCGGGGCAGGCTATACTGGCTGGCACGGGCAATATAGTATGTGGCGGATGCTCTTTTATAGGGGCCGGTACCAATGCTGTGCGCACAAGGCATGCCTATATTGGCACCGGAGAAAAAAACTGCACCGATGACGGTTTGTTTCATTCTATAGATAATGGTCTTTGTAATATGATTTGCTCCGGTGGCGCACCTGCTGCGGGAACTACCTGTTTCAATACCATTGCCAACGGACGGAATAACCTTATAGAGAACAACGTATTGCCCACAGGCCCTATGAGCGTTAACTTCATTGGACAGGGGTTGAGCAACCGCATTACCGACGGACGCTTTGATTACATAGGGGGAGGCACTGTTAACAGAATTACTAACAGTACTTATTCAATTATCGGCGGAGGTGATGCTAATACGATCGCAGCGGCAAATTGTAGCATTATAGCAGGTGGCCATCAAAATACTATAAATGCGAATGCTAATGAATCCACGATAGGCGGTGGCTCTCTGAATGAGATCAACGATGCCGGAGGTGTGATTGGTGGAGGCAGGTGCAATGCCCTTGCTGTAGGTACTGCGTGCAGCATTATAGGGGGCGGCGAATGCAATCTCATTAATACCGGATCACTTTACAATACCATTTTAGGAGGTGCAAAGAATTGTATAACAGCGAGTGCGGTGGTAGCTTCTGCAATGAGCGTGATAGGCGGCGGAGAATGCAATTGTATTTGTGGCGCAACGGCCAGCGGAACCTTCTCCGGCTACTGCAACACTGTAACTGCCAGTTGCAGCGCCGCGCTCTCGGGCGAAAGAAATACGGTGTCGGGCATCTATTCGGGTATTGGGGGTGGACTTCTGAACCTGGTTACAGGCGGTACCGGCAATTTTATAGGAGGAGGAAATACGAATTGCACAAACAACGGAACAGACTTAGCAACAATAATAGGCGGAGAGAATAATCAGATTACTACAGGGCCCGCAGCATTCATAGGCGGAGGTATTTCAAATACTATTAGCGCTTATTATACTGCTATTATTGGTGGTGATACAAATAATATTACTGCTTCAGGCTATTATTCAGCAATCTTCGGCGGTTCAGGCAATACTGCATCTCATACTTATGCGTCTGTATTCGGCCAAAGTCAGGTATCGTTGTACAATAACCATACACATATTGAGTGTCTTAACCTTACGACAGTGCAGACTTGGGTGCCTGGCCCGGCTACCTGTCTCGTGAAAGGTATCTTGACGACTAGCGCTTTTTGGACAACTCCTGATGTGCTCGTGTATTGTGGAACGTAATATATAGTCATTTTACTTCTGTTTAGCTTAACCTGTATAACTTATAAATGGTTGTACAGGTTTTTGCTATCTTAATAGTTATTTTATATTCTTATAAAAAAATACTAATTTTATAATAGAAAACCTCGCTTTACCCGGCTTTTGTAACACCAAATCTATTGCCATGAAACACGGAAAAGCATTTCTTATACTTTTGGGAATTCTACATTTTTTCTCCATTGGACGGGCTCAATATAACACTCCCCAAAACGGAGTATGGGTATTCGGGAAAAATAATGGGCTCAACTTTGGCACAGGCTCACCTGTGCCGTCAAGCACATATATGCCTCCTTCGGAGGGAAGTGCTTCAGTGTGCGATGCTTCCGGTAATCTTTTATTTTACTCCACTGGTGACACGGTATATAACAGAATGGGTGCGGTAATGCCTAGCCACGTAGGGCTTACTACATTTGGTGTTGGTGCCGGTAGTTCTACTCAGGGGGTACTGATAGTTCCCGTGATTGGTAGTTCTACCCAATACTATATATTTTCACAGGAATTTATTTCAACCGCAAACGGACGGCTTAGCTATACCATAGTAGATATGACCCTTGACGGGGGCATGGGCGACGTAGTATTATCTACGCTGCGTACCCCGGTGGATACCATGACCTCTGAAAAATTGATAGCTATACCCGGAAATAACTGCAATATCTGGGTGGTGGCCCACAAAAGGCACAGGAATGTATTTGTTGCTTACAACATAACTGCAGCAGGAGTGAGTGCTATGCCGGTTGTCTCAGCATCCGGCGTAGATTGGGGAACCGATGCTTATACGATTGGTTCTATCCGTGCGTCACACGACAGGAGACGGATAGCTCTTGGCGATGTATCTAATCCGGTGTCGCCATCGCGGGCATTCGAGCTGCATGATTTTAATCCTAACACAGGGGTAGTTTCTAATTGCCGCGTTCTTGAGACCAAGGATTATTATGGTGTTGAATTCTCGCCTGATGATACCAAACTATATGCTAATGAGGCTTCTGCGCCGGGAGGCATTGTGCAATACGATGTGTCGCTGCCTACAACCGCAGCAATGAGCGCTTCAAAGTATTATATAATACCGTCAGTGCCAGGTTTGGGCAATTGGCGGCACCTGAGATTAGGCCCTGACAATAAAATATATTTCAGGAACGGCACTACCATATCTTCTTCTTTTCTGGATTGCATCTCATCACCTAATCTTGCGGGCGCGGCCTGTGGATACGTGCCTAACGCAGTTAACTTATCGCCCAATATTATATACAGCAGTCTGCCCAATATTGTATTTGCCCCAATAGCGGGTACTGATACCATAACAGGCCCGTCAAAGGTATGCGTAGGTGACAGCATTTTGTTGTCGGATAGTACTTACGGTGGGGTATGGACCAGTAGTAATCCCGGTGTAGCCCGTGTAGGCTCGGCTACAGGTTTTGTTACCGGGTTGAGTGCGGGTACTGCCGTTATTTCTTATACGGTCACTAATAGCTGTGGCACTGTCTATGCCACAAAGGCAATTACTGTAAACCCTTCTCCAGGAGCAATAGCCGGCATTACCAATGTGTGTGTGGGCACTACCAGCATTTTATCAAATTCTGTAGCCGGCGGCAGTTGGAGCAGCAGTAATCCCGGTGTTGCCACAATTGGCCCCGGTACGGGGCTTGTAACCGGTATTGCCGCAGGTGCAACGACAATATCCTATATGCTGCCGGGGGGGTGTTTTGCAACTGCGCTTGTCACAGTAATTGCTTTCCCTGATGCGGGAGTAATTACCGGCCCTTCAGTGGTATGTACCGGCCAGACAATAACGTTAACTAACACTACCGGAACGGGAGTTTGGAGCAGCAGCAATACAGTCAGGGCAATAGTGGGTTCTTCCTCAGGTATTGTTACGGGTATCAGTGCAGGTACGGTAACAATAAGTTATACGGTGACTTACACCTGCGGTAGCGCAACGGCAATAAAAGCTATTACCGTAAACGCCTCTCCTGCTGCTATAACCGGAGATTCGATCATATGTGGCAGTGGCACAATAACGCTGGCCAATGCAGTAGCGGGAGGAGTATGGAGCAGCAGTGATCCGGGTGTAGCGTCTGTTGGTTCCGCCTCAGGGATAGTAATCAGTCACAGTTCGGGTTCTGCAATTATTACATATATTATTGGTAGCTGTTACCGGACAAAGACGATAACAGTGGATCCTCTGCCCGATGCCGGGGTAATTCTATCTGATGGGTCAGGTATCTTTTGCGTGGGTTCTTCTATGAATATATGGACCACTACAACAGGAGGTGTTTGGAGTTTAGCAAATGGGAGTGCTGCACTTTCTGGCAGTACCCTAATAGCAATATCTCCGGGTCCGGATACTGTTTTCTATATAGTCAGTAACTCTTGTGGAGCAGATACGGCCTTATTTCCGGTTGTTATTTCCCCACCCCCACCATTGCCATATGGAAGTTTGGTTATTTGTGTAGGCGATACTACCATTCTGAAAGATTCAATCACCGGTGGGACATGGGGTGGTGGCGGAGCAACAGTAGATATTTATACGCCACCTATAGATAGTTGCATTATTGTAGGAAAATCAGCAGGTGTAGGCATTATTACATATAGTTTGTCCATCGGATGTGCAGCGACAGTAGAAGTCACTGTTAATCCTGTTCCTGTTATTGGCGTTATTGTCGGTCCTGACACGATTTGCAAGAATGCCATTGTTACTTTAAAGGACACTATATCCGGCGGAGTATGGAGCGTTTCACCCGCAGGGATTGTGAGTATAGACAGTTTGACTGGAGCTGTGACAACTCTTGCTTCGGGAAATGTAGTGGTTACCTACAAAATCCCAATGAATATTTACGGTTGTGCGAATTCTGCTAATTTTAACCTAACCGTTATTTCCCAACCTAATTTTAATGTAAATAGCAGCGTTGTTAATCCAAAATGTTTTGGTGACACTACCGGCAGTATTTTGCTGAATATTGTGGGCAAAGGTCCATACGACTATTTGTGGTCAACCGGAGATTCAGGTACAAGCATTATAAACCGTGAAATAGGAATGTATTCTGTGATGGTAACAGATAGGACTACTTTATGTACAAAATCAGACACATTTAGCGTTACAGAACCAGACTCACTGCAAATTTTATCTGAAGTAAGAAAAGATTATTGCAAATTAGGTCAGGGGAGCATCGCTCTCAGTTTCATTGGAGGTACACCACCTTATACCTATCTCTGGACCAATAAATCATCTGATAAAGAAATAACAGGGTTAAAAGTTGGAAGTTATTCAGTCACGGTCACTGATATGAATAATTGCGTTCGGGTATTTTCTTTCACTATTGAAGATTCCGTTTGTGAAGGAATCATTATACATAATGGAATATCCCCTAATGGCGACGGATTAAATGATACCTGGGTTATTGAAGGAATTGAGAATTTTCCATCTAATAAAGTTCAGGTATTTGATAAATGGGGCGACAAAATATTCGAACAAGATAATTATAAAAATGACTGGGCAGGAGCTGGGAAAAAAAGTTTGCTACCCGATGGAACATACTATTACCTTATTAAACTCAATGCTGATAATACACAAATCGACAAGAACGACTATACAGGTTCATTACTGATTAAACGGTAAAATGATTGCGTATGAAAATCAGATATTCTTTCTTGTTAATTGCTTGTTTACTTCCAGTTTATGCAATGTCGCAAAGTGATCAGCATTATACCATGTTTATGTATAATAAACTCTTATACAATCCGGGTTATGCTGGTAGCAGGGACGTTATATCAGCAAATGCCATTTACAGGGATCAATGGGGTAAAATTAGCGGAGCCCCTAAAACGATGAATTTGTCTGTCGATGCTCCAATTAGTACTTACATGAAGCCATTTAGACCTATGGCCCTCGGATTAAGTATGACCAATGAGACTGTAGGAGTAGAGCAAAATATAGACGTTAAAATTTATTATGCTTATCGTGTTATGCTGAAAAACTCAGTTCTTTCATTCGGACTTAGCGGCGGCATAAACTTATATAGTGCCAGTTACGACAAATTAATTTTGTTCCAGCAAAATGATCCAAATTTTTCCTACAACATAAATAATGCGATGCTCCCAAACTTTGGTGCAGGTGTCTATTGGTCCAGCTCCAACTATTACTGTGGGTTTTCCGCACCTAACATTCTTGAAAACTATTACGATAAACACGAGCTAAAACTCAATGATAAAATAGCCCGTCAGATCAGGAGTTATTATTTGAGTGGAGGATACGTTTACAGTCTGAATTCGACAATAAAGCTTGTCCCTCAGCTGATGATTAGGTACGCCATAAATTCAGACTATAGGCTGCCAATCAACTGTGATATTAACCTGTCAGCAATTGCTCATGAACGAATATTATTTGGATTCACTTATCGTACAGATAAGTCTATGGAAGTTATTCTACATGTTCAGGTAACTAAAAAACTGAATTTTGGATATTCTTATGACTATTTATTTTCTGCTCTGAACGGATATAATGGAGGAACACATGAAATTATACTTGGGTATGATTTTGTACGGGATATTTCAAAATTTGTCACTCCAAGGTTTATAAAGAAATTCTGAGTTTTAATATACATGTATGCGCCTGAGTCATCTCTTTTTCTTGATAATCGTTTTGTGTTGTATCAGGGTTTCGGCTAAAAACAGCAAAGACCTTGTTAAGGCTACCTATTATTATAATCATGGCATTTACTACAAAGCTATTCAGCATTATGAAAAAATTGCTAATCAACTCAACGACCCTGTAATATACGCGCAACTCGCCGACTGCTATACCATTATTAATGAACTACAAAAGGCATCAGAAGTCTATTTAAAAGCAGTAAATATGCCAGACTACAGTAAGGACATTTTGCTAAAGTATGCAAAGGTGCTTATGCAATTGAAGCAATATGATGATGCAGTAATATGGCTAAAGAAATACCTTACAAAAAACGCCAATGACGTGCGTGCATCTAATATGATAACAGGATGCATCAGGGCAAAAAGTATTATTGACAGTATTCCGCATGGGATAGCCAGATTACTTCCGTTTAATACTGACGGGTCAGATTTTGCACCAACTATGTGGAAGGATAAGCTGGTGTTTACAACAGATACATCAATAAGCATCAAAAAGAAAACGGATGGATTGACAGGGAGGAATTATTATAATATTTTTAGTGTCCCCTGCAATCACCAGGGACGATGTGGAGATAAATTTTCAATTGTAACTGAGGCAAAGGGTGTTAATATCAGGTATCATGATGGCCCTTGCACTTTTAGTGCCGATGGCAGACAGATGTATTTTACTCGTAGCAGGTATAGTAATAAATTTCTAGGCAATAGAGCACTTTCAAATAGTGATAGTATTGTGTTACTGGAAATAATGATAGCTGGTGAATTTGATACAACAGAAAAAAAGTTCAAAACGCTCTCTCCCTTTTTGTACAACAGTGAAAATTATACGGTTGCTCATCCGTCTGTTACTCCGGATGGGAAAATTTTAGTATTTTCTTCTACTATGCCGAAGGGTATTGGCGGTTCTGATATTTATTTATGCCACAAAAAAAATAACGTGTGGTCCAAACCACAAAACATTGGTTTGGTAGTTAACACGGAAGGGGATGAGGTTTTTCCTTGTTGGGGCGACGATAGCACTTTGTTTTTCTCATCTGACGGGCATCCTGGATTAGGCGGTCTGGATATATTTAAATGCTCCTGGAATAAATTAAATAGCACATTCTCTGTTCCCTATAACATAGGTATTCCTGTCAATAGTTCTTATGATGATATTTCGCTTGCAATGTACGGAGATGACAGGGACACTTATTTTTCTTCAAACAGGCCTGCGATAAAAGGGGGGGACAATATTTATTTTTATGAAAAGAAAAGAATCTTCTTAAAACTAATTGTTATTGATTCGTTGTCGTCTCAACCAATTACAAATGCCAGCGTGGTCGTAGATGCTGGAAATGGTAAAAAAGAGAGTAGTACGGACTCTGTGGGGCAGCATTTTACTCAATTACATCCGGATATGCTATATAGAATTAGTGTCAGTAAAAATGGGTATATGCCTTCAGGGTTATCAATTAGTGCAATATCGGACAAAAGCAATGATACAATTGCAAGAACAATAAAACTCTATGTACCATCATTCGTTCGTAAGACAGATCCAATTGAGCCAATTAAGCTCAAACACAAAAATGTAATGGATACGCCTGGCATACGTTATTTTGAGATCGACGAAGTTTATGAATTAGGTCGTTTTCACTATGATTTTGATAAGTATAGCCTGACCGATGAACATAAGATAATATTGGATACCCTTCTCATTCAAATGAATCGCCACATTACAATGCGTATAGAGATTCGAGCGCATACCGATTGCCGTGGCTCCTATGAATACAACATGGCACTATCCGCCAACAGAGCGTTATCTGTTGTAAATTATCTCATTAATCATGGAATTGCAAAAGAAAGGTTGAACTATTCAGGCCTCGGTTATACACTCCCAACTATACAATGTCCTGATTGCGCTTCGTGTACAGAAGCCCAGCACTTCCAGAACAGATTGCTTGAATTTAAGGTTTTGAAATTGTAAAGCTAATCCATCCTTATACCATCACATACATTTTATAGTTTCAGGTAAAAAACCGTATAATATCAGTTTTTTACCTGAATACATGAATAGGGATATTTCTCAACTTTAAGGCATCAATATCTTCCGTGATACTCTATAGAAATTATTGCTGAATTATCAGATCTGCAATAATAAGAGAAGAGATTGGTTGCACTATTAATACAAACTTCATGAAAATAATTTTTCAAATCGAAGGAGGAATTGGTAAAAATGTTGCTGCAACTGCTGTGTGTAAAGCTATTAAGAAAAAATATCCTGACGACGAACTTATTGTCCTCACCGGTTATCCGGAAGTATTTCTGTGTAACCCTAATGTAAATAAGGCCCTTAATATTAATGACCTTTCTTATTTCTATCAGGATAATATAGCAAACCAAAAAATTAAAGTCCTCTTACATAATCCATATTTCGCAACAGATTTTCTCAATGGGAATATTCATTTAATACAAGTCTGGTGTGAAATGTTTGGACTAAAGTACGAAGGTGAATTGCCCGAATTATTCATTAATGAAAGGGAAAAGGCTTTTTACACTAATCAGTTTGGTTCTCAAAAACCAATTATGGTTATGCAAACAAATGGGGGTGGTGCAAATCAACCAAACAAGTATTCTTGGGTACGGGATATACCTATTTCTACAGCCCAAAAAGTAGTGAACGCATTCGCGCATGAATACAATATAGTGCATATTCGCAGGGAAGATCAATTGCCATTGGCGGGTACCACGCCACTTCAGGCAAATTTTCGTGCCATTTCCGTATTGCTAACCATTAGTGAAAAGAGGATCTTGATTGACAGTTTTGCCCAACATGCTGCTGCTGCTTTAAGCAAGCCGTCAGTTGTATGTTGGATTGGAAATGCAACTGCTCAATTTGGATATGAAATGCATACTAATATCGTAGCTGATCGGCCTACAATTAAGCCCGAATTGAGACATTCCGTATATACCAAGTACAATATTACAGGACAAGTAACCGAATTTCCATACAGTAGTGAGGCGGAAGTATTTAATGCTGACAGAATTATTGATACGATTATGAATGACAGTGACGAAGGAAAATCGAATGCTGTTAAGAATATCAAAGTCCATGACAGAATAATTCTTGAAAAAAAGAGGGGTAGTATGGTCGCAAATAGATTGCTTAGTCTTACTGATTGCCAAATTGATCTGAGCAGTGTAAATCGAATATTAGATATTGGGAGCTGGCACTTAGGTCAGAGCATTGAATTTTCAAACATTTTTCGAAATGCTAAAGTAGATGCATTTGAGCCAGTTCCGGACTCTTATCACATCTGTCTGGAAAATCTTAATAAACTTGACCCTTCTCAAAAATCTAATATTAGGGTGCATAATATAGCACTTGGTAATGCCAAAGGGATAATTCCATTTTACTTTGTAGACCCTAATGTGAACCAATCTATAGATAAAGGATTTTCATCGATGTTCAAATTTAATGATGAAATAAAGACCTTACTAGCCGGACACAATAAGATTCAACATGAAATTCAAGTTCAGGCAGATACTTTGGATGATTGGTGCAGTGAGAATAAAATAGCTGATGTTGATATTATTTGGATGGATGCACAAGGTTCTGAATTATTTGTTTTTCAGGGAGCAAAAGAAATATTAAAAAATACAAAAATCATAATGACAGAGGCATGTATAACCCCTTATTACCAAGGACAGACTCTGAAATCTGATATTGACAGTTATTTGGCAGAATTTGGGTTTATAGAAATGAAAGAAGCTTTGAGTGTAAATACCATAGGTGACAAAGGCGTGATTTATGAAGTAAACACGATATACTACAAGCAACCAAATTAATAAGTACGATATTCCTTAACCATAAAATTATTAAAAAATGAAAATTATTTTCCAGATTGACGGTGGTATTGGTAAGAGTATAGCGGCAACGGCCGTGTGTAAAGCAATAAAAACCCAATATCCTAAAGATGAACTTATAGTTATTACTGGTTATCCTGAGGTTTTTTTATGTAATCCAAATGTAGATAAGGTGTTCAATTTTAATAACCTGAGTTATTTTTATCAAGACTATATTGAAGGGCAGAAAATAAAAGCATGTTTACATAATCCGTATTTAGAAACAGATTTTATTGCTCTTAATGGGCATCTGATAAAGGTTTGGTGTGAGATGTTTGACATAAAGTACAATGGTGAACAACCTCAATTGTTTATTAATAACAGGGAGCAAACATTTTACGGGAATCAATTCGGGTCACAAAAGCCCATTTTGGTTATTCAGACTAACGGTGGTGCAGCCAATCAACCAAATAAGTATTCTTGGACAAGAGATTTACCTATTAATACGGCACAAGCTGTAGTAAATTATTTCGCGAAAGATTATAATATTGTTCACATTCGTCGTGAGGACCAGTTGCAATTGCAAAATGTAACGCCCGTGCAGATGGATTTCAGGGCTCTTGCAGTGCTTATTGGTTTGAGTTCAAAAAGATTGTTTATTGATAGCTTCGCACAGCATACGGCTGCTGCTTTAAATAAACCCTCTGTTGTCTGCTGGGTCGGGAATGTGCCATCTCAGTTTGGTTACGACATACATAACAACATAGTCGCAAACGCACCCACATTAAAACCGGAATTAAGACATTCGGTATTTAGTAAGTATAATATTTCGGGACAGGTGACGGAATTCCCTTACAATAATGAGCAGGAAATATTTAGTGTTGAACAAATAATAGAAGCGATAAAAAATGATAATATGCCAAATGTAGTTCCTGAGGCACAGCTGATGGAAACTGAAGGAAATAATCAGGATAATAAAAAGAAGAAAACTACAAAAGAAAAAGATTTGGTAGCTCAATAATTGAAAATCAACTTCACCCCAACACCTAATATTTCATGATTGATAAAATTTTTTTTCAAAGCAGCCTTCCAAGGGTTGGAAGTACTGTTTTTCAGAACCTGATGAACCAGGATAACAGGTTTTATGCCTCTTCAACAAGTGGCCTGTTAGAACTGCTATATGCGGCGCGGCATAATTTTACTGAAAGTCCTGAATTTAAAGCCCAGGATTCCGAGACCATGAAAAAGGCTTTTTTTGGCTTTTGCCGTGATGGAATGCTAGGTTATTATAATGCCATTACCGAAAAGCAATTTGTAATAGATAAATCACGAGGCCACTTTGCGCATTACGGTTTTATTGATAGCTTTTATCCCAATCCAAAGATGATTTGCCTGGTACGTTCTTTGCCGGATATTGTTGCCTCGATGGAAAAAATGTATAGACAAAACCAGTACAAGTCAAATCCTATCGTAAACCATTCTACAATGCAGGGAACAAGTACTCCAAAACGTGTGGACATATGGTTCACATCGCCCCCTATTGGGTTGGCTGTAGAGCGGTTATCCGAAGCGATAAGACAAGGCATTGATAAAAAAATGTTGTTTATAAAGTATGAATCTCTTTGCTTGTACCCGGAGCAGGAAATGAAACGTGTTTATGATTATCTGGAAATCGAACCGTTTAAACATGATTTTACGAAAATAGAGCAAACTACCAAGGAAGATGACGAGATATATGGTATCTCGGGATTGCATACAATACGACCATCTCTGGGTATGAATCCATCAGATGCTAAAGAAGTATTGGGTAAAGATGTTTATGATTGGATTACGAAGACCTATAAATGGTATAATGAGTATTTTGGTTATAAATAATAGCGATAATAAGATTGGCTTTTTTGCTATTTCTGACGGAAAGATTTCCTCAACAAATCACCTTGAGAATTCGATTGTAAATACATGGAGTTATCTAATTGAGTCGAAGTGCAATAGGATAGTATCTGATATCGTATTCTTCTCGAGTTGTGTAACAGTATTATTTGAATCACAACGGGATTGTAGTAAAATCAGCATCTGCGAAACGAAATTTATTTCTTTTTAAAAAGAAAGTATCCGGGATCATATTTGTTTTTTGATACGGAATATTCTTCGTGGCTGTACTGAAATCCTAATTTATACAAAAGAATTTTGGAGTAAATATTTAATTCGTTATGGATGGCGAAAAGACCCTTTGCGTTTAATACATTAAATGAGTAATCTATTACAGTTTGTGCGGCTTCTATGCCTATTCCTTTTCCCCAAAACGAAGATTTAAGCAGAATGCCCATTTCGTAGATGGGTTCGACAGGTTTGTATGGTCTTAGCCCACAGTATCCTATGAGTTTATTTGTGTCTAAGGTGAAAATTGGCCAGTATTGTATTCTATGCAGACGTAGTATTGCTCTTTCCGTTAAAAGGCGTCTTTTGATTTGTTGATTTGAGAGTGTCCCTCCTAGATATTTTACGGCCGCTGGATCCTTCCATAATTCAGCGGCAATATTTATATCGTCTAATGACCAATTTCGAAATCCAATATGTTTACTTGTTAAAAAGTAGTTTTCGTTCATTTATTCGCTCAATAAGATTACAGAATATATGTGTGGTCATTTTGAACCGTTTTCTGAAGAATAAGATTGTTCTTTTTGAGATGACTAATTATCTGAGCTACGCAATCGTCTACAGAATCTTTATCAGAATGCAAATGAATTGCAGGCGATACCGGTTTTTCATATGGGCTATCGATGCCTGTGAAGTGTTTGATTTTCCCTTCCTCTGCAAGTTTATATAATCCTTTAAAATCTCTTTTTTTGCAAATTTGGATGTCTGCGTCAACGAAAATTTCGATGAAACTTTCCGTTCCAATAATTTTTTTTGCCATCAACCTATCTGCGGCAAAGGGTGATATAAACGAAGCGATTGCAATATTTCCGGCATCGTTAAAGAGTTTGCAAATCTCTGCAACACGTCGAATATTTTCACTTCTGTCTTCTCTTGAAAACGATAAATCACTGTTTATACCTAAACGCGTATTGTCTCCATCAATTACATAAGATCTATATCCCTTCTTAAACAACCAGCTATCTAATTCATTAGCTATACTAGATTTGCCAGAAGCTGATAGCCCTGTCAACCAAATTGTAAATGATTGATTCTCGTTTAGGTATTCTCTTTGATTTCTCCTTATTTTACTATTATATAGAAACAGGTTTGCTGCATTTTCTTTTTTTATTTTTTCAGCATTATTTATACGTGTAGGAATGCCAAAACTAATTTTATGCCAAGACCTTTCGTGAATGAAATATAATATCATTTTAGTGAATAATTCCATCCCTCCTATTTTAGCACCAGTGCTTATCTCTCCTGTGATGAGCCATCCTAGCAAAATGGTATCTAAAGTGCCTACAATTCTCCACGATACAGTTTTTAGCAAATGCCTTTTTACTGTTGGGTCATTATTGAAAATTTTGATGAACACTTCTGTAATCAAAGCTTCTATTTATGATAATAAATTTATCAAAGGTTTCATGATCGAAATGTGTATAATAAACTGATAATTTTAAGTTTTTCAATCGTGACAGGTCCGCGCTCTCCCGCTTTATACGCTTTCTACAGGCTGCAAGGTGGACACGGTAATTATTGTGAGTACGTTCCCCGTGGCTGGAACAATAACGGGGGGAGGGACAGTGAGCAGCGGTGGAACGATTGCGCTCACCATGACAGTGGCAGGCGTTGCAGCGGGCACAGCCACAATGACCTATACGGTAACGAATGTGTGTGGCACGGCCAACTGGCGTCGTATCCGGCCTGGAGGGGGAGATACGGTGTATTATACGGTGCCCAGTGACGGATTTACTGCGAGGGCCATGCTCACGGTGAAGGTCATCCCGCTAACATTATGCTTACCACTTGGTCTGGGGCAATTAGAAGGAAATAATATTTGCATAATTCCTAAACCCAGTGACGGAACCTTCACTGTAACTGAAAAATCGGGAATGGAAGGGGTAGTAACATTTACTGTAACCAATATGCTGGGGCAAGCAGTATATAGTAAATCAATTCGGTTACAGAATTGTCATTTAAATGAACAACTGTTCCTTGATAAGAATTTGGCAAATGGTATGTACCTGAAATCAAAAGGGTATTTTCCCCGTACAAAAATGGCAAATTTCCCCTTGCACATGTTTGGGGTAGCTTTATATATTTGCCGTACAAATATTCGTATGAAACAATTTATTCTCTGCTTCATTTGCAGCCTGTTCATTACAGTGGCATTTGGCCAGAAAGCACATAACCTCTCTTTTAAAGATGGCAAATTGATATTGCCACCTTATCGATCTTTTGAGACTATTCATAAGAAAGATACAATTAAGATAACATTTACCGATAGTGCGTTGACTGACATTCAAAAAACTGCACTAAAAAGCAGCCTGATAAAGAAGGTAGACAAAGTGATTTTTAATTTACAGGACCCTGTGCTCAATCTGAAGCCTCTGTATGATGCTATCTGGGACACTGCCTTTTACCGTGCATTTTTACAGGAAATGCAGCAGGTGCGCGCTGATCTTTTAACGGCAGGACCAACCTTCAGTCACGCATATTCATACTTCCCGGAGGAAGGTATCAACAGTCTGCTGAATCCCATTTCCATTTATAGCAGGGGGGCTGAGGTTAATAATGATGTACTGAAAGAAAGACGTGTACTATATAGAGATCCATATAAAAACTGGATAATTGGCCTTTATAATACAGACCAGGATATGGCATTCATTAAGAGTCTACAGCAAGATACGGCATATATTGAAGGTTGGCGCAGGCTTGAATTGTTTTATAAGCAGTTAAAAACCTCAGTTGATAGTATTAAAGCACTTATTAATGTTTGTGATTCTTGTGATCCTAGTAGCAGCTGGCACCGCAGGTTAACAACCAATATCTCTGCAACTTTATCTGCCAATAGTACTAATAGAGTTCTTACGCTGATGAGAAGATCATTTTTCCAACGTTGGCTATGGTATACCGAAGGCATACCGGTAACCAACCCGTTTTTTACCACAACTGATGATAAAAAATACCCAAAAACTGAAAAAAATACCGCCTTCTTTTGGACCGACTCAGCAATTAAACATACAGATTCTATGAATCAACTTTATACAAAAGAACTATTGATAGCATCAAACACTGTAAACCTGATTTCATTGCCCGTTTCCTCAAAAAGTTTTAAAAATACTTTATGGCATTACGATGCTTCTAATAACTATCAAACCATTGCGCATGATGAAAGGATCAATAAACTAGCCGACACCCGGCAGGTAACCGTACTCATTCACAACGTACCAGCCGGCAGCGATATTAGCTACCGCGAAAATGTTGTTACTCTAACATCTGAATATGGCCCGGGAATAACACAATTTAATTCAACATTAGAAGGAACAGGAGCTTTCATAACATCAATCACAGGTATTGCTGGACCATTAGGCGATTTCTTATCATTATTTCAGCATGTCCCTCCAATAGTAGCACCAACAAATGTTCCTGCAGGCAATGCTATAGCCAGCAAAAGAACCAGTAATCGTAGTGCATGGAAAGCACCGGCGAGACATTATATGGAGAGAATGAATGCCCAGGGAAATGAATTCACGGAAAAGGATTTTGAGGAATTGGCGAATAAATCTGAGACCACGAAAACAAATGTTGAGTACATTGAGAGGGATGGTTACATATATTACTTATCCGGGGACTGGAAAGTTGACAAGCCATTCATTTTAAATCAGTATATTCAGTATTACAACATCACCATAGCCGATTCTGTTGTAAAACGATTTCTTCTTCATAATCGTTTTAATAATGTTGTTACTTATACTAATGAAGATACCATAAAGGCAAAATTTAATATGCTAATACGGGATTTCGTAACATTTACTAACCGATTGCGAACCTGTAATACAATATACAATTCAGTACTTGATTCCATAACGCCCCAACTTAACGTACTTACGCAGGTCATATCGATACCCACGAGAAATCTACCCCCGGACACTTTGAAAGCCGAAACAGATAATGTTGCTCAATTCCGTACTATAGAAGCAATAATGACCTCAGAAGCTGATAAAGATGTATCGTTTGCATTACTAGAGAAAAATAAGAAAACGGGTGATACTGCTCTTGTGTATCGGGATAAAGTGCGCTTTGGGAAACGGATAATGTTTGACTTTAGTGCGGGTATTGGCTTTACATGGGAAGATTACACCAATAACTACCTGGAAAATACAAGCAAAGTAACAGAAGTAAAGAATGCTAATGAACGCTTTCATGGAATTGCCGGCCTCCATTGGTATCCATGTAAGATATATAAGGCGGAATCGTCTTTCTTTCTGTTCAATGGATGGGAAACTTTTACACAACGGATTTCGCTGTTCGCCGGTATTGATATAATACGCCCCCGGTTCAATTATTACCCTGGTATCAGCATCGATCTTATCCCCGGGATGAAGCTCATTAACGGTGTGCAATTATCCAGAAATACAAAGTACGAAATCGTAAACAACACGGTTGTCAGCCAGGTCTCAGGGCTTAAAACTGCAGGATGGTACACATCGCTAAATGTTGATGCTAAAGTTTTTACAAAACTCTTTACTAAATCATAGATCATGAACAGAAGATATTTTATTGCTTCAGTCCTTATTTTTTTTATGTTCGTCTTGTCTTGCAAAAAGTATGATAATGCGAAAGATAATATACCGGGAGAAGGGTACCTGAGAGGAAGAATATTTATAGCCGACAGCCTGAATGGAGATTTTATTCCTGCTCCCAAAGGAGAGGTTATTGTTATGATAAGTGAGAAAGATACAGGTGCTGATTTTGTTTTATCGATGACTCCGGATACAAACGGATATTTTCTTTTTCAACACCTGGACAAAAAAATCAGTTATTCAATTTTTGCAGAAATAAAAATTGATTCGATTATCTATTATGGTAGGTTGTCGGTTCAGCCAGATAAAAATGATCTTGTGTTCGTACTTACACCTAAATACGAGGGACAAAGTA
>CAYSIG010000017.1:0-97648 GCA_964430995.1 uncultured Flavipsychrobacter sp.
CGATGCAGAGACCGACAGGAAAACACAACTGGAAGCATTTGTGGCCACCGAAGAGGCAAGTGTGGAGCAGCAGAAAGTAGCGCTGATAACGCGGGAGCAGGAACTGAGCGGATTGCAGAAGCAATTTAACGAGTTGGTAAACAGGGTGCGCCAACTGGAGAATGACAAAAAGCTGGCGGCACAGCGGCTGGACCACCTGAAAGAGCGTGAGAAGAACCTGAGGGACTTTTTGTCGGGCGCAGGGGGACAATCAAAAAAACTGGAAGATTCCATAGCATTTACCGAAAAGCAGATAGGCGAGGAAAATGCGGGACTGGAAAATATAAGGCAGGAACTGGAGACGATGCGTGCCACTGTGGATGAAAAACGCAAGGCATTTGACGAGAAGAAACAGGCGCTGGAACAGCTGAGGGGCGAATACCAGCAGAAGCAACGCAGCCAGTTTGAAGCGGAAAAGAAAGTGGCCATAGCCGATACATCGGTAATGAACCTGCAGCGCAGCCAGCAGCAGGTGCAGGGAGAAAAAGAAACAAGGGTGGCGCAGGTGGCGCAACTGACCAGTGAACGAAAAGAAACTGAAGAGGGCCTGACAGATAAGCAGAATGACCTGCAGGACCTGATAACCAAACACGAAGAGGTAAAGGCCAAGATACTGGAAAGCCAGGCGCAGATGGAAAGCCTGCGTGCAAAGCTGGTGGAGGAGAACAGGAAACTGGACAGCCGCCGCAATGAGCACGACCTGCTGAAGTCGCTGGTGGACAGCCTGGAGGGCTACCCGGACAGCATCAAGTTCCTGAAAAAGAATAAAGAATGGAATAATGACGCGCCGCTGTTGTCGGACGTATTTGTGGTAAAGAACGAATACCGCACAGCCCTGGAGAATGTGCTGGACAATTACCTGAACTATTATATAGTTGCCAATACGGGCGAGGCAGCAAAAGCTGTATCGCTGCTGGACGCGAATAAAAAAGGAAAGGCCAACTTCTTTGTACTGGACCACCTGGGCGTGTACAGCCAAACAGCATCTGATGCACCCGATGGTGCGGTGCCTGCGCTAAGTGTGGTAACGGTTGATGAACAGTACAGCGAACTGGCCAGGCACCTGCTGGGGCATGTGTATATTACGCCGGAAGGAACGGACATCACACAAGTGGCGCTGAAAAACGGCAATGTGCTGGTGGCGCAAAGCGGAAAAATGATACGCGGGAAGTACACCTTTGGTGGTGGCTCGATAGGATTGTTTGAGGGCAACAAGATAGGCCGCGCCAAAAACCTGGAGCGACTGGCCAAAGAAATAACCGAGCTTACGGCTGCTACTGCCGAACTGAAACAATACATAGCAGATACGCAGACGCTGATAACAGGCTTTAACAATGAGCTGAGCGATAAGGCGATAGAACAAACACGCCAGGAGATAAACCGCCTGCAGAACCACAGCCTGAACCTGGCCAACAGGATAGAGAACTACGAACACCTGAACCAGAACGCTGACAGCCGCCTGCAGGATATACAGGAACAACTGGACCAGACCCATGAAAGCATACAGGACACAAGGGATGAACTGGCATCAATAACCGACGCACTTAAGGAGCTACAGCAAACAATACAGAATGCGGAAGGGGACTTCAGGGCAGTGGAGCAGGCATTCAACGAGATAACACAGCAATACAATAACCAGAACATAGCCTACACCCGCCAGCACAGCAAACTGGATACGCTGAAGCAGGAACTGGATTTCCGTACGAACCAGCTGAACGACCTGAAGAAGCAGATAACGGACAACAGCGAGCAACTGCAGCAGATAAGCGGGCAACTGGAAGAAACAGAAAAAACACTGCACACCGGAGATAATGAGTTGTATGACCTGCTGGCGCGCAAAGAAGGCGATGAGCGTGTGCTTAATGAGAAGGACAGGGCATATTACGAACTGCGAAACGGTATAAGCGCACAGGAAGGTCAACTGAACCAGAAACGCCGTGAGAAAGAGCAGGCAGAGGCGATACTGAGCGGAATAAAGGATAAGCTGAGCACCATGAAGCTGCAGGTGGCAGGCATGAGCGAAAGGCTGGCTATCGAATTCAAAGTGGTGCTGGACGAGATGCTGGACCAGCCGCGCACAGGAGAGCAGAGCATAGAAGAGCTTACCGCCGATGCAGAGAAAATGAAAAAGCGCCTGGATAATATGGGTGAGATAAACCCTACGGCTATTGAGGCGTATAGCGAAATGAAAGTGCGTAATGATTTCATAGCTGAACAGCGCGATGACCTGGTGAATGCAAAGGAATCGTTACTGTCTACTATTGAAGAAGTGGAAAACACCGCAAACACCAAGTTCAGCGAAACGTTTGATATGGTGCGCAAGAACTTTGTGCAGGTGTTCAAGGCGCTGTTTACGGAAGATGATAATTGCGACCTGCGCCTTACCGACCCAGAGAATATGGCCGACAGCAATATAGAAATATACGCGCAACCTAAAGGTAAAAAGCCGAGTACGCTTACCCAGTTATCGGGTGGGGAAAAGACGCTTACATCTACAGCGTTCCTGTTCGCCATATACCTCATCAAGCCTGCTCCGTTCTGCATACTGGATGAGGTGGACGCGCCGCTGGATGATGCCAACGTAGGCAAGTTCACACAGATGATACGCAAGTTCTCAGACAACTCGCAGTTCATCATCGTTACCCACAACAAGCAGACCATGGCGGCTGTGGATGTGATATACGGTGTGACCATGCAGGAGCCCGGCGTGAGCAAGCTGGTGCCGGTGGATTTCAGGAGTTTGAATTGATCGGATATATATCATCATAAAAAAAGAGCGCCCAAAAGGGCGCTCTTTTTTTATGTGTTAGTTAGTGCGATATACAGCAATTCATCCGGGAAAGGCTGTGATGGCAACGATTGTTGTGTTTTGTATATACGCTTAGCGAGGGTTAAGCCAATCGACCGGTCTGCGAAATTTGTTTATTGCGAATTTCGTGATCAATGCTTGAATAGCCTGAAAATATCCAGCCCGTTGGCATACACCATAAGGGTGAGCAACAGTACCAGGCCAACTGTAGTGGCACGCTCCATGACTTTCTCGCTCACCGTTTTGCCGGTTATCATCTCGAACAGCAGGAAGATGACATATCCGCCATCAAGGCCCGGTATAGGCAAGAGGTTCATAAAGGCGAGTATGATGGACACAAAAGCAGTGAGCATCAGGAACTGGCGCATATCAAACTCAGAGGGGAATATCTTGCCGAAGCTGATGATGCCACCAAGACCCTCGTTAGGGCTCACTTCTTTGGATGTGAACAACAACTTGAACTGGCTGATGTAGTTGCCAAACTGCTCGAAGGTGAACACGAAACCCCTGCTCACAGCCTGGATAGGGTTATACTTGATTTTCTCAAATTCAAGATATTTATCACCGGCCACATAAGCAATACCTATTGCTGAATCTTTGGGTACAACAACCTCAAATGTTTGCGGCGCATTATTCCGTATTACTGTAATTGTCATAGGCTTTCCGTAGTTGGCCTGCTTCATCTCAGCCACTTCACTCCTGAAGCGTACGGGCTGCCCGTTCATTGCTATTATGCTGTCACCCACTTGCATCTGTGCTTTTGCTGCGATACTATTTGGGGAAACAGAATCAACTACGGCAGGCAACGCTGCCGTTATAAACCCACCCTTTTGCATTTTGAGCATTTTCCTCACGGTGCCAGATGGTATGTTCAGCGTCATATCCCTGCCATCGCGGGTTATCTCTATGGTGCCGGTCTGGTCTTTGCTGTATATTATGGCCATGGGTATTTTATCAAAACGCTCAACCGGCACTTTGTCCACCGAGCGTATCATATCGCCATTCTGCAGGCCTATGCTGCGGCCGAGGCTGTCTACTGCTATACCATATTTCGCCTTAGAAGTAAGCAGGTGCTCCTCGCCATACACGCTGAAGATAACTATATACAGCACTATCGCCAGCAAGGTATTCACTATAATACCCCCCAGCATAATAAACAACCGCTGGTATGGCTTCTTCGAGCGGTACTCCCATGGCTGGGGTGGCAGCGCCATCTGCTCTTTGTCCATACTCTCATCCACCATGCCCGCAATCTTCACATAGCCACCCAAAGGGAACCAGCCTATACCATATTCGGTATCGCCCTTTTTCTTTTTGAACAGCGCGAAGTTGAGCAGGCCCGAGAACGGGAAAAGAAAATCAAAGAACAGGTAAAATTTCTCTACGCGTGTCTTGAACAGTCGCGCAAAGAAAAAGTGGCCGAACTCGTGCAGGACGATGAGGAGGGACAATGACACAAATAACTGGATCACCTTCATCCACGTGCCCGACATTAATAATAAAGTATCTGAATGCATCTTTTATTTTAGGGGAATTTGGGATTTGTAATTGGGAATCAGGATTGTTACTATTTTGTTTTAGTGCTTAATTTGTTTCGAATGAATTTCTATTTGATAACTACATCACTTTTAAATCCCAATTCCTAATACCTGACCACAAATTCCTAGTATATAGATAACTGGCTTTTTTTAATGAACTCCATTGCATAGGTGCGGGCTTCGGCATCGCTCTGCTGATAGTCTTCCAGCGTGGGATGTTCTATAAAGGGCACCTGCTCCAGTGTCTTGTCAATCATATCGCTCATCTCCAGGAAGCCCACCTTGTTCTGCAGGAAGGCGTTCACCACCATTTCATTTGCCGCGTTCATCACACAGGGTGCATTACCTCCCTTAAACAATACCTCCTTAGCGATGGCAAGATTACGGAAAGTTTTATAATCGGGTGCTTCAAAGGTAAGTTTTGGGAAATCTTTAAAATCAAGCCTTTTATATGTATTGGCCACCCTATGTGGGTATGCGATAGCGTACTGTATGGGCAGCTTCATATCGGGCAGGCCCAGCTGTGCTTTCACGCTGCCATCCACAAACTGCACCATGGAGTGTATTATAGACTGCGGGTGTATCACCACCTCTATCTGCTCATTCTGCAGCCCAAAGAGCCATTTGGCCTCTATCATCTCCAGCCCCTTGTTCATCAGCGTGGCGCTGTCTATGGTTATTTTTGCGCCCATGCTCCAGTTGGGGTGCTGCAGCGCATGGCTTGCTTTTACATTTACTAGGTAGTTGGGTTTCCGGCCCAGGAATGGCCCGCCGCTGGCCGTGAGTATCATTTTATCTACCCTGGCGGGGTCTTCGCCCACCATGCATTGGAAAATAGCGCTGTGCTCGCTGTCTACCGGTATTATGGTGGCACGCTTTTCAAATGCACGCTGCATCACGAGTTCGCCCGCCACCACCAGAGTTTCCTTATTGGCCAGGGCCACCCGCTTGCCTGCGTCTATGGCTGCCAGTATGCTGTGGAGCCCCGCAAAACCCAGTATGGCACCCAGTACCGTATCTACTGTTCCCCACTGCACCACCTCGTTCAGCGACCCGTAGCCTGCAAACACCTTTATAGGAAGCATCAGCAGGGCATCCTTCACTTCTTTATACCTGCTCTCGTCTGTTACCACTACCGCATTTGGCTTGAATTTTTTCGCCTGCTCTATCAGCAGTGCCGCATTGCGGTGCGCACTAAGTACCTCCACCTCAAACAATCCAGGGTGGGCCGCCACCACCTCCAGTGCCTGTGTGCCCACAGACCCTGTTGATCCTAATATCGCCAGTCGCTTCATTAACTAAATTTAAATATTCCTAGTATCTGCCAAAGGTATTAAAAAGTAAGGGTGAAATAAGTTAAAAGAAACCGCACAGTTCTGCGATTTTTTGGGTTAGGGCTTTATATATATAACTTATTGACACTGCATATACATTTATATTTTTTATTGCACACTATTTTCGCATTACTGTTTTTAAAATACCTGTGGTATTCCCGACCGGAAATGCCACCGGGTACAAATCAAGGTAAAGTTCGTGAAAGCACAGGTGCAAAAAAATTTATTTTTAATGATGTAAGAATGTATACAGGCGGAGCGGGTCTTTGCGCAGAAATGCGCAGGTAAAACTTTATTTTAACAGAAGATTGCTGGCAATAGCGCGGAATTAAAGAATGCGGGATGTGTGCACTCAGCTTGCATCATATCATTTTTTTTATAACTTTGCGTTGGTCGTCAAAAACAATCAGTTAGCGATATTAAACAACTCATTATGAATATCATTAAAACAGGATCAATAGCATTTTGCTTATCATTATGGAGCGTGGGCGCAGTAATGGCACAGAAAGAGGTGAAGTATAGTAAGATATACTACAACAATATTAAAGCGCAACACCAGGACCTGACCATAATTGTAGACAATGCTGTGTCTAATGAAGACGAAGCGAAATTTAAACTGAAGATCGACAATACTACCGGCGACTATATATTGTTTAAAATATCGGAGTGCAAGTTTTTGATAAACGGCAAAGAGACGCAGGTAAGTGAGAAGCAGTTGCTGATATCGCCTTATGAATCGGGCTCGAGGGTAGTGAACATCAGGGGAGAAGGATTAAACAAAGTCAAAAGTTATGAGTTCGTTGTTGATGGCCTTTATAAGGTACCGGCCAACCTGCCAGGCATAGCCACACCTGATTTTATACTACCACCATCACGTAATGAAATAAAAACAGGCCCATTCACCTGCAAGCTGGAAAAACTAAAAAAGGAGAGTGCGGTGACCAATGCGCGGTTTGACTGCAGGTACAACGGGAACAAGATAGGATTTATACTTCCATCGAAAGTAGCGGCGAAAATGCCTGACGGCAGGGAATACGCCAATGAAAAGAAGAATGCAAGTGAGATAGCGCTGGGACGCGGGGAGTCAGATTACTTCACCTTAACCTGGGCACGTATGGAAGGTGGCAGTAAGATGGATATGCAAAAGGTGCAGATGGACATCAAGTGGAATGATGCCTTTTTAGAGATCGACCCTGAAAAACTCCCTTCTAAAAAGCTGGAAGTGACCATTGATGAGGCAACCTCGAATGATAAAGGCAAATAATTCAGACCTTTTTTCTACCTGCCTTTCAGTTGTTTATACACTACATAAGAATATACCATCGGCACTACTGACGCTCCTACAATAATACCTATAAACACAGGCATCATGAGCCCCTTAAGCACAAAGGCCAGCACCATTACCAGCCCGCCGGCTATGAAGTATAGCCTGCCGCCGAGTTTATGGGTTCTGGCCCACACAATTTCGTTCTCCAGTGTCCACGGTGTGCGGATGCCGATGAAGTAGTTGGGTTTCACGGTCTGCATATAGTTGCCCAGGAACATGAACAATGCACCGATTATCAGAAAGACGATACGCCCATCACCAATGGTACCCGTAATGGCCGACCTTACTATAACAAAGCATAGGGCAGACATAAACAGCAGCATCGCAAATTTGAGTTTGTAATACTTATTGCCCATAGCCTTTATCCTGTCCTTGGGGTCTATAGCCGGTATTATGGTAAACAGCAGGTACATGCCTGCGGTCATTCCGGCTACAATGTATATTAATGCAGACTTGTTGCTCCAGTCATCGGGCTGCCCATCCATACCAAAGTGAGTAGGTACGATTGCCGGCAGTGCGGGCCAAACCATGACCAGGTAAACTATTGGCAGCAACAGGATGAGCCATATCCAGATCTCTTTTTTGAGTTCAAAATTTTTCATTGTATTATTTTTTAAGTTTTAAAATATAAGCTAAAAGATCATCGAGTATCGTAGTATTGATAGAGTAGAGTATGAACTGGCCTTTCTTCTCGCTTGTCACCAGGTCGGCGTTCTTCAGTATCTCCAGGTGGTGCGAAATGCTTGGCTTCGATATACTGAACTCATCGGCTATCTCCCCTGCCGTAAGGCTTTTTCGCTTCAGCAGGTTCAGTATCTCGCGCCTCGTAGGGTCATTCATCGCCTTGAACAAACTATCCATAATTAGATATTTAGACAAATGTCTAAATAATTATCGAAACAGCCAAATAATTCATTAGCGTTAACAAAAAAAATGGAAATCATTATTGCGGTTGTGTCGCTTAGAAATTCTGTTCCTTATCTTTTGCAGTCCCATCTTCCCCGCTTTTGCCACCTATATTGAAGAGGCGGTAGGCGAGCGCCTTACCGGTTTCATCAGCTTTTTGCCAGGCGAAGGCCTGTTTTGGCACTATGTAGTTGCCGCTCTGATCCAGCACATAGTAGGTGATGTTCTTCCTGTTTCCATTCCGCGAAAATATTACAAACGCATCAGGGGCGGGTGTGCCGGTATTGGCCACCCAGTTTAGGTTGCAGTTACGGAGTCGTTTCTCCACGACAGGGTCCACATCGCCACTTAGGTGCAGGCGCATATTCATGGTCATCCCAGTGAAGGGCAGCAGTTGCGGATATAACAGGTACATACGGTACAACCACTCCTGGTGGCGGGCCTCGTTCTTCAACTCTTTAGCACACTCGGCCTGTGCCTGGTACAGGCGGGCAGTAAACAACTTTTCGTACTCGGCATCTGTATCAGGTGCTTTGAGCAGTTTATCCAATATAATCTTAGCTTCGGTGTACTTGCCCTGCTGCATCTTCAACCGGGCGGTGAACAACTCGAAATACTTGCGTATGATGGGCCGGTTATCTGTCTTGGCCGATTTTTCGAAACGTGAAATAAAATACTGATTGCTGAAATCGTGAACCAGGTACCATACCTCATCCCACGATACTACGCTCTCTGTAGAAAAGAGTTTATAGATCACCCGGTCGCGCTCGGGGTTTTGTGCAAACTGGTTGATGATAAGGAACTGTTGCAGGTATTTTTCCGATAGTTTGCCGGCCATGCTATAGAGCACCTTAGGGTTGTACCACCAGTTACGGTTCTCGAACTGGTCCATCTGCCATGTCTGTTCTTTGTTTATGAGTTTTATCAATTGCACTGCAAAATCGTAGTGGCTTTGCCCGAGTGTAGTGCCTATATGCAGTTCTTTAAACCCAGCTGCCTTATCCACGTGGCGCTGAGACTCTGCCACCTGTCCGTCATACAGTTCGCAGCGGGCAAGGGCGATATTATACCAGCCATAGCCGGGCGTGGAACCTGCAGCCTTTATCATGTTCTTTGAAAGCTCAATCCCTGTTTTAGGCCTGCCCTTATAAATGTCTATTATAGAGGTGAAGTAGGCCCACTCCTGCAGGCGTTTATCACCGGCATCCTGCATAGATGCATTTTTATATTCTTCCTCGGCGGTCCTGAAATCCCCACATATGCCCCGAAAATTGGCAAAGTTGTTATGGGGCAGCCGGCCGGCTTTGCGCATGAGCTCAAAATAGTGCGCGGCAGAGTCAATGTTGAAAGAGTAGCTATGCAGTATATTCTTGTAATGGTACACGCTCATCCGCTCCCGTTCCGCATTACCCCTGAAGAAAGGGAAAAAATTCTCCAACGGAGTGTTCAGGCTTTTGTTCTTCTCTATCAGCATCAGGCAGGTGTCGAGGTATCGGTTTGCCAGCCGTTCATTTTCGTCAATGGAGTTCTTTAAGAAAGAATATTTTGCCTTTGTATAAAAGCGGTTGCGGTGTACCGTCCATGCCAGGTAGTTGTAGGTATCCATATAATACGCTGCCTGTAACCTCCATTTAAGCGTGCGGCGGAGCAGGGCATATATCTTCTCAACCTGCTCGGTATTGCTGTAACAGGTCATGAGATAATAAGCGATGCGGGTGTAGTCGGTCATCAGGGTCAGCTTCGGATATATTACCAGCGCTTCGCTGGTGCGTGTGGCGAGCGCCTTGGCATAGTCATGCTCCAGCAACTTCATGGCCCGCTCCAGAGGGATTGCCGCATTCTTATATCCGAGATAATCTGCCGCATGGTCAAACTTATATTCACCTTCTATCATCCAGCCTACATAGTAGGTGCTGTCAATACGTTTGAATTCGCGCGAACGGGGCAGCATATCCTCGGCGCTTATGCCGGCCTCACGTTTGGCATCTATATCAAAAGCCCGTTGCTGAAATTTATCTGCCGGATGCGGGGGCAGGAATTCTCGCGGCATTGTTTTCTTCTGCTCAGCCCTGTCGGCCGCAGTCCTTGTATTCCCCTGCTGGGCAAATGAGGTGCCTGCAAACAGCAATGCGGCTATAAGACAACTAACTGCAAATAAGTGTTTAATATCAGTTCTGGGATCAGGCATACAGCTTCAGCTTTGCCAGGCGTTCGGTTTCTTTGTTGATAATGCCATCAAGTGCTTTCAGTTTTCCGTCCTTATTGCGGTATATAAGGCGGTGCTCGAGTACGGCGCGTGCGGTGTCTTTTACATCATCCTCTATTACATAGGTGCGACCCTTTACCAATGCATAGGCGCGCAGGCATTTAAGGAAAGCTATGCCGCTGCGGGTAGATGCCCCGAGCGAAATATCCTGGTGTTCGCGCGTCTGGCGCACAATATTGCTTACAGCTTTCAATATCTCCTCATGCACAAAAACGGAGCCAGCCTGCGCCTGCAAAGAGAGGATATCCTGCATACCCAGCACCTGCTGCAGTTCCACCAGGTTTTTAGCAATATCCAGGTATTCGCGGTAGATACTCAATTCGGTCTGCTCATCCACATAACCGAAGTTTATTTTCATAAAGAAGCGGTCGAGTTGGGCGGCGGGCAACGGGTAGGTGCCTTCCATCTCTATGGGGTTCTGCGTGGCTATCGAGAAGAAGAGCCGCTCCAGTTTGAATGTTGTATCGGCTACGGTTATCTGGTGCTCGGCCATAGCCTCAAGCAAGGCGCTCTGCACTTTAGGTGAAGCGCGGTTTATCTCATCGGCCAGCAGCACGTTACAGAACAGCGGGCCTTTTTTAAAGACAAACTCTTTGTTGCGGTCGTCAAAAATATGCGTGCCGATGAGGTCCATAGGCAGCAGGTCGGGCGTAAACTGGATGCGCTTAAACACCACATGTTCCCCCTCCTTTTCGCCGCTGATGCATTGGGCCAGTGTGCGTGCCAGAACGGTCTTGCCCGTGCCGGGATTGTCTTCCATAAGTATATGGCCGCCGGCCAGCAGGCAGGTGACCACCATTTCTATCTGCTTACGCTTGCCCCGTATCACTTTCTCGATCTGCCCTACCAACTGCTGAATGGCAGCAACAGCATCTATATCAACCGGTTCGGTTACTGGATCGATCATAATTGTTTAATTTCTAAATACAATTTTACAGATTAATAACATAGTAAAACAGCGGAGGATCGTAAATTTTTGTGAAAACAACCGGAAAACACCAGAAAGAGGCGGGGCTGTTGCAATTAGGGGATATATTAATCTGTTATTCCTTAAATTTGTAAAATCATTAGATTACTGCTATGACTGAGCTTGTTGTTAATATTCCAGATAGTAAACTTCCTTTCTTTATGCAATTGGCGAAAGAACTGGATTTTGTTATTCTTGATGAAAAGAAAACAGAAAAAAAACTTACCGCAAAACAAAAGAAATGGGTGAACGACTTCCGTACTGCTTTGAACGAAGTTGACCTGCACATGAAGGGGAAAATCAAACTTAAAACAGCCCAACAATTACTTGATGAGCTTTAATATTTTTACTTCTTCTACTTTTGAAAAGGACCTGAAGGGGTTAAACAAAAAATATCCCTCCGTCAAAAAAGATTTAAGTTCACTTATTGATATATTAAAAGATAATCCTTTTTCAGGTAAAGCAATCGGTAAAGATTGCTATAAGATACGGATGGCCATCACATCAAAAGGAAAGGGGAAAAGCGGCGGAGCGAGGATAATAACCTGTGTGAAGGTGGTGCATGAAAATATTTTCCTTCTTTCCATTTATGATAAATCAGAGAAAGAAACAATTGATGATACCGAACTGGCCATGCTATTAGAAGCTACAGGCCTGTTATAGTCATCCTATATTTATTAATTTAGCCTCCAGATATGATCTACAGAAGCAAAGCACCATTAAGAATAGGCCTCGCCGGGGGCGGTACCGATGTGAGCCCTTACTGCGATATGTATGGCGGCGCTATACTTAATGCCACTATTTCCTTATACGCATATGCCACTATTGAGCCATTGGCTGAGCCTGCTATAATCATTGAGGCTATAGACAGGAACGAGATCACCAGTTGTGCTAAAACGGACAAACTGCCTATTGATGGTATGCTGGACCTGGCAAAAGGTGCTTATAACCATATAGTGGAAAAATACGGGCCGGTACCTTCCGGGTTTAAATTATCTACATTGGTTGATGCTCCGGCCGGTTCAGGATTGGGCAGCTCTTCAACACTGATGGTAGCTATAATCGGTGTTTTTACGGAATGGCTTAAGTTGCCGCTGGGCGAATATGATATTGCCCATATGGCCTACGATGTAGAGCGCGTGGAACTAGGCATGGCCGGCGGCAAGCAAGACCAGTACGCAGCCACATTCGGCGGGGTGAACTTCATGGAGTTTTACAAAGACAATAACGTAATCGTTAACCCGCTGCGGATAAAACAGAAATACCTCTACGAGCTGGAGAATAATCTGCTCCTGTACTTCACTGCTACCAGCCGACTGTCGTCAACTATTATAGAGGCGCAAAGCCAGAATGTAAAGGACAAGAACAAGGAATCTATAGATGCCATGCACAACCTGAAGGAGCAGGCAGTGATGATGAAGGAGGCTTTGCTGAAGGGCAACATACACGACATTGGCCGCATACTTGATTTTGGTTTCCGGTATAAAAAACAAATGGCTAAGGGCATTTCTAACCCGGCTATGGATGAAATATACGAGGCCGCACTAAAGGCCGGCGCTACAGGTGGCAAAATATCGGGTGCCGGTGGTGGTGGGTTCATGATGTTCTATTGCCCGGCCAATACAAGACATGAGGTGAAGAAAGCACTATCGGCATTTGGTGGTAGTTTCAGTGCCTACCAATTCACAAACCATGGATTGGTTTCATGGAGTATATAATCGTAATCAGCAGATGGAAGCAATAATATTAGCCGGAGGGCTTGGCACCAGGTTGCAGGGGGTTATCGGGGCTTATCCCAAGTGTATGGCGCCGGTAAATGGCCAGCCATTCCTGGCCTATTTGTTCGAATACCTTGGACGGCAAAAATGCACGAGGATTATTCTCTCGTTGGGCTACAAGCATAAAGTTATTACCGACTGGGTAGAAGATCAGGATACGCTGTTTGAAGTGGACTGCGTGATTGAAGAGGAGCCATTAGGTACAGGCGGCGGCATATTGGCTGCCATGGAGGTGGCCGAAACAGATGATGTGGCCATTGTGAACGGGGATACCATGTTCAAAGTGGACCTGGCGCAGCAACTGGCTTTTCACAGGAGCAAGAATGCGGAAGCAACACTGGCCCTGAAAAAGATGACACAGTTTGACCGTTACGGCATAGTGAATATTGATGCACCGGGTAACATCACTTCTTTCGAAGAAAAACAATACCGTGATGAGGGAATGATAAACGGCGGCGTGTATTTTATAAACAGGGAAAAATTCCTTGCCAGGAACTTGCCGGATAAATTTTCATTTGAGAAGGACTACCTAGAGAAATTTGTGAAGGAAAAGAAATTCTATGGCTTTGAAAGTGATAGCTATTTTATAGACATAGGCGTCCCCACTGATTATGATACGGCGCAAGCGGATTTTAAAACCCTTTTCAGATGAAGATAGCCATTCTTGGTTCGGCACACCCGCTGAGAGGAGGGCTTTCTGCCTTTAATGAAAGGCTTGCTTATCAACTATTGCAGCAAGGACACGAAGTGGTGAACTACTCCTTCAGCCTCCAATACCCTTCGTTCCTTTTCCCCGGTAAAACGCAATTTACAGATGAACCTGCCCCGCAGGGACTTACGATACGCACGGTAGTGAACTCTGTAAACCCGCTCAACTGGCTGACAGTGGGTAGCCAAATGAACAAAGAGAAATATGACCTCATCATTGTAAAATACTGGCTGCCATTTATGGGGCCTGCATTCGGTACTATACTAAGGAAGGCGAAAAAGAACAAACATACCCGAATACTCTGCATCGTAGATAATATAATACCCCACGAAAAGAGACCCGGTGATAAGCAGTTTACCAATTACTTCATAAAGCCGGTGGATGCCTTTGTTACGATGAGTAAAGACGTGCTGAAAGATGTGTTAACGCTTACTGACAAGCCAGCGTACTTTACCCCGCATCCTATCTACGACAGCTATAACGAACCGGTGAGCAAAGGAGAAGCGTGTAAACGGCTGAACCTTGACCCGGATAAAAAGTATATCCTCTTCTTCGGCTTCATCCGCGAATACAAGGGGCTTGACCTGCTGCTGGAAGCAATGGCCGATGACCGTATGCGCAGCGCCGGCATAGAACTGATAGCGGCCGGTGAGTATTATGACAAAGCAGTAGAAGCAAACAATAACAGCATTATAGAAAAACACCGGTTGCAGAAAGTAGTACACTTAAAAACCGATTTCATACCAAACAGTGAAGTGCGGTATTATTTCAGTGCTGCCGACCTTGTGGTGCAGCCCTATAAGCACGCCACGCAAAGCGGTATAACACAAATAGCCTTCCATTTTGAGAAACCTATGGTGGTGACCAATGTGGGCGGTCTTGCCGAAGTAGTACCTGATGGAAAAGTAGGCTTTGTGGCGGAGCCTAATCCTACCTCTATAGCCGATGCCATTTTGAAATTTTATGAGCCGAATTCCATTCCCGGCCTCCAGCAAAACATTCTTGCCGAAAAGCAAAAGTATAGCTGGGAAACCTTCACGGAGGTGATGATGAATGCGGTTTATGGGAAATAACCAGCTTTACTCAACAATAACTTTTGCTGAATTGCTGCCATTCTTACCAGTAACAGAAAGCAAATAAATGCCCGGTACACGGCTTATTTCCACATCAGTGTCCTTATTGGTTTCCGCCGTGAATTCCTTTACTTTCCTGCCAAGGATATCGGTAATGGTAATATGCACTTCCTGTGTTTCTTCCACATGTAAATTCAATGTGAATGCTCCCTTATTCGGATTAGGGAATATCTTTAATTCTGCTGCATTTGATACTGAGGGCAGGCCTAATGTCGGGTTATTCCACCTGCCGAAAATATAATCACCGGCAAGCGATGCAAGGGAAATTGCAGTATCCGACTTTGTAGTATATGGTGAAGTGGTATTAGTGCTTACCCTGGGTGTTGGTAACCATGCCGAAGCCGAATACTTCTGTGTGTGAAAAGAATAGTTCGACCCGCTTACTATAGTGGAAAGGTTGTAAGTGGCAGTGGGTGTTATTGTAGCCGGACCTGCCGCGCTGAGGTTGGTTACTGTCCAGTAGTGCGTCGTCATATAAGATGACAGCAAGCCTGAAGTGGCCACATTGGGGTGCAGGCCATTATTCACCTTTATTCCAAAACTTCCGGCTGTGCCCGCTGCGCTCAGTGCCAGCGACATAGGCGCATAGCTTGTATCGCCCACTTCGTAATTCACGTTTGTGAGCCCAGCAATTGTCTTTATAAGTGTACCATCCACATAGTTCGTCAACCCCGCGCCGGATACAGACCCTGCGGCGCCGGGTAGCGTAATGGTATTTGCACCGGTATGCAATACGCCACTGGTAAACCTTAAAAAGCCCGTGCTTGATGTGGTTTGTGATAGGGTAACGCCCATTGGATTACTGACAGTAAGGGTATCAGGCGCCACGAGTGTTGCGGGCATATCAGTACCGGTCACCTGTGCCATAGTGCCATTAAAGCCATAGTTGGCACTTGTACTGAAAACCCTTGTGCCGCTACAAACGATAGCTCCGTTAACACCTGTAGTATGCCCTACCGTAAGAGTAGCCCCACCGGCGAGGTCAAACTTGCCAACCCCGTTTACTACATATGCGGCAGGGCAAATAAGTTTACCATTAACAGTAAGAGTATTCGGGGTTGAGAAACCAAAATTACCCGCCAGTTGGGCAGTGCAGTTGTTGTTTATAAATACACTATTAGAAGACCATGCACCGCTACTGGTATTGTCTATCATCATGGTGCCGGAAGATGATGGCAGAGACAGGTAAACAACGCCGCTGGCAGCCCCGCCGATACTTGCTAAATAAGAAGGCCCACTCATGCTGAAATCCCCTTTTATGTAAAAGGTATCAATAGCGCCCCCACCCTGAGATATGACCGAGCCATCAGACATTAAAAAGTCGCCGTTTATATTATACACCAGTATAGCTCCTCCACCTAACGCTTCTACCATTCCGGATGTCTGGGTGTAATTGCCCCATACATTCATCAGCAGTTTACATGCTCCTCCGTTTGCAATAATTGTATCTGCAATATTCATATTGCCGTAAATATTGAATATCATCTGGAAGCCTCCCGCGCCACCGCTTATGTAACCTCCGCTCATTAAGTTAACAGTTACCGGCGCAGTTGATGCTGTGCCCACCGTCCATGGCACACCTGAACTCATGGTCATGTTCATTGTAATATTCCAGGTATCGCCCGGTGTAGCGAACGTGGTAGGCGATGTAGATCCATTGCTCCAGTTAGACAGCGTGTTGATAGAACCTGCAGAAACTGTGGTCCAGGTTGTGGCTGAACCATTGATAACGGTGCCGCAAAGTATGACCAATAGCGATAATGCTGCAATGCTCCTTGAGATAATCGTAGTCTTCATAAAAGCTGATTTACATGAAAAACTGAATGTCTAACTTAAAATTAATAATTTTATTCGAATATATATAAATAAAAAATCCCCGAATGGGGATTTTAAGAAAAGTAAAATCAGTTTTTAGGGCGTTTAGTCTTTTTCCGTCCTGATATATTTACCCTCGGCGTTGAAAATGAGGTCCATGTAATTGATGTGTGCTTCATAATTAGTTTCGCCGTTAGCCAGTTTTACTACAGATGCCTCACGTGCGTTGCGGCCACTGAAATTCTTTTCGATATACAATTTAACTTCGGCAGGCAGCGATTCCACCGGGATTACCCGCTCTGTTTCTATCCATGTGCCATCTTTCTCATACAGTGCCGACACCTGCTGCCCGTCGTGCCTGAAATGTGCCTCATATTTTCCATCTTCTATTACCCACCTTGGGTCGTCTACCCTCTGGAATTGCTTGTTGAAAGCGATGCGAACTGCGTCGGGAGCTTTTGAGTAGGTCCTTCTCTGTGCAAAAACTGTTACCCCCGAGAGCATGAGGCAGAGTACTAAAATTCTTTTCATAGCCTTATTTTAATCAGGTAATATTAGTGAAAATGTTGGAAAGAGCACAAATTAAGCCCGTTTAGGGATTTGGGGTGAGGTTTATCCCCCTCACATCCACCACCTTCACCTGTAATCTTGTTGTACCGTTAAACTCATTCTCGTCCATAGTGTACACCATATCGAAAGGGCCATTTCTCACCAGCTCATATTTGTCGGCCAGGTTAAAACCTATACCCTCAATTACAGCACCGTTCTTCTGGTGGGCCACTATGCGCAGGTGTTGCTCCTTTACCACATTCGATTTGCCCTGATAATCATACACCTCCCGGCTCACGAATACCGGCCGCATATTGGCCGGGCCGAAAGGCTCAAATTGTTTCAGTATATTATTCAGTGCGGGTTTTACCAGTGATAGTGGTATCTCGGCATCAATTTCTATTTCGGGTATTTGCTGCTCGGCCGTTATGGTTGAGGAAACTATCTGTTCAAATTTTTCAATGAATTCATTAACACGATCCTCACCCATGGTCATACCGGCGGCGTAGAAGTGCCCCCCGTAATTATCCAGCAGATCACGGCACTCGTGAATAGCCTCGTATATATTGAACCCGGATACTGAGCGCGCGGAACCTGTCGCCTTGCCATTCGCATTTGTCAGCATTATGGTGGGGCGGTAATAATGGTCAATCAGCCTCGATGCCACAATGCCCACTACGCCCTTGTGCCAGTGCGGGCGGTAAAGTACGGTAGATTTCCGGTGCCACATGGCCTCATCATCCTGCATTATGGCCAGTGCTTCTTCAGTGGTAGTTTTGTCCACCTCTTTTCGGTCATCGTTATCAGAATGCAGCGCCGCGGCGAGCACCTGTATTTTCTCGGGGTCTGTTTCTATGAAGAATTCCACGGCCTTCCGTGCATCATCCATTCTACCCGCAGCATTTACACGCGGGCCTATTACAAAAACAAGGTCTGATATAGACAAAGGCCTGGTAACACCCGCAAGCTCCTTTAAAGTAGATATAGCCAGACATGGTGATTCGTTAATACGCTTCACGCCATAATAAGCCAGTATCCTGTTCTCACCATCTATAGGCACTATATCTGCGGCAATGCTCGTGGCTACGAGGTCGAGGTATTGGTGAACATTATCCATAGGCTGTTTCCAATGGATAGCAAGGGCTGACGCCAGCTTGAACCCTATTCCGCAGCCGCTCAGTTCCTTATACGGATACTTACAATCATGTTGTTTGGGATTGAGTATGGCGAAGGCCGGGGGCAGCTCATGGTCGGGCAGGTGGTGGTCGCAAACGATCACGTCTATGTTCAGCGACTTTGCATAGGCAATCATTTCCACCGATTTGATGCCGCAATCAAGCGTTATCATCAGCGTGTAGCCGTTGGCATGTGCAAAATCAATACCTGCCCTAGATAGACCGTAGCCTTCCCTGTATCGGTGTGGAATGTAGAATGATAATTCGCCCTTATAATTATTTTTGAGAAAAGAATAGAACAGAGATACCGCCGTGGTGCCATCCACGTCATAGTCGCCATACACCATTATGCGTTCATGCCATTCAATAGCCTCTGAGATGCGGTCTACCGCCTGCTTCATCCCTTTCATAAGGAAAGGGTCATGCAAATGCGATAATTCAGGACGAAAAAATAATCTTGCGCTTTCGTAATCCTCAATGCCCCGCTGCACCAGCATCCTGCATATAGCAGGCTGTATCTTTAATACTTCAGAAAGCCTGTTTACTTTTTGCTCATCTGCAGGTTTTAACGTCCATCTTTTTTCGGGCTTCATTTTCCAAAATCCAGTTGCTGCACGGCATCATGGTACTCACTCACCCATTTGCCGAGGGTATCGCCAAAGCTACCCTTTTCCACGTTCACAAAAAAATCGCCCTCATTCATTATCCGTTCTAGCAATTGGTCCTGTGCCTGAATGCATTGAATGGCAGTGCTATATGGTGTGTGGCTGAAAGAGACCATTTCGTAAACAGATACGAACTGGTCGGGGTAACGCTTGCCCAGTTCCTTTTCTATTTTCTTGCGCTCCAGGAATTTGGGGTCGGCCACCTTGTCGCGCATTTCTATGAAGTTCATTAAAGCGAGGTCTGCCACGGCATTTCCGTTCGGCCGCCTCAGGGCAGCATAAGCAGGTAAAATCGTTTCCCAGTCTTCGCCATGCTTATCCATAAGCCCGCTGAGCACGGTGCAGTCCTCAAAACCGGCATTCATGCCCTGCCCATAAAACGGTACAATGGCATGAGCGGCATCGCCTATCAGTGCGCTTTTATTTTCATAATGCCACTTGCTGATGTGCGTAGTGACCAATGCGGAGGTGGGGTTGGTGAAGAAGTCATCCAGCAGGCCGGGCATCAGTGCTTTAGCGTCAGCAAATTGCGTATCGAAAAAACGGGTTACATCCTCCTCCGTTTTCAGTTTATCGAAGGATACCGGCCCCTCGAAAGGCAAGAACAGTGTGCAGGTAAATGTGCCGTCGGTATTCGGCAGGGCAATCAACATATAGTTGCCACGCGGCCATATATGCAGGGCATTTTTTTCCATCAGCCACTCGCCGTTTTTGCCCGGCAGTATGCACAGTTCTTTGTAGCCGTAGTCTAGGTAGTTCTGGTCGCAGTTCACACGGGTAAGCCTTGTATAACTATCCCTCAATGCAGAGAAAGCCCCGTCGGCGCCAAACAGGAGGTCGGCCGTCACCACCTTCTGCGTTTTGTCCGGCAGCTCGAAGTGAACGGTATTTGCGGGCACATCTACATGCGAGCAGCGGTGTTCAAAAAATATTTTTACGCCATGTTGTTCAGCAAGGGTCATCAGTTTTTTGTTCAGTTCGCCCCTGCTTACAGAAAAGATGGCTTCATTGTTCTTACTATATGCCTGAAAAGCGGTATTGCCATCGGGCTGGTGCAGTTGGCGGCCATACATGGGTATAGCCAGCGCCTCCATTTCCTGCTTCAGGCCAGCCAGTTCCAATGCTTTCCATCCGCGGTGGCTGGTAGCGAGGTTGATGGATTTTCCGGCAGAGATATGGGCACTACGCATATCGGGCCTGCGCTCGTATAGTTCTACTTCATACCCCCTTTTGCGCAGGATGATAGATAACAATGAGCCAACCAAACCTGCTCCTAATACGGTAACTTTCCGGGACATAAATTTTATTTGAACTGGCAAAATAAGGAATAATAGGATAAGGGGTAATGATAAAAATCATCCAAACCCAGTAAAACAAATCAATATATTGAATGATTTACTCGGATTTGTTACGACCTTTGCAAAAAATCACCACTATGCCCTCGAAATTTTATGAACACGATGCTAAGTCCGGCCTGAAGGATAGGCGGCGGCTGTCTGTATTTATTGATGTGCTTGTGAGCAAGTATATGAAAGATATACGAACGGCAGACCTGAGCTACATATTCTGTTCAGATGATTTTTTGCTGGAGATGAATAAAAATTTCCTCGACCATGATACCTATACCGATATCATCACCTTCGACCTCAGTGAAAATAAAAAAGAATTGCAGGGCGAGATATACATCAGTGTTGACCGGGTAAAGGACAATGCCAAAAAATTCAAGACCACCTATAGCGATGAGCTGCACAGGGTCATATTTCATGGGGTGCTGCACCTGTGCGGGTTTAAGGACAAGAAAGAAAAAGACCGGAAGATAATGCGGGAGAACGAGGACTATTGCCTCGACCGCTATAAAAAAGAAATGAAATAATGACGATTGATGTACTATACGAAGATGACGACCTGCTGATAGCAAACAAACCCGCAGGACTATTGGTAATACCGGACAGGTTCAACCAGGAGCTGCCCAGCCTTAATAAGATACTGGAGGCAAAGACCGGCCAGAAAGTATGGGTGGTGCACCGGCTGGACAGGGACACCAGCGGTGTAATATGCTTCGCCAAAAACGAACAAACACACCGCTATCTCTCCATGCTGTTCCAGGAGCATGCAGTGGGGAAATTCTATGCGGGTCTGGTAACAGGCATTGTGACCCCTTCGGAAGGGCGGATAGAAAGCCCGATAACAGAGCACCCGGCAAAGAACGGCAAAATGATAGTGGCAAGGAAGGGAAAGCTGGCAGTTACCGACTATAAAGTAGTGGAGCAATGGCCTTTGTACTCGCTGCTCCAATTCCAGATACATACCGGCCGTACCCACCAGATACGTGTTCACATGCAATCCATTGGCCACCCTATAGTGTGTGATGAGCTGTATGGCGATGGTAAGCCCTTTATGTTGTCGGCCATTAAGCGGAAATACAACCTTTCCGGCAAAGATGAACAGGAAAGGCCGCTGCTGAGCAGGCTAGCGCTACACGCATACAGGCTGCAATTTGTAAAAGAGGATGGCAAGGAAATCACCGCCGAGGCCCCGTTGCCCAAAGACATTGCCGCCTGCGTGAAGCAGTTGAACAAATGGGCCGCTCCAAAAACAAATGAATAGGCAGAAATATACCTTACTGACTATCGTATACAAATAAGCATTTAACCACTTTTTAACCATTTAACTTTTTAACCATTTAACCTTTCGGCCAATTAGCACTATTTTTGACCTCTTATTTTAAACTTGAACAATATGAAATCTAATATTAATATACAGGTAGAGCTGGCGGAAGATAAAATGCCTGAGGCAATACAATGGACTGCACCCGATGGCGGCGTTGCTGATTGGCAGAATGCCAAAGCTATACTCCTTGGGCTGTGGGACGGACAGGAAAAATCGGCCCTGCGCATAGACCTGTGGACAAACAAGATGATGGTAGATGAAATGAACGACTTCTTTTACCAGACATTCTACGGCATGGCAGATACCTACCTGCGTGCAACCAAGAACACAGAGCTCTCGAACGAGCTCAAAGCATTTGCAAAAACTTTCCTTAAGAAAGCGACTGAAGCAATAGAAGCAGAAAATGCCTCGTAGCGGGAATCAGTAGTTTGGATAGCATTGCTATCTGTTCCTGATTTCTCTTTCTGATGAATAACAATCCAAAATTCCCAATTACAAATCCCAAATTCCACAAAATGGCTCTTGAAGAAAAAGTAATGGAAGAACTGAAGACCGCGATGCGCGCCAAGGACGAGGCGGCGTTGCGTACCCTTCGTGCAATAAAGGCAGCAATTATCATAGAGAAAACTGCTGAAGGGGCCTCCGGTGAGATAAGCGAAGCCACAGAACTGAAGATGCTGCAAAAACTGGCCAAGCAACGCCGCGATTCGCTGGATATTTTTGAAAAGCAAAACCGCGAAGACCTAGCCGCCAAGGAAAGGGAAGAACTCGCTATTATTGAGAAATTCCTTCCAAAACAGATGTCGGCCGATGAATTGAAAAATGAGGTAAAAGCCATCATAGACCAGGTGGGCGCAAAGACACCCGCTGATATGGGCAAAGTGATGGGCGTGGCTAGTAAGCAACTTGCCGGGAAAGCAGATGGCAAGGCTATATCAGAAATGGTGAAGCAGTTACTGGCACAGTAAATTTTTCTTTTTATGAATGTGGTATGCCTTCGTTGGTGTGCCACATTTTTTTATGCTTACTTTTGGCATAATTATGGCGCTGGATATAGTCGGCATTATCCTCATTATCTTATTCTTCATCCGTGGCTACATGAAGGGGCTTATTGTAGCCGTATTCTCGGTGCTGGCCATACTGCTGGGCGTCCTTTGCTCGCTGAAGTTGTCGGCATCATTTTCAGGGTGGCTGCAGGAAAAAGGATATGCTTCCTCAGGCTGGGTACAGGTCATCAGTTACCTGGTTTTGTTTGTAGGCGTTGTTCTTGTTGTCTGGCTGATCGCAAAACTGATAGAGAAGGCTGCCGAGGGCATAGCACTGGGCCTGGTGAACAAACTGGTTGGCGGCCTTTTATATGCTTTCCTCGGCGCTGTGTTGTGGAGCTCGTTCCTGTGGATAGGTAACAGGATGCACCTGATAGCACCCGAGACCATAGCTGCGTCAAAAACCTATTCGTTGCTGTCAAAGCTTGCGCCATGGTTCTTTGAGCAGGCAGGGAAGATGATACCTTATGTAAAAGATACTTTCAGCAGCCTGGAGCATTTTTTTGACGGCGTAAACCATAAAGCAGGAGATGTGGGTACTCATTGACAATTACGATTCCTTTACCTACATCCTGCACGATTACCTGCTGCAGACCGGCAATGAATGCGCCGTTTACCGCAATGACGAGATTACTGTGCCGCAACTGGAAGCACTTTCTCCCACAAGGCTCATCATATCCCCCGGCCCCGAAACACCACTGCAGGCGGGCATTACCATGGATGCCATAGCCCGGTTTCATGACAGCATACCTATACTGGGTGTATGCCTGGGCCACCAGGCATTAGGCATGTATTTTGGTGCTAATCTGGTACATGCGCCCTACCCCATGCACGGGAAGACCAGTGAAATAACCCACAACGGCGACCCACTATTCAAAAATATTCCTTCACCGTTTACGATAATGAGGTATCATTCGCTGATAGTAAATGACTTTGACAATACCCCGCTAAACGCCATTGCTCATACTGATGATGGCACTATCATGGCATTGGCGCATAAGCAATATCCGTGTATCGGGGTACAATTCCACCCTGAATCAGTAGGGACAGAATATGGTTTGCAGTTGTTGAAGAACTGGGCGGGGTTACTTCCCGGGCTTTAAAAGCCCCTTGTATTCAGCAGGATTGTTCATGAGTGCCAGCGCTTTGTCCAGGTCCTTATCATACTGAAGGCCCTGTGCCACGCGGCCGCGGGAGTAATAGTACCTTGATGCGATCTCATTTTCCAGCATTTCCTTTACCTGATCTTTATGCTTCAGCAAGTCTTGCTTTTTGTCGTGAGATAATTTTGATTTGAGTTCGTCAAATTCCTTTTTGGCATCATCGTAGTACTTTTCCTTTACTGCCAGTTTTTTAAGGGAATCGAGTGCGAGTTCTGTTTCCGTCTGGTACGAGTAGTCTTTATTCTCTACCCATTTGCAAAACTGGTTGAACTCGGCATCGGTAAGCGAAAATTTATCGGCAGGAGGTATTGATGAGTGTTTACTGGCATATTCGGTTGCATAATCGAAGAGGTGGTTCCGCGTGTATAAAGTAACGGCCACCATGCTCATTGGCTCATTCTTCACATATACATCGGGCTCCACGCCACCGCCGCTTTTCACAATACGCCCCGATTTTGTCCGGTATGATTTTTTCAACGAATCGGGAATATAGCCTACACTTCCATCAGCATTGCGGTGCGAATAGTCGAGGGCCTGTATACAACGGCCGCTTGGTGTATAATATTTGGCTATCGTAAGTTTCAGCAGAGAATTAAAACCCAGCGACCTTGTCTTTTGCACCAATCCTTTGCCATATGAACGCTCACCTATCACCACGCCCCTGTCAAGGTCCTGCATAGTACCGGCAACAATCTCAGATGCCGATGCCGAGGAGTGATTGACAAGTACTGTCAGCGGCAGCTCCTTGTTCCATACAGTGCCATTGGTCTTATAGTCTTCGTCCATGTCGGGTATCTTTCCTTTGGTGCTCACTACCAGTTGGCCCTTATCGATGAACAGGTTGCACAGGTCTACAGCTTCTGTAAGCAATCCGCCCGGGTTGTTTCTCAGGTCAAGCACCACACCCTTAAGCGCGGGCTGCGCCCTGTACAGGCTGTCGCATGCCTGTTTCACCAGCCTTGCGCAACCCTGTGTGAACTGCGTGAGCCGCACGAATGCGATGTCGTTCTTTTCGCCTACAAGACTGTAATAAGGCACACTCGATATTTCAATCTCTCCGCGTGTTATCAGTTTAGTTGAGGAAGTACCTGTAAACGCATCTTTCACCTTCATGCTCAACTGCGTGCCCGGTGAGCCCTTCAGCAATCCGCTCAGATCGTCCACACTTTTTCCCTTCACCACCTGGTTGTCAATGGTTTCAACGAGGTCGCCAGGGTGCAGGCCTGCCTTTTGCGCCGGGCTGTTCTCATACACATCCCCTATGTAAATATCGTCACCTTTGCGCTTCATGCTGGCACCTATGCCCCCATACTTGCCTGTGGTCATGAACATGTATTCTTCTATATCCGCCTCGGTTATGTAATTGGTGTATGGGTCCAATTCTTCCAACATGGCATCCACCCCTGTCTTCACCAGCTTACCCGGTTCTATAGGGTCTACATAGTATGTATTCAGTTCTTTGAACAGGTTGGCATAAATATCCAGGTTCTTCGATATTTCAAAATAGGGATCGTTCGACTTTGCATGAATAAAGAAAAAAGCAACAGCCGACAAGGCTACTCCCGCCGCAAACCCTTTGTATCTATTGATTTTTTTCATAGACTTTATTTCTTTCCGTGTAGATAACAGGCAAAGTACGGATTTTACCCCTTCAAAAATGATAAAGAAATAATAAATTCACGGCGAATTGCCTGAAAAATGGTAATTTGTATCCAACAGTCCCCTGCTTATATTGCTATGCGCTACCTTAATTTTTCTTTCCTTTTGCTGCTTCTTTTGTCAGCCATAGCGCTCCGGGCGCAGAAAGCCCTGACGGAAGGATTCATTAACTATAAAGTAAAACTTGTATCTCCCGATAACAGAACATTTACAGGGACATATACTTTCACCTTCAAAGGGACTCAGCTACGGAAAGACCTGCAGTTGTCAAATGGTTACCGGCACGTCATAATTCTCAACTCAAATACGAATATCATCTATTCACTACAGAACAGGAATGGCAGAAAATATGCAGTTGAGCTGGCGATGGATGATGTAATGAAAAAGCAGGAAAAGTATACCCGTTTTTCTATTACGGATGAAGAACGGAGAGCAGACAGTGTTGCCGGTTGTGTAGCCTACAAGGGTATTATCCGGTATAGAGACGGATCATCCGCCGACCTGTGCTATACCAGGGAATGGTACCCGACTATATCAGTAACGTACAACCGCTATCCCGATGCTCAATTTATGCCTTTGATCTTTTCCTATAAAGATGAGGATGGCGTAGTGATGTATTTCGATGCAGAAAAAATAGAATCCAGCCCTGTTGAGAACGCCAACTTCCGTATCCCGAGTGATTATACAATAATATCTAATGCGGAATACAAACAAATGCAAGCCCGTTGATCAACAATATGCAGCGAATGATGCCTTTTCTAAACTCTTGTAATTGCTTTAACCTCACTTTATCTGTTCTTTGCGTACTCTTATTTTATACCGGCAGTGCGCAGATAAACCTCAGGCCCGAACCGGGTGATATACCGCGCCCCTGCAATATAAAAATACTGGAGGAGCGCAAGGATAATAAAGGCAATATCATACGAACAATACAATACGACCAGGGTACAAGACGGATAAAGGAAACGCTCATTATTAAGAACAATGTAAACCTTCATGCGCCTATCAACCCCGATACAATGAATAAAGAACTGGTGTCCGTTACTGTCAGTAAATCGCGCTATGTGGTAGAGGTTTTTTATCGCAATAAGATGATCAGGTCGTATAAAGCAGTCTTCGGGCCTAAACCTATGGAGGACAAGTGTATGCAGGGCGACAGATGCACACCTGAAGGCTGGTTCACCATCAGGAGCAAAAACCCGAACTCCAAGTACGACAAATTCATGCTACTCAATTACCCCAATGATACGTCGTTAACGCGTTTCAATAAGCTGAAGGAGGAAGGCCGTATCCCACGCGATGCAAAGATAGGCGGCGATGTAGGTATACATGGTATATGGAAAGGAGGCGACGATATGATAGAAACCGGCGTTTGCTGGACGGATGGATGTGTCGCCATCAGGAACAAAGACGTAGAAGAACTATACACCTTCGTGAGTATAGGCACTAAGGTTTTTATAAAGAAATAAGTACCTGTTCCAAAAAGCACATCATGTTAAAATCAGATCTGTTGCAACATAGACTTTCAGGAAGGTAGCCCCCGGATCTCAAAAAATGGAACTGAATGTACTTTCAGAGGTGCAAATTAAAAACCCCACCACCTGCGCGAGTTAGTGTTTATCTTGTAGTAGAGCGTTAATGTAATAGTCGAATAGGCATCTTTATTGCTTGGGTTGCCTCTCAAATTACCCTTTGCATTGGGCTGAGACAGGCCAAGGTAGTAACCCTTGTCAGCCACATAAGCGGCAGTAGTTGCCTTACCTGGGCTCAGGTGCAGAGAATATTCTTTCGGGTCTACGTATTCTCCGCTTACCCCGTCGAGGTAGTCGGTGAAAGTTTTGCGATACATGTATTCGATACCAAAGTTCAGGTGCTCGCCCATATCCCAGCGGTAACCGATAGTGATGGGTATGGCAGGCTGCCACGACTTATATTGTTTTGGATAACCCGGCCCCCAGCCCTGACCTTCAAGATGCAGGTCTTTGATCGGGACCCACTGGCCGCCATCACCTACTGTGCTGTAAGCATTGAAGTGAAAATAAGAGATGCCTAATCCTATAAACGGCTGACCTCTTTTTCCGGCCCTTTTGGTCTCAGGATTTATCCTGAAAGGCATGATCTCAAAAAGCACAGTTCCTTCGAAAAGATAAGTCTTCACATTCTGGGCGCGTGCGTAGCGCTGGTATGCGTCTTCGCCCTGTAGCTGAACCACCACCGCTGCATCATAGTTCCATTTATCGGTAGCGTAGAGCGATCCATAATTTCCCTGCAGCCTTATAGCGAAACAGGGATGCACCGTATAACGGCCAAACAGGCCACCCATAAAGGCCACCTTATCAAAATATTTACTGTTGGCATAGTGGGTGATGAACGATTTAGTGCCCACGTCACCCCACAGGTCGCTCATGCCGGCATTCATCCCTATAGACCATCCGTCCTGCTCCACATATTCCCTGAACGCATTTTGCGCGGAAGAGACGCTACTGTAAGCAAGGCTGAAACAGATGATCAACAAACTAAGGATATACCTGGGTCGCATGTATAGAAAAATTTGAGGTTGAAGATAATAAATTATTTTCCTTTAAACACAGGTTTTCTTTTTTCCGTAAATGCATTAGTTCCTTCTTTCATATCTTCGGTGGTAAAACACTCCCCGAAACGCTCTATCTCGTTGTCAAATCCCCTGAAATCGCCTTTGGCAGCATCATTCACGCAAGCAATCACTTTTGCTACCGCTACGGGCGCTTTTGATTGTATTTTTTGTAATATCTCTTTCGTTTTAGGCAGCAATTCCTCCAACGCGAATACATGATTTACCAGGCCAAGGTTTTTTGCCTCGTCTGCACCTATCATATCAGCAGTCATCATCAGTTCCATGGATTTTCCTTTGCCAATAAGCTGTGTAAGTCTCTGTGTACCGCCATAGCCGGGAATAAGCCCGAGGTTCACCTCTGGCTGTCCAAACTTTGCATTGGCCGATGCCACCCTGAAATGACAGGCCATCGCCAGTTCGCAACCGCCCCCGAGGGCAAATCCGTTCACGGCGGCTATAACCGGTTTAGGACAATTTTCGATTTTATTGAACACCATATCCTGGCCCCTTTTAGCCAATGCAGCCCCTTCGGTTTTGCCCAAAGTGAGAAATTCGCTGATATCGGCACCTGCCACAAATGCTTTTTCTCCTGCCCCGGTGATGATTGCGGTTTTTATATCTGCGTTATTATATACCTCATCCAGCGCATTGCTCAGGTCGTTGATCACGTCCTTGTTGAGGGCGTTCATTTTGTCCGGACGGTTTATAGTGATTATGTACGTACCGTTCTCTAATTGCGTCAATAATGTCATTATTTATGATTTTTTATCTGTGATTTTTGATTGAATATGTTATCTGGCTTATCTTAAATTTGTTTAGACTACTTTTCCGCATTTACGACTATAACAGTTCCTTTCTGTGTTCCTGCACCCAACCAGTTATATAGCCTGCAATTTCGGTAGTAGGTGCGCTGGGCGGGAATAATTTTCCGACTCCTTTTGCTTGCAGTTGCTTCATATCCTCATCGGGTATGATACCGCCCCCTGTAAGTAAAACATCGTTGAGGCCTTTTTCCTGCATCAGTTGCTGCACCTTCGGGAAAACGGTCATATGCGCGCCACTGAGAATACTGATCCCTATGGCATCCACATCTTCCTGAAGGGCGGTATTCACTACCATCTCGGCAGTTTGCCTGAGGCCGGTATAAATAACCTCCATGCCTGCATCGCGGAGGGCAGTTGCCACCACTTTAGCGCCGCGGTCGTGCCCGTCGAGGCCCACTTTAGCTACCAAAACCCGTATAGGTCTTTTCATATTCATTTCGCGCTATTGGTGCGCAAAAGTAATGATTTATAGGGCGGATATACAACATTATAATAAAATTCATTATCTTGGTGATAGCTGAACCGTCCGGATGAAACACACACACTACATTATCCTGCTGATGATTGCTTGCGCTCTGAGTGCAAAAGGGCAGACTTATGTACAGAGCTATGCTGGCATCGGGCCTTCCAACGTTCAGTTACATGACATGTCCGGGAGATATATTTTGGGCTATCAGGCCCATGCAGGTGTGGGGCACCAGATCGGAAACCTGTTTATTAATACCGGTTTGGGCTATATGCTTACCGGCAGAAATGCAACATATGATTTCTGGACTTACGACCTTGAGAGTCCCGGAGTACATAACAGGCGGCAGGCACGCAAGACGGAGCAGTATGAGCATGTGATGGTGCCACTGAGTATTGGTTACGGGATATGGTTATCCGAAAAACTAATGCTTATTCCGTCATTAGGTGTGGCAGGCTCTTATAATGTCAGGGTCAGGTTCAGCCAAACAGATAAGATCAACATGTCGAACGTCTATCACATTGCACTTTTCAACCTGGGGCATACCTATGAGGGCAGTGGAATGAGGCCATTTCAAAAATTCAGCATGTGGGGCCAGGTCCAGGCCGACCTGACATATAGCCTTAATTCAAGAGTGGGCATAGTTGCCGGCATAAGTTTTTACCGTATGCTTACCAATATGATTGATCCAACCGGCTACCCGGAACATGCGTTCCCTAAACGCATGTATAATCACGCACTGTTATTCAATGTGGGTGTGAGAGTACGTCTGGCGAGTTCCAGCGCGGCACGCAGATACCCGCTTTCTTCGTGCGGCAGATGGTGATGTATCAACGTTCGGCACATTAATTGTTACAGTTATGCCATTACAAGATACTTTATGAGATATACATACCTTTTATCATTTTTATTGCTGCCGCTTATTTCATCCGCAAAGGATAAATTTTATTTACAACCAATCATCGGTATAGGTTTAGGCAATATAAATGCCGGCCGTGTAAATGGTGAATATGCTTCTAAAAATATCTTAGTGCCCGATTTTCAACTAGCTATTGCATATCGTCATAAAAAAATGCAGTTGAGTAGCGGCATCGGATACATGCAAACAGGCAGAGAAGCTTTATCTACTTACTGGATTTCAAAAGGCGCAAGTACCGGCCAGGTCTGGACATATAAGCGACAAGAGCTTCAACGCTACAATCATATTTTAGTGCCGTTGACATTAGGCTATTCCTTTAAACTATCTAAAGAATTTTCTTTTATTCCGGCTATAGGTGCCGGTATCACTTATAATACGAACGTGCAATATGGCACTCAGAAATATGCGGGAGAGAATTTTGACAAATACTTTGAGCGTTTTAGTTTATGGAGCATTGCAGAGGCAGACCTGGTGTATCGGCTCAGCCCTAACGTAAGTGTAATAGCTGGTACATCTACGTACTATATGCTAACCAATATAGTCAAAGGGGCTTATGCAAAATATATGGGATTCCCACCCTCAATACACGTTTATGCATTATTTTTTAATGTTGGCATAAAATATAATCTCAGTTATAATCAGCATTTCAGTACTCCGGTCACTATTAATTGATCGCCAAACCTTAAACCCTACCACCCATTCTTTTACTACCTTTGCTCTCCTATAACAAACAAATATAATGAGCGAAGAACGTTCCCTTAATTTCCTTGAGGAAATAATAGAAGAAGATATAACCGCAGGCAAACACGGAGGCAGGTTACATACCCGCTTCCCACCGGAACCAAATGGTTATCTCCACATAGGCCATGCCACATCCATATGCCTCAACTTCGGGCTGGCAAAAAAATACAATGGCAAATGCAACCTCCGATTTGACGATACCAACCCGGTAACTGAAGAAACCGAGTATGTGGAGAGTATAAAAAATGATATAAAATGGCTGGGCTTCCAGTGGGATGGTGAGTATTACGCTTCCGATTATTTTGATAAGCTGTACGATTTTGCCGTTACGCTTATTAAAAAAGGTTTGGCATATGTGGATGACAGCACCGCCGAAGAGATAGCCGCCACAAAAGGCTCTTTTGAAAAGCCGGGCATAGAAAGCCCATATCGCAGCCGTAGCATAGAAGAAAATCTACAGTTATTTGCAGATATGAAAGCCGGTAAGTATAAGGATGGTGAGAAAACACTGAGAGCTAAGATAGACATGGCGCACCCTAACCTCCTGCTGCGCGACCCGCTGATGTATCGCATAAAACACGAGCATCACCACCGCACCGGAGATAAGTGGTGCATATACCCCATGTATGACTACGCCCACGGCCAGAGCGACAGCATTGAAGAGATAACACACTCCATCTGTACACTTGAATTCATTCACCACCGTCCCCTGTATAACTGGTTCATTGAGCAATTGGGCATCTTCCCCTCACAACAATATGAATTTGCACGGCGCAATCTTACCTATACGGTAATGAGCAAGCGCAAGCTGCTGCAACTGGTGAATGAAAAACATGTTGCCGGCTGGGACGACCCCCGTATGCCTACGATAAGTGGTATGCGCCGCAGGGGTTACCCACCTGAGGCTTTGCGCCAATTCAGCGACACTGTAGGAATAGCTAAGCGGGAGAATATAGTGGATGTAGGCTTGCTGGAATTCTGTGTGCGTGAGCACCTGAACAAAACCTGCAACCGGGTAATGGCTGTGCTTGATCCGGTAAAGCTCGTTATCACTAATTATCCCGACGGGCAGGAAGATATATTTGACGCTGAGAACAACCCTGAAGACCCTAACGGTGGCAGCCGTAAAATTCCCTTCAGCGGAGCCCTATGGATAGAGCGCGAGGATTTTCTGGAAGAAGCGCCTAAAAAGTTCTTCCGCCTGGCACCCGGCAATATGGTGCGCCTGAAAAGTGCCTATATAGTAAAATGCGAAGGATGCAAAAAAGACGAAGCAGGAAACATAACAGAAGTACACTGTACATACATACCGGAAAGTAAAAGCGGCAACGATACAAGCGGACTAAGCCCCAAGGGTACCATTCACTGGGTGAGCATAGCACATGCAAAAACTGCCGAAGTACGTATGTATGACCGCCTTTTCAGGGTGGAGGACCCATCGAATGAAGAAGGGAACTTTAAAGATTATATTAACCCTGCCTCGCTCAGTATTTTGCCCTCGGTTTACATTGAGCCGGAACTGGCCAAAGCAAAGGTGGGAGATAAGGTACAATTTATGCGCAAAGGATACTTCTGTGTGGATACTGACAGCACTGATTCAAAACTCATTTTTAACCGCACAGTAACGCTAAAAGATGCCTGGGCCAAAGAAGTAAAGAAAGGATAATTAGTCTTCTAATGAATTCGGCAATTTGACAATAGACACAATATCATTGTCAAATTGCCGAATTGTTTTATTCGAATTTATTTCCCTGCTATCATACTTATTTCCACATTCACACCCTTGGGCAGGCCTGCTACCTGAACGGTTTCGCGGGCAGGGGCATAACCAGTAAAATAGCTGCCATATACTTCATTTACAGCTCCAAATTGCCCCATATCCATCAGGAAGATGGACGTTTTAATTACATCATCAAAAGTCAACCCTGCTTCAGTAAGTATCGCTTTCAGGTTTTCCATTACCTGTGTTGTTTCCGCTTTTATATCGCTCTGCACCAGGTTGCCTGATTTAGGGTCTATCGGTATCTGTCCGGATATAAATATCATATCGCCATATTGTATAGCCTGGTTGTATGGCCCTATTGGGGCGGGTGCATTGTCTGTGCGTATTATTTTCTTTTCCATATTGCAAAAGTAATAGTATTTGGTACCAATTAAAACGACCTGCTCATTTTCGTTCCGGGCTTACTAAGAAGGATTGTCTTTTCATTTACATTTGCATACTGAGATGCATTATCTATTACACATTGATACCTCTACCGATACCGGTGCCGTGGCCATAGGTGGCGATGGTAAATTATTGGCCTACTGCTCAAATACGGAGACACGTAACCATGCCGCTACAATAAATATTTTAATCAATGAGGCACTTGCGGCTGCACATATTTCACTTCAGCAATTAAATGGCATTGTAGTATGTGCCGGCCCCGGCTCGTATACAGGTTTGCGCATTGGTATGGCTACAGCAAAAGGATTGTGCTACGCACTTGACATCCCATTGCTGCTTGATAATCGCCTGACATTATTAGCTTATAACGCGCACAGTCAATATAATGCCGGTGAGCAATTCATATCACTTTTACTGGCGAGGGAAAAAGAATATTTCGTAGGTGTTTATGATAATAAACTTATTTGTGTTTTGGAGCCCCGGCATATTATGCATGAAGAATTGAATTTGTTGATAGGTAAAAAAGAAGGTTCAGTACTCATAACAAATGTTCCTGACATTGTTAATGAATTGGCTATAAGTGAATTACGAATAGTTCAGGACATACAGATAAACTTTGATTTATGGATTACATATGCTTTTGAGCATTATAAATGTAATCGAATTGTAAATTTAGCTATTGCAGAACCTTTTTATCTGAAACAAGTTTTCACTCATAAATAGCTGAATATCACTAATTTATAGTCAATTTTCTATACAACAAATTTGTATTTTTAACGCTGCGTTAACTTTTTTTTTAAATTTAATGTACCTCATATCGGTTTAAATGCGTATGTTTGCAACCCATTCTGATTTTTTTAAATCGATATGGGGAGTAAGCAATCTTTTTTTTAATCAATTTAACACCAAAATTTCAATTAATGGAAACGACGGTATCAGCAAACACTCTGGTAATTCGGAAGAGCGAAGGATCCAACGATCAAATCAAGTTGGACTACGTAGCTGTGAAAAATGCAGCTATGACATTGAGGGCAATAAACCACAAACTGCGTCAGCAGATCGTGAAGTTGCTGGAAGAAAACAAACGCATGAATGTAACTGACATTTACGTAAAGTTGCGTTTAGAGCAGTCTGTTGCTTCTCAACATCTCGCTATCCTGCGCAGGGCAAACATCGTGATCACTGAGCGTGACGGTAAATTCATTCACTACGCTTTGAATCATGCGCGTATTGCAGCAGTGGCTAAGTTCGTTAATGAACTGGTTCATTCTGAAGAAGCGAATGGTTAATTCGTGAGTTACTATTTTTAAAAAATGCCCCCGATGAACCGGGGGCATTTTTCATTTTATAATTTAGAAATGGCTGTTACGCAACATGTAACTTACCGTATCATTAACCAGTCAGCCTTTCTTAATAGTTTCCCATGTACTGTACAAACTTTCCTGTTTAGGCCGCTCATTCGGCATTTCACTCAACGGCCTGCACTCAATAAGGCTATCGTGGCAGTCCTTTGGCAACATCTGGTATAAGCGCGTGCCTTTGGTTTTCCAGTCCAGCATATCATCGCTCACTTCCTTTATTATCTTTCCGGGATTACCTACTACCAGGCTGCGTTTAGGTATTATTGTTTTTGCTGCGATGAAGGCCATCGCACCTATTATACTTTCATCACCTATTTCTGCCTCGTCCATTATTACGGAGTTCATACCCACCAATACGTTCCGGCCAATGTTGGCACCATGTATTATGGCACCATGCCCGATGTGTGCCCCCTCATGCAGTGTAAGCACTGTACCGGGGAACATATGCACCGTACAGTTCTCCTGCACGTTGCAGCCATCTTCAATCACGATACCACCCCAATCGCCACGTATGGCAGCCCCCGGCCCTACATATACGTCTCGGCCAATAATCACATTGCCCGTAACTGCAGCCATCGGATGCACAAATGAAGATGGATGCACCACGGGTATAAAACCTTTGAATGAATAAAACATAATTCAAAAGTATAAAAAAAACGGGTGTTGGCTGAGTAGCATAATGCAGCCGGAATGACAGCAATGAATATGCCCTGTTTATTCACCCCTGCATTGTTCTTTTTGGCGGCATAGTACAACACTTCAGGCAGTATTTTATATACCTTCGCATACAGAAAAAGTTTTTAGTTTATGTGTAATATGCAGATAATGAAAAGTAATTACATAAGAGCAACGGTAATCATAGCTGTTTTGTTTTGTAGCTATAATGGTTACGCACAACAAAAGCATCCTTTTGACCTTCCTGCCACCATACCCGTGCCTGAATGGGTGAAACTTGCGGACTGGAGGAACCCGAACGTATACAGTATAGATTCGCTTATTGAAGTATACAAGAATGTGTCAAAGGGAAAATCGGAAACAGCAAAAGAACCCCAGGAAGGCCGGGGCAGTGACGCTGAGGGATTCAGGGAAGACCCGTATATTAATGCATACATACGCTGGAGAAACAGCATGGCACCTTTTATACAGGAGAACGGAAGTATAAAATATGATGCCGGATACCACAAACAACAATTGCTCAACTCTATTGAAAAGCAGGGACAGAAAAAAAGCGGCAGAAACGAACGCACTACAGCGGGTGCTGCCAACTGGACCTTGTTAGGCCCGGTAGAAACTTACCGCAGCGGTGGTGGCGGGCTGCGCAACTACCAGACCAACATATATTGCATAGCCATAGCCCCATCCAACCCTTCGGTACTCTATGCATGCTCAGAGCCCGGAACAATGTACCGCACTGCTGACAAAGGCCTGCACTGGGTTTCGGTTAGTGATACATTGTATAGTTGCGGATCAAAGTCAATAGCTGTGAACCCACTGAATGAAAACATCGTGTACACTTACGATGGGGGATCAAGTACACTGCTGAAGACCATTAATGGTGGTGCATCATGGTCTGCACTGAGCGCATATACGGGCGGGGGCGGCAACAGCATGGCCATAAACCGTAACACGGGCAGGATACTGATCACGGGTTCAACATCCATCTACTACAGCGACAATGCAGGCGCCAGCTGGACAATGGCTACAGGCAGTACCGTAACCGGCTCACTCTATGACATCATGATAGGGGCGACAGGAACAGATACGGTTTATGCGGCAGGATCTACATCGGGCAATATCCTTGTTTTGTTGCGCTCAACGAATGGCGGTGCAACCTTTACTGATGTAACAGGCGCAGTAGCTGGGACCGGCACGTCAGGCGCAAGGCTGGGGGTGACGGTGGCAAACAGCAATTATGTTTATTGCGTTAACCTGGGTAACACAACACCACCCAGAGTAATAAAAAGCACAGACAGGGGAACTACATGGAGTGTGACGGCGACATCAACGTCTACCACACTGACCGGCAGCTCAGCAACAACAGGGCTGGGCATGTCGAACGGGCAGGGGTATTATGACCTGGGAATAGTAGTATCTCCGGCCAACGCGAACACAGTGATAGTCGGCACAACAACTACATACAAATCAACAGACGGTGGGGTGAATTTCAGCCCGCTGGGCGGATACTCAGGGCCATTTGCCCTTCACCCCGATATACAGCAGGCCGTGGCATTGGGTGGTGATGCATATTTAGCAACTGACGGTGGGGTGAACCATTCTACCGACTTTTTTACCAATACGGCAAACTGGTCTGTGCGCAACAATGGATTGAGAAGTGCGGACTACTGGGGATTCGGGCAAGGCTGGGACGAGGACATAGTGGTAGGTGGCCGCTATCACAACGGCAATTCGGGCCAGTATGAATATTATGGTGCGGGTAACGCCCTTTCGCTGGGTGGTGGTGAGGATGCAACGGGACATGTGTTTCATGGCAATCCGCGCACAGTGGGTTTCAGGGATATAGGCAATCTGATTTTGCCCGCAACATTGACAGGTGTAGTGCAAAGCGCAGCGAATGTGCCTAACTCCGTATGGCCGCAGGACGATTACTATGGCATGTTTTCGAGCGAACTCTCAGTAGGCCCTGTATACAGCAGTGTTTTCCATTTGGGCAAAGACAGCATTTTATGGAAATCTGCCAATTCCGGGGCTTCATATACAGCATTGCACAACTTTGGTACCGGAAACAAAGTATGGCGTTTTGAAATATCCCGGAACAATCCAAGGGTAATTTATGTATGCGCCACCAATGGGCTGTATAAAAGTACCGATGCAGGAACCAGTTGGAGCACACTGACATTGCCAGTAGCATGGAGCTCATACAATACCGATGTAGCTATAAACCCGCTTAACGACAGTGTGGTGTATGTGTGCATGGCAAATGCCGGTTCGGCAAATAAAGTGTTCAAGTCAACAAATGGCGGGACGAGCTGGACAAATATTACAGGCACTACCCTCGCCGGAAAAAAAGTTGCTTTCCTCCAATATCATGGTGGCACCAATGGCGGCGTATATGCAGTGACCAACACCCGTCCGTCAAATGTTTACTACAGGGACAACACAATGGGCGACTGGGTAGATTTCAGCGAAGGACTGCCTGCCAGCCTGCAGGCAAGGGTAGGAGCGCTTATCTTCTACAGGGACAACAAGATGCGCCTGGCAGGCAATTGCAGTATATGGGAGTCGCCGCTGTATGCTACCGGCGCACCTGTGGCCCAGCCAATGGTTGATAAGAGATACGCTGGTTGCTCGCGGGACACCTTTAATTTTTACGACTACTCCATGTATGACCAGGCAGGTGCCACAAGACTGTGGGCCTTTCCGGGGGCACTATGGGTAAGCAGCACCAGTGCCCGCGCACCAAAGGTGGTATACCCCGCCCCGGGCTATTACACGGTATCGTTAAAGATAACTGATGCTGCAGCGCAAACCCATACCCGGACAATAGATAGCATGGTGATCGTATCTGATGACTATTGCAGTGCAGATACGGTGGCCGGTAAATGCCTGCAGTTGAATGGCACATCGCAAACAGTGAACCTGGGCGTTGCTGACATCAACAGCAATAATTTTTCTATTTCCTGCTGGATTCAGCCGAAGGGCAACCAAAGCAGTTTTTCACAGATCATATCACATGACAAATATCCCGGATCCGGCAGCTATGGCTTCGGGCTGGGCTTCAAATTCAACGGCTACACCCCAAACCTTATCCTTTGCTATACCGACAGCATGGTCAACTATTCAGGCACCAGCAGCTTGGTATGCGACAGCACTAAATGGAACCATGTTGTGCTCACCTACAGCCCGGGTGGTGTGGTGCTGTACCTGAACGGTATAGCCGACACTGTGAACAGCTACTCGCCCATGCCCGTGATAGACCTATCCCGATCTCCATTCCTTGCCAACCTGGATGTACATTCCGGACAAGGCTCGAAATTCAACGGCAAAATCGATGAGGTGAAAATATACAACTATGCACTCACCCAAAATGAAGTACGTGAAAAAATGCACCTCATCACAGATCCAGCCACTGAGGCCGGCCTTATCAAGTACTACCAGTTCAACCAATACGACCTCGCTAACGGTAGCCTGTACGATGTGAAGGGCAACTTCAACACTTTTGTGCCTTCTGCCAATATTGTTACTTCTACGGCGCCGGTATCATCCGGCAGGGTATACCGCAATCCATCGGTGACCAGCGGCGGACTTAATACTTTCGGACCTGCAGGTGTAGACCTGCACCTGCCCGCAGGCGGCACTTACCCTGACGGCGAGGTCGTGGCCTTCCACCTTTTCAGCGGGCCCGATACTAAGCCGGATGCCCGTGCGGCCGTGCCCGGTTATTTTATCCTGAATAACTATGGCAACAACGCAACGTTCACACAGCCAGACAGCATACAGTTAAAAAATCTGCCCATATCCTATGCCGGGTTTACCGCAGGTGATTTCCGCCTCTTCAAGCGCGCCGCGGGCGACTTTGGCAACACATGGAGCGCGGAGCTTGATAGTGCTGCCGGCTACAGCTATATACCCGGCAACAGCAGCCTGTCATGGCACGCAAACAGCTACATCACCGGTCTTAACAGTCAATTCATAATTATTAAGAACGACAGTGCGTATATAAGCGGCGCGGGAATCCAGAACCCAGTGAGCGGACAATGGACAGTATCAGACCTGTATCCCAATCCGGGAAGGGAATGGTGCAAGTTCAGCATTCATGCACCTTATACCACCGTAGCCGATGCCTATGTTACCATCGCAGATGTAAGCGGGCGCGAAGTGCTGAAGATCTCTGAAAAACTGAGCAAGCAGGACAATACAATTTTGCTGCGCCTGCCACCGTTGGCAGCGGGCACCTACATCGTCAATATTGAGGTAGCCGGAAAGTTGTCCGAAGTAAGGAAACTGGTAATCGAGTAGAAAACGAACGCCCATAAACATCAGCGCCCCCGGTGACCGGGGGCGCTGATGTTTATGGGAAGTAGTAGATGTTATCTTACGATCAGCGATTTCCTCGTTACCGCATAGGCACTGAAATACCCAAGCGCGCCGTTGCTGAGGTTAGTTTTCGGGTTTGCAGGCGTTGCCCCGGGGTCGTTACCCTCTGTTATTGGCGCTAAAGTCCTGAAGTATTCATACACTCCTTCATCAATAGCCTGCAAAGCTATGGTTACCGAATCGCCACGCGATAAAGAATCTTCAGAGTTATTACTAAACAGTATCTCTTCCATTTGTTGCCCATCGCGAAGGAGATCCGGGGTAACATATATGTCGCGGCGTACACTGTCATTTACCGTCTTTACGATCTTGTACCAGTTCTCGATACCGGCAGGGTCGTTGAAATATACATGCACATTCTTTCTTGCGCCGAACAATCCTTTTTGTGTGTTCAGGCTATCAATTTGCACAGGGGCATTCAGTTTCGAAACTGCTGTATAGGTCTTTCCTGCTGTGGTTACAGATAAAGTATATGTTCTGCCAGCTACCCCGGTAATAACAGAAGCCTGGTAAATGCCGGGAGCCGCTTCCGCAAGCGTTTCGGTATTTCCGGCATCGTCGCTAATGGTCACTGCTGCGCCGGTTACGGCCGGAAAAACGTTGGTCTGGTCGAAGTTTACCGTCTTTGATACCTTCACAATATGCGGGCCGGGCTGATCGTTAATGCTGCCCTCAATTACTACCTTAGGAGCAGACGAATTGAGATCTACTTGTATGATCTTCTGGCAAGAGAATAAGGCCAGCGTGCCGGCAAGTAATATAAGTATGCTGTCTTTGCGTTTCATGATCAAAATTTAAAATTGTAAGTGATAGATGGCACCCAGCGGAAGAGTGTTGTTTGCTCGGCCTGTGTCCTTGTCGGGTCGTTCGGGTCTTCCTGGAAAGTGATGGTATAGGCGTTCTCGCGCCCATATGCATTATATAATGAGAAGTTCAGGCTCGATTCGCGCCTTGCTGTCTTCTTTATGAACCAAGTGGCGCCTACGTCCAACCTGTGGTACGATGGCATCCGGTAGCCATTGCGCTCGGTATAGTAGTTTACTACGTACCCGCCCGAACTATACTTTCCGCTGGGGAAAGTAACCGCATTGCCTGTATAGTAAACCCACGAAGCCGACACCGTCCATTTTTTCGCCAGTTCGTAGATGCCTACTATTGCTATGTCATGTGTCCTGTCTTGCTTGGCAGCATAGTATTGCCCGCCATTTATGCCGGGTATCTTACGCTCCGTGCGAGACAGTGTGTAGCCCACCCATCCCGTCAGCTTGCCGTATTTTTTCTTCAGGAAAAGTTCCATACCGTATGCCCGGCCCTTGCCCATGAGCAGTTCTGCTTCCACGTTTTCATTGAAGTTCAGCTCTGCTCCGTCTTTGTAGTCGATCTGGTTTTGCATGTCTTTATAATAGATCTCGCAGGAAAACTCATAGGCATTATCCTTGAAATTCCTGAAGTATCCAAGTGATATCTGGTCTGCTATTTCGGGCTTCACATTGTTGCTGCTGGGAATCCACAGATCAGTAGGGTTGCCCGATGTGGAGTTGGAAAGCATGTGCAGGTTTTGTGTGTTCCTCGCATAAGAGGCTTTGACAGAACTTTTTTCGTTGATGATATAGTTCACGCCTATCCTGGGTTCAACATTCACATAGGTTTTCACAAATGAGCCACCATTGTATTTGGCCGAATCTTTTGCTTCGCCCATGCTGTCGTAAGTATAGAATGTACCCGGCCCTATGGCGCTGAATGAGGTGAGCCTTGCGCCATACTCTATACTAAGGAGGTTGCTCGGCTTATATTCGTGCGAGAGGTATACCGCATTCTCCCATGCATACTTTTTATCCAAGTCGAGGTTGCTGGATGATGTAGCTGAATTTATACTGATGGTGCCGGGCACGATGGTATGGTATATGCTGTTGAACCCGAACCTTACAGTATTTGCACTGTTGGCATAATACTGCATATCTTCCTTAAGGTTATAGTCTTGTATGCGTGATGTGATATTGCCGCTGGTAGTACCAAAGTTGATATTGATATTATAATTGTAATTGCTGGCGATAAGCGAAGTATTGGAGAACAGGCGGCTGCTGAACAGGTGGTTCCAGCGGAGCGTACCCGTATAGTTGCCCCAGTCTATTCCGAAGTTGTCACCGAATCCCAGCACATCCTTGCCAAAATAGCCGGACAGGAAGATGCGGTTCTTATCGTCTATACGGTAATTCACTTTTGCATTCAGGTCGTAGAAATAGAGTTTCGCGCGGTTGATGTTGCTATCCGAAGAAAGTTTCAGAAATACATCGGCATAGGTGCGCCTGCCCGAAACCGTGAACGAACCTTTATCTTTTACTATAGGGCCCTCTATCTTGAGGCGTGAAGCGATAAGCCCAATGCCGCCTTCCGCACCAAAGTGCTTATCGTTGCCATCCTGCATACGGATATCCAGCACAGAGGCAAGACGGCCGCCATACTGTGCCGGCTGGCTGCCTTTATACAGGGTCACATCCTTCAGGGCATCAGAGTTGAAAACCGAGAAGAAACCCAACAGGTGCGAGGCATTGTATACTGTAGCCTCATCAAGCAGTATCAGGTTTTGGTCGGCAGCACCGCCACGCACATAAAAACCGCTGTTGCCCTCACCCGCCGACTTCACGCCCGGCCTTAGCTGCAGAGTCTTGAGTACGTCCTTCTCACCCATGAGCACGGGGATGGTCTCTATCTCTTTTATGGATAGTTTTTCCACGCCCATCTGCGTCTTGGTAATGTTCTGATCCGCCCTTTCGGTGGATACCACAACTTCTTTAAGCAGCTGAGTTTGCTCCAGAAGTTTGAAATCAACTTTTGTGTTTTGCAGCAGGTTCACCTTTTCCGCCTTCATTACGTAGCCCATGTACTGGCCGGTAATGGTATAGCTGCCTGCCGGTATAGTAATAGAGTAGAAGCCATACACATTGGTGACGGCACCGGCAGAAGGTATCTCTGCCACCTTCATGGTAACACCTATCAGCTCTTCTCCAGTTACGGAGTCGCGCACATAGCCGCTGATGGTATATTTTCCGGTATTCTGGGCATGTGTCGCTGAGGCAAGCCCAAGCAGCACAAGTACTGCCATTACAACTGATTTCATAGTATAAATAATAGTGTGAGTCTTTGAAAACTAAAAAGCGCTGCGAAAGTATTACACTTATATTGCCGCAGTAAATTTTAAAGGCGCATATCTCCAACCTTAACAAAATCTTACAGAGTGGGCATCTGCCGCCTGCTGTGCCGTTTTGCATTTGTCTTTTAATGTGCTATGATGGCCGTTTGTTTCCCGGTTCCGGTACTACTCAAAGATCAGGCAGACCAATTTTCTATTTTGTTATATAATTCAGTAAGAATGCCATTGTACAGAGGGGTATCATTTTTATTCATTTCGGTAAATTTCTCACCCGGAAATTTTGCACTATACAGGCTTCGGTCAATGATCATGCCCTCTTCTTCTTCGCTCATTGTCATTCCCGCGAAAGCGGCTATTTTCCGCATCATGGCCGGAAGGCCCTCCTTATAGTTGACCAGCAAGGTTTGGGGGTCATTGGCCTTTGCATCAGCTATGCAGCCGAAGAACCTTTCAAGTACAAGTTCCATGTAGCGGTCCGGATGACTGTTCTCTTTCATCATTTCGTCTGTGAAACCATATACATCCGGGCCTACCAATTCCGGAATGCCCTGCAGGCCTTTCTTCCGCCTGTTAGACTCAAGCACACCTGCAGGTTCGCGGTACATAATGATGAATGGTGTATCCGGATATAGCCTGCGCAGCTGCCTGTAATAGAGCAAGTGCCAGCTATCCGTTTTTATGAACAGTCTTTTTTCGCTGCCCGTTCGCTTTGCACCATAGAACTTTATAGCATTGCACAGCAACCGGCCGGCCTGTTCATCACTAATATTGTGGCCACTGCCCGGCAGCCGGAGCAGCTCATCAAATATCGGCACCTCAGATAATGAGATATTTTCATTGTTCATGCTCAACGCCTGCGATACCAGTGTGGAGCCGCAACGGGAAACATGGAAAATGAAAGCTGTTGGGTACACTGCATCTATGTGAGGTGCCCATTCATCAAGCATTTCAAGGGTCGCCAGGCATTTCTGGCGATGGGAATTTTCAGGTAGGCGCAGGCACCTTACAATGGTTTCGTCGAAAAACGGATCTGTGAATGCAATGTCTTTGGTATAACGCCAGTTGCATAACAGGCCGTTGTCGCGGTCAATCAGTTTTACAGGGATCCAGCAATGCAGGTGCTGTTTTATGTGTGTGGCGGGGAGCATATCTATTGCCTAAAAATAGTAATAATATGATGAGTGCGCCAAATGTTATTTTATTTTATTACATTTATCCTGATGATTCTGGATGCACTGCTGAACCTGCTTGAAAAGGATCCCACCGTGAAAAGACACTTAGTAAAAACAGTGTCCTGGAGGGTCGTTGGAACAATTGATACCGTTTTGCTCGGTTGGTTTATTACCGGCGAAGCGGGCATGGGGGCCAGGATCGGGGGTATGGAGCTGATAACAAAAATGGTGCTGTACTTTATTCACGAAAGGACATGGCAGAAGGTTACCTTCGGAATCCCCAGCAGGTCGCAAAAAGCAGAGATCGTAAAAAAGGAGCATTCGGCCAACCTGTTCCTGCAAAGCAGCAAAGTGAGCAGACAGCAGCGGGAATCACTGAATGGCAACAGGTCGTTCACGATCTGGCTTACCGGCTTGTCTGCATCAGGCAAATCAACCATCGCGGCAGAACTGGACAAATGGTTATTTAATAATGGCCTGAGGTCATATGTAATTGACGGGGATAACACCCGAATAGGCATCAATAACGACCTGTCTTTTACAAAAGAAGACCGAAGTGAGAATATCAGGCGTGTGGCGGAAATATGCAAGCTGTTCAACGACGCAGGCACTATTGCGATTGCTTCATTCATATCGCCGTTTGCTGATGACAGGCGCATGGCCGGATCCATTATCGGAAGGGATGGCTTTCTGGAGGTTTTTGTTGATACCGGTATTGATACCTGCAAAGCCCGCGATGTGAAAGGCCTGTATAAGTTAGCGGAGCAGGGAAAGATCAGAAATTTTACCGGCATTGACAGTCCGTATGAAAGGCCGGAAACTCCCGATATCCATTTACATACCGATGACCGGACAGTAGCCTGGTGTGTCCGTACTATAACTCATTATCTTGAAAACCGTAAGCTGATTACGTTGTCGAATATCAATGTACCAGGTTATGTATAATATCCATACCATCATGAATTGTGTTGACCTGCTCGAATCTGAAGCTATATATATATTCAGGGAAATTGCCGCCCGGTTCAGGAAGCCCGTATTGCTTTTCTCAGGTGGCAAAGATTCTACTGTGCTCATACACCTGGCCCTGAAAGCATTTTATCCAGCCCCCTGCCCGTTCCCGGTATTGCATGTGGACACTGGGCATAATTTTAAAGAAGCGCTGGATTTTCGTGATACCCTTGTGGCCCGGAATAACTTAACACTCATTGTCCGTAATGTGGCAGACACTATAAAGGCCCGCGGGTTGAATGATGCTACAGGCAAGTTTCCCAGCCGCAATGTTCTGCAGTCGCATACCTTGCTCGACGCTGTCCGTGAGTTCGGCTTCGATGCCTGTATTGGTGGTGGCAGAAGAGACGAGGAAAAGGCCAGGGCGAAAGAGCGTATCTTCTCTATCAGGGATGCCTCTGGTGCGTGGCGGCCTTATGATCAGCGGCCTGAGCTGTGGGACATATATAACGGCAGGATACATGACGGGGAAAATGTACGCGCCTTTCCTATCAGCAACTGGAGCGAGCTTGATGTTTGGCAATATATCCGGAGAGAGAATATTGAGCTGCCCTCTATATATTTCGCGCATCAGCGCGATTGCCTGGTGTATAACAACCGGCTTATTGCAGTTTCGCCATTCATTACCATTGAAGATGGTGATACCGTTGTGAAAAAAACAGTACGCTACAGGACCGTGGGCGATATGACCTGTACGTCTGCCATAGAGAGTGATGCGGATACTATTGACAAAGTAATAGAAGAGATAACTGCTTCAGGTATTAGCGAGCGTGGGGAAACAAGGATAGACGATGAGTTCTCTGACGCTGCCATGGAGGATAGAAAACTAAAAGGGTATTTTTAAATGGACATTTTAAGATTTACTACCGCCGGAAGTGTTGATGATGGCAAAAGCACACTCATAGGAAGACTGCTGTATGATACGAACAATGTGAAATCGGATATACTGCGCGCCATCACGGATACTCGCCGGGAAAATAACATCAACCTCGCCCATCTTACTGACGGGCTGCGCACAGAACGTGAGCAGGGTATTACTATTGATATCGCCTATAAGTACTTCACCACACCCGTTAGGAAGTATATCATCACTGATGCCCCGGGGCACTTTCAGTTTACAAAGAACCTGGTTACCGGCGCATCGGGGGTAGACCTGATCATAATTCTTGTTGATGTTGTTAATGGTATCACGGAGCAGACCCTCCGGCATTCATTGGTGGCATCTTTCCTCAGAATAAAGCATGTGGTCGTTGCGGTGAATAAAATGGACCTGGTAAATTATGACGAGACCATATACCGGAAAATAGAAAATGAGTACAGGGCGATTGCCCTGAAATTAAAACTGGAGCAGGTGGCTTTCATTCCGGTAAGTGCTCTGCAAGGCGACAATGTTTCTTTCCAATCGGATAAGATGCGCTGGTATACGGGTAAGACCTTGCAGCAATACCTGGCAGACTGGCAACCTTCTGCATCAGGCGAAGGACCCTTAAGGTTATCGGTACAATATGTACCCGGTAATGATCAGTTATATGCAGGTAAGGTGCTTTCGGGCACGGTAAAAAGAAATGACCCGGTGACCATTTTTCCGGGGATGCATATAGCCACCGTGGAAAAAATATTTTTCGGATTTGATGAAGTAGAAAATGCCGGTGCAGGCCAGAATATCAGCTTTAGCCTTACAGGCACCCAGCGGCCCGGGAGGGGGGCTTTGATAGCCGGCGTGGAGAATTTACCGGTCTGCTATAGGTCATTCAGCGCCGGCATTTGCTGGCTTGACACCACACCGCTGGTGACAGGGAAGGAATACCTCTTACGGATGCATGCTGCTGAAGTCGCTTGCACCATTACAAATGTGCTACACAAAACAGACCCGGGAACATTTGAAAATATCATTGATGAAAGGCCGGTTGCCGTCAACGAATTTGCGCATGTGTGTATTGAAACCAGGGAAGCAATCGTATCCGATACATTAGTTCCTGCTCTGTGCCGTGGCATATTGATTGATCCTGTTACTAATTATACTTCAGGGGCGTTCATACTTTAGCATTTACGGCACAGGGTCATATCCGTGCTTGCCCCAAGGGTGGCACGACAGGAAACGTTTAAAAGCCATCCATCCACCCTTGAATGGCCCATACTTTCGGATGGCTTCCAGGCCGTATGCACTGCATGTGGGCGTATACCTGCACTTGGCCCCAAGGAACGGTGATATAGCGCCCTGGTAAAAGCGTATTATGCCTATGAATATGTAGGAGAAGATTTTACGCACTTAATCTTTGGAATTTGGAGCTTGAGGTTTCGTATTTGCAGTTATTGCTTCGACCAGTTTTTCAATACACCCGATTATAGCCCGGGTCACCGTTTCATGGTCAGGCATAGTGTTGTCTGTAAAGATAAAGAATATATGCAGTTGCTGATCTTCGGGGATGACAGCATACAGGCCGTGCTTGTTAGTTCGCCATGCCTCTACCATCAGCCTCCGGATACGGTGACGCTTTACAGAGCTGCCAAATTTCTTCTTGGGTACCGAGAACCCGGCCATTACGGGCGATGTTATTGTATCTGTTGGGCGGGTTGCTGCCACATAAAGCAGCCTTACAGGAAAAACAGAAAACGCTTTCCCTGTCCGGAAAAGCGTATCAATATGCTGCTCTCGCTTGAGCCGCTCGTATGCTTTGAAAGTATTACGAATGGCGAAAAGTTTTAAAAGATTACTTCAAACGGCGCTCGTCTGATACAGTCAGTTTGTGGCGGCCTTTTGCGCGGCGCGAAGCCAATACTTTACGGCCATTTGCCGATTCCATACGCTTACGGAAACCATGTACTGTTTTACGGCTGCGGCGGTGTGGTTGGTATGTACGTTTCATGCTATTAAATTTAGCCCTTTTTCAAGGGAGTGCAAAGGTAAGTAAAAAGTTGAAGTGAACAAAAATAAATCGAAAAACGTGTAAAAATATACCTTATATTAAAAATAAATCACTTGCTACTGGTCTATTAAAACAGAAAGGCACACTACAACTCTGTGTAATGTGCCTTTCTGCCGGGATTTTTAATAATCAGCCCTGCCCCATCCTGTCTTCTTCTTCACCCATGCCTTGAACCTGAATGCGAGGAGGCACATAGCAGGCACCACAATCAACGTAAGGATAGTTGCAAAAGACAGACCATAAATCATAGTCCATGCCAATGGCGCCCAGAAGGCATTGCTGTCCCCGCCAAAGAATATATGAGGATTAAAGCTGGTGAACAACTCCGAGAAGTCTATATTCAGCCCCACAGCCAGTGGTATAAGGCCCAGGATAGCTGCCGTGGCCGTAAGCAATACCGGGGTCATACGGGTACGGCCCGATTCTACGATAGCATCGTAAGGTGTCATTCCATCCTTCAGCATCAGGTCCATGAACTCTACCAGCAGGATACCATTCCGCACCACTATGCCGCAGAGCGCCACGATACCTATACCACTCATCACCATAGAGAATGTATTGCCGAAAATAGCATGGCCTAAGAATACACCTATCACACTGAATATTACCTCGCTCATTATGATAACCGTGCGGCTAAGCGAATTGAACTGCAATATCAGAATCAGGAATATGAGCATTATAGAAGTAAGCATCGCACCGCCGAGGAAACTGCCTGTCTCCGCCTGTTCTTCCTGCTGTCCACTCATTACGATATTTACGCCAGCAGGTGCGGGGAAATTATTTATCTCCGCTTGCACAGCCGCCACCACATCGTTAGCTTCATAGCCGGTAAGAACATTTGACGACAGGGCGATGATCCTCTTCTGGTCCTTGCGTTTCACACCGCCATAGGTGGTAGAGTAGCGGATATCGGCAAAGGCGCTTACTGGCACAGTGCGTATCATTCCACCCATGCCCATGTCGCGATATATTACCGGCATGTTGCGTATGGCCTCTACATCCCTGCGCTGGTCCGACGTATAACGGAGGTAGATCGGATAATCATCATTCGCATCACGGAACCTAGATATTTCCTTGCCAAATACTGCAGTACGCAAGGCCATGGCTACGGTCATAGAGCTGATACTTTCGTTGTTCATCCGCTCCCTGTCGAGGTCGAAGATGATCTCCGGCTTATCGGCCTGAAAGTCACTGCGCAACTCTTCCACTCCGGGCACCTGTTTCTTGTCAAGGAAGCCCCTCAACCTGTCTGATGTGGCAATAAGTGTATCCAGGTTATCTCCGGTTATTTCTATCACTACGGGTTTGGGCAACGGCGGGCCGCCTTGCTCCTTATCCACAGTTACCTGAGCGCCGGGATATTCACGTACTACAGCACGGATCGCATCCAGGTATTTTTGAGATGATACCCCATGACGCTCTTCGAACTTGACGAACGCGACGGTTATCTTGCCCTTGTTCGGGAAATCGCCGATCTCGTTTGCTGTCGGATCAACCGCACCCACGGTCACATTGGAAATAACTGATTTAACTATCGGGTTTTTCTTTCCTGATGCAAGGTCTATATCCAGCGCCTTGTACACTTTCGTTTCCAGTTTTTGCAGCACTTCGTCGGTATGCTTCTGGTCAGTACCGATAGGCATATTCAGGTACACATACACAAAGTTTGGCTCGCCACTGGGGAAGAACACGAATGGCGGGCTGCGCATGGTGTAGGTAACTATAGATACAGGGAACAGGACAATAGTAACTATCAACACCAGCCCCGGCCTCTTCAGTGCGCGCTTCAGCCAGCGGGTGTACCACTCACGGAACGCAGGCCATGTCTTGTTCTGGAAGGCGAATATCCATTTGGAGAGGATATACTTTTCCAGAAGTACGAACAGGTAAATGAAAAGTGTAAAATTGCCCATGGCAAAGCTGCCGCCCATGTAGAAGATAGCCGCCACCGCCAGGAATATGATAAGCACTATTCTATCTTTCTTTGAGAATCCTTTTTTACTCCCTGGTGTATGGTCTTCAGGTTTCATGAAGCTTACCGCGAATACAGGGTTGATCACATAAGCCACCGCCAGCGATGCCAGCAGGGTGATGATGAGCGTTACCGGCAGGAAGAACATGAAGCTGCCTATCACACCTTTCCAGAATGCCAGTGGCACGAAGGGCATAAGTGTGGTGATGGTACCTGTGAGTACCGGCAGAAAGACCTCACCTGTAGCCATCTTGGCTGCAGTTTTAATGTCCATTTTCCCATTGTCATATATACGGTGGGTATTCTCTATCACTACTATCGCGTCATCCACCACTATACCAAGTGCCAGCAGGAACGAGAACAGCACGATCATGTTTAGCGTGAAGCCTATGCCCGGCAGCACAAGGAATGCAATCGCGCACGATAATGGCACTGATAATGCCACGAACAGGGCGTTAGTAACTCCCATGAAGAACATCAGGATCACCGTTACCAGGATGAAACCAATGATGATGGTATTGATAAGGTCATGCAGTGTACTCTTTGTCGCGTCCGACTGGTCGCCGGTCAACACTATGGTAAGGTCTTTGGGCAAGTCGTCCTTCTGCATTTCCTTTACAAGTACTTCTATCTTTTCTGATGCCTGTATCAGGTTAGCGCCACTTGCCTTTATCACGTTCAGTGTTATCACATTTTTGCCATCAAGGCGGGCAAAGCTCTTTTGTTCTACGAAAGTGTCTACGATAGTCGCAATATCCCTTAGGTATATGCTGCGGCCCTGCTGGTTCTTAACAATTATATTATTTATCTGCCCGGCAGATTTGAACTCATTCTTTACACTCAGTATACGCTTCTGGTTATTCATAGATACCTCCCCTGCTGTCATGGATATATTTTCCATGGCTACAGTACGGTCTATGTCATCAAAAGTGAGGCCCGCTGCCTGCATCTTAAAAAGGTCCACGTTTATCTGCACTTCGCGCTCCGGCGCGCCAATGAGGTCCACGCGCTTGATCTCCTTAATGCTTTCTATTTTGTCTTTTACTTTATCGGCATACTTCTTCAGCCGGTTCATGTCGTAGTTGCCAGATACGTTCACGTTCAGTATCGGGAATTCCGAGAAGTCAATGTCCTTTACTTCCGGCTGGAAAGGCAGGTTCTGCGGCAGGTCTTGTTTAGCTTTATCGACACCATCCTTCACATCCTGCTTGGCTTTGTCCACCTTCACATCAGTGTTGAACTCTACAATCACTATTGAGTAATCCTGGAATGAATTGCTGGTCACCTTCTTCACACCGGTCAGGTTCTTCACCTGCTTTTCAATAGGCTTGGTTACCAGGTTCTCCATATTCTCCGGCGATGTGCCGGGATACACCGTCTGCACTATGATCTGTGGCAGCTTTATCTCCGGAAATTGCTCCTTCGGGAGATTGTTGTACGCCATCAACCCCGCAAGGGTAATGATGACCGTAAGAATATATACCGCGGTGCGGTTATCAACCGCCCAGCTGGATAATTTAAACTCTTTGAATTTGTCTTTCATTGCGCGTATGTTGTACTAACGAAATATTTTTGACTTCCCCATCAGGGGTTTGGGTTTATTGTATCGAAATAGTTTCACCATTGTCAAGGTCTTCAAAACCGGCAACGATCACATTATCACCAGCTTTCAGGCCTGTGAGCACTTCCACCATTCCGTTCGCATTGCGGCCGGTTGTTATCATCACCGACTTCGCTTTATTGCCCTCTGTTATATATACCATTTCACCTTCCGATGTTTTCTGTATCACGGACACAGGTATTACCAATGCATTTTCTTTTGTGTAGTTGGCTATCTTCAGTATGCACGACATATTAGGGTGCAACTTGGCATTATCATTCAGTTTTACCTGTACGTTGAATGCGCGCGACATGGGGTCAACAGACCTTGATACGTAGCTCACCTTTGTCTTCACAGTATCATTAATATCCGGGAATATCAGCATGGCAGCATCGCCCTGCTTTACTTTGCCCAGGTAGTTCTCACCAAGGCTGGCCTCAGCTTTCAACGTGCTGGTGTTCACTACACGGATATAGGCTGTAGGTGACTGCGACATATCACCCACTTTCATGCTTACAGCATCTACCGTACCGCTGATAGGTGATATGATGTTGTTTAGGTCCTTACCGGCCTTCATCGCATCTTTTTGTTTTAGCAGGCTCTCATAAGATGTTTTGGCACTCATAAGTTGCACCTCCGTACCTATATTCTGTTCCCACAGTTTTTGCTGTTTTTCGTACAGCGATTTTGCCAGTTCTATTTGCGGATCCAGTGTCTTCATCTGCTGCTCCGCTACAGAGGCATCCAGAGTGGCAAGCACTTGTCCCTGGCTCACATGCTGGCCCACCTGCACATATACGCGGTTGATGGTGCCTATGTTTCGGGCGGTTGCGTTCACCACCTGGTCGCCGGTTATTTGCGACTGTACCTCTATATAGGCATTGAATACAGATGGTTGTACAGGTGAAACAAATACTGCTGTTACCTTGCCTCCCTCTTTGTCGCCACCGGCGGTTTCCAGCTTTTTGATTTTGATGTCAAGGTCAGCGCGTTGCTTTTTTAGTTCCGCGAGTTCGGCTTTGGGGTCTTTGCTGCCACCGCCGCATGATGCAAGGATCATGGCGGGTATTAATAAATAGATGAACTGTTTCATGTATACTGTGTGTTTATTTTTTAATAATTCTCGTTTAAAAATCGTTACTGTTATTTGAGCATGCCCAGCGCTTTGCGCAGGTCTGCTTCCGCATTTACCACATCTATGAGTGCGGTGAAATAATTATTCTGCGAGCGTAGAAGTTCGGTCTGTGCAGTAGTTACCTCAAGGTTGCTGCCTACACCTGCCTTATACTTCTTTTGCGCCAGTTCCATCACATCTCTCGATAAGTCAAGATTACGTTTCTGGCTTTGCACCTGCAGCAGTGAGTTCTTCAGGCTGGTGCGTGCCGTAGCTGCCTGAAAATCTATCGACAATTTCAGGTTGTCTATATTGTTCTTTGTTTTTTCTACATTGAACTTTGCTTCACGTACCTGGTGCTGGCGGAGGAAACCATTGAACATTGGTATTGATAACGACAATCCTCCGGTAGAATACTCTTTGTACTTATTCAGTTCCCATATTTTTTCAAATGTGGCCGAACCATAGTTGAAACCTCCTGACCAAAAACCGGATAAGGTAGGCAGCGCAGACAATTTGTACCTTTTCAGATTGAATTCATTTAATTTCAGTGTAGTATTCAGCACCGCATATTCCGGCACGTTCTCATAATTCTCTCCTTCAGTGATCAGCGTAGTCGCCTCTGCCTGTGTCTTTTCTATCGATGTATCGGTAAGCACTATCGGGGTGTTTATCTTCATGCCCAGATTGAACTTAAGCGCCTGCTCGGCTATGGTTAGCAGATTCGCTATTCTCATGCTGTCGGTTACAAGGTTGTTCAGTTGCACGCTGGTGCGTTCCACTTCTATCTTTTCTACAAATCCGTTCTGCCTCATCAGTTCCAGGTCGCGCTCTATGCTGCGCACCAGTACCAGCGAACTTTTTACAATGTCAAATTGTTTGTAGGCGATCACCAGCCCATTATAGGTCTTGAATACGTTGTATCTTACGTTTTCTGCCGTCACTTTTTCGAGCTGCCTTCCCAGCTCCACCGCCGTGTTCTTGGCTTGCAATGCTACCACTACGCTGCCATCAAATAATAGCTGCGATGCAGTAATGCTCGCCGATGAAGTGTACGGGATGGTAAAGGGTACCGGACCAATGGTGCCCTTGGGTACGTTTCGGTCAAAGGCACTAGCGTCAAAAAATGAGTATTGCTGTGAAAAGAAGTGAACAAGATCGCCTTTACCGTTTATGTGCGGGTATGCGGCAGAAGTTGTTTGCTTTGTCTGCTCTTCTTGTATCAGCGCGTCTAGGTGCGCGTTCTTTACCTGGAGGTTATTCTTTAAGGCATACTCCGTACACTCCTTCAGGCTCAGGCGCACCACATCTTGTGCTTGTACGGCAGATGTGGTCATTAATATGCCAATAATTAAATAGATGCGTTTCATATCTTGGGTGCTTGCTTTATATATTTTGCTTTATATTTCTGGTATAGTTTTTCTCCTTTGGGGGTCATTATGCCGTATAAAAAATGCTCGGCTATTTCCAGGGCTACGGACATCAGGCTGTTTCGGTCGTTCACCATCAGGTTCGGCTGCAGGATAAGCAAAGAGGTTTCGAGCCTGAAGCGTGCCAGCAGGTCAGCATTGATATCTTCCCTGTACAGGCCTTCTTTTATGCCTTGCAGTATGTTCTCCCGTATCAGTACCACATCCCTTTCTTCCAGCATTTCCCTGAAGATCTTATAGGCATCCGGGAAGAAACGCTGCATCTCAAATACAGCCATAGGGTTGATACGCTTGTGCATCTCATCAAAAAATGCCATTATACGCACCATCCCTTCAATTGCATTCTCTGTATCTTTCAGGTTTGCCTCACAACTTGCCGTAGTATTGTTCTTATACCATATCACCGACTCATTTACCACCTCTTCTTTATTGGCAAATTGCTGATATAATGTTTTTTTCGAAATACCTGCCCTGCGCGCTATATCGTCCATTGTAATTGTCTTAAAGCCATACTGGCTGAACAATTCAACGGATGCACTAAGTATCTTTACTAATGGTTCCATAAGCGGGCGCAAAACTATGGAAACATTTTTGACAAAAATAGTTTCCATAGTATCTAAATTATTTATCGGCCTATCGGGGGAATTAATAAGAGTTATTAGTTAATCTATTAAGCATTGTCTGTCTGACCGATACAGTTGTTTTTAATTCTCAAAAATTCAATTAATTTTACAATATGGGTTTCATGAAAGACTTTAAGGCCTTCGCAATGAAAGGCTCGGTAATCGACCTTGCTGTCGGCGTGGTCATAGGTGGCGCTTTCGGCAAGATAGTAACCGCTATGGTTGATGACGTGATCATGCCTCTGGTAGGTATGATAATGGGCAAAGGCCAGATGTTCACAGATAAATTTATTGTGCTGAAAGTAGCTAAAGAAGGCGATGTCTATAATTCGCTCGAAGAAGCTAAAAAGGCAGGCGCAAATATCTTTGCCTATGGCCATTTTATACAAACCATTGTGGACTTCCTGATAATCGCGTTTTTCATATTCCTCGTTATCCAGGCTATGGCCCGTATGCGCAGAAAAGAAATTGAGGCCGAACAGGCAAAAGCAGCAGAGCCGGTGCCACCATCAAGTACCGATGTACTGCTTACTGAGATCAGGGACCTGCTGAAGAAATAACAAGTTATTCCTCTAAGCCAATAAACAAACCATCACCATCGCATGGCACAGGGAAAGATATATACACAACTTCGCTCGCTAAAAGCACAGAATAAAAGTGGCTTTGCCGTACTTGCAGACCCGGATAAAATAGCGCCCGCCGATATGCAATACCTGGCAAGGTTATGCAATGACGCACAGGTAGATTACCTGTTTATGGGCGGCAGCCTGCTGATGGCGCACCAAATGGAACTTTGTATCCAGCGGTTCAAGACCGAGAGCGATATCCCGGTGGTACTTTTCCCCGGCAGCCCCGCTCAGGTTACACCTTATGCCGATGCGCTTCTGTACCTGTCTCTGATCTCCGGCCGCAATGCCGATATGCTCATAGGTCAGCACGTAGTATCATCACCGGCCGTAAAGGCCAGCGGCCTTGAGGTCATCTCTACCGGTTATATGATAATAGATGGCGGCGTTCAGACAACAGTATCCTACATCAGTAATGCCCAGCCCATACCTGCCGATAAACCGGAAATAGCCTTATGCACCGCATGGGCCGGAGAACTACAAGGCAAGCACGTCATATATATGGATGCCGGCAGTGGCGCACGCAGGCCGGTAAGTACAGAGATGATCAGTAAAGTGAGCAGCCATATTGATATCCCCCTATTTGTAGGCGGGGGCATACTCACACCTGAGAAAGTTTATGAAAATTGCAAGGCCGGTGCGAATATAGTGGTTGTGGGTAATGCCATAGAACGCGACCCATTACTGATACGCGATATGGCGCAGGCAACACGCGATAGCTTTGAAAGTAAAGTAATCAGTTAATCGCACAGAACGCCATAAAAGGCCTGTGCATGGGTCGAAATGAACGTGCAATTAGTTATTGATAAGGCCCATCTCCAGTTCGCCAAAAATATGTGGCTTACTTGTTGCAGTTAAACTCTTCAGTATAGCTTTTCTCCGCTCGGTCACATCAATGCCACCTTTGCGGATGCCCTTTTCAGCATTTACTGTAGCAATGGTGCAGTACTTTGAAAAGACAGCATCAACTACGCCCGCATTGTATGAGGGGCGTTGTGAAAAGTTGGCTTTGTTTGATCCTTGCATTGTAGATTTTTTTGTTTGAGTATCATAAATATAGGCTTTCTTCATAATGGCCTTTGTTAACAGGCGTTAGCGGAATATATAATCAATTGTTATTAACAACTGATTATATATTTATTGAGTTGCAAAAAATCAGGCCTTTTTTTAGAAAGTAACTGAAGATCAATCCATTATACCAAGATAGTATTCACTGCGGGGTTTGTGGTCTTCATTTATTGGGTAGGTCAATGTTTCGGCCAAAATGGTTTCGCGTGATTTATGGCTGCGATGAGCTGAGTCGATTTTCAGCATATCCTCTTTAAAATGGGAGAGACTGTTGAAGAGTTCATATTTATATGCAGGGTCTTCCGTCAACACGGACTTGGATGCTACGCTGAACAGGCCATAATTATTTACATAAGGAAATACAGTACATACAGTCTTTGGGGTTACCCGGGTCTCATCCGACCATACCAGGAATACGCCGTCATCGCTTAGGTGGTCACTTACCAATGTGAAAAATTCCTTTGAGTAAAGATTGTTACTGAAAGAAGTGGTTGAATGAAGCGGGTCGATAAAAACTGCGTCATATTTTTCTTTGGTGTTATAAAGAAATTTCCTGCCATCGGCATACACCAACTGTACTTTATCGTCATTCAGAATGCTATTGAGCTGGTTTGTTTCTTCCAGGTTGGTGATCAATGTATTGCTGAGTTCTACCAGGGTGATGTCGGGTTTGGTCTGCTGCTGCAGTAATGCCTCTACCATTGAGCCCGTACCAAAACCTATCACCAGTGCCTTTTTCAATTGTTTCTTGTAGCTCATGGCCAATAGTGCCCTGTGGTAAAATGACTGCCCGGGTCTTCCGCCGTGAGATATGCCGTTTATATAAGTAACAAGGTAGTAGTCGCTGCTGTAGCTGACTACTACACCATCCACGCCCTCATGTATTATCTTCTTCACTCTTTTGTCATATAGCATTGGGTGGGTGGCACTATATAACATTGTTTTTTTAGGAAAGAAGATCAGTCCTAGTATTACTGTGACAGCAAAAAAAGTGGTCCGGTACGCGGGGATTCTGTAAGACTTTTGTTTGCAAAGAAAGATAAATGAAGCCCCGATAATGGAATAGATCAGTAATGTTTGTTCTGAGCCCAGCCATTTCAAAGACACCAGACCGGTCACCAACCCTCCTGAAACATTACCCAGTACATTGAAAAAATATAATGTACCTACCGTATTGCCTTCTTTCCCTGGCGTATAGGCCATAGACGCCATAAGAGGGAAGCTTGCACCCATAAACAGGGTGGGAACAAAAACGAATACTAGCGGCCAAATAATAATGTCAACTGCCGGGATGAACCACCTTAGAAAATTTGACAGTGAATCAAATGAAGGTTTGCCTATTGCCGGGTGCAAAAGGCTATTGAAAGAGATGGAATTTAGCCATATAAATGAAGGGACATAGCTGACGAGGTAGTAATAAATGCTCACCGATAGCAACACATAAACAGATATTGCAACCTGAAGCGACGCAAACAGATTCTTTTTATTCACTTTGGCGCTTCGGGTCAGATACTTTTTCATGTAGTAACTTCCCATAGCTATACCCAGCAGATAGATGAAAAGCACGGAAGAAAAAGAATAGGCGGACGCTTTGACAAGTATGCCGATAACCCTGAACCAGATTATCTCATAACCTATAGCAATAAAGCCGGTGATAAAAATGATCAAATAAATAATTTTTTTATCCGGGAAGTATTTCACGGCACTCACGATAGATACTCCCGGATTCTTTTTCGTTTCGCCTACAGCTAGTGTTTTACTGTACGATAGAACCGCAATTGCAATTAATATATTGATACAAGCAGCTATATATACCGATGTATCCAGGCCCCAGAAGGAAATGAAAAGGTAACTGGTAATCACCGCGCCCAGAGCCGCGCCCAGCGTATTGATAAAATACAGGTGGCTTAAGCTATGCATGAAATTATTGATCAATCCGTTGCAGATTTTTGTGAGCAGTGGCAGGGTAATGCCCATCAGCAAAGTTGGGATGCACAGAAAGGCAAACATGAGGAAGAAAGACGAGAAGTAGCCGCTGCCTGCAGTATGCCGGCCAAGAAACTCAAGCAAGGGTATGCTCAGGAACCCGAAAAGACCGATCAGGAGTTCGATCGCAACGTATAATAATATCCTATTCTGCACCCGCTCAGACAAATACCCCCCAATTGCCGCGCCCAACCCCAAACCCAGCATATATACACTGACAATAAGGGTGGTGGAAATATTTTCAACACTATAATAAATAGTCAGTATCCTTTGCCATGCTACCTGGTACACAAGGGACGAAAAACCGGAAGCAAAAAATACTGCTATAAGCAGGAAAATATTAAATTTCCCCTTCATGTTTTTTTTATTGCAAATATAAGCTGATAACAGCCTAATAAACAAAAGGGATTTAATCCGTTAAACTAACCCCGTTAATATCGGTAGTCAGTATTTCGCTCATAAAATCAAGGAAGGGCCGCATCTTCTTGAATGTGTCACTTGCTTTCCGGGGGAAATCGGGGCTCAATACCTCTGCATCCGTAAAGTCATGTTTTAATAGGAATTGTTTGTAGCGCAGCAGGGTAATACCGGGACGGTCTTTGGGGTAACCTCGGGGTGCGGTGCCAAGCTGGTCGCCTGTCATTCCACCAAAAGTAGCTACGAGCGTTTTGCCGGACAGCAGTTTTTCCCAATCCTTATAGTTTACATCTATATCCTGTCTTATGCGCTGCAGGTCTTTTGTGTCTGGCCCCCAGAATCCGCCGGCAACAAATGATTTGCCGGGTTCTATATGGAAGTAATACCCACCTCGTAGTTTTTTTGTGGCCCGCCTGAAGCCGCCATTCCAATGTGTATTATATGGGGTCTTTTCTTTTGAGAAACGTACGTCGCGGTATATCCTGAACAGGCTGTCTTTGCCCGATGCGGTCTCTATATTGTCATGCTTATTCATTTCGGCCAGTAATGCCGACGCAAAACCAATCATATTCTCATGCGCGGTCAAGTACTTGTCCTTTTGCTTACTGAACCATTCACGGTCATTATTCTTCTTCAGGGCCTTCAAAAAATCTATCGATCCTTTCTCAATAACTGTTCTTGTCATAATGCTACTTTTTCATTTTCTTTTTAGGTGCTGCTTTTGCCTTCCCGTTAAAGTCGAGGCAAAGATTTATCCAGTACTCAAGATCTTTTTTCGACTTCATGCCATCTTCGCTTACAAATACATAGCCATTCATCGGCTTTCCTGTAAATACCATTTCCCGGCACCCTTTTTTTTCCAGCGCTGCTTCATAGGCCTCTGGCCCTATACGGCACATCATCTCATCCTTTACCACACCTACGCACATTTTACCATTCACCATAAAGCAAGTGCCGCCAAACATATGCTTTTCCTCCACATTGGGCAGGTGGGCTATTGATTCGCGAATGCGATTGTTGAGTTTTTCATCGTAAGCCATGAGAAAATATTTTAGTGAATTTCTGCATATTCTTTTAAACCTGCAAAGAATTTTTTTATCCCTGCGTTTGTTTGCTTGCGTATCATCAGGACATCTAATAATCTGCCGAGCAAGCCAAATTTCACAGTGTATTCCATGACCTGCTTTACTTTTGTCTGGTTGCCCACCTGCTCAAAGCTGTAACTATGCTTAAGCCCATTTATTGGGAACGAACAATCTGTCAACTGATACGTAAGTGCTTCATTTGGCTGCGATATAGTTATTTTCTCCTCAAACCAGTTCTTGCCATCTCTCATCGTTACCCTTCTGGCACCTAAACCACTCTTTTCAGTAGAAATCAATTTTGAAGTTTTTACAGTAGGGTCATATCGCTCAAGTGCCTCAAGATCGGCCAGAATATTCCATATCTTTTCTTTCGGAGCACTGATGACCATCTCGTTTATAACTGTAGTCATGACGCTTGTTTTTCAGTAAGTTTTTCGAGGTTTTTCAGTATTTGTTCCTGCGCACGCGAGATCATCTTTTTCATCATCAATGCATTCATAATTTTTGCAATGATGTTTGCCGGTTGATAATACGTTTCATTTACTACTTTCGTTTGTGTCTCACTGATTTTTTCCAGGTTAAAACAAAAACGGGTCTCCTTCAGCATTTTGCCCATGCCCATATTGTCGCTTTCTATTGTCCATACTGTCCTTTTCTCAGGTATCATCTCTATCAGCCTTTCTGTCATTGTGCCTGTTTTGCCCCTGTTCTGTATATCGCAGGTACGCGTACCATTTAGCTGGTTCATACTACCGCTCGCTTTGATGACGCCCGGATTTACTTTGGGTAACATGTTTATGTCTGTAATGATTGCCCACAATGCGCTTGCAGGGGCATTTATCACAACTTCATTTCTTGCCTGTAACGGTGCCATGCTATTAAATTTTTTTGTTAACAATCCCGGACAATGGTCCGGGATTGTACGGATAATTATTTCATCGAATGCAGTCCTACTTTGTTGCCTTCACAATCAATAAAGTGCGCCATAAAACCATTTTCACCAATGGCCATTTTGGGGAGTACTATTTTTCCCCCGGCACTTTCCACCCTGTTCAGGATTACCGACAGGTCTTCTCCGCCGTTCAGATATGCCAGGGTGCCTTTGTCCGAGGGCTCATAACCCGGGCCTTCAGCTATTCCTCCCCCCACGCCTTCTTTCATATCCGAAGGGAAGAAGGCCATTTTCATGCCCATCGCTTCCATAACGAACATCTCGCCGGCCAGGATTGTTTCATAAAACTTTTTCGCTTTGTCAAAATTTTTTACCGGTATTTCAAACCAGTTGATCGCATTTTTCATGTTTACTTTTTTAGTTGTTAAGTTACTTGCTGATTGCAAGTGCAAATATAAAACAATCCACTTGTTATTTGCAAGTGATATTTTCTGTAAATTTGTCCCGGTGAAAAAGAAAACAATAGTTTATCGTTCAGATTGTCCTATAAGCACGGGCCTGGACATATTTGGCGATAAGTGGTCCCTTTTGATTGTCCGGGACTTGATGTTTAAGGATAAAAATACATATGGCGATTTTCTTGATGGAGGAGAGGGGATTGCAACTAATATCTTGGCCGACAGGCTAACATTACTGGAGTGTGCCGGCATCATCACAAAACATAAGCACCCTGATAGCAAAGCCAAAGTACTATACCGCCTTACTGAAAAAGGAATAGACCTTGCTGCTGTACTCGTAGAAATAATTGCCTGGAGTGAAAAGTACCATCAGGTACACCCCATGGCTGTAGAGTTTGCGAGGCAAATTAAGGCCGATAAAACCGGAATACTTAACATGATCCGCGAAAAGCTGGTAAAGTGAACATTAGTACTTTCTCTTTTTGAATTGCTCATCTATCAGCAGTGCTTCATAGATATATGTTCGTAAGAGGTCTGCGTCAATTTCCTTAATTGTCAGATAGTCTTTATAGTACACCTGCTTTCTCTCTCCCTTGTCAAGATAGTTCAATTCATCCGTGAGCAGATAGCCCTGCTGAAACCCGAAACGGACACCTTCGTATGATTTTGTTTTACCCCACAGCACCGAAGCCGGCCATATGAAAAACATCCCCTTATTTATTTTATAGAAAGGGACATTATACGACAGTTTTTCGGTTATATGCGGCACGCAATCAAAAATCACCTTCCGCAGCCGCTCCACTATTTTCAGTTCATCGGCAGGCAGGTAATCAAGAAACTCATCAATGGAATTGAAGTTCACTGCCTGCATTTTGTATGTGCTTTTCTTATTTCCCGCCACGTTTCCGGTTATTGGCCCAAAGCTAAAAATGATTTGAATATGTAGCGCCCGCCACGTATATCACATGAAAACGCAAGATGTTAATAACGTGTGTATTTTTACATTCATGTAACAATGTACTGTAACTTCGGCTGATAATTTTCGTTAACTTTGATGTAAACGATGTGCTTATGTTTGATGACGATTTTAATGATGAAGAGTGGGGGCCATTAGATGAAACGCTCCGTAAGTATGAGGAGGTAAAGAAAGGTGAATCAACGAGTATACTTGACGAAGAGGAGTTTGAAAGAGTTATAGAATATTATTTTCAGAATAGTAATGAAGAGCAGGCACTGCTGGCCTGCGAAATAGCCCAAACATATTACCCCTTCTCAGCATCCGTCCTGTTATTAAAGGCTGAAATACTTACACAGGCCCAGAAATATGGCCAGGCTTTGAAGACGCTTGATGAAATGGAGCAATACGACAACAACAACCTTGATGCCGTACTGCTAAGGTCGGATATTCTGCTTGCGCAGTTCAAGTATGACCAGGCAGCCCTTTGGCTGGAGCAAAAGTCCGCCGACTTTGGCGGCAAAGACAAAACTGAAGTATTGCTTGAGCTTTCAGATGTCTATGATGAAAGCGAGGAATTTGATGCCGTATTCGACACCCTGCAAAGGGTAATCAAAATAGATAAACGTAACGAGGAAGCACTGCAAAAAATATGCTTCTGGGCAGAGTTCACACAAAGGCTGGATGAAAGTGTTGCTATCCATACCCAGCTCACTGATGACGACCCGTATAATGCACTGGCATGGTTCAACCTCGGGGCTGCCTGCCAGGGTCTGAAGCAATATGAGAAATGCATAGATGCCTATGAGTATTGTGTGGCGATAGACGAAAAATTCGAGTTCGCTTACCGTAATATGGCCGATGCATACATGCGGCTCAAGTGGTATGAAAAAGCCCTTGATGTACTCGAAAAACATATAGAGATAGCAAAACCTGAGGATGTGATATTTGAGGCAATGGGCTATTGCTGGGAAAAGAGAAAGGATTTTTCACGCGCGCGCCAGTTCTACCGCCAGGCATCACAGCTTAGCCCGCAGGATGATGGCATTTTCTACAAAATAGGCGAGACATATGCCCGCGAAAAACAATGGGAAAAGGCGGTAAAGTCTTTTTCTGTGGCCTTGCACCTGAATAAAGAAAATGCAGCCTATTGCATGGCCATTGGCAATTGCCTTATGGAAATGGATGTGAAAAGCGAAGCCTTGGTATGCTACCTGAATGCCGTAAGGCTGAAGCCCGGGAATAAATCCACCTGGGTAGCCCTCATAAAAGGCCTTTACCATACCGGGTACTACGACGAGGCTATTACGCAGATAGGTGTTGCAAAGGAACATTGCGGCGATAAAGGCGACTTCTACTACTACCACGCCGCAGCTTTGTTTGAGCTGGGCAAGGCTAAGGAAGCCATGCTGCAGCTGGAAAAAGGGCTGAAAATGCTGCCCAAACGCACAAAAATATTTACAGAGCTTAACCCCGAATTCCTTCGCCGCAGCTCCGTAACAGAGTTGATTGGTAAGTATAAGAAGAAATGATTCTTCAGATTACCGCACTTTCAGCTTACAACCTTGCCCGCCAGGGTATCTCTCCCGCATTATTGATATGCGATATGTACCTCGACAAAACGAACAGGTGATCGGACAGGCGATTGAGATATTGAATAATAAGCTGCGGCACTTCTTCTTTCTGCTCCTGCATATTCACACATATACGTTCAGCCCGGCGACACACGCAGCGCGCCACATGGCATGTAGATGAGGCAATGTGGCCGCCCGGCAATATGAAAGACCGCATCTCGGGCAGCACAGCATTCATCTTATCTATCTCATTTTCCAGCCAGGTCACATCTGCCTCATGAAGGTCGGGCAATTTCATTTTCACCTCCTTATCAGGGTTGGTGGCCAGCACAGACCCTATAGTAAACAGCCTGTCCTGTATCTCGCGTATCGCATTTCCTATTTCCACGTTATTGCACAGGTCATTCACCATGCCCATGTATGAATTCAGTTCATCTACCGTGCCATACGCTTCTATGCGTATATGGCTCTTGAGCACACGTACCCCCCCTATGAGGCTGGTACTCCCTTTATCACCTGTCTTTGTGTATATCTTGAACATACTATTAGTCGTAAGTCGTGAATTAAAAGTCGTAAGTACCTTAAATAGTCGTTACCGGCTGCTGCACGGTATCTGTTTCCACTACGCCATCCCTTATCCTTATCACCCGGTGCGTATGTTTGGCTATATCCTCTTCGTGTGTCACCAGCACTACTGTATTCCCCTGCTCATGTATTTTCCCAAACAGCTCCATGATCTCTACAGATGTTTTCGTGTCCAGGTTACCGGTGGGCTCATCCGCCAGCAACAGTGAGGGATTGTTTATAAGTGCCCTGGCTATTGCCACACGCTGGCTTTGCCCTCCCGATAGTTCATTCGGCTTATGGTGCGCACGGTCGCTCAGGCCTACTTTTCTCAGCATCTCCCTTGCCCTTTCTTCCCGCTCTTTCCTCGACGCGCCTGCATAAATAAGTGGCAATGCTACATTCTCCCACGCCGTCAGCCGCGGCAGCAGGTTGAACTGCTGGAACACAAACCCGATCTCTACATTCCGCACATCGGCCAGCTGGTCATCCATCATCTTACTCACATTCTTCCCGTTCAGTATATACTCCCCACCCGATGGGCTGTCAAGGCAGCCCAGTATATTCATCAGCGTAGACTTCCCCGAGCCTGACGGCCCCATCAGCGCCACATACTCACTCTCGCCTATCAAAAGGTTTATACCCTTCAGCACAGGCAGCTCCTGCTTGCCAAGAAAATAACTTTTCCTGATATTGTTCAACCTGATAACTTCCTTCATTGTGCCCAAAAGTAAAAAAGTATAAAATCAAAAGTACAGAGTAGAATGCTATATCCATTAATTTTGTACCTTATATTCAAATTTACGCATAATTTCACCACGCTATGCTTTGCTTTCCGAATTGCAAAATTAACCTGGGGCTCTACGTGGCCCGCAAACGGGAAGACGGATACCACGATATTGAGACCATTTTTTATCCCCTGCCCCTGCGCGATGTGCTGGAAGCCGTTCCGGCCACCCGCACACAGGTACATACCACCGGCCTCGCCGTTGCAGGCAATGAACAGGATAACCTGGTGTGGAAAGCATACCACTTACTGCGATCTGAAATACCCGGCAAGGTACCCCCGCTTGACATTTACCTCCACAAAGTAATACCCATGGGCGCGGGCCTCGGGGGCGGCTCTGCCGATGGTGCCTTTATGCTGCGCCTCGTCAACGATCTTTGCCGGCTTGGTTTGCCTGACAATACCCTGGCAGAGTACGCACTGCAACTTGGCAGCGATTGCCCGTTCTTTATATATAACACCCCACGCTTTGCCACCGGAAGGGGTGAACAGATGGAGCCGGCCAATATTGACCTCTCAGCTTACAGCATACAACTCATTTGCCCTAAAGTGCATGTATCCACCGCATCGGCTTTCAGGTTGATAACACCCGCACCGGCCCAATTCGACCTGCGGGAACTGAACACCCTACCTGTGGAGCATTGGCGCAACAATATCAGTAATGATTTTGAAGCGCCCGTATTCAAAGAGCATCCCGTACTTGCCGATATTAAACAGCAATTGTATGACAAAGGGGCATTATATGCTGCCATGAGCGGGAGTGGTTCTGCCATATTCGGTATATTTCCGAAGGGGAAAAAGGCCGATGTATCTGTTGGGATTGAGCATAATGATTATTATTTAGAGTCGCCGGCTTTGCATATTTGAGAGGGTCTCGTATAGGCCCCGATAACGGGTGTACCTTTGCTTTCCACAAAGTTTTATTACTTTTATAACCCTTCAAGGATTACTCATATGATAGACACCCCGCGATACAAAGAATTGCAGGAAAAGCTTGCAATACAGACCGATGAAAAAGGCAGGATAGACACACTCCTGAGCATTGCCGAAGAAATTAAGAATTTTGATGTGGACGAAGCAATGAAAACTGCCGACGACATCATTGCCCGATCACGCACACTCAGCTACATGCAGGGTCTGGGCAGGGGATACTGCCTCAAAGGCTTCTGCTACCGCCTCAAGGGCGAATACGATGCCGGCCTGCAGGTGCTCAACACTGCACTGTCTATATCGCGACAGATCTCCGACCGCAATATTGAAGCGACAACGCTCTACTATTTAGGCAATATATATCGCGATCTGGGCGACCTCTCCAATACCCAAAGCCACTACCAGAGTGCCCTCGCCATAAACGAGGAATCAGGGAATGAGTATTACCAATCTGTTATTCTTTCCAGCATATCCAACCTGCTCTATGACCTTAACGACTACGACAGCGCGCTTGAGTATGCATTGAAGTGCCTCCCCATTTTTGAGCGGGTGGATAATGTGAACAGTCTCCTCAACATATACAATACCTTAGGTAATATCTATTTCAAGAAAGAGCAGTTTAATGATGCGCTCCACTATTTTGAAGAGAACATGAAACGCTCTGAGCCCGGCACAGCGGCCTATGTAATGGCCGAAAGCGGTGTAGGCAAAGTGTATTACAAAATGCAGGATTCCGCAAACGCAAATAAATACCTTTCAAGTGCGTTAGAGCAATCCATTGAACTCAGCAATGCAGAGGTGCAGATTATTTGCAACTACTATCTCGGCAGGCTATATATGGATGAAGGCAACAACGAGCAATCGCTCCGCTACCTTAATGCCGCATTCACGCTTGCCAAAGACTATAACCGTAAGCATGATGTGATGAGCCTCCACGAAATGCTCTCGGCCGTATATGATAAGATGGGCGATATTTCTAAAGCATTTTACCACCTCAAATCTTTTGAGCAGGCCAAAGAAGAGATTTTTAAACAGAAAATAATCAATGAGCTCCGTAATCTGCAGGTGCGCCAGCAGATAGAGCTCGCCCAGAAAGAAAAAGAAGTGGCCGAGCGCACCGCCCAGCTCAAGCACCAGTTCATGGCCAATATGAGCCACGAGATCCGCACACCTATGAATGCTATTGTAGGTATGACCCGCCTGCTCCTGGCCAAAGACCCCAAGCCCGAACAGCTCAGGTATCTCAAGGCCATTCAGCTATCCTCCAATAATCTACTCGTCATCATCAACGACATACTCGACCTCTCCAAGATAGAGGCCGGAAAGATCATTATTGAGCATGTTGATTTCGACATTCGCGAGATCGTGCAGAGCGTAAAGGATATGCTCCTGCTCAAGTTTGAGGAAAAAGGCGTAGAACTACGCATTACTGTAGACCCAGCCATACCGCGCAGGGTCACAGGCGATCCCACGCGCATCAACCAGGTACTGATAAACCTCGCCGGAAATGCCGTCAAGTTTACAGAGAAAGGATATGTGGAGGTAAAGGCCACACTCGTAAAAAAAGAAGGCGACAAGCTGAGGATAAAGCTCGATGTTATTGATACCGGCATAGGTATAGCCGCCGAATATGTCGATACCATATTCGACAGCTTCACCCAGGCCGGTGCCGATGTCACGCGCAAATTTGGCGGCACAGGCCTCGGCCTCACCATCTCCAAGCAGCTTGTTGGCCTCATGGGCGGCGAAATATCGGTCCAGAGCCAGTTGCACAAAGGCACCACATTCACAGCTATCATTATGCTCGAAGAAGCTAAGGAACAGGAGCAGGTGCAGCAGGCTAGTGTGCTCGACAGCATCGCTATGAAACGGCTGAATGAGCTGAAAGTGTTGCTGGTGGAAGACAATGAGTTCAACCGTATGGTGGCCGAAGACACCATGAAGGAACTCCTCCCCGACATTACCATAGATATGGCTTTCGACGGGCAGCAGGCCGTAGACAGGCTGCAGAAAGAAATGTACGACATCGTACTCATGGATATACAGATGCCCGTAATGGACGGCATGACCGCCACAAAGGCCATTCGCAGGCTGCCCGAGCCGGCAAAAAGCGTAAAGATCATTGCCATGACCGCAAATGTGATGCAGGAAGACGTGCAGGAATATTTCAACATAGGCATGAATGCATACGTATCAAAACCTTTTAATGCCGATGAACTGTTGCTGAAAATGGACAAGGTAATGGGCAATAATCGCCCGGTAAGTGCAAAACAGGCTCCTGCCCCCGAACCCCAGCCGGCAAAAAAAGAAAAGGTCTTCGCTCCCCTGCCCGATACAGTCACCGACCGCACTTTCCTCAGGCAGTTCACCGCCGGCAACGTCGAAAAACAACAGAAATACATAGGCATGTTCCTCGACAATGCCCCCAAGCTCCTCGATAATATTGATAAGGCGCTGGTCATAAAAGACTACCAGACGATCAAGATAGCTGCCCACTCCCTTAAACCCCAGTTGTCTTACATGGGTGTGAAGGAAGATGTCAGCAACATTTTCCTTATCGAGCAGTCTGCCGGCGAAAAAGCGCACTACGAAAGCCTGCCCGAACTCATCACCAACCTGAAACGCATATGCAGCAAGGCTTTTGAGGAACTCAGGGCATAATAATTAAAAAAACAGGACAATTTTCATTGCTATATTTATATTTACAGATTATTTTTACTACTTTTCTAAACAATATTGAAATTTTATGGATCAAAGCTCACAATATATTTTCCTGGTAGATGATGAACCTATCCAGAACGAGATGCTTAAAGACCATATAGGGTCTATCTTCCAGTATCAGCTTAAAACATACGAGAACGGAGAAGACGCTATAAAAGACCTGGGGCTCAACCCATCCATCGTCGTGCTGGACTTCCACCTCAATTCACATCTCCCCGATGCGCAGAATGGCGTCGAAGTGCTCAAGCGCATCAAAGAGATCAGCCCCCATACCGAGGTCATCATGCTTTCAGGGCAGGATAAGATAGAAGTGGCCATTGACAGTATGAAATACGGTGCCTACGACTACGTCATAAAAGGCGAGACCGCATTCTCCCGTATCCAGAACATACTCGACAACATCATTGAGCTGCATAGCCTCAAAGATGCCAACAAGAGCTACAAGAAAGTGATTGGCTTCCTTTGGGTGGCCATTGGCCTCGTAGTGGCGGCATCCATTTGCCTCGCATTATACATGGGCCAGCATTATTCCTCATAACACATCATTTATTGCACACACTCAATGGCCCCCATTACGCGGGGCCATTTTTTTTTGCTCCCTGCCACGTGCAGGAAACCGCCCGAACAATGTACCCCCTTGACGCACTGCTCTGCTTCGCTAAAACAATGTCTGTTGTTTCGTAGAAACTAAAAGCACACTATCTGTAATATTAGCCCCGTCCTTTAGTTAGCCGCCTTTTCCCCACACTGTCGGTCACGGTTCAGAAGCCACAGAAAAGGCCGTCAAAAATTAGTTTCGCGAACTGTTGTAAGTCAGCACTTAACAAAAATACGGCATGGAAGGCGGTTATCACAAAAGGAAGTGGCCGAACAAATCGGGGTAAGCCAAGCGGTATACAGTGGTTGGGAACGAGGTTTAGGCAATCCCAATATATTGAATATCCAAAAGGTTATCGCTTTTCTCGGCTATTACCCATTTCCAGAACCTACGACCTTTGGAGGATGGATAAAAAAAATCCGACAAATTCATTGCCTTACTTTCTTGGAATTTGGCAAGCTGTCTAATATAAGCGAAGCAACAACATGGACTTGGGAGAATGAAAAATATACCCCTGATGAGCCATTAAAAACAGAAATGCGAGTATTCATTATAAAAATATGACAAAAGAGCTTTCTTAATGAAAGCTCTTTTTGTAAAAAAGCTAACAAAAACAATTTTATATTGATAATATTAGTAAACTTTGTGGTAGTGTAATTATGGCTAATGCTGAGTAAGATTAACTTCAAGAAATATTCCCATGGAAACGAACTCAACACCCGAACAATCCACTGTTATACCTATCACATTAAATTCTGAAATAAATGACTTTGCAAGTTCCTTGTCATATTCCGGCCAATATATTTCGCAAATAATTTTATCAACAGGAACCTATACACCCGAGAATATCACCACCGCATATAGCTATTTTTTAGAAGATGCGAATCTTAAAGAGAAAATACTAGAACGACCTCAAATTAACTTCGGCACGGCAACTTTTGGGCATGAAGCATATAAAAATGATTTGACTTTTACAAACTTGGAAAATGTTGAAGGAGTCAACGCACTAGCAGAAAACCAAAAATTAGAATTTCATCCTAATCTCACAGTAATATATGGTACTAATGGGTCTGGGAAAAGTGGATATGTCCGTCTGTTGAAGAGAGTATTGTATTCTCGTGCATCAGAGGAAATTTTGGGAAATGTTCATTTACAGACCAATACCAAACCAATAAAAGCAGATTTTACTTTTAAAAGTGGCTCTGATATCCAACTATTAAAGTATCCAGACCACGCAAAAAATATCCTATTTAGGCAGTTTAGTGTTTTTGACGAGAAAAGTATTTCTGTTCACTTAAATCTAAAAAACCAATTTGAATTCAGGCCAGCGGGACTTGGCTATTTTTCCATTTTGATATCAGCATTCAGAGAAATAGAGGCGAAACTTTCAGCAGATGTGATTTCTAAAACGTCTACAATAAATTATTCAATTTTATTTGAAGGCGAATCATCAATACGAACTCTTATAGATAATCTTGATGACAAAAAAATCCTTGAAAATCTGAAGAAACACATGCCATATTCTGAAAAAGACAAAGAATATAGTAAAAAGCTGGAAGAAAAAAAGATTGCTTTAGCTGCATCAAAAAAAGACAAGGAGATTGCTGATCTCCAAGAGAAGAAAAAACTTATAGAAATCTGCACGGCAAATATTGGAGCATATAACAAGTGGTTTACGGCAGATAGCTTAAACAAGCTAAAAACAGCAATTGAGATAGGCATTAGCACAAAAGAGATTGCGACCAAAGAAGGAATAGAGAATTTCAAATCTGATACCATAAAAGATATTGGAGGTAAGGAATGGAAAGACTTTATTGAGGCCGCAGAAAACTTTTCTAAGAAACAGGGAAATGCCTATCCTACTACCAAAGATATTTGCATTCTCTGCTACCAACCTCTATCTGATGAAGCTAAAAATCTTATAAATAAGTACTGGACATTCATTACGAGCACCGCCGAAAAGAATGCTGGTGATGCTCAACAAGTAATAGATAAATGTATCTCTGGTATCGACAAGTTAACCTTTCAGTTACTAGCAGAAGACAGTATTTTATATAATTGGCTTGGCACAAATTATTCAGAAATATTAAAACAACTTGTTGATGGCATAAATAGCCAAAAACAACTTGCTGCCAACCTTGTGAACGATTTAAGAACCAATATCGTAACTAGCAGAGCAGAAAGCCAAATAGACAGATCTCAATTAGACAGAATAGTTGTTGAGATAGACAATAAAATAACGGAACTAGCAAAATCTAATCCTACGGACGAGATAGATGCGCTAAATAAGATACTGGTATATCTTGAACACAAAAGAAAGCTTGAACTGCATTACCCACAAATTGAAAATTTACTCAAGGACAAGGCGTGGTGCGCACAGGGAATTAAGGTGAGTAAACAACTTAGCTCAAGAAAAATAACCGATAAGGAAAAGTTGCTATCAGCAAAATACTTTAATCAGGCATATGTGGATACTTTCAATAAAGAATGCATTGCTTTACGAGCCGATTTTGGGGTGGATATAAACCATACCGGTAGCTTAGGTACTTCTTTTAAACAACTTCGGTACAAAAACTATGCACCCTCTGCAGTTCTTAGCGTAGGTGAACAAAAAGTAATCTCTATCGCAGACTTTTTATCAGAAATAGAGTTATCTGAAATAAACAAAGGAATCGTCTTTGACGACCCTGTTTCTTCTCTTGATGATGAACGTAAAAGTGATATAGCAGACAGGCTTGTCATTGAGTCCCAGAGACGTCAAGTGATTATTTTCACTCATGATCTTGTTTTTGTTTCAAGTCTTCTGCTATCCTGTGATACAAGGAAAATAAAATTTGATTGCCACTGGATTGAAAATTCAGGTAATAATCCTGGAGTAGTTTGGTTAAGAAACACTCCAGTATTTGAAAAATCATATAAGAGCTCGAGTAAAGCACAGGAATATTATTTAGCTGCTAAGAATGCGGCACCTGAAGAAAGAGAGACCAAGATTAAAAATGGTTTTGCCGCATTGCGCACTAGTTATGAGGCACTTGTTATTTTTGAATTATTTAGCGGTGTAGTCCAGCGATTTAATGAGCGAATAAGCGTGGATAGTTTAGCAGATGTATATGTTGACGAGACTATTAAAGCAGAAATACTCGATTCATTTGCGCAATGCTGTCGTTATATGGAAGGGCATTCCCACAGCGATAAATATGGATACAAAAAACCTACTGTAGAAAATCTTCAAGAAGAAATTCAGCGCTTTGATACCGCAAAGAAAAATCTAGCGAACCTCAAGAAAGCGCGTAAAGCAAAATTAACTTTTAATGCCAATTAGGAAAAAAAATGAAAAATATTGCACTTAGCATTATGCGTATATATCTATTCGGCTATTATTATAACTTTTGATGGAAATTAATATGGAGAATAGCTTTATCCCATCTGTAATCTTATTAATTATTACAACTTCTGCATCTATATTCACTGTGTGGAAAGATCAAATTATTGACAATAAAGCGAATACAGCGAAAGCAAAAAAAGATGAGGTCGAAACATATAAGGATACAGCAATAACTAATACAAATATAACTGCGACCTTTTTTATTATTATTTCTTTGGTATTTGCTGTTTGGCAGTTATTTGAAATTGATAATGAAGCGCAAACTGCTAATCAGGAAAAAAACGCCCTGAGGGGTAAAGTTGATTCCCTTCGCGGTATTTTGGATTCTACCTATATACATCAACTAGCTACGGGAATCATTGTGAATGATATTAATAATAAGGCTAGAGGTATTATTGGAGTATTAAACAATGTTGATACTGAAATTACTGCAAATGCAGTTAAAGCAAAAGAAAGTTTCGAAAATATTTATATAGATGCTCAAAGACTATTATATGCATTAGGTGATACTGTTAACGTAAGCATACAACTATCACTTCCCTTACTTTCTTATTCACAAGAACTAAATGATAAATTGAGAGATCCACACTCCCATAATATCCTTGCAGATAAAAGCAATCATATATTTAGAGTTTTTCAGTCTTTTCCTAATAATAAAGATCTACTCAACCTAATTAAAAAAATATTTATTCAAGTCAGCTTTAGAAAAAAAGAAACAACCCGCAATCCAAGCGCATTGGATTTAATAGGAAGGGTTGGAGATAATATAAAAAGTAGTGATGCATTTTGGCAGTATAAGTTGGAGCATCCTATATTTCGTGAAGAAAAATTCATGTTTGATTTGAAATATGATTCATTAAATAGAACGCTTAGGATGAGAATTGAGAATGTACCGATAGCAATTAAAAAAAACCATTATGAACTTACCTCTCCGATTCAACTAACAGGAACTAGTGTTAATGTTTGGCTAAGCCTTACTGAACCATCTAATTTAGACATTCCAGAAGAGTTGCTGAAGAAAGCATTCAGAAAGTCCACAATGAAAATTAGTTTTCTGTTTGATGGGAAAATCAGAACAATAGAACAACAAAATAATAAAGCAATTGAATTAACTGAGGATGATTTGCCATTTCCTAATTACTACTTTAATTTCCCAAGCCTAGAATTCGAGAAAATTAAATAGTGTGACTTGTTTTGGTTGGTGATAAGGCCAATTATTTTCTAGGTATAGCACAGCCCGCCCTCACCCAAGGGGAGGAGGTGCTGCGTATATGGCCCAACCCTTCATCAGGAGCTTTCAGTTTGCGGCTTTCTGCTTTGGCAAATGAATCCGCAGCGGTGGTTGTAACCAATGTAATGGGCGAGGTGGTAAAACAATTCTCATCTGCCACAAACAAGGATACAGAGGTCGTCCTCTACACCCCGCCCGGCGTTTACTTTGTCACCGTAACCACAGCCAGCGGCAAATGGGTGCAGAAGGTGCTGGTCGAGTGAGTGTTTTGCAGCGGGATGGCGATTATTTCACCGTTGTTGGTCTTATTCTTTGACCAACAACGCATCAATGAACTGAAGTTAAAACAACGAACCAAACGAGGAAATACCCTGCAAAATACATATTCAAAAGAACACCCCTCAAAAACCCCTCAAACCCTTGCCCCGCCTGCACATTAAAAACCATGACGGTACAGTTACTGTACCGTCATGGTACGCCAACTGTACCACCATGTCATAAAAATTTCGCCCGCACCACCACATTCCCGAACTTTACCTACTTCGCCCACCGTAGCTTTTAGCAATAGTTTTTACGAAGGCTATAGCGAAGGAGGGATACCCCGAAAAATATCGGGTAAGTTCTTTGACCTACTGCTTTGTGAACTCCGTGCTATCGTGAGCATGTGAACCCATGTGTGTACCGTAAACTGCCAACTGTAAACTCCCGGACTTACGACTTATGACTCACGACTACCTTATACCCGGGTTTTTTATACCTCTTTGGGTATAATTATACCTTTGGGGGTATAAATATACCTTTTAGGGTATAATTATACCCCTTTATACCTTGCAATAAAACACATAACACAAGCCCACAGAGCATTTCGGCACATCTAAAAATAAATATTTACCGAAAAACAACAAAATCCCGAAATTATACCCTACGCGAACCCTGATCCTGATTTTTCGCCCTGCAGGACATACGGCTTATGGCTTGGCCACCGATTGGAAAAAGCGCGCAAATAGTGCGCAAAAAAAGTTTTGTTACTGTCTGCAAAACGATCAGCTACGCATAAAAACAGCAACCCGAAAAAGTGTACGAAAATAGTGTGCAAAAAGCCCAGAAAGATTACTTTTTTTGACAACCAACCGCCTTATTTCTCCAGCGAATGGATACCATGGAAAAGCCTGCTCCAGCGCATGTCCTTCAGCAGCCCTTCAGGGCCGTAGCTCAGCCACACAAACCACGCCTTGCCCACTACATGGTCCTCCGGTACAAAACCCCAATACCTCGAGTCCAGCGAGTTGTGGCGGTTATCGCCCATCATCCAGTAGTAGTTCATTTTAAACGTGTACGATGTAGCCGCTTTACCGTTTATCACAAATTGGCCATTCTGCTCATCCAGCGTATTGCCCTCATAATTGCGGATGATGCGGCGGTAAAGCGCAATATTCTGCGGGGTAAGCGCCACCGTCACGCCTTTTTTAGGCACCGTCAGCGGCCCGAAATTATCACGGTTCCATTTAAAGTTCGCCGTATCCTGCGGGTACACCCATTCACCGGGGTCAGAAGGGGCCACCCCGGCCGGCGTATGCAGGAAAAGCTCCACTGACAATACGTTTGGTGCCTTCTTTGCAGCTTCTACCTGGTCGTTGGCAAGGTTACATATATACTGTCCCCTGTCAAAAGGGTATGGGGCTTCCACATCATCATCCAGTAGGGGCGCCTTCCCGTTTGTCCTCACCAGGTAGTTGAGTTTGGAGTGCGGATATTGTGTACCCGGTGTGCCGTTTATGTAGATAACAGCATTCTTTATCTCCATTACATCGCCCGGCACCGCTACACAGCGTTTTATGTAATTTTCCTTTTTATCCACCGGGCGGGTAATAATAGGCCGGGTACTGTTTATGTTCTCACGGCCCAGCACACGGCATTCCCGGTAGTAGTCACCGTTTTCGGGGTTGTCAGCCAGCACGGTATCGCCCGCAGGATAGTTAAATACCACCACATCATTGCGCTCCACATCCCCGAAACCTATCCACCTGTGGTAGCCCCACTTCACCGATTCAGTGTAGGATTTACTACCCGTGAAGGGCATTGTATTATGCACCAGCGGCACAGCCACCGGGGTCATGGGTATGCGGGGGCCATAGGCCAGTTTACTCACAAACAGGTAATCGTTTACCAGCATCGTTCCTTCCATCGATCCGGTAGGGATGGTATACGCCTCAAAAAGGAAGGTACGTATCAGCGTGGCCGCTATTATCGCAAACAGCGCTGCATCAAGCCACTCCCGCCATACGGGTTTTCTCTTTTTTACAGTATCTTTTTTATTCCAGAATGCCATGTGGGTGCAAAATTGGTTTCAAAAGTAACAACTTCCCCTGCATTTTATTGTATGCCCCTAATTTAGGCAGGTCAATTTAACAATTACATTTAAATAATAACGGCTAATACATAGCATAAAATTAATTTTCACTTTTCCTTTCTTTTTCTAAAACCATTATCATTCCACAGTCGTATATGTTATCGATCACTTAATGAAGCCTCTAAAATATTTTTTATGAAGATGCCTACGTTTAAAAAAATTGCTATTGGCACTGTATCCGCTTTCATCTTGCTGGGGGCGGTTTTGATGGTGCACATATACATGGTAACACGGCCTAAAGCACCCGATGAGCATACCATAGTAATGGCAAGGGTAGATATTAAACAAACCATCACTGAAGAGCAGGGCGATGAATTAAAAGGTTGGCTATACCGGCAGCAAGGCATAGACCATGTATTGTACAATGCTGCATCACAGATATTGGTGTTCACCTACTATCCAGTAAAAACAGATCCAAACAAAATTATTACCGGGCTGAAATCAAAGTTCAACCTTGTAAATGCTCAACGGCATGTCCTCACCGATGCAGAAAAGAAAAATGGCTGCCCTGTTGCAGTAAACTCATTTTCGACAGGCGCATACAATTTTATTAAACATATTTTTTAACTAAAAAAAACAGGAACATGAAAAAAATCGATTTGAGAAAGTATACAATCGCTGTAATAATTGGCGGAGTATTTACAGCATTATTTATGTTGCCATCATGCAAAAAGAAAAGTAATACCACCACCATGACCCTTTATGATTCATTAGGTGGCACCGCTATGGTTTCTGACCCCAGCAACCCCGGCATGATGATAGAGAAGGGTCGCCTCGGCATCCGCTCGGTGGTAGACAGTACTATTTTTGTTATAGCTGCCGACCCATCGCTGAATGTATTCTTCCCGGTACTGCTTGCAGAAGTTACATCCGGCAATACCAGTGGATTCTCCTTACTAAGCAAAAACCTCACAGACTTCTTCTGTGTAGCTACAGGAGCAAAAAATTTCACGTACAGCGGGAAGAACATGGTTGATGCCCACGACCCTGCCAAAAACCCCAGGATGAACGGTAAATCGGGCAATGCTGATTTTGATGCCTTTGTAAATGATTTGGTTATTGGAGCCAATAAAAATGCCTTGTCTGCCTACCTGATAGCAAGAGTAGGTGCTGTTGTAGGCACATTGCGAACACAAGTAGTGCAGAAATAAATTAGAAGCCCTATCTGAATGCCCTTGCTTTTCATTAAGCAGGGGTATTTTCATATAAACAGTTCAGCAGCAATCCGGTCAGCAAACAGTTTTCCTTTGCTTGTCAGCAGCAGTTTCGCCCCATCCCGCACCATCCACCCTTTCTCCCTGAAGAGATCGCTGCTTCTTTCCACTTTGGGGGTGAATGCGCTGTCCCATTCCGCGGCTATTTTGTCCAGGTCGCAGCCCCACATCGTGCGGAGCGAGGTCATTATATATTCGTTCAACCGCTGTTCGGGTGTCAGTTGTTCTTCTTCAAACGGTGGTTTCCTGTCCTGCAATATGCTTTTTGCATATAGGGCATTATTGGCAACGTTCCAGCCACGGGCCGCACCGTTAAATGAATGTGCCGATGGCCCTATACCAAGATAAGGCACCCCGCGCCAGTAATTGGTGTTGTGCACAGCATACCGGCCCGGCAGCGCAAAATTGGATATTTCATACTGCTCAAAACCCATCACGGCCGCCTGTTCTACGAGTATTTCAAATTGGCCGGCCGCCTGCTCCGGGTCAACAGGTGTGGTTTTCTTAGTTAAGATGTTATGATGAAGTGCGGTCTTTTCCTCTACCGTAAGGGCATAGGCTGAAAAATGAGGGATGGCAAGTTCTTTAATTTTTGACAAGTTCATTTTCCATGCAGCATCCGTAAGTCCGGGTGTGCCATAGATCAGGTCTATTGTAAGGTTACTAAAACCGGCATCCTGGGCAGCTTTTATCGCATAATCAGCCTGTGTGGCACTATGGGCACGGTGCATATAACGCAAATCTTCGTCCCTGAAGGACTGAACACCGATACTGAACCGATTGACAGGGGTGTTGCGTAAGGATTTGAGGTAGGACTTGTCCAGATCATCCGGGTTGGCCTCCAGCGTGAATTCTTTCATCTGCTCAACGGGATAGTTTCGCAGAATGACATCATATATCCGGTTTATTTCATCTGCCGTCAGCAAAGATGGCGTGCCGCCACCGAAATAAACGGTTTCTATTTCGGTGCCCTCCAGGTAGTTTTTACGTAGTTCCAGCTCTTTTAGTATGGCCTGCAGCACATCATCTTTATACTTTACTGATGTGGAAAAATGAAAATTACAATAGACACATGCTTGTTTACAGAAAGGGATATGCAGATAAATTCCGGCTTTTCGGGCAGTATTTTTTTGTTCTTCGGCTGTAAGGGTCATTGCGGCAAAGGTATAGCAATCAACTATCTCATGGTTTCATATGTTAAATAACTACTCTGTTTTGTAAATTTTAACAGCTTTTATTCCCTGCGTAAAGGGCAAATAGTTACCTTTACAACCCCGCAACATATTTTTTTACAGTAAATGTTAGTATTTCTTGTGAAAAAAGCAAAGCGTATGATTATAAGAAAGCTATTTAAAAAGACATTCGTGGTGTTGGGATTGATGGTGATAACGCTTACTGCGCAGGCGCAGAACAAGTCGTACATCAACAATCACAAGGTGCTGGCTATGCTGCTCTCCGAGCAGTACGGCATCCCCGCGCCATTGATACTTGCGGTTGCTGCTATTGAATCATCAGGGGGCAAAGGCCCGGCAGCCCGTGTGCTTAATAACCATTTTGGCATAGAAGGCAGGAACAGCTTTGTGACGAAGAGTGGGTTTAAAAGCAGGTATAAAGAATACCCTAACGAGTGGGCATCGTATATTGACTTTTGCAAATTACTTACCCGCAAACGTTTTTACAATCGGCTGAAGGGCAATGAAAATACCACCCTTTGGGTAAAAGCGATGAGCGCTGCCCACTACTCTGAGGTGCCTGAAGAATGGGAACAGAAAATATTCAGTGTATTATCCAAAATAAAAATGCCTTCCGTTCCATTGCTGGCAACACTTGAATAATAGCATTATAACCATAGTTACTAAAAGAGGAAGGGGTTACCAAGCGGCAACCCCTTCTTCTTTAGCTAAGTCGATTGTTTAGTTATTCGAGTGCATTGCTACACCATTTCCTTCGGTGTCTATGAAAAAGGCCATGTAGCCAATTTCATCGCTTATCTTGGTTTTGGGCATGGTCACTGTACCGCCGGCAGCGGCTACTTTGCTGAGCGCCACATCAAGGTCAGGGTTACCATTAAAGTAGATTTTTACGCCATCAGCGCTGGGCTTGTGCATATCACCCTGCACCAGGCCGCCGGATACTTTGCCGTTCATGTTTTCAGCCGGGAAAAAGGCCATTTTCATGCCCATCATTTCCATCTGCTCCAACTTAACGTCGAAAATGGTTTCATAAAATTTTGTTGCTCTGGCGATATCGCTCACGGATACCTCAAACCAGTTGATGATGTTTACATTACCGTCCATAATTGTTGTTTTTAGCTTGTGAAAGTATTCTTTTGAATTTCTAAAAATTCTTAATAAATGCTATTTTACTGTTAATTGTCTAAGACAAAGCAAACATACCACCGTATAATGAAACCGTCGATGTGTAAATACGCCAATCTAAGGGGTTGATTGCGCCAACCATAAATGGTAGATTTGCTTAAAACCGAAAACATGAAGCATGTATCCATTATTGTGCCCAGGGGTGAAGCTATCCTCAGTTCAATTGTAGGCTCATACAAAGTATTTGCGGGCGCCAATGAATATCTCAGTAAATCCGGTGAACAACCTCTTTTTGATATACAACTAGTAGGCCTGGGCGGAGATACAAAGTTGTATGACGGTCTGTTCTCCGTACATCCCGACCGTGAGATTAAGGCTATAGCCAGTACTGACCTGATCATAATCCCGGCAATACAACCCCAGTCGCTCCAGTTGAATGAAGAATTTATTCCGTGGATAAACGAGCAGTACAAAAAAGGAGCAGAAGTAGCCAGCCTCTGTGTGGGTGCATTCTTACTTGCCGCTACCGGATTGGTCAATGGCAGAAAATGCACTACCCACTGGATGGCAGCCGACGCTTTCCGGCATATGTACCCTGAAGTGGATCTGATGCCTGAAAAGATAATTACCGACGAGCAAGGCATATACAGCAGCGGGGGGGCATATTCATTCCTGAACCTGCTCCTGTATCTTATAGAAAAATATTGCGGGCGCAAAGTTGCCGTCTACCTGTCTAAGGTACTGGAAGTGGACATTGAGCGCACAAGCCAGTCGCCGTTCAGTATCTTCATCGGGCAAAAAAGGCATGAGGACGAACCCATAAAGAAAGCACAGGAGTACATGGAAAATAATGTGGGCCAAAAAATATCAGTAGACCAACTGGCGGGCCTGTTCCTCATCAGCAGGCGTAATTTTGAGCGGCGGTTCAAGAAGGCCACTACGAATAGCCCGATAGAGTACATGCAACGTGTGAAAATAGAAGCCGCCAAAAAAAGCCTTGAATCGGGCAGGGAAAATATAAATGAGGTAATGTATTCGGTGGGCTATTCAGACAGCAAAGCGTTCCGTACCATATTTAGGAAAATAACGGGTATGTCGCCGCTAGACTACCGGAGGAAGTATAGCAGAGAGGTGCTAATGTAGCATACAAGACCCTGAGGTGAAAGTTGATTTTTTCTTATAAGCAGACTTGGCCGCAGATTCTTTACTTTTGATATAGAATGAACAGCATGGAGTATGTAGTACTGGTTGATGAACAGGATATAGCAACAGGGGTGATGGAGAAAATACAGGCTCACCGTGAAGGCAGGTTGCACAGGGCTGTTTCGGTTTTCATATTCAATTCAAAAAATGAGCTGTTATTGCAACAACGGGCCGGTTCAAAATATCATTCCGCCGGCCTTTGGACAAATACCTGTTGCAGCCATCCCAGACCCGGTGAGGCAGCCGGTGAGGCAGCGATAAGGCGACTGCATGAAGAAATGGGATTAAGCGGCAATCTGAGAGCAGCATTTACATTCATATACAAGGCGCAGTTTGACAATGGCTTGACCGAACACGAATTCGACCACGTATTTATCGGCATTACCAATGAAGCACCTGTTCCTGATAAGACAGAGGTGGCAGATTGGAAATACATGAATATAGCCCAGTTAGAAGCAGACATAAAAAATCACCCGGAGCAATACACCGAGTGGTTCAAAATATGCATGAGAGATTACTCAAAAAAAATATTCCCCTGAAATGAACATATACAACCTACAGACAACTACCTATATGCCTATAAGTATAGAGCAGGCATGGGATTTTTTTTCACTGGCCAGCAACCTTGAAAAAATAACACCTAAGGAATTAGATTTCAGAATAATTGCCAAACCGGATGTTCCCCGGATATTCAGCGGAATGAGGATACAATATAAAGTAAGGCCACTGCTGAATATTGCTGTGAAATGGGAAACAGAAATTCGGGAAGTTGATGCACCCTTCAAGTTCATGGATAAACAGCTGAAAGGCCCATATGCCCTGTGGGAGCATACCCACCTGTTTGAGGAGGTGCCGGGAGGAGTGAAAATGACCGATGTTGTCTCGTATGCGTTGCCTTTGGGGTGGCTCGGTATTCTTATGCACAATTTAGTGGTGAAGAAAAAGCTGGAAGAGATATTTACGTACAGGGAAAAGGTGGTGAAAGACCTTTTCGGCGAGTATAAATAATTGTAACTGAGGCGATTCTGTTTTCAGTATTATTTATGAAGCATGTTACTTAAACCATTTGCTATATTGTTGTCGAAATAGCTCACTTAAATATTACCTCTGAATGTCAGTACGCTTTACTATCATTTGTGCCTTGTTGTTCTTGTCACTCAATGTTTTTTCACAAACCTATACAATTACCGGCAGGGTCATCGATGAGAAAGATACCTCTTCTCTTATAGGCGTAACAATACTTGTTACAAAATCGTCTGATACAACATTCCATACAGGCGCAACTACTGATGCAGATGGGAACTTTCAAATAACCGGGCTGAATGCGGGGCAATATTCGCTGCGCCTGGAATACCTCAGTTACAATTCACTGAACACAACAGTAAATATTATCGATAGAGATGCCGAAGCAGGCATATTAATGATGAAGCCTAAAACTACCCGCCTCAAAGGTGTAACAGTAACGGAAAAACAAATACGGGCTGAGCAAAAGGGAGACACCTCGCAATTCAACGCCGGCGCCTTTAAAACAAACCCTGACGCATCTGCCGAAGACCTGGTATCAAAAATGCCCGGCATTACCTCCGACAATACAGGTGTGAAAGTAAACGGAGAAGCAGTGAAGCAGGTATTTGTAGATGGGAAACCCTTTTTTGGCACAGACCCCTCATTGGCGCTTAAGAACCTGCCTGCGGAGATAATTGATAAGATACAGGTATTTGACAGACTGACCGACCAGTCGACCTTTACGGGCTTTGATGATGGGAACGCACAGAAAACACTGAACATAATTACAAAAAAAGGAAAGAACGAAGGTGTGTTTGGAAAGGTGTTTGCCGGCTATGGCACCGATGAACGATACCAGGCAGGTGGTAACCTGAATATTTTTAAAGGCGAGCGTAGGATAACCATACTGGGCATGTCGAATAACATTAACCAGCAGAATTTCAGCTCAGAAGATCTATTGGGTGTATCGAGCGGTAGCAGTGGCAGGAACAGAGGCGGCGGTGGCGATAGGGGCAATTGGGGCAGGGGTGGCGGCGGCAATGCCCAGGATAACTTTCTGGTAGGGCAGCAGGGAGGTATCTCTACCACGAATTCCTTTGGCATAAACTACAGCGACAACTGGGGCAAAAAAGTAAAAGTGAGCGGAAGCTATTTTTTCAATAATACAAACAATAGTAATGCTACTGAACTGGAAAGAAATTATTTTACAACGATTGATGCGGACTCGACCAACCTGTACAATGAAACATATACTACAACCGCCAACAACATGAATCACAGGGCAAACCTGCGACTGGAGTACACTATCGACTCATCAAATTCTATAATCTTCACACCGGGCATCAGTTTTCAGCAAAATAATTCCAGCAGCACTACATATGCCGATAACCGTCTCAGAGATATACTCAGCAGCACTACAAATGTTCGCACTACGGCAAATACCAGCGGATATAACGCTACAAATAACCTGCTGATACAGCATAAATTCAAAAAGCCCCGCAGAACAGTGTCGCTGAATGTGAACGGAGGACTGAACAGTAAAACAGGAGACGGGACATACAGGTCTGAGAATAATTTTTTTGCAGACAGCACGACGGTTTTGCGCGACCAGGTGTATGACCTTGACAACAGCGGGTATAACGTTTCGCCCACATTGTCTTACACCGAGCCAATAGGAAAGCAAGGACAGATAATGGCCAATTACAACCCATCATATACATATAGTTCTATCGACAAAGAAACCTTTGACGGCGCCATACTTAATGATACTTTTTCGAATGCTTATAACAATACGTACATCACCCAAAAGGGAGGGCTTAATTACCGTTTGGGAGATAAGAAGTACACTTTCAATATAGGCGCGAATATGCAGCAGGCAACTTTGCATGGCGACCAGACATACCCTAAAAAACTGATGATAGACCGGGAGTTTACCAATGTGTTGCCTAATTTATTTTTTAATTACCGCTATGCCGACGGGCGCAACCTCCGCATCATGTACCGTACCAATACCCATGCCCCATCTATCAGCCAGCTGCAAAATGTTATTGACATATCGAATCCATTATTGCTAAAGACAGGCAATGCTGACCTGGCACAGGATTATGAACAATCATTTATAGTACGGTACGGCCTCACAAAGGCAAAAACCGCGCGAAACTTCTTCCTGAACTTATATGCAAATCATATCACCGACTACATAAGTAATGCAACCATTATTGCTAACAGAAAAGATACTTTTTATGTTGACAGGAATGACACCATAACTATCAGGCAGGGCAGCCAGCTTACCCGGCCTGAGAATATGGATGGCTACGTAAGCGGCAGGGCATTCCTTACTTATGGACTGCCTGCCCAGTTTATAAAAAGCAATGTGAACCTTAGCGGTGGCTTCAACTATTCCCGCATACCGGGCAGGATAAACGGCATCAACAACTTTTCCAATTATTACATACCATCGGCGGGTATTGTGCTGAGCAGCAACGTGAGTGAAAAAATAGATTTTACGCTCTCCTACTATGGCAGCTATAATATTGTTAACAATACCTATCAGGCGCAGGCAAACAACAATTACTACAACCACACGGCATCATTCAGATTCAATTGGCTTTTCATGAAGCATTTTGTATTCAATACCAATATCACCGAAAATTATTTTACTGCATTCAGCGGCTCAGGCGACCAGAACTACTTTTTATGGAATGCATACCTGGGGTATAAGTTCCTGAAGAATGACGCACTTGAAGCCCGCATATCGGTATACGATATACTCAACCAGAACCAGAGCATCAGCCGCACAGTTACGGAGACCTATATTGAGAACAGCGTAACACAGGTGCTGAAACAATACTTCATGTTCCAGCTTACCTACACTATCCGGAATTTTAAAGGAAAAATACCAACAGAGGAAAAAGAAGATGAAAGCCGCCCGCATTTCAGAAGATAGATGCATCTTGTCCTTCTCAAACGCTGACATTCGTTTTGTGCTGCAATTCCAGATATTTCAGTATTTCCTCTACTGCCGATTTTTGTCGCGTACCAATCAGCAGCTTTTTCCCATTTTTGAAGATAATCTGCAATCCTGTATTCCCTGAAATATTCAACGCATCTCCGTTTCTCGATGAATAACGCATACCCCATCCTCCATATTCTTTCCATTCATAAGACTTCAAAGAAATCTCACTGATATCACTCCATGTCTTAGTTACGGGCCGACTTTGAATGGGGTAAAACTGGTAGCTTATGCCTTGTTCATCAATGGTTGTTTTTAAACAAAAAAGCCTCATCAGCAAAATAAGGCCTGACGAAACTGCAATACTTAAAGCTAGTTCCATCATTAATGAATCATGCTCACCATTTGCAAATCTCCAAAGCCCTATGTAAACAGGCAGAAATGATATGCCGGTAATAACTACCCATAACCACCACTGATTAAATCGCTGAGACTCCGAAAATCTTTTCATATTTCTCATGCAATTTAAGTAAAATTTAAAAAAATGACCCCCGCTGTTCTGCGGGGGTCGACAATAATCATTGTATTTTATTAAGCTATTGTAACAGAGCTATCCAGATAAACATCCTGTATAGTGTTCAGCAGGTCTATTCCCTGGCCCATCGGCTTCTGGAACGCTTTACGCCCGCTGATGAGGCCCATACCACCGGCACGCTTGTTCACCACAGCTGTCATTACTGCTTCAGCCATATCGGTTGCGCCCTTAGATTCGCCACCTGAGTTTATCAGGCCTACGCGGCCCATGTAGCAGTTAGCTACCTGGTAGCGGCAAAGGTCAATTGGGTGGTCTGTAGTCAGTTTTTCGTAAACCGCTTTGTGCGTCTTACCGAAATTCATTGCAGTGTAACCGCCATTATTCGATGGTAATTTCTGCTTGATGATATCTGCCTGTATGGTTACCCCCAGGTGGTTTGCCTGGCCGGTAAGGTCGGCTGAAGTGTGGTAGTCAACACCATCTTTCTTGAATGCACTGTTGCGCAGGTAGCACCATAATACGGTAGCCATACCCAGCTCGTGCGCGTATTCAAATGCCTTAGCCACTTCTACTATCTGGCGTGCGCTCTCATCGCTGCCATAATAGATGGTAGCGCCTACTGCCACCGCACCCATGTTCCATGCATCCTTAATAGTGCCGAACATGATCTGGTCAAACTTATTAGGATAGGTGATGAATTCGTTATGGTTCACCTTTACAATGAAAGGTATTTTGTGTGCATATTTGCGGGCCACCGAGCCAAGAACGCCATAAGTAGAAGCAACGGCGTTACAACCACCTTCTATAGCCAGCTTCACGATATTCTCCGGGTCGAAGTAAATAGGATTAGGAGCGAATGAAGCGCCACCGCTGTGCTCTATACCCTGGTCAACAGGAAGGATAGACACATAGCCTGTGCCACCAAGGCGGCCATGGCCCATAATGCTGTTTATGCTGCGTACAGTCTGAATGTTGCGGTTTGATTGCAACCAATTATCATCCAGGTGCGATGGTGACGGAGTGTGGATCGATGATTTATCGATGGAGAGGCATTTGTGGTCGAGATAATACCCGGCCTTGTCGCCCAGTAACTCATGTATTTTGTTTGCAGACATATGGTGCTATTTTTTATTTAGGGTGCAAAGGTATTTCAAAAAAGGGAAAAGTGGAAGCGTAAAGGTGTACTCAGGGAGAAACGAGGGTATAATTTTCGGGATTTGCCGTTTTGGATAAATATTATTTTTCCAATATGCTGAAATACGCGATGGGCATATTTTATGTGTTCTATTTTAAGGTATAAAGGGGGTATATTTATACCCCAAAAGGTATATTCATACCTCTAAAAAGTATAATTATACCCTAAAAGGTATAAAAAGCCGTAAGTCTGCGATTGAAAAATGACTACCCCTTTGAACCCCGCCGATGAGGCGGAATACAAAGCAATATTTCAAAGAGCTTACCCGGAATTTTTCAGGGTGTGAGTAAAGTTCGCGAAGGTGCGATTACCTGCCAAATAAAAAAAACGTCATGGTACAGTAACTGTACCGTCATGGTTTTTGGGTGCAGTGTGGGCGCGGCTTTAATCAGGATTTTAAGGATTTGAGAATTTTCAGGATGTGGGAGTTGAATCTATGCTTTATTCAGTTTCGCATTACTTTAGCTTCGGTACTTTGATGCGCCCGAGTCCGCCATCCACGCTAAAGGCTTGCACTCCGGCGAGACATCGGCCGGGACACTCGCGGAGGACGGAAAATACTAATGCTACTTGAGTACTTTTATGTCGTTTGAAGTAATATCCTGAACCTTAATGCCTTTCAGGCCTTCAATATGTATTTCGGGAAACATACTAACAACCGTTGGAAATTTCGTTTCATCAGAGGATTCAATAACAAAGTTATAGGGGATTCCATAACGAGATGTTTCAGCAAATATGCCGTCTGAATTAATATTCTTAAATGGAATAATATAGTAAGAATTCATGGAAAAATATGCAAGACGTACCATTCGCTGGGTTTGTAGTCCCGGTTTTGCATTACCAGTAAAGGTTTTTCTTGTTATGCCATTTTTCTTCAGCAGTAGCGCCGTATCAAATTCATTCTTCCCCTCATCAAACATTTTCATCATTCCCCAAGTCGGGTAAATGAGAAAGCTGGCGGCAAACAACACAGGTCCCAAATTTTTCAGCACATTGTTTTTTGCCTGTTGCAAATACAAAGCCCCTGCTACCATTACCAGCGGTACCATATACCACAGGTAACGGGATTCAAAATTTACCAGAACATAACCAAGCGGGAATAGTAGCATAGACAGCATGACTATACGCAGGTTTTTATCTATAACAGCACCGGGTTTCCACATTAGTATCCATTTTGCATATCCTACAACAGCAATAAAGAAAACAGATAATTGAACACTACTGACGATGAATTTCCAGATGTTCAGGCCAATACGCAGTATCTGCAAACCAAATAAATGCCATGAATCCCAAAAGTGCGGCGTAGCACCATTAACAAACCAAGGGTCTTCCCAGTAATAAGGGCTATCGGGATACACAGGAGGTAACAAAATACCAATACCTTCCTTCCAATACGGATGACCAACCAGATACCACGACATATTCAGCGAACCCGATGTAGAGGTAGTCCATATACCGTACTTGTTGTGCAGTTGCCATATCCAGGGCAGGCTGCAGAGTATCATTACAGTAATGGCAGTGAAAGATATTTTCAGCCATTGCAGTTTATCATCTTTGCATATAAACCAGGTGCAGCAAATAGTATTGAGTATGAAAAATGGAAAGGAATAGGCTTTAGCAAAGTATGCCAGCGTGCCGATGAAACCACACAGCACCCAAAGGACGGGCTTGCTTCTAAAGCCATCGGCGAGCATTAATCTCAGGGTGGCCAATAAAAAGAAACATTCCCACAGATCATCAAAGGATTGCCAGAAAATGGCGAAGCACAGGAACAATGCAAGGGTGCTGTTCAATAGCCATTGTATTTTCTCTGTAAGATTGAACTTCAGGAAGAATGATTGTGAAATAAACAAAAAACCTGTAGCCCCAAGCGTGTTTACTATTACCGATGCCGGGATGGCAGCAAATCCCTGTTTTATCAAAATGGCTGTCAGCCAGCAACTCCATGGGCTCCAGTAGCCGTTAATAGCCTTGACATAATCGCCGTTAGCATAGCGTTGGGAGATAGTAAGGTAGGCTGTGCCATCAGGGTCTATGTAGTATTGGTAGTGGGGGTAAATAATAAACAGCACAACATACATCAGCAGGGCCGATGCAAAAGATGGGAAGTATTTGCGTAGTGAACCCATGCTATATAGCTGTTTTACCTGATCTTCTAATAAAACCTATCACCGCACAACCAATGACTATTAATGAAACCGGCAAAAAATAGCGGGTATTGGCTATGGGCCCTGCTGCCAATGCAAAGTAGGCGACGAGCGTAAAAATAAAGAACCGCATCAGCCAGTGTACACGCTTATCTGTAAAAAACCAAAACAAGCCCAGCAGGCGGAGGCAGTTAAATAACACTATCACCACCACAAATACCAGCGAGAAGTTATTCTTTATATATTCGCCCATACCTGCCATCCCTGTATTTTTCCACGTAGCAAAAAATCCGGTCTGTTCTTTACTGTACAGCCTTCCATAAGTTAGTTTTCCTGTAAAGAGGTCTATTTCCGCTTTTCCGGGCTCAAAGAAGATACGGGCACTGTGCTTCAGGTGAAAGGCCATATAAGGGAAGAAATTCTGCGAGAGTAATTCTGTGCCCCGGTCATTGGCGTGGTCATACCGGTCTTTGTATTCAGGGATAACCGCATAGTCGTTACGCTCCTTCGCTAAAAATCTATTGGCGCTGTCCGCACCCTCTTTAGCACTGATGAATGGATAGTAATAATAGCTGGCATTAAATGCCTGGTTACTGGTATAGTGAAATTTACCTGTCCGGGTAAAGTTCCAGTAGTTATATAGCAGTACCGCAGTCAATGGCATTATGGCCACCAACACAGTGCGCTGCAATAAAACCTTGTGGTAAATACCACCTACCGCTACCAGGATAAAAATATGCGGGATGACAAAGGGGTAAAGCACAGGCTTCACCAGCATACCTGCAATAAGCGCAAGGCTCATGTATACGGCGTGTTTTAGCTTTGATGACTGGAACAGCAGTATAAAATTGCCAAAGTAAAGCAGCGTAAATGTTTGTAACAGAATATCAGGGGCAATTGTATTGGCGTTAATAAATTGGGCGGGATAGGCTATTGTGAATAGCAGCAGCAGCCAGTCATATTTTGTGGTGTACCCGATATTTAACAGTGCCTTCCTGAGGTAAACAATATTAAGAATGGAGAGCAGATTTTGCAACAGCAGCACTATCCAGTTATTTACAGAGAACAAGTAAACGCCCAGCAACAACAACGGGTAAAGTGGCTGCCGCTGGGTCATGTATTCCGGCTCTATGGGCATTGCGGCATTGCCACTATATAAAAAGAAATGGTCCCTTATATTCAGCGCTTCATAGATATACTCAAATGAATCACCCATGTAAATACGCCTGAATCCGCAAGCCATTAAAAAAAACGCCACATGCACCAGTGCTATAACGCCGATGAATATCTTGTCTTTCCTGTTGAGGCTAATCTTCATTAATATCCCAATTCCTGATTACCAATTCCGAATTCCGCTTTTAGCATTCGCCAGTTACCATGCATATCTTTTCGTATCTCCACTTTTTTATATCCTGCATTTTCAAATAACAGTTTGCACTCTTCGGCATGTGCCGCATCCAATTCGCAATAAATATACCCGTTACTGTTCAAATGCCCTTTGCCAAATAAAGCGATCGCCCTGTAAAACACGAGCGCATCATTATCCGGAACAAAGAGCGCAACAGCAGGTTCATAGTCTTTTACATTGCTGTGAAGCCGTTCTTTTTCTTCAGCCGGTATATATGGCGGATTAGATACAATAACATCGTACATCCCTAAATTATTGTGTCGGGCAGTATCAAGGAAATCCAGTTTCAGAAAGTTTATAGTGGCATTCAGCTTGTTTGCATTTGTTTTTGCCACATTCAGCGCTTCATTGCTTATGTCGCAAGACGTTATTTCAGCCCCTGGGATTGCCAGCTTCAACGATATAGGTATGCAGCCGCTGCCGGTACCGATGTCCAGTATTTTTGGAATTTGGAATTTGGAATTTGGAATTTGGGTTACTATCCAATGTACCAATTCTTCGGTTTCAGGCCGGGGTATGAGGACCGATTCATCTACATAGAACTCCTTCCCGAGGAACCAAGCGCTGTTTGTCACGTATTGTATCGGCCTGCCCTTGCGCAGGTCATTTGTTTTACGGTCGTACAATTGCTGCTGCTGTTCAGTGAGTTCTGTGTCTTTTTTGTCCAGCCTTTCCATTTTGCCTATGCCCGTCACATATTCGAGAAAGAGGTGACAGATAGCCGCAGCCTCGTTAGCGTCGTACAATACTTGCAACTGTTCCTTTAACTGGTAAAATGCCTGGCTGTAGGTGAGCATGATTGTAAAGATATAATCTAAAACCCCAACCCCCTAACCAGCGCCTGAACTGAATTGACTTCGCTATATTGTCAATTTCCATTATTTTCGGGTATTGAAAGATGAAGCCTATATAAAATGGAGTTTTGAGCTTGCCCAGCGGGCCAAGGGCCACACAGCGCCAAACCCTATGGTGGGGGCTGTACTGGTGCACAACGACCGAATTATAGGTGAAGGGTGGCACCATTACTACGGGGCCGACCATGCCGAGGTGAATTGCCTGAAGAATGTGGTCGAAGCCGATAAGCACCTTATCCCGGAGAGTACCATGTACGTGAACCTGGAGCCATGCGCGCATCATGGCATCACCCCTCCCTGCTCCAACAGGCTGGTACAGGAAAAAATAAAAAGAGTGGTAATAGCCAACACCGACCCTAATGAAAAAGTAGCGGGAAAAGGTATTGCCATATTAAAGGAAAGCGGGGCAGAGGTGATTACCGGCATATGCGAAAAAGAAGGGCAGTGGCTGAACCGGCGATTTCTTCATTTTTTTACTGTAAAGCGGCCTTATGTCATCCTTAAATGGGCGCAGACCCAAGATGGTTTTATAGCACCCGCAGACAGAAGCCGGTTACAGATAACCGGGGCCGAAACTCAAAAGCTGGTGCATAAGTGGCGCACCGAGGAAGCCGCAATAATGGTGGGCCACACTACTGCGCTGCTGGATAATCCGCAACTTACGGCAAGGCATTGGGAGGGGTTGCACCCGCTGCGTATAGTGCTGGACAGGAAACTGCAACTACCACGCACACACAATGTGTTTGACAATACCGCCGCCACCTGGGTCATTAATGAGCGGCATGAGATACTGGACGGCAACATACATTCCGTAAAACTGCGCTTTGATGATACACTGCTATCGCAGTTGATGCAACGATTGTATGATGCCCGTATCCTATCACTTATTGTAGAAGGAGGCGCAGAATTGCTGAATAGTTTTATTGAAAAGGGATTGTGGGACGAGGCAAGGGTACTAACGGGAGATATGAAAATAGGGGAAGGACTGGCAGCTCCTGTTATAAACAATGAAGTACATGCAATTGATGATTTTTCGGGAAAAGACAGACTGAGTGTATTTTTGAATAAAAACAACCCGTACCAATACGTAGAAGGAATGCGATTATAACATGGGGATATTTTACCTGGTTGCTACTATTTTATTGAACGTTATCATTTCGGCGATATTTAAGGTCTTCCCTAAGTACAAGATAGATACGCTGCAGGCCATAGTGGTCAACTATTGCGTATGCGTGATCACGGGTTCAGTTTTCATCGGGCACACGCCATTTACTGCGGCTGCTTTTCATTCCGCATGGTTTCCCTGGGCAGTGCTTATGGGCATTGGGTTCATAGCAATATTTAATCTTCAGGCTTACAGCACCCGCGTTGAGGGCATTACTACTACTATCATCGCCAGTAAACTTTCTCTTGTTATCCCTGTACTTTTTTCAATATTGGTGTATAATGAGCGGATAGGAATGGTCAAGGTCTTGGGCATCATCCTTGCGTTTCCGGCAGTTTATCTCACCACCCGTATAAAAGGAGACGACAATAAACCACAAAGCCTGTTGTGGCCTGCGCTCATATTTCTTGGCGGCGGCCTGCTCGATACATCAATGAAATATATTCAAACCTATTTTCTCAACACTACTGAGTCCCAGGCCCTGTACACAATTTTTTGTTTTGCCACAGCGGCTACTGTAGGGCTTATAATAAAGGTCATATTATTGGTGCTTGGCAAGGCAACCCTGAAGTGGCGAAATATAGTTGCTGGCATTTGTCTCGGTATCCCTAATTATTTTTCGATTTACTTCATGATCCGTATGCTGAACAGCGATTTCCTGCAAAGCTCGGCGGCTATACCGGTACTCAATATTGGCATATTGGTAACCTCCACGGTTACAGCCATCGTGCTTTTTAAAGAAAAGACAAATAAAGTACGGGATATAGGTATGGTGCTTTCCATTATCGCCATCCTGCTTATCGCTTTTGGGGATAAATAATGCATGGCCTTATATTCCCTGTACGAAACTTTATTATCTTCAAATTTTATTACACTTATGCGCCGTAGCCAATTGGTCTCCATATTGTTGGGGGTTGTACTGTTCAGTGTTTTCGCTTTCTTAAACCCTTTTCATCTATCCCCCCAGGCGGCAAAGGTGGCCGCCATTGCTGTGCTCATGATTACCTGGTGGGTATCTGAAGCAATGCCTATGCCCATTGTGGCATTGTTGCCATTAGTGCTATTCCCGCTGTTGGGCATTGCCAAAATAGATGAGGCGGCAGCCCCATACGCTAATCCTATCATCTTCCTATTCCTTGGTGGTTTTATGATAGGGCTTGCCATTGAAAAATGGAACCTGCATAAACGGATAGCCATGAATATTGTGCGCGTCACCGGTACCAGTGGCGACAGGATTATACTCGGCTTCATTATTGCAACAGGCTTCCTGAGTATGTGGTTAAGCAATACTGCTACAACAATGATGATGTTTCCCATTGCCATGAGTGTGATAAAGGTGATGGAGGACAATCATAAAGGCCCGGGCAACCTGCATAACCTGAGCATATGCCTGATGATGGCCATTGCTTACGCAAGTAACCTCGGCGGCCTGGCTACTATCATCGGCACACCACCAAATGTAGCTTATGTGGCTTTCCTGGAGAAACATAACAATTACACATTCGATTTCAGGCAGTGGATGATGGTTTGCGCGCCACTGGCATGGATACTGCTTTTCTGCCTGTACTTTGTAATGGTAAAAGTCCTGTACCCAAACCGTATTCCTTTTGACGGGCTTGCCAAAAAGATAATCAAAGGCGAATTGCAGAACATGGGCAAACTCTCAGCGCCCGAAAAAAGAGTCTTGTTTGTTTTTGTGCTTACGGCTACACTCTGGATAACCCGCGATCTTATTAATAATGCCCAGTCTGCATTTAAGCTGGATGATACAATGATCGCTGTGTTTGGTGCTATATTGTTGTTCATACTGCCATCCCATTCACACGAGGGTGAAAGCAAACAATTGCTGGAGTGGAGCGATACTAATCATATGGCATGGGGAATATTGTTGTTGTTTGGTGGCGGCATATCATTGGCCTCGCAATTAGAAAAGGCAGGATTGATACAATTACTCGGGCAGTGGATAGCCGGGTTCTCGAGCGGAGGTTTCTGGCTGGTATTTATTGTAGCTATCGTATCCATTTTTATCAGCGAGGTAATGAGCAATATAGCCCAGGTGATTGTTTTTGCGCCAGTGATAGCCGGCATATCAGAAGCGCTGCATATGAACCCACTGCAATTAGGTATGGCTATGACTTTAGGTGCAAGTTGTGCGGGTATGCTGCCTATGGGCACGCCGCCTAATGCAATTGTTTTTGCCAGTCACCGACTGAAGCTAAAACATATGGCTACTACAGGTTTTGTAATGAATATGATCTCGGCTGTGCTTATCTCTTTGTTCTGTTGGTATCTTTTGCCGGTTATGGTGAAGGGGATATGATCAGGTCTATTTAGTTGCAGGTGGTGTATGCGTTTGCACACTGCATGTCTGGTGCAAGCCAGCCCGAAACTTCTTTTCCATTCACACGCAGGGTAGTATACACCCATTTATTATTGCACCTGGTTACAGGGCAGAAAATAACCTCACTCTTTACATAAGTTACTTTCGACTTTTTGTCAGCATCCGTGTAAAGAGGCAATTTGGCTTTAGGGTTGTAATTGCGTGAATAGGTGCCGAGGTACTTTTCTTTTTTTATCCAGCCTGTATAAGACTTTCCCGACATTTCATATTTGAGCGTGGCCAGAAAATAGCCCGAGGAATCACTATTAACGGAAACAGAGAGATAGTCTTCTTTCAGAGAATCATTCTTTACAGACTTTACAACTGCGCCTCCGGGATGTTTATACAATACAACTTTGCCAAAATATTCCGGGTTCACCAATAACGCACAGTTACATTGTTTTTGCTGCGCATGAAGTACTGTGCAAAGTATTGATAGTAAGGCTGTTGTGAAAGTTTTTATCATGTACAAATATATAAACAAAAACGCCCCAACAAATAAATGTTGGGGCGTTTTAAAAGAATATGGCAGCTACCTACTCTCCCGCATTGTTGTGCAGTACCATCGGCCATGGCGGGCTTAACTACTCTGTTCGGAAAGGGAAGAGGTGAACACCGCCGGCAATACCACCATAAGATGGTTGACTGGTTGATTAGTTAAAAGGTTGATTGGTTAAAAGGTATACTTATTAACCTATTGCCTTTGTAACTGATTAACTTCATCAGTATCGAGACATATTGGGTCAGCAACTTTATTAGTATTGTAAGGTAAAAATCCCTCATTCCTTTTAAGGGGAACGGGTAAAAAAAAGATTAAAGCTTACGTGCAATTAGTACTACTCGGCTTTGATGTTACCACCTTTACACCTATAGCCTATCAACGTGATCGTCTGTCACGGCACTTAAAAGTAAACTCATCTTGAGGAAGGTTTCGCGCTTAGATGCTTTCAGCGCTTATCCTGGCTGTACATAGCTACTCTGCACTGCTCCTGGCGGAACAACAGATACACCAGCGGTACATACGCTCCGGTCCTCTCGTACTAAGAGCATGTCCTCGCAATTTACTAACGCCCACCACAGATAGAGACCGAACTGTCTTGCGACGTTCTGAACCCAGTTCACGTGCCACTTTAATCGGCGAACAGCCGAACCCTTGGGACCTTCTCCAGCCCCAGGATGTGACGAACCGACATCGAGGTGCCAAACCTTACCGTCGATATGAGCTCTTGGGTAAGATCAGCCTGTTATCCCCGGAGTACCTTTTATCCTTTGAGCGATGGCCCTTCCATACAGAACCACCGGATCACTTTAGCCTGCTTTCGCACCTGCTCGGCTGGTCAGCCTCACAGTCAAGCACCCTTATACTAATGCGCTCTACGTACGATTACCAACCGTACTGAGGGTACCTTTGCGAGCCTCCGTTACACTTTAGGAGGCGACCACCCCAGTCAAACTACCCACCATGCAATGTCTCCGCTTACGCGGATTAGACTCTAAGTAACAGAAGGTTGGTATTTCAACGTTGGCTCCACAATGGCTGGCGCCACTGCTTCAAAGCCTCCCAACTATTCTACACATCTGTTACTCAAAATCAATGCAAAGTTGTAGTGAAGGTTCACGGGGTCTTTTCGTCCCGTGGCGGGTAACCGGCATCTTCACCGATACTACAATTTCACCGGGCTCACGGAGGAGACAGTGTTCAACTCATTAGACCATTCGTGCAGGTCGGAACTTACCCGACAAGGAATTTCGCTACCTTAGGACCGTTATAGTTACGGCCGCCGTTTACCGGGGCTTCGGTCGCAAGCTTTGGATTGCTCCTGACAAGCTTCCTTAACCTTCCGGCACCGGGCAGGTATCAGGCTCTATACGTCTTCTTTCGAATTTGCAGGGCCCTGTGTTTTTGCTAAACAGTTGGTTGAACCATTTCATTGAATCCCGCTTGCGCGGGATAGCTTTATCCCGAAGTTACAGCTACAATTTGCCTAGTTCCTTCTCCGTGGCTCACCCGAGCGCCTTAGAATATTCATCTCGACTACCTGTGTCGGTTTACGGTACGGGTTGTAATAACCATAACTTAGAAGGTTTTCTCGTGAGCATGATTAGGGTCACTATCACTTTGGCCGAAGCCTCTGCGTACTATCACGTTCGGCACAACCGGCGGATTTGCCAACCAGTCGTATACCTACACGCTTTAACGGGAACATCCGTTGTCCCGCGGACCTTTCACTTCTCCGTCACTCCATCGAAGTTATTACAAGTGACTGAATATTAACAGTCTTTCCATCAGCTGCCCCTTTCGGGTTCGCCTAAGGACCCGACTAACCCTGATCCGATTAACGTTGATCAGGAACCCTTAGTCTTGCGGCGATATTGTTTTTCACAATATTTATCGTTACTCATTCCTACATTTTCTTTTCCAGCCGCTCCAGCATACCTCACAGTACACCTTCTACGCCGGCTGGAATGCTCCCCTACCAATTTACCATTGCTGGTAGATTCTACAATTTCGGCGATATGTTTGATGCCCGATCATTTTCCGTGCCCGAACCCTCGACCAGTGAGCTGTTACGCACTCTTTAAATGAATGGCTGCTTCCAAGCCAACATCCTGGCTGTCATAGGATTCAAACTTCGTTTGTTCAACTTAACATATACTTAGGGGCCTTAATTGATAGTCTGGGTTATTTCCCTCTCGGCCACGGACCTTAGCGCCCGCAGCCTCACTGCCATAGATATATCATAGCATTCGGAGTTTGTCAGGGTTTGGTAGGCGGTGAAGCCCCCTAGCCCAATCAGTAGCTCTACCTCTATGATACTTCTTAAATATGACGCTGTTCCTAAAAACATTTCGGGGAGAACGAGCTATCTCTCAGTTTGATTGGCCTTTCACCCCTATCCACAGGTCATCCCA
>CAYSIG010000018.1:0-97166 GCA_964430995.1 uncultured Flavipsychrobacter sp.
GTATAATTATACCCTAAAAGGTATATTTATACCCCCAAAAGGTATAATTATACCCCAAAAGGTATAATGCCGTAAGTGAGTGAGTGGGCGCCTACACTTATTCCACACTTTTTCTTTAGTAAAAAGTAGAAAGTAACACCGCATTGCATTTACAAAACAATATTTCAAAGAACTTGTCCCAGTTTTTTCAGGGTTCCCTCCTTTGCTATAGCCTTCGTTAAAACTATGGCTATTGATAAAAGCTACGGCGGGCGAAGCAGGTAAAGTTCGGGAATGTGGTGGTGGCGGCAAAATAAAAAAAACGTCATGGTACAGTAACTGTACCGTCATGGTTTTTGGGTGCAGTGTGGGCGCGGCTTTGATCAGGATTTTCAGGATTTGAGAATTCTCAGGATGCCAGAGTTACGCAAGTGCGAGGAGGACATCCCAGAGCTTCGCTCGTTCACTTGCGTTCACCCCCTACGCTCACGCGCAAGGCTATGCTAAAGGGGGAATACCGCATCAAGTCATTCAGCTTTTGCGGCCCTGATGCTTCCGAGTCCTCCGCCTTCGCTCTATGCTTACGCGACAGAGAGACGTCGGGCGGGACACTCGGGGAGGGCGAAAAAATCTAATAAAATGTTTGGAATTTCAAAAAAAAAAATGTTTAATTTTATAAAAAGTATAAATTAACATTCTAAAACACGCATCTATGAAACAGATTATTTTAATAACAATCATCTTCATGTTCTGCGTGAATTGTGAGGCACAGACCGCTGCATTAACGGTTGTAAATACAACATCCTGTGATCATAAAGTAACAGTATATGCAATGGCCCCTTCTATAAGCGCTCCAAATTGCGGTGATATAGTTTCTGATTTTTTTATAGTGCCGGCTGGCACAACGTTTTCCTGGACTGACCCATGCGATTTTGAATTAGGTGCCTGCTATGACCCAAGTTGTAGTAGTGGTTGTACCTGCCCCCCGGTAGGTTGGGCGGCTATTCCATCTTCTGTATGTTCTACATACCCTACTGATTTTGAATGGATGTATGCATTAGTTGATTATGTAGGTATATCCTGCCCATGCACCAACAGGGTGGCAGGCATTGTGGGGAATGCCTGTGGTGGCGGTAGTAACCCACTTTCAGGCTGTGGCGGCACGGCGGGAGCTTCATGGTCGGCAACAGGCGGCCCCAATGCGGATATCACCATTGCGATATATCCGTGATAATATAATGAGAGAAAAGGACTAATTTTATTATTGTTTTTCGAGAAAATAACCATACTTATGGTACAAAAAATAAGGATACATCAAGTGCATGCGTTTTTTGCAGTAATAATCTTGCTTGCTGTTTGTAATAATATTCACGCCCAAATAATCACTACAATGGCGGGTGGAGGTGTTGCCGGGTATGCAGGAGATGGGGGACATGCTACCGCTGCATTGTTGAAAAATCCTACTGACGTTGTAGTTGATGGCACGGGCAATGTATTTATTGCTGATGCTCATAATCATTGCATTCGCAAAATCAATGTCTCCGGCATTATTACCACATTTGCAGGCACAGGGTCTTCAGGTTTCAGTGGCGATGGCGGGCCGGCAACAGCAGCGCAGTTTACCCAGCCAACGGGTATAGCAATTGACGGCACAGGAAATATGTATATAGCTGATTGGGGCAACCACCGTGTGCGGATGATCAATACATCGGGTACAGTGAGCACAGTAGCAGGTACTGGCACTATCGGGTATAGCGGTGATGGCGGTCCGGCAACAGCAGCAGAAATAGGTAATCCTAATAGACTCTTATTTGACCCTTCGGGGAATTTATATGTTTCCGATCATATCAAAGCCGTAATACGTAAAATAAACACCTCTGGTATTATTTCTACTTTTGCCGGTACAGGTATAGCGGGTTTCAGTGGTGATGGGGCGCAGGCTACAGCATCGCAAGTATATACGCCGCAAAGCATGGTATTAGACGGTGTAGGTAATTTTTATTTTGCAGACCAAACAAACCAGCGCATCCGTAAAATTGATCCATCCGGTATAATAACCACCATTGCAGGCAACGGGGCAACGGGTATGAGTGCAGGCGGGTTCAGCGGGGATGGCGGGCCGGCAACCGCGGCATTATTGCGAAATCCTGCCGGTGTTGCTATTGATGGGCTGAGTAATATCTATATAGCGGATGGTGTCAATAACCGTATTCGTAAGATTGATCCTTCAGGCATAATTACAACAATAGCCGGTGCCGGGTCTACTGGGGTTGGCTTAGGTGGTTTTGGCGGTGATGGCGGGCCGGCGACGGCAGCATTCATAAATTACCCCACTGCGGTTATTCTTAATTGCAATAATTTAATTATTGCGGATTCATATAACAACCGTACACGTAAGATTAAATATAACAACGTGCCACTTTTCACTGGTGGACATACTCAAACCCTGACTGTATGCAGTAATACACTTACATCTGTGAATTCTTTACTTTCAGCATCCGAAACAGATATAGGGCAAACTATTAGTTGGAGCGTAGCCTCTACCCCTGCCCATGGAACCGTAGCTAGTACATACACAACAATTTCAACCGGTAGCGTTTTAACTCCATCCGGTCTTTCTTATACACCCACAGCGGGCTATATTGGTCTGGACACTTTTAAAATAGTAGTAGCTGATTGTGAGCATAAGCCAGATACAACAACTATTATCCTGACAGTTATAGATTGTTCACTAGGAACATTTCCATCCTTTGTAAATAATGATATTAGCCTATTTCCCAACCCCGTAGAAAATGTTGTTAACATCGAAACTGCTACAGGCAATTTAACCTCATTCATCATCACCAACACAATCGGCCAGCAAATGCTGCGTCAGTCAATGACTCCCCCACTCACCACTGTGGAGGTAAATAAACTGCCCGCAGGGCTATACTATATTACACTAACAGGAGCGGAAGGCAATGTGGTAAAGAAGTTTATTAAGAAATAATAGAGGTATTTCTCAATAAGAAAGGGTTGGCTATATGCCAACCCTTTCTTATGCATTTGAATGTATTCATTAAGCGCTCACCATCACTGTTGGTGCCGCAGAGCGTATCTCTTCGCTCGCCTGGTCGGCGTATTTCGCAAAGTTCTTCACAAACAGTTGTGCCAGTTCGTTGGCTTTTTTATCATAGGCTTCTTTGTCTGCCCATGTTTCCCTTGGGTTGAGTATGCCAGCAGGCACGTTGGCTATTTCTTTGGGCATCAGCACGCCAAATGTGGGGTGCGGGTCGAATGATGCACCATCGAGCTGGCCGGTCATGGCTGCTGTGATCATGGCGCGGGTGTAGCTCAGCTTCATACGGCTACCTACGCCATAAGAGCCACCGCTCCAGCCGGTATTCACCAGCCATACATTCACCTCAGGGTGCGCTTCCAGTTTCTGGCCCAGCAGATCGGCATATTTTGCCGGGTGCAGTGGCAGGAACACTCGGCCGAAACATGCCGAGAAAGTGGTCTGCGGCTCTGTAACGCCTACCTCAGTTCCGGCAACCTTGGCCGTATAACCGCTGATGAAGTGGTACATAGCCTGTGCCTTGGTGAGCTTTGATATTGGCGGCAATATGCCGAACGCGTCACAAGTAAGGAAGAATATGTTTTTAGGCTGGCCTCCGTAAGAAGGTTCTTTCGCATTGGTAATGAAGTCGATAGGGTAAGCTGCGCGGGTATTTTCAGTGACGCTGGCATTAGCGTAGTCCACTTTGTTGGTGCCCTCATAGAACCTTGTGTTCTCGAGCAGAGCGCCCGGCTTAATAGCGCCGTATATCTGTGGTTCTTTTTCTTCGCTGAGGTCAATGCATTTTGCATAGCAGCCGCCTTCGAAGTTGAATACGGTGCTTTCGGCCCAGCCGTGCTCATCATCACCTATCAGGTGGCGCTCAGGGTCGGCACTCAGGGTTGTTTTGCCCGTGCCGCTGAGGCCGAAGAACAGGGCTACGTCCTTGTTCTTGCCTTCGTTTGCAGAGCAGTGCATGCTCAACACCTTGTGGTTGTGGGGCAGCACAAAATTGAGTACCCCGAAGATACCCTTCTTCATCTCGCCGGTGTAGCCGGAGCCACCTATGAGAATCACTTTGCGGGTAAAATTCACGATGGTGAAGTTTGCCTGACGGGTACCATCGGTAGCAGGGTCTGCCTGAAAACCGGGCGCCTGAAGTATGAGCCAATCATGCTTCTGTGTTTCTATTTCGCTTGTTGTGGGGCGGAGGAAGAGGTCGTTGCAAAACAGGTTGGCCCATGGAGTCTCGTTCACCACCAGTATGTTCAGGCGGTATGCCGGGTCGGCGCAAGCATATGCATCGCGCACATATAGTTCCTTACCACCCAGGTAAGCAGCAACTTTGTTGTATAATTTATCAAATGCTTCAGGCGAAAATGGAATATTCACATCGCCCCAATCCACACTATGCTCTGTAATGGCATCTTTCACAGTGAATTTGTCTTTAGGAGACCTGCCGGTAAATTTGCCGGTATCCACACACAGCGCGCCTGTATCATTCAATACGCCCTGCCCCAGTTCCAGTGTTTTCTTTACAAGGTCTGAAGGAGAGATGTTCCAATGCGCCACTGCAGCATTTACACCCAGATCAGCTAAATTTACTGACTGGTTTTTTTTGCCATATTCTTGCATATGTTATTTTTTTATGAAAATAAATAAAACAGGCTGCAAAAATAATAATTACTCCTGTAAATAAGGCCCTTATTTTTTCCACAAACCTCCTGCATAATTTTTTAATAACTATATTTTCACCCGCAAGGAGGGATTATATATACATCCGGCATAGCCGGACAAACACATTGAAAAAATATTCGGTACAATACCCGCCCCTGCAATTAAGAACGGTATAACATGCCCAGGATGCACACACGAGAGGTTTCCTGTGTGCATGGAGGTTTTTCGCACTAATCAGCATTGCCTGTAACCACAACTTTTTTAGTTACCGATCTATCTGCCCACAGCAGTTTTACGAGGTATATACCCGGGCCGCCCGGATATATGGTTACCGTGCTTTCGCCGGTAATATTTTTCACGAATACTGCCTGACCCAGCATATTTGTTACCTGTATTTGCTTCACTTTGGCGGGTATCTGCGTTATAAAATATTTGCCGGCAGGGTTAGGGAAAATATTAAACGCATCCTCTTCCGGCCCACAGGTGCCTGTAGCAATATAACGGGGCACCAGCTTAGCGATCACGGAATACCCCAGGTGCAGAAAGCCCTGCGTCCAAGCCAGGAAAATGGCGCCCCCCGCATCCACCTGGAGGGTATGCGGCCAGGCCTGCGACGCGGCATCTGTAGTGTCGTTCTTCAGTTTATAAAAACCATGGTTAAAGGTGCTGTCCGGCATGCCGCTCATATCGTATCTGTACAGAGTTACAAAGGTGGTATCGCCCATGGGCATGGTGCCGCTGCACAGGTATTTGCCGCCAGCTAACGCCACATTATGAAGCAGCATATGGTGCGCTCCGCTGAGTATGCGTACCCCCGTGCCATTGAATGTGCTGTCCGGCCACCCGTTGCTCTTTAGCCGTAACACGATCCCGCAGGAAATATTGGATGGTGGGTTTGCCCGGCCCGCCGCCACTATTTTACCGTCGGCCTGGATGAACATATCGCTTACGTGGTCTTCGCCACCGTAAATATCTACCAGCGATATGCCATTTACCCCAAACGAGCTATCGGCCCTGCCATCAGGCATCAGCCGCATAAATAATGCATCAATATCATCAAGCACATAAGCTATGGAACTTGATCCGGCCAATACTATTTTTCCATCTGTTTGTACACCAATCGAGTTTACCACATCGTGCTCCGGGCCTAAAACATACTTTTTATAGCCCCCGGTGCCAAAGGTGTTGTCAGGATTGCCGAAAGTGTCGGTGCGCACAACGAAAATATCATAGTACCCGACCGAGTCCATTTCCCAACCTGTAAGTAATATCTTTCCGTCGGCCTGCGTGGTGATACGCACCACATTTCTATTGCCCCCAGGCAGCGGCAGAAAGGCAGTGCCGTTTACCCCAAATACAGAATCAACAATTCCCTGCATCGTGGCCCTAGCCAGTGCAATTCCCGGGTAGCCTGCACCAGCGTCCATCATAACCGCCAGATATATCTTCTGCCTTAATGTATCTGCGGCCATATCAGCTACTATGGGGGAGAATGGGTAGCTGCTGAAACGTGCTATTCCATGATCACCGAAAGTTGTGTCAGCAGATCCGTCGCGGCTGAGCATTCCTACACCATAGTTGAATATCCCCTCAAATGGGACCAGGTGCTTTTCATCAGTTGTGGTAAACGTTCTGCAGGTTAAACCGGTTTCCCGTGTGCCATCGCCGCTGAATGTTGAGTCTGGCCGGTACTCTTGTCCGTTTATATTCCCGCTAATAAATAGAAGGGGCAGCAAAAAAGCCGAGACGAGGAGCCCGGGCGATAGTATAGTATACATGTCAGATAAAGTTCGGAACCGGTTGCATCATTGCCCAGCCACAAAAAGGACATAACTGGCCAATCATTTGCCTAAAGGTGCATGCACCCAATACGTCTTGTGATGTACCCGGCTGCCAACATGGGCATGAAAAATGGACAACCACTTCGGTCACTTATACGGCGATAGCCGAGCTTCTTCATTTGTTCTATATTTTAAAAAATAAACATAAATATTTGATAATTAATTACTTATGATTTGTCAGAGGAGAAAATATCCGTTGCGGCCATCGCATTTTGCATTAAAAACAGAAATAAACAAATCGGTAGCTGATACACAGCACGTTAGAAACAGGGGGATGCCGATTTACGGTTATTAAGCTATTTTTATCCCAAATCTCTTTTATGCGGTTATATTTTGTCTTGTTGGTTACCCTTTTATTTACGGCTGCCCCATCTTTCGCTCAGCTCAATGACAATGAATACCGGAGCAGCAGTAATAAATATTACTGGAAGAACCGTAAGCCCGATGCTGCCTACTGGCAGCAGGATGTGCAGTACAAGATACGAGCAGTAATGCACGAGGAGGACCACCATATAGAGGCCACAGAAGAGCTGACCTACTGGAACAATTCACCCGATACGCTTACCTATGTCTATTTTCACCTGTACCAGAATGCTTTTGTGAACGGCTCATACCTACGCCAGCTGGAGAAGATGAACAAGGTAAACGCCCGTATGGGCAAGAATGAGGCCGCCGGCCTCGGCACAACTACCGAAAATATAAAAACAGATGGTGCACCGGCAAGGTGCGAACTGGATAATACTATACTGAAAGTGTACCTGTCAAAACCGCTGTACCCCGGCAGCAAAGTGGTGATCAGCATGAACTTCAATACATGGTACGACAAAGGCGATACCCGCCGCCGTATGAAGATGTATAACGCCTGGGGCTTTATGCACTACAATGGCTGCCAGTGGTTTCCGAAGGTGTGCGTGTATGACCGGATGCATGGCTGGGACACCTACCAGCACCTGAATAAAGAATTTTATGGCGACTATGGCCTGTACGATGTGACGCTCGACTTTCCATCTAACTATATAGTAGAAGCGACGGGCGTGCTGCAAAACAGGGACGAAGTGCTGCCCAAAGACCTTCGGGACAAGCTGGATATAAAAAACTTCGCCGGTAAAAAATGGGACGAAGCGCCGTCTGAAATCACTCCCTATGAAAAGGGTAAACGCAAGCAATGGCGCTTTGTGGGCAGCAATGTGCACGACTTTGCCTTCACCGCCGACCCGTCATACCGCATTGGCACGGCTTACTGGAATGGCGTGGAATGTGTGGCGATAGTGCAGGAGCCGCACGCCGCCGGCTGGCAGAATGCACCGGACTATATCACTAAAATAATCAAGACCTTCTCTGAAGACATAGGTATGTATTGCTACCCCAAGATAGTAGCTGCCGATGCAGCTGATGGTATGGAATATCCCATGCTGACCCTGGATGGCGGCAGCGACCCCGGTTATCGTGGCTTGCTGGTACACGAGATAGGGCACAACTGGTTTTACGGCCAAGTGGGCAGCAACGAAACCTATCGCGCTGCACTTGACGAAGGTTTTACGCAGTTCCTCACTGCTTGGGGCCTCAACCGTATAGATGGCGAAAACATGGTGGAGGGCAAGCCAAAATCGAAGTACAGGCGGATGTTTGCGGAGCCCACAAGGGCTATTGACCTGCGGGTACTCAACCGCTATACATATGAGGCCCTCAATGGTATGGAGAATACACTCAACACCCATTCCGACGACTTTAACAACGCGCTGAATCATGGCGGTGGCTACGGGCAGGTGTATTACAAAACAGCTACGATGCTCTACAACCTCCAGTATGTGCTCGGCGACTCGCTGTTTCTCGCTGCTATACAGCATTACTTCGACCAGTGGAAAATGGCCCACCCATATTTTGAGGACTTCCGCGCCTCAGTTATAAATTTCACTCATGTTGACCTCTCGTGGTTTTTTGATGAGTGGTTTGAAACGGCGAAGACACTTGACTATGGCATATGCGGCATTAAGAAGCTAAAGGGCGCAGACAGCTTCGCCATAAAATTCCACCGCGGCAGCGAAATGCAGATGCCACTTGATTTCACCGTTACGGCGAAAGACGGCAGCAAGCATGATTTCTACATACCCAATACCTGGTTTGAGAAGCAGAGCGCTGCCACTAAGCTACCCAAGTGGACAGGATGGGGCTCGTTCAACAGGCGCTACACAGCCCATGTGCAGGTGCCGTCGGGTGTGAGGAGCGTGCGGATAGACACCAGCTACCGCATGGCAGATATAGACATGGTGGACAATTACAAAAGAAAAGGGCTGAGCCTGAATCCAAGAGCGATAAAGGTGAAATTTGACGGCGGCACCGCCGCGCCTATGGACCGCAGGCAATATCGCCTTTATGTGCGCCCCGACCTCTGGTGGAACCCGATAGACGGCATAAAGGCGGGTGTTCATTTTGAAGGCGATTACCTGGGCATACTGAATAAAGTGGATGCTACGGTGTGGCTGAATACTCATGTTTTGCAGCAGCCTACCTATCAAACGCTCGCCACTGAAGGGCTGTATGCTTATTTTCAGCCGGTGCATTATACACTGAATTACCAGTCGCCAATAACACGCTATATGCCCAAACTGCAATTGCAGGTAAACAGCAGGTTTTTGGATGGCCTCTGGTATCACAGGGGCGGATTCAACTGGCATATGAACGACAAGAACATGATACAGGTATATGCACAAAGCATGTGGCAGTATAACAGCGATTTTTTTTATAGATCGCCTTTCAGCAGTTACAATCAATTTCCTTACCTGTTGTACTCCGGAGAATGGAGCAGTGACCAGAACAGGCTCAACACATCCCTTAATTTTTCATGGGGGCACAGCTACAACTATATGCGCGGGCATGGGCGGTATGTATTCAGCTTCCGGGCACCATTCCTGAATAATAAGAATGGCGGGTTTGATTATTCCTATGCGCAACTTGAATCTGTAAATAACAATTACCTCGGCAAGCTAGAGATACGCACGCGCGTATTCGGGCGATATGGCCTGGGAAATAATATACCCTACGAAAGCGCGCTCTTTATGGCAGGAGCAAACCCTGAGGAGCTGATGGAAAATAAATACACACGCAGCAGGGGTTTTGTACCCGATGACTGGCAGGGTATTTCGCAGTATGATGTTAATCATTTTCACCAGGGCGGTGGGCTGAACCTGCGGGGCTACTCGGGCTATTTCGCCCCCGATGAGCGGAATGGTGTTCAATATATAGGTTATAAAGGGCGTAGCGGGGCATCGGCCAGTATGGAGATAGGCTTTGAAAACTACATGCCCTGGCATCCGCGTTTCTTCCGCTGGCTACATGCTAACCTCTACGCATTTGGTGATGCGGGCGTAATGGAACTAAGTGATGCTAATACACCAGTATTCAATAAGTTGGTTCCAACGAACTACTGGAGCGACCTGCGTGTGGATGCAGGCCTGGGTGTTGCATTTACCATAAAGAAGTGGGGTGTATTTGATAAAGCCAAACCACTCACTATCCGCTTTGATATGCCTGCCTTCCTCAGTCGTCCGCCATACAGCAATAACCAGTATGCAACGTTCAGGTATGTTATTGGTATAAACCGGGCGTTTTAATTGAATGTGGAGAATGTGATGGAATGTGTGGGGATGTAATTATTTGTTTTTATAAACGTCCCGCCTGTGCCTTATGCGTATGACTTCGATAAATAATTTCGAGTCTTCAATTCTGTAAATAATGCGGTAATCACCGCTACGTATCCTATATTCTTTATCGCTCCCTTCCAGTTTTTTAGAGCCATGTGGCCGGGGGGCATTATTTAGTGCATCTATTTTAGCGATGATATTATTGGCTATGTGCCTTGGGAAAGTTGCGATCTGCTTTTCCGCTATACGGCTGATAACGATAACGTACATGCTAGTCAATTATGCCTTTATCCCTCAAACGTTTTTTTGCCTCATCCCAGTTACTGTAGTCGTTCTCATTTTTAGATAATTCAACAGCTAAAATATCTTCAAGGTCTTCAATGAACTCCATTACATCATTTTCAGTTTTACCCTCCTGCTTTAGTCGGGCAATATCTATAAGAAGACCAGTTTTCTCACCCTTATCATTCATTACAAAATTTATCCCGGTCATATACTATTAGTTTCTTTAATGCAAAGGTACGGTAAATATTTATTTGCTCAGTATCCTCACTTCTACCCGCCGGTTCTTCTGCTTGTCGGCCTCGGTGAGTTCATTCTTTATTATGGGGTTGTTATTGCCCAGCCCCACAAATTTCATCCGGTCTTTGCTTATTCCTTTTTCAATAAGATGGTTGTATATGGCCTCTGCCCTGCATTCCGACAGGTTGCGCCCTTTATACCTGCTGTCCACGCCTTCCTCAGGCCCCATGCAGCACACATGCCCCTCTATCTGCACATGCACAGTGGGGTTGCCGCTCATGAACTCCTCAAGTTTCAACAGGTCCGCTTCAGATTTAGGCAGCAACTCCGGCTTGTTCAGCTTAAAGTAAATGTCATGCAGCGCAAAAGTCTCGCCTACCTTCAGTTTGTTGATGTCTATCTTTCCTTTGCGCTCCGGCTCCGGTGGTTTTATAGCCATGGCTTCCCGGTCTATTATTATCTGCACCTTCCTGTCTGGCGCGTACCCGTCTTTTGCTGTATTATTAGCGCGGTCTATCTTCCCCTTGCCCACGCATAGTTTTATGTTCTTTTCATCAAAGCCTGCCTGCACCAGGTAATTGCGCACATTCGTTGCGCGCAGCATAGACAGCGTATCGTTATAGCTGCTGCCACCTACAAAATCGGCATAGCCCAGCACCATCAGTTTATCGCTATGCCTCAGTGTATCCTTAGCCACAAGCCGGTCAATATACGTTTGGTATTCCTTGCCCAGTTTCGATACATTGAACTGGAAGTACACCTCAAAGGTATCCTTATGCTGCGCATAGCCCCCGAAAGAGGAAAACATGATACAGGCAACTAGCAGGATATGTTTCATTTGCGTAATTGAAGAATACGAAGATAGTCATTCGTGACTCAATACCCCCTGCCCTCCTGCTTCTCCATATATTTCATAAAGGCGCGGTTGGCCACGCGGTTGCCGCCCGGCGTGGGGTAGTTGCCGGTAAAGTACCAGTCGCCCTGGTTATGCGGGCAGGCTTCGTGCAGCCCTTCTATCGATTGGTAGATGATATCCACCTCAGCGTTCACCTCTTCATGGCGCAGCATTTTGGCTATTTTTTTACTGACTTCCTCTGCTTCAAACGGGTAGTAGATTTGTTTTACAAGATTATGCTCGTGTAGTTTGCCATTTGCTTCTGCCTGTTTGCATTGTTCATATACATCCTGAAGCAATTGCCCTTGCCCGGTATCGGCAAGCAAACCTACAGCGGCCTGAAAAGCGATGAAATCGCCCATGCGGCTCATATCTATGCCGTAACAGTCGGGGTAGCGGATCTGCGGCGCTGATGACACCACTATGATGCGTTTTGGCCCCAGCCTGTCCAGCATCTTGATGATGCTTTCCTTCAGCGTAGTGCCGCGCACTATCGAATCATCAATTACCACAAGTGTGTCAACTCCCCGTTCTACGGTGCCGTAGGTAATGTCATATACGTGCTGCACCATTTCATTCCTTGCCGAATCTTCGGTAATGAACGTGCGGAGCTTGGCATCTTTTATGGCAATCTTCTCTATGCGCACCCTGCGGCTTATCAGTTCATTCAAGTCCTCCTTCGGCATATCCGGGCGGGCAAGTATGCGTTCCAGCTTTATTTGGGTAAGGTAATCTTCTAATCCTTTTATCAACCCGTAAAAGGCGATCTCGGCTGTGTTCGGTATGAATGATACTATTGTGTGCTTCAGGTGGTTGTCCAGTGCTTTCAGCACAGGAGCGGCAAGATTGCGCCCCAACGCCATGCGTTCACGGTATATGTCCGGATCGCTGCCGCGGCTGAAGTATATGCGCTCAAAGCTACAGGCCATATGCTGCTTTGGCTTCAGTATCTCCACATTTTTGAATTCTCCGGTTGATGAAACAATGATCGCATGTCCCGGCTCCAGTTTTTTTATCTGGTCCTGTGGCAGGTTGAAGGTGGTCATTATTGCTGCCCGTTCAGATGCTGCAACCACCACTTCATCATCGGCATGGTAATAGCAGGGACGTATGCCGTTAGCGTCGCGCATAACAAAGCTGTCGCCATTGCCTATCAGCCCGCAAAACACGAACCCACCGTCAAAATGAGTGGTCGCCTGCTTCAGTATGCCTTCTATGTTCAGGTTGGCCGGATTGGTGTCATCGGCCATGCACAGGTAGTAGTGTATGGTCTCTATCATTGCGCCCAGGTCACTCTCCCTTATTGTGCTGGTAGGGTGCTGACCCAGCATATCAAACAGTTCATCTGTATTTACCAGATTAAAGTTGCCTGCCATGGTGAGGTGGCGGGTAGGGTTGATGTGTGGCTTTAAGAACGGGTGGCAGAACTCTACATTGTTCTTTCCCTGTGTGCCATAGCGCAAATGCCCCATCAGCACCTCGCCGATGAACCGCATATAACCTTTCAGCAACCCCGGGTGCTGGCGTATACCGGGATACATTTTTTCCAGGTCTGTCACCTCCTCGTTCACATTCTGGAAGATCTTTGAGATGGCCTGTGCGCCGCTCACCCTCAGCCTGTGCATGAACTGGTGCCCCGGTTCTATGTTCAGCTTCACGGTGGCTATACCCGCGCCATCCTGTCCGCGGTTGTGCTGTTTCTCCATCAGCAGGTATAGTTTATTGAGCCCGTAAAAGGCAGTACCGTATTTGCGATGGTAGTATGAGAGTGGTTTCAGTAGCCGTATGTATGCAAGGCCACATTCGTGCTTTAGAGCGTCAGACATCTGGGCACAAAGATACGCTTTTGCACATAAGTTAAAAAGGGGGTGTATATGTTTGCGATGGCGCAATCATTAAAACTTATAAAGCAGCTTTGTTATAAGATAACATTTTATTTATTGAGCTATTACCATCTTTGTTGCCCGAGCGCATATTAAATATAGTCGTAATCATTAAGGCTGCACCTATAAGGAAGATGCACAGCGCTGAGAACCGCTGCATATAAATAACACGTCGTGTGGTCAGCAGGCCTTTTATTTTTGCGGCAAGAAAAACCTTAATGAAATCAATACCTAAAATAATTACTAATGCTACACCAAACAATAAAAAACGGTAGGATACCGGCTTACTGGCTATAATAGTAACGGCAGCAAGCCAGGTTATGATTACCCCGGGATTAAGTGTATTGACTAAAAATCCTCCAAGCCATATTTTAAAATAGTCGCCGCCGGAAACATTAATAGGTACGGCAGACGGACGTTCTACTTTGTGCTTTTTAAATACCCCACCGAGGCCTATAGCCATTAGCGCGACGGCACCGCCAATAGCAATGTATTTTTGATATGGGGTAAGGAACTGAAGCCACGTTGCAGCGACATTCGCCAGGGTTACATAAATAATATCGCTTATAGAAACGCCAAGCACAAATGCCAGTCCGGCTTTATAGTTGTAAGTCAGGCTGTATTTGATTATAATGAATAAAGTAGGCCCTACCGAAATAGCCATGAATAACCCTACCAGTAAACCTTTAATTATTGCATCTGTCATATCTAAAACCCCAATCCCCTAAAGAGGCTTCTCATTATTTAGTAGTAATAGTAATATTTAAGATTTATGTCCTTAACAAAGGCATGCACTAAGGTACTAATCAAGCTATCAATTTATCAACTTATCTTTGCAATCCTTATTCAAAACCGTAAATTATTCAAACTAATATGCAATTCCCCGGACAAACCAATTTTTACAAAGGAAAAGTACGTGATGTGTACACCATAGCAGATAAATATCTGCTGATGATAGTAAGCGACCGGATATCGGCATTCGATGTGGTATTGCCCAAACCCATCCCCTACAAAGGGCAAGTGCTGAACCAGATAGCAGCGCAATTCCTGGATGCGACACAGGACATAGTGCCTAACTGGAAAATAAATGTGCCCCTGCCCAATGCCACAATAGGCTACAAATGTGAAACATACCCGGTAGAGATGGTGGTGCGTGGCAACCTCACGGGACATGCATGGCGCACTTATAAAACAGGTAAGCGCGAACTGTGTGGCATGCCAATGCCGGATGGCATGAAAGAGAATGATTTTTTCGAAAAGCCTATCATTACGCCTACTACAAAGGCGCACGAAGGACATGACGAAGACATTACCCGCGATGAAATAATCAGCAGCGGGCTTGTATCGAAAGCTGAATATGAGCAACTGGAAAAATATACGCTCGCTTTATTTGAGCGTGGACGTGAGATGGCAAAAGAGCGTGGTTTGATACTCGTAGATACTAAGTACGAATTTGGCAAGATAGGTGACACTATATACCTGATAGACGAGATACACACTCCTGATTCGTCCAGGTATTTTTACATGGAAGGTTACGAAGAGCGCCAGCGCAAAGGCGAACAGCAACGCCAGCTTTCGAAAGAATTTGTGCGCGAGTGGCTAATGGAAAATGGTTTCCAGGGAAAAGAAGGACAATCGGTACCTGAAATGACTGAAGAGGTGGTAGGGCAAATATCAGAACGCTATATTGAGCTGTTCGAAGTTGTAACAGGAAAAACCTTTGTGAAGCATGATGTGAACCATGCTGAAGAGGAGAAGAAGTTAATAGAAGCATTAAGCCAGTTGAAGTAGTAATTGAATTATGTCAGAAACAACAACATCCTCCCGCATCATCCGCTCCCCACACGGCAACACCCTTACCTGCAAGAACTGGGTAACAGAGGCCGCGTATCGCATGATACAGAATAACCTGGACCCTGAAGTGGCAGAGCGCCCTGAAGACCTGGTAGTGTATGGCGGCATAGGCAAAGCTGCCCGCAACTGGGAGAGCTTTGACAAAATACTGGCATGCCTGAAAGACCTAAATGAGGACGAAACCCTCATGGTGCAGTCGGGCAAGCCGGTGGGCATACTGCGCTCGCATAAAAATGCGCCACGTGTGCTCATCGCCAATTCTAACCTGGTGGGCAGGTGGGCCACATGGGAACACTTTCGCGAACTGGAAGCCAAGGGCCTGATGATGTACGGGCAAATGACCGCAGGCAGCTGGATATATATAGGCTCGCAGGGCATTGTTCAGGGTACATACGAAACATACCTGTCCCTCGCCAACAAACATTACAACGGCTCTCTAAAAGGCACACTTAATGTAACCGCCGGCCTCGGCGGAATGGGAGGCGCTCAACCGCTGGCTATCACCATGAATGAGGGTGTATGCCTCGCCGCCGAAATGGAAGAATGGCGCATACAAAAGCGGGTAGAAACAAGGTATCTTGACAAATACACTTCGGATATTGACGAGGCTATAGCCTGGTCGCTGGATGCCAAAGCAAAGAACGAACGCATCTCTATAGGTGTTTGCTGCAACGTGGTGGACCTGCTGCAGCGGCTCATAGATAAGAACATAACACCCGATACCCTTACCGACCAGACATCAGCACACGATGAACTGATAGGTTATTTCCCTGAAGGGCTGAGCGTTGCGGAAGCCAATACACTACGCAGTGCCGACCCCGAAGAATACAAGCGCCGCTCGCTCGACACTATGGCGCGCCATGTGCGGCAGATGCTGGAGTTGCAAAAACGTGGCGCCATCACTTTCGACTACGGCAATAACCTGCGCGGCCAGGCACACGATAAACGTGGTGTAGCCAATGCATTTGATTTTCCGGGCTTTGTACCGGCTTATATACGCCCGCTCTTTTGCGAAGGCAAAGGGCCGTTCCGCTGGGTGGCGCTGAGTGGCGACCCCGAGGATATATATACTACAGACAAGGCCCTTATGGAGCTATTTCCCGATAATAAAGGCTTGCACCGCTGGCTTACGATGGCACGCGAGCGTATAGCCTTCCAGGGATTGCCTGCGCGCATCTGCTGGCTGGGTATGGGCGACCGAGAGAAAGCAGGGCTGTTGTTCAATGAATTGGTAAGGACCGGAAAAGTAAAAGCGCCGATAGTGATAGGCCGCGACCACCTGGACACAGGATCGGTAGCATCGCCTAACCGTGAGACCGAAGCCATGAAAGACGGCAGCGATGCCGTAGCCGACTGGCCGATACTAAACGCATTGATAAACACCGCAGGTGGCGCCAGTTGGGTGTCGTTCCATCATGGTGGCGGGGTAGGTATGGGCTATTCGCTTCATGCAGGTATGGTGATAGTAGCTGATGGCACACAGGATGCCGAAGAACGTCTGAAGCGAGTACTATACAATGACCCCGGAATGGGTGTTATTCGTCATGCTGATGCGGGCTATGACGAAGCAATAGAAACAGGGAATAAATTTGGTTTGATAATTTAACCGCTAAGGCGCAGAGACCCTAAGTACTGTAAAAAATATCTTTGCGGCTTAGCGTCTTTGCGGAAAAATGCATACAATGTCATTTAGAATAGGGCAAGGAATAGATTTTCATAAGCTGGTTGAAGGCCGCGAGTTCTGGCTGGGTGGTATCCTTATTCCGCACAGCAAGGGCGCGCTGGGCCACTCCGATGCCGATGTGCTGCTCCATGCCATTTGCGATGCCCTGCTCGGTGCATTGTCCCTGGGTGATATAGGCCAGCACTTCCCCGATACCGATGCCGCCTACAAAGGAATAGACAGTAAAGTGCTGCTGCAAAAATGTTATGAGCTAGTAACTGAAAAAGGCTACACACTTGTGAATATAGATAGCACCATTTTACTACAGGCTCCTAAAATACGGAAATACGTAGATGAGATGAGAGATGCCATAGCTGCGATACTCCATGTGGCACCCGATGCCGTATCCATAAAAGCCACCACCACAGAGCAACTCAGCTTCATAGGCAGGGAAGAAGGGATTGTGGCTACGGCCAATGTGTTGTTGCAGAAAATAAATGCCTAATCCTCAATATGAATTGTACACCGCTGTGTGTCTATTCCTTTTACCAGCGTATCGTGTATGATCATTTTATACTCCCCGCCGTCTTTGAAGTAGCTGCCGCTGCCCCATATGGTATAGCCGCCCACATACTGCACCGGCACGGTTATCGTTTTGTTTAGCCAAGCTCTAATCTTAAAGCCCGCTCCAAGATTTTTTATGTTGCTTATCTTCACTAAATATGGGGTATCGGCAACAGCAGATACTACCGAGCTGTAGTGAAAGAAACTATCCGGGTAGCAGAAATCGTAGGAGCTGTCATAAGTGCCTGCTATGAGGGGGGAGTAGTCTATGGGTGGTAATACATTCAGTATCAACTTGTGCGAATCAACCCCTGTTGCCTTGCTGCTGATAATGAAGTGGGCGTTATAAGTGCCGGCGGCTATGTTCCCTAATGTCAGCGTGAAGGCCCCGCCCAGCACCCCGCCTACTGTTTGCGTTACGGGCATTACTGTAATTGCCGGTGGCAGGCCAGCCACTGTATAGGTCACAGGGTTGCCCAGTATATCTCCATTGGTCACATTTATAGTAAATGATAAGGTAACATTGCTGTAAGGATAACAGGTATAGATAGAATCGTACCTGCTTGTAAATGAAAAGGGGGCAGGCGGCTTTGTTACAGTATCTGTTCCTTTATTGCAGCAAAGGAAAAGAACAGACAACAAAAAGACCGCTAAACGAAATTTCATATAGGGAACGTTGACTAAACAACTTCCACAACCTGACTTGTTCTTTTCCATTTTTTCTACGTTGAAAAATCTTTAAATATTCTTGATATTCGCAGTTTTTTCGCCTTGAAAAAAAGAAAAATAACTGCGCCAGTTTGCGAAACTTGTTTAGTCAACGTTCCCGCTCAAATTTACGTTTTTAAATTCTAAGGATGTAGCATTACCCTAAGTGCACAATATTTTCTATTGTTTTATTAACAGAAGGTTTAAATACATACCAAATTCAAATTCCAAATTCCCCTCACACCTTTCCATTTTTTATCTCTTCCACCACACCGGGGTCCAGCAGAGTAGATGTGTCGCCTATACTGCTTAGCTCTCCTTCTGCTATTTTGCGCAGTATGCGGCGCATTATTTTTCCGCTCCTTGTCTTAGGCAACCCGCTTACAAACTGTATCTTATCGGGCCGTGCAATAGGGCCTATCACGCGCGATACTGTTTGTGTTATATCTGCCCGCATATTGTCTGCATTATCGGGCATACTTTCCATGATCACGTAGGCATATATGCCCTGCCCTTTCAGGTCGTGGGGGTAGCCCACCACAGCGCTCTCCAGTACGCCTGTATGCATGTTCAGGGCGTTCTCCACCTCTGCAGTGCCTATCCGGTGGCCGCTCACATTCAGCACATCATCCACCCTGCCGGTTATGCGGTAGTTACCATCTTTATCCCTGTAGCAGCCATCGCCGGTAAAATACAGCCCCGGGTAAGTGGCAAAATAATTCATGCGGCACCGCTCATGGTCGCCATAGGTGGTGCGTATGATGGATGGCCACGGGAAACGCACACAAAGGTTGCCGCTCACATCATTTCCTGTTATTTCCCTTCCTTGTTCATCTACCAGCATGGGCTGTATGCCCGGCAGCGGCAGCGTGGCATAGCTGGGTTTTGCGGGTGTAATGCCCGCCATGTTCGATATCATGATACCGCCCGTTTCCGTTTGCCACCACGTATCTACTATGGGGCAGCGCTTCCTGCCTATATGCTCATCGTACCAATGCCATGCTTCTTCATTTATGGGTTCGCCTACCGTGCCCAGCACTTTCAGCGAGGACAGGTCTTTCCCTTCCAGAGGTTTCAGTCCGTAGGCCATCAGGCTGCGTATGGCTGTGGGTGCGGTGTAGAGGATGTTTACTTTGTGCTTGTCCACTATGTCCCACAGGCGGCCTGCATCGGGCCAGGTGGGCACCCCTTCATACATCAGCGATGTGCCGCCCGCGCACAGCACGCTATATACTATATAGCTGTGCCCCGTTATCCAGCCTATATCCGCGGTGCAGAAATGCACATCCCCCGGCTCATACTGAAATACGTTTACAAAAGAGTAAGTGGCATAGACCATATACCCTGCCGATGAATGCACCACGCCCTTCGGCTTGCCCGTAGAGCCAGAGGTGTACAGAATGAACAGCGGGTCTTCCGCATCCATTTCTTCTGCCGCCACTGCCGGGTTGCCTTGCGCCTCCACCTTTTCAACTTCTTCGCTCCACCACACATCCCGGCCTTTTATCATGCTCACGGGCGTGTGCGTGCGGTTAACAACTATTACTGTTTTTACAAAATCACAAACCTCTAGCGCGTCGTCTATAATGTTTTTAAGGGGTATATCCTTGCCGCCCCTGTATGCGCCATCGCATGTGATGATGAATTCCGCCTGTGCGTCCTTCAGCCTGTCGGCTATGCTCTGCGCGCTGAATCCGCCGAATATTACTGAGTGTATAGCCCCCACGCGCGCGCACGCCAGCATGGCTATTGGCAGCTCTGGCACCATACCCATGTAGATACATATCCTGTCGCCCTTCTGCACACCATTGTTCCTGAGCACTTGGGTAAACTGGTTCACTTTAAAATACAGTTCATCGTAGGTAATTACCTTGTGCGCTTCATCGAGGCTGTTGGGCTCCCATATTATGGCGGGTTGGTTGCCGCGTGTGGCCAGGTGCCTGTCTATACAGTTCTCCGTTATGTTCAGCTTTCCGTTTATGAACCATTTTACATCAGGGCGTTCAAAATCCCACTCCAGTACCTTGTCCCATTTTCTGCGCCAATGGAAGTGGCCCGCAACCTCCCCCCAGAAATGTGCCGGGTCGGCCACACTTTTTTCATAGGCTGTTTTGTAATCTTCGGATGATCTTATCTGGAATGGGTAAACCATAGAATCAGTTTTATTTGGCAGAATGTGCCTTCTCAAATATAGGAAAGTAACACAACACATGCATCTGGTACAATAATTCACATATGGATATTCTGCTACACCCGTGCTGCAAAATATCAATGATAGCGGACTGCCAATGCCTGTGCTGAAAATTCCGGTCCGGGCAACGGTTTTCAGATAAATATGCATATTTATATAAAGAAATAACCGCTTCCGCATCCGAAATTCCGGCGTGTACATAAAAAATATCACCTGTCACGAAAAAGTATTTCCTTATTTTTACAATAAACACCCGCATGAGATCAGAAGCGAAAACTGTATCAGAATATTTAAACTCATTGCCTGAAGATCGCACCGGGCCGATGGACAAATTGTATACCGCGATAAAAAAAAACCTGCCCAAAGGTTTTGCTGAAGGTATGGGGTATGGCATGATGGGCTGGTCGGTACCGCATAGTCTTTATCCACCGGGTTACCATTGCAATCCCGAACAGCCATTGCCTTTTATGGGCATCGCCTCACAAAAAAATTTTATAGCGGTGTACCATATGGGTATCTACAGCGACCCCAGACTAATGAAGTGGTTTACCGATGAATACCCGCAGCACTGCAAGCGCAAACTGGATATGGGCAAAAGCTGCATCCGCTTCAAGTACATGGACGATATCCCGTATAAACTGATAGGCGAACTGGCATCGAAGATGACACCAAAGGAATGGATAACCATGTATGAAAAGGCGCTGAAAAGGTAACCGGATTTTCTCACTACTTGCCTCTCTTGAAACTTTGTTGGTATAAAGGCAAGACCTTTAACACTCTGAAAATAGTTAGGGGATAAAAATTTTCAACCCCTACATAGGGTATGACGAAAAATTCTCTCCTGACCTTAATCTTCCCTTACTTAGTCGTCTCCATCTTCATCTCCACACCCATTTTCTCATACTCTATATCATTAGGCTCCCACAGTTCTATCTTGTTGCCTTCCATATCCATTATGTGTACAAACTTACCGTAGCTAAAGGTTTCAATAGTGTCCGTAATGGTAACACCTTCTGCCCGCAGTTGCGCCACAAGTGCCGAAAGGTCGGCCACGCGGTAGTTGATCATGAACTCTTTGGTTGACGGAGCAAAATACTTCGTGGTCTCTTTAAAGGGGCTCCATTGTGTAAACCCCTTCTTCGTGCCATCCATCGCCTGCCGCCATTCAAACACACTGCCATATTGGTTAGTGCTCAGCCCCAGGTGCGTTTTATACCACTCCCGCATCTTGCCGGGCTCTTTGCATTTAAAGAAGATACCGCCTATGCCCGTCACCCTTTTCAGGGGTGCATCAGCGCCCGACCCTGCACTTATAAAATGATTGAACGCAAACCCCAGCCCGAAAGAAATGGAAAGCGCGAACGTGGTGAGTATAGTTTTTTTCATCTCCGGGAAATATTTAGTGTTTCAGATACAAACAAAATACGTCAACTTTTTGATTTTACCTTGTTGTCAATAATTGGTCCAATAAAGGCAAAAGCCAAACAGCACAAAGTACCAGCTTCGCAGATGCGAACGAGAAAAGTATATAAAATGGCTTTCGCAGGGGCTCCGCAGCAGAGAACATATTAAGGAAGACCAATGCACTCAATCCTCTATCGCCTCAATACCTTGTTCCTTCAATCGTTCCAGGTTGTCTTTCATAGCCTGGAGTTGTTCCGGCGGGTGGCCTTGCCAATCGACCACCTCTCCGGTCACCCTCAGTGGGTCGCGTGTACGGTATGATTTTGTCGGGTTGCCGGGAAATTTTTTGTCCGTCAGGTTGGGGTCGTCCTCAATCGGGCCGGTAGGCTCTACTATATATATCCTGCCACGCCCTTCGCCCAGGGCCAGTTCAGCGCCCCATGTAGCGGCATCCATAGTGGCGGTAAGATAGATGAAAGCAGCCTTTTTCCGACTCCCGTAGTTTGAATTAAAGCCCGGCACTATCAGGTCTCCCTGTTTCAGGTTGGCCTTTGTGCCATGAAAGTATTGTGGTGAACCCATAGCGCTGGTTTTGTAAATCTCTCTGCAAAGTTATAAAAAGTTGTATATTTATTTTTCCTAAACACTCACAAAAAAACACTTTTTATGGAAGGATCTATTCAAATCAGCTTTGTTGCAATAGCCGTTGCTGTTGTGGCCAATTTCATTCTTGGCTTCCTTTGGTATACACCGCTTTTTGGCAAGCGATGGGGAAAAGAAATGGGCTATGATATGAACAATAAGCCAAAAACATCTGATTTCGTAAAAGGGATGGTATTTATGGTGATAGGTAATTTCCTGCTGGCATTCGTACTGTCGCACAATATGGCAGCGTGGAGCTTTGTGCCAGAGACAAAAACAATGACGCCTATGGCAAATGTGATGTCGGCAAGCATTTTCACATGGCTGGGCTTTTATTTTCCCGGTGACCTCGGTTCGGTAGCATGGGAGCGCAAATCATGGACGTTGTTTTTCATCAACACAGGTTATCATCTTGCTTCGTTATTTGTGGTGGCATCAATAATTACTTTCATGCCGGCATAAATTCGTTGCTTAATTCACTTGCTTTTACCATCGTTTATACCGTATCAATAGCTTTACGTATAACTTAAGCGCAAGCAATAGCGTAGCGGGGCTGATGTGCATGTATAGTGCGCCGTTTATTTGCCTGAGCGCACCTTTATCATTGCGGAAATGATGATATAACGCATGCGCCATCCAGGCTGAGTAGACTGCGAAGTTTTCTTTGGCTTTTTTTAAAGTTTCTTTTCTCTTTTCCGGTGGAAGATACCCCTGTATAATGCCCAGCACCTTTATAATATCTTTTATATTCTGCCCCGATGCCAGCGACTGACCGGTGATATTATTGTTGTGTACGCGGTAACAGGCCATGTAACGGGGCGAATGGGCCACGTCAAAATTGGCCGCGATACGCGCCCACATTTCCCAGTCCTCGCCATATTTTACTGCATAGAAGCCGCCAAGTTGCTCGTAAGTGGATCGCTTCACCACCAAGGCGGGTGGCTGTATCCGCTGCTTATAGGCAATGTAAAAGAGCCAGTCTTTAAGTACACCGGGCTTTTTCAGCAGCCTTTCGTCAGCGTACATGCCCTTCCCGTTAGCATCTACATAATAGTAATCGGTAAAGGCAGCGCCGATTTCAGGGAAGTATTTATACAGCTTTTCAATTTCGCGGTAAAAACCATCTTTCAAAAAATCATCGCCATGCAGGATGTGAACAAGATGACCTCTGGCCCTGTTAATACATGTCTCAAAATTGCGCAGGCTACCCATATTCTGTTCCTTGCGGAAGTAACCGATCCTGCCTTTCCCTATGGCCTGCACTATTGCACCCACATCAGCATCAGTGCTGCAATCGTCCACCACTTCTATCTGCATTTTTTTAGGCCCCATGTCCTGCATCAGTACACTACGAAGACACTTTTCAATGTAAATGCTGCAATTATATACCGGTATCATTACCGAGAAAAGCGGTCTTTCCTTTTCATCCGCAGGCAATGGTGCTATATGAGGTGGTGTAGATGGTATTCTTTCGAGCATAGGTCTGCAGACTTTACAATGGTGCAAAGTTTAAGTTAACAGGAAATGAGGGTCGCACATACCCGGTCCAGCCACCATATCCGTCGCCCGACTGCCGCACCTCGAACGACAGGCAGGCTTCGAAGCTATATAGTTTCTGCTGTTTATTCTTAATAAAATCAAAAGAGATATAGTATATACCGTGATTCAGGAAACCAGCGGGTATAGTACATTCGCCACTTACCATGCCTGTGCTGCCGGCATACCCGGCCGAGCTAATATCAGCGATACACACCCACGACCAATCGTAAATATGTATGCCTACCATACACTCATCACCATCACCCGCATATTGCCAGAAAGCAAACGAAATATTCAAAGGTGTCGTCGCATCAAAAAAGTCTTTACCTGCCGTGCTTACCGAAACCTGCCTGATGCGTACATGCTCATTACCAGGGGCATCGGCGGCAGTGTCAAACTGCTGGCTGAGGTATTGCATTTTCTCCCGCTGCAGGTAGTTGCCTATTACTTTAGCCGGAGTGCCATCATCTATAATGTACCCATCATACAGGCACATGAGCCTGCTACAGAGGTCGCGGATGGCCTGCATATTGTGGCTCACAAAAAGCACAGTTTTGTTTTCCTGCCGTGTGACGCTATGCATCTTTTGCAGGCATCTGGTTTGAAAATCGGCATCACCTACCGCCAAAGCTTCGTCCACTATCAGTATATCATGCTCGAGGTGCGCTGCCACGGCAAAAGCAAGGCGCACATACATACCGCTTGAATACCGTTTTACTGGAGTATCTATAAACCGGTCTATACCGGCAAATGCTACTATCTCGTCAAATTTAGCCAGCACTTCCTTTTTCTTCATGCCCAGTATATGACCATTCAGGAAAACATTCTCACGTCCGGTGAGCTCAGGATGAAAGCCTGTTCCCACCTCCAGCAGGCTTGCCAGCTTCCCCACGCCCTTTATGCTGCCCGTGGTAGGCAGCGTGATGCGGGAAAGTATTTTCATCAGTGTAGATTTACCGGCACCATTGCGCCCTATAAAGCCTACAGCCTCTCCCTGGTTAATGGTAAAATTTATATCCTTTAACGCCCACAATTCATTGGAAGGCCCCTTGGTGCCACCGCCTTTTAAAGCCGCATAGATATCCTGCTTCAGCGAACCTGAATTGAGCACGCCAAGCCTGTATCTTTTAGATATGTTCTCCGCTTTTATTACCGGTACCGGCATAGTCATTTATATTGTATCCATTACTTTGAGTTCCTTCCGTTTGAACAGTATTAGCCCGGCCAGCAATACTGCCGCCGAACTAGCCGCACTGATAAAAAGATAAACAGGCTGCATTTCGCCCGTATGAAAAAATATGATCCTGAATGATTCTATAACGGGTGTTAATGGGTTTAACCAAAACAGAACGCGGAAACCCTCAGGCACTATAGATGCCGGGTAAAACACGGGCGTAACAAACATGAACAGCCTGAGCACGAAAGACATAATATGTTCTACATCGCGGTACCGGGCCACGTATACGCTCATAACAAGACCTATGCCCAATGCAAAAAACACGGTCTGCAAAAACAGCAGTGGCAACAGCAGCAATTGCCAGTTAAGCCACAGATGGCCATACATTGCAGCAAACCCGGCGTACACCAGAATAAAGAGCCCAAACTGGATGCCGAAACGAACAGAATGATTGAGCAGTGTGCTTAACGGCACCACCAGTCGTGGAAAATATACTTTGTTATAGATATGCGCATTGTGCAAAAATGAATACATAGCACCACCCATACAGTCTGAAAAGAACGCCCACAATATACTGCCCGACATATAAAAAAGAACAGGTGGCACACCATCGGTAGAAACCTTTACTATCTTACCAAAGACAATAAAATAGAACAAAGTAGTGAGCAGCGGCTGCAGCACGATCCAGGATATGCCAATAACGCTCTGTTGATAAGCTGCAAGCAATTCGCGCCGGTAAAAGCTGACAATGAGATCTTTGTAATGAACAAGCTCACCGAGGCCTAACCGGTACCATTTGTGGCCCGTAGTTATCTCCCATTCCCATTTTGGTTCGTTGTTCATCACCCTAAGGTAATAATTGTCTGCTATTGCGCTGCAATGAACTTATCCAGAAAATCTAATATATCAGTATCAACATGCATGTCAAACTTCCGGGCAAATAGACTACCGCAATTGGTAAGTTTGTCCGCATCAGCCATGGTAAGCACCTTCGGGCTTGCCAACCCTTCAGACCAATCCACATAACGCATATTATCGTTTGTTATCGCAGAGCGATAGGTGGAATTATACAGCACCGACTGGAAAATGAGTTCATCAGGCGCCCACATGTATTTGAACAAACTGACGATATCCGGGTTGCTTTCAAGAAAAGTCACAATATAGGAGACACACTCCATAGGTATGGTGTACCACTGCGACCTTCCTATCGGCAAAAATCCCTCTGGAAACACACGGGGTTTAACCATCCGGGCAATTCTTTCCGCTGTATACTTACCTCTAATACTTATAGCTGCAAAATAGTACTGCTGTAGCCTGTTCTCGTGTTCCGCGCTTTTATCCCATGCCGGAAAGATATTCATGAACAGTCTATCAGGATTGTCGGTCAAAAATTTATGTACCGCTGCCGGAGGCTTCAAAGGATAATCTTTACCGCTAAGCAGGTTCACATAATCATATCTTATTCCAGACCCCAATATCTGCCTGAACCCGGACATTGTGGCCCGAACTATACTATACCCACCCCAATAGACCCTAACTCTATCCTGTACCAAGTATACATTAGGCAAAGCTGAAAGTGGCAAAAAGGGTTTGATGGATACTTTCCTGTCCACATGTACATAGATATCCGCGTCGGGATGAAGTAAACTGGTTGTTAGCCTTAACACCTGTTCAGGATTAGTATGACAAAGTATCAAATGCGCCAGTTTCATTTGGTAGATTATGTTTCACAGAGACAGTAAGCATGGGTAAATATATAACATGCTGGGATATTACAGAATCGAAACTACTAACAAGAAGCAAAAGAGTGAAAACATCGCTCTGATTTCCAGTCCAATAGATAAAGGATAGTTGAGGAAAACCTTTGTCACGGTAATTAACATTTAATACTAAACCTATACGCATCATGCAAGACAAGCTTGTACATGCTGGTAAAAGTTCGATTTTTCAACTCCATACAACCGTAGGCTCAAAACACCTGCATTTCCCTTTTGATAATCAGCTTTGTAAACTGTTCTAAAAAAAATATGGAATTTAAATTTTGTGAAACCAAAAGGTTTCATATACATTTGCGAAACCAAAAGGTTTCCTATTATGAGAAGAGATGTATTTCAGGCCATAGCCGACCCTACGAGAAGAGAGATATTGAATATGGTGGCCTACAAGCCACTGAATGTGAATGCTGTAGCAGAAAATTTTGACGTGAGCCGGGCGGCTATATACAAGCACATGAAGATACTGATAGAATGCGGGCTGATAGACATGAAACAGCAGGGAAGGGAGCGGTATTGCGAAGCGCGGCTGGAGAAACTTAATGAAGTATCCGTGTGGGTGGAACAATACCGGAAGTTCTGGGAAAACAAACTGGATTCGCTTGAACTGTATTTAGCAAAACTTCAAAAAGATAAAAAACATGGCACAAAATCAAAATAATACAGCAGACCGGGAGATACGCATCTCACGTTTGCTTGACGCACCGGTTGAACTCGTATGGGAGGTATGGACAAACCCCGAACATATAGCCCAATGGTGGGGGCCAAACGGATTTACCAATACCATCTCCAAAATGAATGTGACGCCAGGTGGCGAGTGGGATCTGGTAATGCATGGGCCAGACAATACTGATTACAATAACAGGAGCGTCTTCACAGAAGTGGTGAAACACGAGAAGTTGGTATATGAGCACATGAGTCACCCACACTTCATCGCCAGCATCACCTTCGGGAAGCAAGGAGATAAGACGCGGATAGACTGGCACATGCTATTCGATAGCGCAGAACAATTCATACAGGTAGTGAAGACCTTTAAGGCAGATGAGGGACTGAAACAAAACATAGACAAACTGAACAGCTACCTGGAAACACAACTAAAACTACGTAAAGAGTATAAAACAACTACTATGGCAAGAACAAGCACTTACCTCAATTTTCCGGGCAATACGGAAGAAGCATTCCTGTTCTACCGTTCGGTATTCGGAACAGAATTCGGCGGTAGCGGTATCAGGCGATTTGGCGACCTGCCCCCTGCCGAAGGCCAACCACCTATGTCAGATACCGACAAGAAACTAATCATACACGTGGAGCTACCCATACTGGGCGGTCACATGCTGATGGCTACTGATGCACCGGAATCGATGGGATTCAAGGTGAATTTTGGCAATAACTACTATATAAACCTGGAGCCTGATAACAGATCTGAAACTAAAAGATTGTTTGACGCGCTATCTGAAGGCGGAAAAATAACAATGGATCTCCAGGAGATGTTTTGGGGCGGTTATTTTGGAACATGCACAGATAAATTTGGTGTGAACTGGATGTTCAATTGCACCGTAAAAAACTAATTGTCAAAAAAAACAAACTAATGAGCAACGAATCATTTGTACTTGAGCGCGTATTCAATGCGCCACGCGAAATGGTGTATGAAGCATGGGCAAAAGCCGAACACCTTGCACAATGGTGGGGCCCGAAAGGATTTATTCTTGAGAATGTAACGCTTGATTTCAGACCAGGCGGCATATTCCACTATAGCTTGCAAACACCTGATGACAGTAAAATATGGGGTAAGTTCATTTACAAAGAGATGAGTGCTCCTGAGCGAATAGTCTTCATCAATATGTTCTGTGATGAGGCCGGCAACCAAACCCGTAACCCCTGGATGCCTGAATGGCCGTTGGAAATATTGAACACAGTGACTTTTGCAGACATTGACGGAAAAACAAAGCTCAACATCACCAGCCGTCCCTTAAATACAACGGCAGCGGAAATGGATAAGTTCATCAAAGAACTGCCCGGTATGCGGGGTGGTTACAAAGGCGCACTTGACAAACTCGAAACTCTCCTTACAAAATTAACGCACACATAAAATACCATTTATGAAAAAGATAAACATCATCTATTGGACCGCCACAATAATTTTTGCAGCACTCATGCTTTTCACGGCCATCCCTAATGCTATGGCCACCGCAGACTGGGTAGGGCTATTTGCTATGCTGGGCTACCCGAAGTACATAGTCTCATTTATAGGCATCGCCAAAATACTGGGCGTAATAGCCATACTTATCCCGGGGTTCCCGCGTATAAAAGAATGGGCTTATGCGGGATTGGCGTTCGACCTTATAGGCGTTGTGTATTCAAGTATTGCAGTAGGCCCATTAAGCTATCAGATGCTATTTATGCTTGTATGGATAGTCCCCGGCATTATCTCCTACATCTATTATCACAAAAAACTAAAAGTAAAACAACAATGAATAACGAACCATATATCATAGAAAGAATATTGAATGCGCCTATTACACACGTGTGGAAAGCAATTACTGATGAGCACGAGATGAGGCAGTGGTATTTTGACCTGCCGGGTTTTAAGGCAGAGGTGGGCTACAAGTTTCAGTTCACAGCTGGTGCTGATTGTAAATTTTATGTACACAATTGCGAAGTGACGGAAGTAATTCCGGTCAGCAAAATTGCCTACACATGGAGTTATGATGGTTACGAGGGAAATTCGCTCGTCACATGGGAGTTATTCGATGAAGGCGGCAAGACACGCCTGAAGCTGACACACTCAGGGTTGGAAACATTCCCTGCCAGCAACCCCGATCTGGCGAAGACCAACTTTATCGCGGGCTGGACGGATATAATCGGCAGGTCGTTGGTAGCATTTGTAGAAAAGCTATAACCAGAGTAACATCATGATAGAAGTTTTTAAAACCAGTGTGCGCGAACATACAAGCGCGCAGAAAATAATGAATGTACTGCAAAAGCACTTTCCCGGCAGCAAAATAAATTTCGACTTGGGAGACTGTGACAATGTGCTGCGAATGGAAGGTGAAAATCTGTTGCCCTGCAGCATAATAAAATTACTACAATCACATGGGTTCATCTGCGAAACATTAGACTAAAACATATTATCTTCGCAACCTTTACCTAAACCCCATTCAGTATGTCAAAACACAAAAGGGACATAAGCTTGTCAAAAATAGTTTCTATTGTTAGGCAGTCGCTAAACGGCGAGCAGCAGGACTATACCATGGGCAGCATACCCCGTGCGGTGGTGCTGCTGGCCATTCCCATGATACTTGAACTGAGCTTAGAAAGTGTATTTGCCGTGGTAGACATGTTCTTTGTAGGCAAGCTGGGCCAGAATGCCATTGCCACGGTGGGGCTCACTGAATCTGTAATTACATTGGTTTACTCCATTGCCATCGGGCTCAGTACTGCGGCAACGGCCATAGTATCCCGGAGAATAGGAGAAAAAAATACTGATGGCGCTGCGCACGCAGGCGCCCAATCACTTATAGTTGCAATAGTAATCACCGCCGCCATTACAGTAGCCGGGATGGTATATGCGGCCGATATACTTTCGCTTATGGGCGCAAGTGCAGATGTGGTAAGGGAGGGTGCGATATTCACCCGCATCATGTTTGGCGGCAGCCTTGCTATCATACTCCTCTTTCTTATCAATGGTATATTCCGCGGGGCGGGTGATGCTGCTATGGCCATGAAGAGCCTGTGGCTTGCCAGCATCACTAATATTATCCTCTGCCCTATATTGATTCACTACTTCGGACTAAAGGGGGCGGCCATAGCTACTGTTACCGGCAGAAGTGCCGGTGTTCTGTATCAATGCTATCACCTGTTCAAAGGGAGCGGTATCGTGAAGTTCCATAAACCTCATTTCAGGTATGATAATGAACTGATAAAATCGATAGTAAAGATAGCCTCACCGGCTACGTTCCAGTTTATTATAGCCAGCGGCAGTTGGATCGTGCTGGCAAAACTCGTGGCCGATACCGGTGGCACCACAGCATCTGCCGGTTACCAGATAGCCATCCGCAATGTAGTTTTTTTCATTTTGCCGGCATGGGGACTGAGCAATGCCGCAGCAACACTCGTTGGCCAGAACCTTGGTGCAAAAGAATATCACCGGGCAGAAAAAAGCGTAATGCTAACCGTGAAGTACAATGCCATATTCATGAGCTTCGTTATGCTGTTGTTCCTGTTTTTCGCCAAAGCTATCATTAGCCTGTTCACACAAGATGAGGCGGTGATAGTGTATGGAGCCGAATCGCTGCGCATCATAGGCACGGGCTATATTTTTTATGGCATAGGCATGGTAATGACCCAGGCATTAAACGGCGCCGGTGATACCCGCACACCTACTATTATTTATTTTATCGGCTTCTGGCTATTCCAGATACCGTTTGCGTATTTCCTGGCATATGGCTTGAATCTGAAATCAACCGGTGCTTTTATAGCTATTCCTGTAGCAGAAACCCTGATAGCACTAATAGCCTGGTACTATTTCAAAAAAGGAAAATGGAAAGAGGTGAAGGTGTAATTTGGCGAATGTAGCATTCCATCTCGGTTGTTACTCCACCCTCACCATTTTTTCCTGCAATATGTCGTCGCCTTCTTTCAGGCGAATGTAGTACTTACCAACGGGCACATTTTCTGCTTCAAACTCTACGTTAAAACGGTGGCCTCTGGCCCCAAATTCCTGGTTCTCGAATACAGGTTGTGCCATAGCCCCCGTAGAGTCAAATACCCCCAGCGTAAGTGTCTTTGGTGCATCAAGGCGCACTTCAAATTCAGCAAAAATCTTCAGTACTTTCGGTTCGTATGCCGGCGAATTGGGGTTCTGTTCGTTTGGGATAAGGGCATAATATTCCGGTTTGGGCTTTCCGGTAGCTACGCTTACCAGCTCGATAAGCTTTTTAGAAACTGCATCTCTGCTGGGGTCATAGATACCATTCAACTCATGGCCGTTAGTTATCGCCCATACGGCATGCTGACCAAGAAAGTCAAACAAGGAATTTGTCTTTACAAACCGCAGCACCTTCACCAATGTATCGCCGGCCACACGGTCAAATGAATAGGCAAGGTCTTTCCGGGGGCATCCTTTCGGCGCATTGCCGCAAAAAGTCTGCACCATAAGTTCGCCCTGCGCATTTGGCAATACCGCCAACATCTCCTCCCCGGCCAGCAGCATGGGCTGATATGTGGGTTCCTCGGGTTTTAATATGGTGCCCAGGTCCACTGTTATTTGTAAAACAGACTTGGTATTGTTAGTTATGAGCAGTTTTGTTGTTTTACCATTATACTGGCCTTCCGTATTTACCGCGCTGAGTTGTATTGATTTGTCTTTCAACGCCTCGGAAAGGGTCTTTTTATTAGTTGCAGACATGCCGGAAAGCGCAATCAGTAATAGTGGAACGAACAGCAGATTCTTCATAAAAGCCTTATTTTCAATTAAAGAACGAAAATAAGCCATCTGCAAGTATACCAGGGTGCGTGTTTTAAAGAAACATGGCTAAGGGTGTTGTTTGCGGTAGGAACAATATTTTTTAAGGGCTACCCAACTTTTGAGGCAAGTTTTACGTCTTATTATTCACATCAGGTTAAAACTTTGAAAAAAAACCGGAAGAAAAATTTGGTTAATTCATAATTTTTAACTTTTTTGCATCAAAATAACCTCTTAAAAATTCGTCTATAGGCAGAACTTCTACTTCAAAACCAATATAAAACGTATGGCGTGATTGTTTACGTAACGTTTAAACCAGGTAGAAGCTATGCATTATCTCCATCATTCAGATGCCGAACTGATCCATGAGTATATCCATGGACAAGACCAAGCCCTTGAAGTACTTATCAACAGGTATAAAGACAAGGTATATACCTCAGTTTTCATGCTTGTAAAAGACAAGTACCTGGCTGAAGATATTTTTCAGGATGCCTTCCTGAAAATGATAAAAACCATAAAAGAGGGCCGCTATGCCGAGCAGGGCAAGTTTCTGCCCTGGGCCATCCGTGTAGCCCACAACCTGTGTATGGACCATTTCCGCAGGTCGAAGCAGCAGATACCGGTTACTTTGCCCGACGGACAGGATATTTCCGTGCTGTTTGGCGCCGGCGATATGGCATCTGACGGTATAGAAAAACGCCAGGTACATGAAAGTGTGCGCAAACTGGTGGAAGACCTGCCCGAAGAACAGCGGGAAGTGATTGTGCTGCGCATATACGCCGACCTGAGCTTCAAGGAAATATCGGAACTGACCGGTGTAAGTATCAATACCGCTTTGGGCAGGATGAGGTATGCGCTTATCAACCTCAGAAAGCTTATAGAAGAGAAAGAGTTGGTTTTGCGCTGAAAGTCCTTTTGTATATATTTGCACCCCGTATGCCCCAACTACCCAGTTTTTTTTACAACGGCCCTTTAGTCGAAAATACTACCGTAACCCTCGAAGCAGACACAGCCAAACACATTTGGCAGGTGTTGCGCATGGTAGCTGACGACAAAATACTCCTTACAGACGGCAAAGGCTCTGTAGCCGAAGGACATATACATATAGCAGAACGACATAAGTGTAATGTGTCTGTAGGCCCGGTATCCCATCATCCGCGACAGGGCAATATACTGCACCTGGCAGTAGGCTTTACCAAGAACAACAGCCGGAATGAGTGGCTGCTGGAGAAAGCTACCGAATTAGGTGTAGGCACTATTATCCCGGTCATTGCATCCCGGTCTGAAAAAACGCATATACGCCACGACCGCTGGCATAAGATACTGCAGTCTGCAGTGCTACAGTCTCAGCAGTATTATATCCCGCTGCTTACTGAGATCATGCCCTTCAAAACTGTATTGCAACAATATGGCTCCATATCCCAGAAATTAGTGGCCCATTGTGCTCCCGATGACAATAAGCGCCCGGTTTCTGAAATGTTAAAACCCGCAAAAGAAACCATTTTACTTATTGGGCCTGAAGGGGATTTCACACCGGATGAAGTAAATTTGTGTGCAAAGCACGGGTTTTCACCTGTGTCTTTGGGATCACAAAGGCTGCGCACCGAAACTGCCGCTATTGCGGCTGCGGCCTACTTTAATCTGAATTTTTGATGCGAAAGGTTAGGTTTTTATTATTGTTGTTTTTCATCTCATTACTGAGTGCCACCGGCTCTTATGGGCAGGGCATGAAGCTGGGCCTGCTGGTATATGGGGGCGGGGGCGACTGGTATGCAAATCCTACCGGGCTGAAAAACCTTGCTTCTTTTTGCAATGAGCAATTGCATACCAGCTTCGACCTTACGGAAGCCCATGTGGAAGTAGGCAGCCCCGATCTTTTTAACTATCCTTTCATACACATGACAGGGCATGGCCGGTGGACGCTGAATGATGCCGAAGCACAAAACCTGAGAAAATATCTGGAGGGTGGCGGGTTTCTTCATATTGACGATAACTACGGTCTTGATCCTTATGTGCGCCCTGCTTTAAAAAAAGTTTTTCCTGAACTGGAACTTGTGGAACTGCCATTCAGCTATCCTATTTATCACCAGAAATTTAATTTTCCGAACGGGCTGCCCAAGATACATGAGCATGACAGCAAACCGCCCAAGGGATTCGGGCTGATTTATAAAGGTCGCCTGGTGTGTTTTTACAGTGCCGAGACCGATCTTGGCGATGGCTGGGAAGACCCTGATGTGCACCGCGACAACCCTGAAAAGCGGCAACAGGCGCTACAGATGGGCGCCAACCTGGTGCAGTATGTTTTTGCCAACAACATTATAGAATAAAAAAAGCGGACTGTCTAAAGTAGTCCGCTTTTCTTGTCTTGTTTTCTATTATTTTTTTGCCAGTTTTATTTCCATCCATTTCATTTCTTTGCCACCCTGTATGCCGTACATTTCCATCATTTGAGTCTTGTCATCAATCATTTTGCAGGTTTCCCTGATTTCCATTTTCCCTTTAATAGGGTCCTCCCACGGGCCTTTAAGAGTTAATGTTTTAGAGGCATCGTCATAAGTTCCTTCAAGTATCATGATACTTGATCCCATATTATCAATCCACGTACTGATGAATACCTTCCTGTTGATATCATATGCTAATGTGCCGTGGCCTTCAAAAGGCATACCCATCATCATACTCTTATGCACACTCTCCTGGTAAAGGCCATTAAGTACCATCTTATTTTCGCATGTACCCTTGCTTTCTGTCGGAGGAGCCTTCTCATCCATCCAGAATTTTCCTTCTGTTGTCCATTTCCCATTCATTGATGCCATCCATTTGTGCATTTCTCCGGGTGTCATACATTCCTGCCATTTTTTCATCATTGCAGCCGAATCCATCGGCGGTGGTGGCGGAGGAGTTTCTTCTTTGGGTGCCGCAGCTGCAGCAGTATCTACAGGAGGTGTAGTTGATGCTTCATTCGAAGCATTGTTGCAGCCTATCATTGCCACAACAACAAAAAGTAAAGCTGTCTTTTTCATAATAAAAAGTTTTTGCTAAAGTATAGTTTTCCCGGAAAGTATCATAATGTTATTAAGAATATTTAGTTATTATACGGTTAACATCAGAATAAAACGGCGGGTTTAGTACATTTACGCCCATGCAGCGATTTCTGGCAATTTCTTTATTTTTTTTAATCACCTCTGTATCAATGGTTTTTGGCCAGCAGGCTAAGCTGGAACAGGTAATGAATAGCTTTGCCGGCAATGGCAGGTTTAACGGTGTAGTACTGGTAGCAAAAAAGGGAAGTGTGCTACTCTCTAAGGGCTATGGATATAGAAATGTGGAGCAAAAACTACCTAATGTGGCAAATACCATCTTCCCTATAGGCAGCCTTACGGAGCAGCTCACCACGGAAATGATACTGTCGCTGGACAGCAAGGCCGCTTTAAGCCTGGAGGACAGGGTATATAAGTATTTCCCCGAGATACCCAACGGCGAAAAGATAACCCTTAAACAACTGCTCACTCACACCTCCGGCCTGCAGGATTATTCAACCGATTCGGTCTTATTAAGATCCGGAAAAAAGAAACAACCCGGCAGAAAAGAAATTTTGGATTGGCTGACGACAAAATCGCTGGCCTTTTATCCCGGTACAAAATATGCCTACAGTGCATCTGATTATTTTTTAGCGGGGTTGATAGTAGAGAAGATAGCCAGATGGGGCTATACCGATCTGGTGCATGACAAGATCTGCCAGGTGTGCGGTATGAGGCAATCGGGCTACGACTTCGCCAACCTTGTTGACGACAATAAGGCAACAGGTTATTATTCTATGGGTAATCAGGTAGTAATAGCCCCGCTCACAGACACAGCAATTTCTTACGCATCTTTCGGTGCTTATAGCACCGCCGGCGACCTGTACAAATTTTATGTGGCGCTACGCCAGCACAAAATGCTGCCGCAAGACTGGCAAGACCTCGCCTTTGCCCCGGTGAAAGACCAGGCTGCGCTTGGCTGGAAGGTGGAGACCATGTACAATAAAAAATTCATGGTACACGAAAGCACTATACCCGGCTACACAGCTATAGAGCTATGGCAGCAGCAGGACGATGTGTTTATTGTATTGCTCCAGAATAATATGCACCCACCTGTGCCGCTGAGAACCATTGCCGACGACATGCTGAAAAGCCTGTATGGCGTTGAGCCAAAAAAAAACATAGTAAAGAAAGACGAGGAACCCGCCGGCCCAAAGCTATACATGGAAAAATATGTGGGAGAGTTTGAGTTCACCCCTGAATTCGCGTTGAAGTTCTACATAAAAGATAACCAGCTTTATGCAGAGTCGCCTACCATGAAATCAATCCTGATGGTAGCAGAAGGGCCGAACATGTTTAAAACGACAGGAGTAGAGGCCAAGGTTGAATTCATAAAGGATAAGAGCGGCAAAGTGAATAAAGCCATCCTGCACCAGGGCGGCGAAAAAACGCCGGGGGAGCGGGTAAAGTAATGCCACCGGGGTTTCTGCGACTTGCTATATTATTTTTAATTCTTGGCATAAAATTTGCTGAAAATAATAATACGTTGCAGTAATTCCATTGCAAATAATGACCCCTTATGAAATCGATCCCAGTTTTATTTGTTTTGTTCTCCTGTTTTGCCTTATATGGCTGCACTCATAAAGATGCGGTAACATCGGCACCAGTAGTGTTTGATTTTTCTTATTCGGGCAGTATGAAAATACAAGACACGATACTTTTTGTAAGTAATGCGCCCGCTACCGCTACCTTTTTGTGGAAATTTGGTGACGGAACTACATCAACGCAATCCACCCCCAACCATGTGTACACTATCTCTATCAGCGATACAGTATCACTGATTGTTAACAATGATAGCGCCCATCCAATTTTAAAACCAATTAAGCTAACTGCGAATGCCGGGAAGTATGCCGGAGCACGACCCTGGACCGGAGGCTATTTTTCTTTATATGGCGGATGTTGCGTAGGCCTTTATCCTCATGCATTAAATGATACATCTTTTTCTGTAACCGCAGTCAATGATTCGACGATAGAAGTGTGGGGGGAAACATTACCTTATGATCGGTACAATAAATACCCTAATTCTTTTTCGTTCAATTTTGGAGCCAACAAAACCTACCTTCTCTGCAAACAGGACACTATTTTCTTCTCACAAAGTAGCGGTGGCCTTGGTGGCGGCACAACTGTCAGCTATCATACCCATTAATTTTCAAACAGCGTAGCTTCAGGTGAAAATCAAAAAAGCCCGGTCAGTATTTTAACCTCGCCTCTACTTTGCGCAGGTATTCCAATGCTGCCTTATTGATAACCCTTCTTTTCTCGGTAAAAGGTATCTTCAGTATCTGCCCTATAGCCGAAAAGAACGCGCCGAAGTGGCCGTTGGCCATGCGCAGGTATTGTATTGCCCAGCTACCGGCGGTAGTGATAAAATATTTGAGCGGCAGGTAGCGCCAAGCTACCTTGCTCTTGTTTACCCATTGCATCTGCAGCTTGCGGTAGTTGGGTTGCCTGCCTAATGGCGACTCTTTATGCATCACCGTTACCGCATTATCGTAGCCTATGGTATAACCTACATCCACTATGCGGTACGCCAGGTCATACTCTTCCATGCCATAATGAAAATCTGTCGGGTACAGCCCTGTCCTATCTATCACTTCCTTCTTCATGATGTGCGCGCCACCAGCAAAGTATGCTGTAAGGAACCGTGACTTGTCTTTGTATTTTTCGTATTGTTTATGAGGGAATGCAGTAACCTGTACTTCCTTATTCTCGTAGTAAATAACACGGAAAGTAATTATGCCCGTATTCGCCTCTTTAAAGAAAGGCTCATTGAAAAGACCCGCAAGTTGCCACAGGTCATCTGGCTTCGTGAATACCATATCGTCATCTATGCTCAGCAGCAGGCTGCCTTTGGCTATAGGAATGAGCTTATTGCGTCCCTTAGCCACGCCGAGGTTCACATCAGACCATATGTAGGTTGCCTTTAGCTCAGGATGGGCATCAATGTAGCCTGTTACTTCGCTGTAGTCATCGGCAGAGGCGTTATTGAGTATCAGTATTTCCTCCAGCACCTCGCCGGTATTCACTTGCTTACCGAGGTCCACCAATAGCTCCAGCAGGTCGGCAGGGCGATTGTAGGTAATGATGAGTATGGATATGCGGTCTGGCATTGCAGGTAGTAAATTTACATTTTTATACCTAATCAGCTATGTAAAAAAGGGGCAAGGGCAATATAGACCTCCCCTATCGGCAATCCCATTACATTATAATAATCGCCGTTTATTTTTTCAATCCCTAATACGCCTATCCATTCCTGTATGGCATATGCTCCGGCTTTGTCGTATGGCTTGTAACTGGCAATATAATGCGCTATCTGCGCATCAGTCAGCATGCGGAAATGGACCTCCGTAGTGGTCGAAAAACTCACTTCCTTGCCCCCTTTACGGATGCACACACCCGTCACCACTTTGTGTACCCTGCCGGAAAGTTGCCGCAAAATATTTTTTGCATCATCGGCATCTTTGGGCTTGCCGAGTATATGGTGGTCGAGCAGCACTACGGTATCGGCGGCTATTACAATGGCATCATTTACCAGATGAGATACTGCATCGGCTTTTTTCTTTGCCAGGAATTCAGGCACTTCTTCCCCCGGCATACCGGGAGGGTTGGTCTCATCCACATCGGCTATGAGCACTTCAAAATCCAGTTCTGCCAGTTCCATCAGTTGCTTGCGGCGGGGCGATTGCGATGCGAGTATTATTTTGGTCATTGGTTAAATGAGTTCAGTTGAAAATGATAAACTACCAGCGAAAATACACCCAATAACATTATTATTTTCAGCCACCTGCTTGCTCTGGCATAGTGTATAGTTGTAAAATCTTTGTTCAAAAATAGCGCCCATGCCAGTAATGGCACAACCAGCAACACCAGCACATACACAGACAAAATGATGTAACTACTCTGATAAAGAACGATAGCAGCAATCAATAACGGGACAACTACCAGCACAGACAGCGCCATTGTATAACGTGCAGCAAATTTAAGGCCCCGTTTTATAGGCATGGTCGCACAGCCTTCTGATTCATCGCCTATAAAATCTTCCATATCTTTTACTATTTCGCGCATCCACGTAAGCATAAAAGCGAAATAGGCATATATCCCCAACACCCATACCGGCAGCGTATTCAGGGTGTGGTGCAATACCGGCTCATACACCAGCAGCACAATGATAGTAAGCGCGGCAAGGAGCGCAACAGCCACATTGCCTGTTATATACTGCCGCTTGAAGTCGGTGGAATAGAACCACAGCAGCAAAGTGCATACAACCTGTACCAGCAGCCACTCGTAACTATGCGCATAGGCTGCCACATAGCCTGCACACAGCAGGGCGGCAATATTCAGCACAGTGTGCGATATGATGGCCTGCTTGCGGGGTATCACCTTTTCAAGCACCACTTTTTCAGGCCGGTTGATGAGGTCAATCTTGATATCGAAATAGTCGTTGATAATGTACCCGGCAGCGGCAATGAGCACGGTGGACAGCGCTAATAGGAGAAAATTAACCAGTGTTAACACCACTGGCACTTCCGGCAAAATGACACACCACCACACAAGGAATTGCGTGAGCAAAATGATTGCCAGGTTCTTCCATCGTATCAGTTTTAGCCAGGCCATTGAGAAAAGTATAGGTAGACTATGGCTTCCAGTTCCCCGGATCCACTCTCCACTGCCCAAGTGTTTCCTTTTGTTCGGGGGCTATGAGTTTCTGATCTTCGCACACTTCCATAAGCGCGGTATAATTGCTAATGGTATGCAGCGGTAACCCCGCTTTCTGAAAAGCCTCATCAGCCACCGGGAAACCATAGGTAAACAGCGCACACATGCCCAGCACTTCAGCGCCCTGCTCACGCAGCACATCTACTACCTGCAGGCTGCTTTTTCCGGTAGATACCAGGTCTTCCACCACCACTACTTTCTGGCCTTTTTCCAGCACACCTTCTATCTGGTTGCCCATGCCATGCTCTTTGGGTTTGGAGCGCACATAAATGAAGGGCAGCTTCAGCAGGTCGGCAGCCATCACACCATGAGCTATGCCCGCTGTGGCCACGCCCGCAATCACCTCCGCATCCGGGAATTTATCCAGTATCATGTTCGCCAGCTCACTTTTCACAAAATCGCGCACATATGGGAATGACAATACCTTACGGTTATCGCAATAAACGGGCGACTTCCACCCGGAGGCCCAGGTGTATGGTTGTTGCGGATTGATCTGTAATGCTTTAGTTTGCAATAACTTCGCAGCGAATTCTTTTGGTGTGCTCATAATGAGCGCAAAAGTAACGAGTTTTGCGGTAAGTACTGTTATGAGCTTCTCCCGGAATATATACTATAACGACAAGCAACTTATCCTCTCTACCGATAAAGAGGAATATATAAACGACCACCCTGACGCCGGGCAATATGTTTTTTTCTCAGGCGCAACCCCCAATAGTTTTAACCAGGCCATACAGCAACTGGAAAGACCCGGAGTAAACGGAGTGATTATTGAAGATGCTACCGCTGATTCATTATTGGCACAGCTGGATGCCATGTATCATACGATAGACGCGGGCGGCGGGCTTGTATATAATGAGCGGGGGGAGATACTGATGATATTCCGCCGCGGCAAATGGGACCTACCCAAAGGCAAACTTGACGACGGCGAAAACATAGCCTCCTGTGCCCTGCGCGAAGTAATGGAAGAAACGGGGCTGGTACAAGTATCGCTGGGCGAAAAAATAGGAGAAACATACCACATCTATACACAGAAGGGTGAGCATATACTGAAGCGCAGCACCTGGTATAAAATGCAGGGTACCAGCGCTGATAAACTCAAACCCCAGAAAGAAGAAGATATACTGGACGCACGCTGGGTAGGCAAGAACGACCTGCCGCCAATAGCCGCGCGCTCATACGCACTGGTAAGGGAAATACTGGCAAAAGCAGGATATGGGAAAAGTTAACTTTTCCGCATCAATCCGTTAACAGGCCTGCAACAGTATGCCGGGTAATTTTGTGGAAAACTCTGAGTGATGTCGAAGATAATACCTGTGCGCCCGGTTCAGAATGTCCCAAGCTGGCATTTATTCCGCAACCGAAAAACAATGTGGCAGATGATACGTGAGGCGGCAAAAGGACAGTACAGGGTGTCTTTTTTTACGCTATCCACAGTTATTATATCTATTATATATATCGTTTCCCCCATCGACCTCGTCCCTGACTTTATCCTGTTTCTTGGCTGGCTTGATGACGGTTTGATAATATACCTGCTGCTCAGGCGGCTGGCGGCTGAAACACAGCGTTTCAGCAGGTTTAAAGCCATGGAACGGAAAAACAGTTAGGCAATCTGGCAGATTACAATTATTTAGGTATTTATTGTCAATACTTTATGTAGCTTTATCGAAGATGTTGCCGCGCCACATTTATTTTAAACAGCTAGCTATAACCCCTGCTTTGTGGGCAATACTATGTGTATTTGCAACACACGCAAATGCGCAGGTGAGGTGGCAACTGAAAAAAGATGAGGATGGCATAAGGGTGTATACAGGAAGTACCCAGCGCTGCGATTTTAAATCTATAAAGGTGGAATGCACCGTCAATGCCACACTATCACAAATGGTTGTTTTTTTACTCGATGTGGAAAAACAAAAAGAATGGGTGTACAGTAATAAAAGTACACGGATGATAAAAAGGGTGGCACCGAACGAGATCATCTACCTTGCAGAACTGGAAGTTCCCTGGCCATGCACCAACCGGGATTATGTTTCCCATATTATTATCTCGCAGCACATCCCCCACTCACTGACCATTGAGGCAAAGACTGTACCGGGCATAGTGCCTGAAACACCCGGAGTAGTGCGTGTGAAAAGCTCGCAGGCATCATGGGAAGTAACATCTATAAACAAAGGTTTACAAAAAATAGTCTATACCGTTCAATTCGATCCATCGGGTGCATTACCTGCATGGCTGGTAAATATGTTTGTGGTAAAAGGGCCTTTCAATACTTTTCAAAAGCTGAAGGAATGCATCGGCAGGCCTGAATACAAAAATGCCCATGTGGATTTTATAAAGGACTAGCCACATTTAAAACTTCACCTCCTTTGGCATAAACATGGCAGCGTTGCCTCCATTGCGTATCACATCACGAACAAGCGTGGAAGAGATAGTAGAATATGCCGGTGAACAGGTAAGAAAAACTGTCTCTATATCCGGAGCCAGCATACGGTTCATATCGGCTATAGCTTTTTCATACTCAAAGTCGCTTATATACCTGATGCCCCGCAGAATGAAGTGTGCCCCGATAGTCTTGCAATAATCTACAGTCAGCCCCTCATAACCGGCCACTTCGATACGGGGCTCGTTCCTGAAGATCTCTTTCATCCAGCCTATGCGCTGCTCAATGCTGAACATGGGCTGCTTAGACGCATTGCTACCGATACCTATCACCAATTTATCAAACATGCCCACGGCCCGCTCTACTACATCTACATGCCCAAGTGTAATGGGATCAAAAGTGCCGGGAAACAAACAGATGCGCTGCATATTATTCATTTGGTTGAGTGAAAAAAGTAAAAACAGTGGTACCGTAGTTCTTCATCCTTAGAAAATACGGGTGCTGCCGGTAATCATTCCTAAGGGCATGCTCCAGCACAAATATACCGCCGGGCAGCAACATTTTTTTCTCAAATACCAGTAGCGGCAGATCATCCATATTCGGCAGGGCATAGGGCGGATCCGCAAAAATAAAATCGAATTGGCTTGTATTGTTCTTAATGAATTTGAATACATCCCCGCGAATGATGTGCAACTTATCATCTATTCCAAGGTCTTTCGCGGCTTTTCTGATAAATTCAACCGAAGTAGCATCTTTCTCGACAACGGTAAGGTCTGCAGCCCCGCGCGATGCCAGCTCGTAGCTGACGCTGCCTGTGCCACCAAAGATGTCGAGGGTCTTCAATCCCTCAAGATCAATCATATTATTAAGCATATTGAACAGACCTTCCTTAGCCAGTTCGGTAGTTGGCCGCGCAGGTATGCCCGCAGGAGGGTTAAATCGCCTGCCACCAAATATGCCACCTACTATACGCATGTTACCAATTGTTGGGCAAGATATACTGCACCATCCCACTGGCCGTTGATGGAACGGCCATTACCTGCCCTCAACCCCGGGAAGTATGCCGAGAGCTCATTGATAATACCATATTCGGTAGCGCTGATGGAATTGCATCTCAGTGATATCTTGGATGGGGAAATGTTATTCTCCATACACAGGTGCCGTATCTCGAATGCTATGTCCTCGGCACAGGTATAATCAAATACACGATGCCAGAGCAACTGACTATAGTTATGAAGAGTAGCACATACCTGCTCGGCTGTAATACAACATTGCAAGTAAAGGCTTTGCCGGGTAGTAGAATTACCAAAATGATATGCGGCCAGCGGCATTGTCACCGCCTTACGGAAATTAATCTTTACCAGTTCAGTAATATTCATGGGCATACACTGAAGGTACCTGGCTTTGTCTTCCTCCAGGCTGTATGATTCGATAACGTCTTTTTGCTCCACGTAATATATATGCTTCAGCCAGTTCTTCGCTTCATTTTCATCATACAGCGCATCGGGAATGATAAGGTTCTTATTGGAGCAGATGAAAACACCTTTCACTTTATCGCGGGCGGCAAGCAAGGGCTCCTGCACAAACATATGCTCAAAGAAGTTGATCTCCCATACGGGTTTATTTTTGTTGTAGCCGGTATAGTGTATCGTGAGTAGCTCCTTTGTAACATTAAACCCTGCTACCAGCATACCCCTCTGCACCAGCACACAAATTACTGTTGCCAGCCGCGACATCATCCCGTCATCATCCTGGGCGTTATAAACCTGTTCGTATATGTTGTTACCTGCTTTCATTATTGCCGGGTAAATGTAGTAAAAAAAATATCAGCTGCATGGCAGGAAACTGTCCTCACAGAAATTTCCTTATCCACGCCATCATCGGCTCACGGCATTCCATCCATTTTTCCCGGTGCCATCCATGCCCCTTCGCTACCCATTTATAGAGTATCACAGGAATATTATTTGCTTTTAAAGAATCCTCCAGAAATTTCGAATGTTTAAAATATACTATAGAATCGACTGTACCCTGCACTATGGCCGTGGGCACACCGGTCTTTGTATAAAAAAGCGGGCTTGCATCATGCCACGCCTCCCGATTTGAGTCAATTGGCCCCAATAAGGCCTCTGCATTCCCCCCAAGCTGGGAATAGACGACTGTACTATCCAGCAAATTAGTGGGCCCATACAAATCTATCGCGGCCTTTATACGTCCGTCTTTATTCTTACAATATGCATATATAAGCGCCAGTTGGGCGCCCGAACTCATACCTAATATGCATACCCTATCAGGGTTTATCTTCCAATCTGCGCCCTTGTCCTTAATGTAGTCCATTACCATACCTATATCCTCTATCTGCGCAGGATATTTTGCGTTACTAACCAACCGGTAATTGATACTCACAACAGCATACCCTTTTTCAGTTAAAAAAGTATCAAAACCAAGTGTACTGAAACTGGTCTTATCGCCAAAGTACCACGCACCTCCATGCACTAATATGATTACCGGGGTCCTGTCTGTGTCCTGTACCAGAGGCAGAAAAACATCCATTGACTGCCTTACCGTATCTTCTCCGTAAGGGATGCTGAATTTGGCCCTAACGGGGTTGTCAAATCCGGCCAGGCACTGATACGCCGACATTAACAACAGTATCATTACGTTCACTAATGGAAATAATACCCTTTTTCTCATAAGTTCTTTAAACATCATAGGATCTTACACCTAATGCTCCTCACGAAGGTATTGAATTATATCCTCTCAGCTATGTGATTATCTTTGCTCAAATATCTACCTTTAATCCAGCAGAACTTTGAACGGGAACACCAATCTAAATAACCTTGGGGTATCTACCTCCGGCGGGCAGATACTCAGGCTTGCCGCCCCTATATCATTGGCGCTGCTTATCCCTCAATTGAGTTTTTTTGCAAATACGGTTTTCCTCGGCAGGCTGGGCATGAGGGAACTGGGCATCAATGGCATTACCGGGGTGTTCTACCTTATCCTGTCTATGATAGGCTATGGGCTGAGCAATGGTATGCAGATACAGATGGCGCGCCGCGCCGGCGAGGGGGATAAGAAAGGGCTTTCGGATACGCTCACTAACGGGGCCATGCTTTCCATAGTGTTTTCACTGGGGCTTATGTTGCTTACTTTATGGTTCTGCCCGCTACTATTCGGGCTTAGCCTCAATGATGCCGACAATTTCTCTTTAAGTATCGGGTTCATCTACATACGGGTATGGGGGCTTCCCTTCCTTATGCTCAGCCAGCTTATCTGTTCTTTTTTTATTTCCATTGGCCGCTCACGGTTGCTTATTTACGGCTCTGTGGTGGCCACTGTGCTCAACATATTGTTCGACTACCTGCTTATCTTCGGCAAGGGTGGTTTCCCGGCCATGGGCTTTAAGGGCGCGGCCCTGGCCTCGGTGATCGCAGAGATATTTTACGCAGTCACCATGGTGGGCATATTCTTCGGCAACAAGTTTTATCGCGATTTCCCGGTATTCAATTTCCGCCATTTCGATCTTGAATTATCTCAGCGTTCGCTCAAGGTGGCATCGCCGCTCATTGTGCAGTTCCTGTTCAGTATAGGGGGGTGGCTGGTATTCTTTATTTTCATTGAGCACCTGGGCGAACAGTCGCTTGCAGCATCACAGGTGCTGCGCAACATCTTTGGCCTGGTGGGCGTGGGTACCTGGGCACTGGCCACTACCTGCAATACTATGGTGAGCAACCTGATAGGCCAGGGGCGGCGGCGGGAAGTGGTGGGCGTAGTGATAAAGATATGCAAGCTGAGCCTGCTGTATGCGGCGGTAATGTGCGCGCTGATGCTTGTTTTCTCGCAGCAGTTCTTATCTATCTATTCCAGCGATACTTCTCTAATTGATTTTGCGATACCGAGCCTGCGGGTGATTGTGGTGGCTACCCTTATTATGTCGCTGTCCACAGTTGTTTTCAATGGCGTTGTGGGCACGGGCAATACCGTGGTGAACCTCACCATTGAGATGACTTGCGTAGGCATTTATCTCGTGTACTGTTATTTTATCATTTACGCCTGGCACAGCCCGCTTTACCTATGCTGGGGCTCAGAGTTCATTTACTGGACCTCGCTACTCATTGCCTCGGGCATATACCTGAAGAGTGGCAGATGGAAGGGAAAGGATATTTAGGGTATAATTTCGGGGTTTTGTCGTTTTTTGGTAAATATTTATTTTTAGATGTGCCGAAATGCTCTGTGGGCTTGTGTTATGTGTTTTATTGCAAGGTATAAAGGGGTATAATTATACCCAAATAGGTATAATGCTGTTGGCATATGGGTTTGAATGCTCACTACAGAACAGCGTTCACAAAGCAGTCGGTCAAAGAACTTACCCGGTATTTTTCGGGGATATGAGGTAAAGTTCGGAATTGTGGTGGTGGCGGCAAAATAAAAAAAACGTCATGGTACAGTTACTGTACCGTCATGGTTTTTGGGTGTGGTCTGGGAGCGGGTTTGAGGGGGATTTTCAGGATTTCAGAATTTTCAGGATAGTGGACTCGCAAGGGTGACCCTTGCACGGTTCAGGAATAATTTTGCTCATGTAGTTAATCCCTCCCTCACTACGGGGAACCGGGAACTACACCCAAGGAATGAACCAGGTCTTTTCAGAATGATCAGTTTCGCAATTAATTAATTACAAACTTCTCATTCGCAATTTTCATTCCGTTATTTACTATGCTGTAGAAGTATAACCCTGCTTTCAGGCCTTCCCTTTCAATTACTATTTCTGAAGACGTGACAGGAATTTTTCTGACTGTTCTGCCGGTTACATCAGAAACCAGCATATAGGCGTCTGTCAAAACAACAGAGTTATCTATCATAACGGTAGTACTTGTATGGAAAGGATTCGGGGCCATATAAGGTGCATGCGAACGTATGCTGCTATATCCGGTAGGTGCCGCACTTAATCCGGTATATGAATTGGGCATGCTGCTGTACGAAAAAACATTGAGTAACGGACTCAAAGTGTACCAGTTGTAGGCATAACCAAATGACGATGCATATGTACACTTCACACGTACTACATTAGTATAAGTAGCCCAGGGTGTTATCAATGTCCCATAGCCATCGTACTCAACAAAATCATATCCGCTTGTGGCAGTTGATGTATAGTGCGCAGTAAATGTATCGAGGTAGTTAAAAGGGAACTTTAATATCTTTCGCGGTCCGGCAGTATAGTTGACACCGGAGCCTGCTGTTGCCGTAACACTATTTGCAAGCTCGAACATGGCACTTGTGTTCACAATGTAACAACTATACAGCGCGCTACCGGCTGTGGGCGTATTTGACAGCGTATAATTGCCTGAGGGATATGCAGCGGCCACAGGGGTTGATGACGGGGTCTCAATGGTATAAGTACCCACGGGCGTCATACTTACCGTGCTGAAATTCCATGTGATAGCTGCTCCGCCTGCACCGGGCGCCACAGTGGCAGGACCATTCATTACCCCACAAGAATAACCTGCTGCTGCCAGCCCGGCACCATCAACTATTACGGGCTGTGCGTATGAGTATGTATTGTTTATCACCAATGCAACGGCCATCAGTTTCATTATGTTTCTCATGATCCTTTTGTTTTAGCCAGTTTTAAAAAGCAGAACCGGATGTGAAACAAAAGTAGCAGGCGCGGAAAAAGGCTGCAATCACACTTTAGTTGTATTTTAAGACGAAAATTATCGAAAAAAAGCTACAGCCTCTTGCTGTTGGCATACACCTTGTTCAAGGCATCAGTACGTGAGTTCACCTGCAATTTGTCGTAAATATTGTGAATGTGTTTGCGTACGGTTTCGATATTAATGAATAGTAAAGAGGCAATCTCCTTGTAGCGGTAACCCTTTGACAGATACTCAAGTATCTCCTGCTCCCGCAATGATAACTTACTGAGTTCCTTATTGTGGCGTTCATCTCTGACCTGAAAAAAAGAAATAACCTTTCTGGCTATCTGGCTGCTCATCGGCGACCCGCCATTGCAAACGTCGGTTATGGCTTCCAATATCATTGCCGGGGTCGTCGATTTTGTAAGATAGCCCGTAGCGCCTGCCTGCAGTGCATTGAAGATATTTTCCGGGTCTTCGAGCGACGTACACATGATCAACTGCATCTCCGGGCACTCGGCTTTAAGTGTTTTCACACATTCTATACCCGAAAGTCCGGGCAGATGAATGTCTACCAAGACAACATTTGGCGCGAGGCCGGGTATTGCTTCTACTGCATCTTCGCCGTTTCCGAAAGCAGCGATACATTCGTGCCTTTCGCTGCCGTTTATCAGAGAAACGAGCATATCCCGGGTATCATTCTGGTCCTCTATTACTGCTACTTTTATGGTCATAAAGTATGTAAACTGATATAAAAGTACTCGGACAACGCGTCCTTTTCATCACATAAAAGTGGTATTTTCGTTTGCCTGCAGCTTTGCAAACGGCACTTCTATACTTACAATAGTTTTATTCATAGCCGATTCTACCGCAAACCGGCCGCCTATCATCTCTATGCGCTGCCTCATATTCCGCAAACCGCTTCCATGCCCTTTCAAACCGGCTACGTCAAACCCCTTCCCGTTATCCTGAACGTAAACGCTCAGCGTATCATTTTCAACACTTACTGATATGGTAATATTGCTTGCCCGGGCGTGCTTTATGCTATTGTTAATGGCTTCTTTCGTGGTGAGAAAAATATTGCGCTGGGCCGCCCTCAATATACGCATTTGAGGTACCTTATCCGGAAAAACAAGGGATGCTTTTATGGGAATATGTTCCAGGTAGTCGGCACAATATTCACGGAGCCTTGCGACTAACTGTTCCAGTGTTGTATTTTCCGGGTTCAATACCCAGATCAGGTCGTGCATATTGTCCACCAACTCTTTGGAGGTGGCAGATATTTGCTGAATGTCTTCGACGAGCATAATATCCGTGGAGATCTTCTTCCGGGCAAGCTCAGCCATCAATGATATTTTTGATAATCCCGATCCGAGGTCATCATGTACATCTTTGGATATTCTCAGCCGTTCCTGATACAATAGTTGTTGGTTTTCCAACTCCCTGGTCCTCATTTTTACTTTTCGCCTTACATACAACCGGATGCCCAACAGAGTGATACCGATCGCTGCCATCACCAATAATAACCTGAACGGCCACGTTTCCCAAAAGGGTGGGCGTATGACTATCTGCAAAGACATTGGGGCATCATTCCACAGACCATCATTGTTGCTTACCTTGAACCGAAACGTATATTCACCGGGCCTGAGATTGGAGTATCGGACCCTGTCATTGGTGGTATATACCCACTCTTTATCCAACCCCTCAAGCATATAGGCAAAGCGGTTCTGGCCGGGCTCTGTAAACTCCAATGCGCGCAAAGTAAAGCTGATCGTATTACGCTCATAGGGAAGGTCCAGCAAATTAGTGTAAACAGCAGTATCGCCTGCGAAAAGGGAATCATTTACGTATATCGCCGCTAACGCTGGCAATGCGTTATGCTTATTGGGCAGTACCTGTACCGGATCGAACCAGTTTACCCCTGAAATACCACCAAAGTATAATGTGCCATCATGATGCTTATAATAGGCCCCTGTATTGAACTCATTGGACTGTAAGCCATCCTTCGATGAATAGTTGGCAAAGTCGGCAGTTATCTTCTCCGCATAATGCACTTTCACTTCAGACAAACCCTTGTTTGTGCTCACCCACAATATGCTGTCGTTACGGGGCAAGATGGCATATACACAACTATTGGCAAGCCCTGCAGATTCGTCGAATATGATATATTTTTTTGTGGATTCGTTATAGGCGATCAAACCCATTTCGCTCGCTATCCATAGTATGGGCCCGCCGGAGCTTTTATAAAAATGCCGGATGACCGTTTGGTAAAAGCCTTTGTCCATTACTTGCAGGGAAGTATCATTGAGCATTTTTATTTTTACAAAGCCGTTCCGCTTACCCACGTTAATTATACCATCTTTTTCTGGGTGAAGGTTGTATACATAGGCGATCAACTCCCCATTGGTCTCAAGAATGCGCGGCCGGGTGATAACTGTTTCCCTGCCCTCACAATTCAACGAAAACAAACTCAGATTTGTACCTGCGAGGTAATGTCCCTTTTTCCACTCAACGAGCGAAAATATGACCGGATCTTCCGGAGAGTACTCGAGCTTAATCGGTAGCGAAACCTGCTTTTTTACGGTACCTTTCAAAGGATCAAGCCATAAAATGTGGTTCCCTATCCCTAATACCAGGCTACCGGCTGAATCTATAAACAAACCGCAAACCAGGGCCACTTCGGTGGATACCGGCAACGGCAGTATCCTGCAAGTACTTTTTCCCGAGTCATAGATCAGGAGGCCGTTGTTATAGGTTCCTATCCATATCTTACCTGAATCATCACGGTAAATGCTTTTCACCATCAGGGAACTGCCTTGTTTGTTTATTTGCGACAAGTCAGGCGTATAACAATGAAATTTTGACGGCTTTGTATCAAGTTTATACAGCCCGTTCCCTTCGGTGCCTATCCATAAATTGCGGGAGTGGTCCAGATAAAGGCAGTTGGTAGGATTATTCTGAAACTTTATCAATTCATACGTATGGGAAACCAGATCAAATTTTCCTATTGATCCATCATTTGATGAACCGAGGTACACCATATGCGTTGCGGTATCCTCTACAAAACTTTCCCAAATGACAGGTTTCTTTGCAGCTTCATTCTGTATGGGCACAAATGCAGGGTTTCGTTTTTCAATATCATATATATAGATGCCGCCTGTTGCTGTCATTAGCAGCCGCCCGTCATGCAGTTGGTAAACTCCTGTTATTTCGTTGCTCACAAACATTCTTTCATCCTTGTGGGTATGCTTATCAAAAAAAAGCAGCCCGGCGCCATCAGCCATCCACAATCCGCTAGCTGTAACTACGCCATTGAAAACAGGATAGACCCTCGGAGACCGTGCCTGAAGTGAATCTGTATAAGGGTAGCTTTTCTTTTGCAGGGTAACAATATTGATCTGGATTATCCCTCTGCGAAATACTGCGGCCCAGACATTATCGTTATCTATAGCCATCAAATGGGCGTCATTCTTCGTTTCGACAGTATTGATCACATTTTCAAACCCGCCTTTCCTGGTATTGATAAATGACAGGCCCATATCCGTAGTCATCCAGATGCGGTTTTCCTTATCTTCAATAATGCAGGAGTTGATGTTTCGGTCATTCATCTGCCCAGCAGCCTTATCCTGAAGACGGCTTTTATAGGCCACAAAGCTTTTTCCGTCATATCTATTCAGACCATCTCCGGTAGCAAACCACATAAATCCATGCGCATCCTGTAATATATAGTTCACAGAATTCTGAGATAGCCCATCTTCCACAGTTATATGCTGCAGTCGCCGAATGTTTTGGGCATTTAGCTGAGCGGCTAACAATAATAAAATAGAACCGAAGCAGTATTTCATGGATGTTTGAAGTATAAATATATAAAAAGAAGACGCCTTACGGGCGTCTTCTTCTCAAATCAGTTCAAACCAATTAAAACTCCGCGTTCTTGGGAGTACGCGGGAATGGTATCACATCACGGATGTTGGTCATACCGGTAACGAATAATACCATACGCTCAAAGCCCAGTCCGAAACCGGCATGTGGCACAGCACCGAAGCGACGTGTGTCGAGGTACCAATACATCTCATCTACAGGTATGTGCATCTCCTGCATGCGCTGAGTCAGTTTGTCTAATCGTTCTTCGCGCTGCGAGCCGCCTACTATCTCGCCTATGCCGGGTGCCAGTATATCCATAGCTGCCACTGTTTTGCCATCATCATTCTGGCGCATATAGAATGCCTTTATCTCTTTAGGGTAGCCGGTCACAATTACGGGTTTCTTAAAGTGTTTTTCCACCAGGTAGCGCTCATGCTCGCTCTGCATATCTATGCCCCAGCTCACATCATACTGGAATTTCTTTTTCTTGTATGCGGGTGAATCAAGCAGTATGTTTATTGCATCCGTATAAGTGATGCGTTCAAATTTATTATTGAGTACAAATTCCAGTTTCTCTATCAGGCCGAGCTCACTGCGCTCGTTCATGGGTTTTTGTTTCTCCTCTTCCGCCAGGCGGGTGGCCAGGAATTCCAGGTCTTCCCTGTTATGCTCCATGGAATAACCTATCACATACTTCAGCAGGTCCTCGGCCAGATCCATGTTGTCGTATATATCATTAAAGGCCACTTCCGGCTCTATCATCCAGAACTCGGCCAGGTGGCGCGCGGTATTAGAGTTCTCCGCACGAAATGTGGGGCCGAACGTATATACCTCGCTGAACGCCATAGCGCCAAGCTCGGCCTCAAGTTGGCCGCTCACGGTAAGGTTAGTGGCACGCCCGAAGAAATCTTCTTTGAAATCGACAGTACCATCTTCATTATGCGGCGCGTTATCAAAAGGCAGCGTGGTTACCTTAAACATCTCACCCGCGCCTTCTGCATCTGATGCAGTGATGATGGGCGTATGCAGGTACACAAAGCCCCGGTCGTTAAAGAATTTGTGTATGGCATAAGCCAGTGTGTGCCGCACACGGAACACAGCCCCGAAGGTATTGGTGCGGAAACGCAGGTGGGCTATCTCGCGCAGGTACTCCAGACTGGGCTTGTTCTTCAGCTGCAGCGGGAATTTCTCCGGGTCACATTCGCCCAGTATGGTGAGCGTATCTGCTTTTACCTCTACCTTCTGCCCCCTGCCCTGCGAGGGTATCACCGTGCCGTCCACACTTATTGATGCACCATTGTTTATCTTTTTTATGAGGGCCTCATCAGTACCTAACTCTATAACCACCTGCAGATTGCCCATACACGAGCCATCATTCAGCGCTATGAACTGGTTATTGCGGAACGAGCGCACCCATCCCTTTACATTTACTTTATAATCGCTTTTATCGCTGGTCAGTATTTCTTTAATCTTTGTCCGTTGCATAATCCATTTGCCCCGCTATGCGGGTATATTTAATTTTAAGATGGCGAAATTACGGCCTTGTTCGGTTGTTGAGAAATTATTTAACTATTTGCTGCTGAAAAACAGGTACTTCACGGCCAGCAGCAGCAAAAAGACGCCGAATATCCTTTTCAATACGGCATCATCGAGGTTTAATGCCAGCTTGCTGCCGAAAAAGCTGCCGGCTATAAATGCGACAATAAGGATACCGGCCACCTTTATGTCGATGAAGCCCGACTTGTAGTAATTCATTACCGCCAGCAGGCCTATAGGCGGCAACAGCATAGCCAGCGATGTGCCCTGCGCGGTTTTCTGGCTCATAGCAAATATGAACACGAGCGCGGGTACTATCACAATACCGCCACCTATGCCCACCATACTGCTCAGCACTCCTGCAATGACACCCAATGCCAGCAAGCCCAAAATCGTTACCATGTTCAAGTTCATATAGCAGTCTTTAATTGATATGACCTATATCTCAATGTAAGGGCATAGTTGAAAAAGAAAAATATCAACAAAAATACAAAGGAAATGTGTCGGAATTACGTCTATGTAGGTTAAACTGTTGCCTTTCTGTACAAAACAGGCGTTCTCAATAGGTTGGAACGCCAATTATCTGAAGCAATAATTTTTTACACTATTCGTTTTAGCTTTAGTTACAAAAAGATAACAGACATAGCATAGGCCATTTGAACCAAACCACTATTTTTGAAAAAATTTTACCGCCTAATTGTTTTTTGGGGTGGTACTTATATCTTTGCAAACACACGAAAAATTTTTTTCATTAATTTATATTCAGAAACGCAAAAACTAAAATCAAAATTATGGCAGAAGTAAAAGCGGCAACTGCATCAAAGGGAAACCTTGCCGGAAAACCAAAAAATTCAAGTAACTTTTTGATGAATGCTATCGTGGTAGGTGCTTGTATTCTCGCAGGTATATTGATCTACAAATTCGTTCTCGGCGACCCTTCCCACTTTTCTGATGCGGAAAGGCACCACCCGAAAGATGCTTTGGGCCAGATGTATTCAGGAGGTTTCGTGGTGCCGGTGCTTATGGCTACCCTGCTTACGCTGCTGTCGTTCATTGTAGAGCGCGCCCTCACAATCTTCAAGGCAAAAGGCAAAATGAACGCTGGTGAGTTTGTGCGCAAAGTGCAGTACCACCTTGCTAACAAGAACATAGATGCGGCTATTGCCGAGTGCGATAAGCAAGCCGGCTCTGTGGGCAATGTAATGCGCTCGGGCCTGGTGAAGTATCGCGACATGACCAATAACCATGAGCTGGATACAGACCAGAAAGTATTAAGCATCCAGAAGGAAATTGAAGAAGCTACAGCGCTTGAACTGCCTATGCTCGAGAAGAACCTCGTGTTCCTTTCTACCATTTCTTCGTGCGCTACCCTGCTCGGCCTGTTTGGTACGGTATTGGGTATGATACGTTCATTTATGGCGATGGCGCAGGCGGGCGCTCCTGATGCAGGCGCCCTGGCTGCCGGTATCTCGGAAGCCCTTATCAATACCGCCCTCGGTATCGGTACTTCGTTCTTCGCTATCGTGTTCTATAACTTCTACACCACCATCATCGATGGTATCACTTACGGCATAGACGAAAGCGGCTTTACACTTACACAAAGCTTTGCTTCTACATACAAATAATAGTTATTTAAGATGCAGGTAAGCCTTTTACCTGCATCTTAAAAATATATAAGCGGATTTGTGGAATTTGATTGAAACCGTGTCTTACTAATATTTAAGCAGAAGAATTATATACAATGCCTAAAGCGAAACTCCCAAGGAAAAGTACGCACATCGACATGACGGCGATGTGCGACGTGGCTTTTCTGCTGCTGACATTCTTCATGTTGGCTACAAAATTCAAGCCGGATGAGCCTGTGGTGGTGAAAACCCCCTCTTCTATCTCTGAGATCATACTGCCGGATGCAGATATCATGCTCCTCACAGTTGACCCTAAAGGAAGAATATTCTTTTCTATTGATAACAAGCTGCAACGCAAGGAATTGATCGAAAAGATGAACACCGCCAAAAACCTTAACCTTACTGATGCCGAGAAGACCGCGTTTGCACTTGGTTCATCTATCGGCGCATCTTTCAGCCAGTTAAAGTCTTACCTCTCTGCATCGCCCGAGCAGCAGAAACAATTTGATGCTACAACTCCGGGCGTGCCTGTGGACACATCTGTACTATCGGTGAACAACGAACTGGCACAGTGGGTAAAGGAAGCTCGGTACACCAATCCTAAGCTGCGTATATGTATAAAGGCCGATGGTGATGCCTCTTATCCTAACGTGCAGAAGATCATAAAGACACTGGAAGGGTACAAAGTATTCAAATTCAACCTCATCACAAATCTGAAGGCAGTACCTCCGGGTACTGAGGCGTTTAAGGAGAAGAATAAGAACGAAAAAGCCTGATTATTTAATTAATTAATAAGGAAATGTGGGCAACCACATCAATAAAACTAAAATTGCTGTACTATGGCAGAAATGGATACCTCGAGTAGCGGGGGGCATAAAAAGGGCCCCGGGGTCAAAAAAGGTAAAAAATTAAGTACGCGTATCGATCTTACTCCAATGGTGGACCTCGGGTTCCTGTTGATCACTTTCTTCATGTTTACCACTACCCTGGCCAAGCCTAAGACCATGGAGATAAACATGCCTTACAAGGACGAGAACCTGAAAGAAGAAGAAAAGAACAAGATAAAGAACAGCGTGGCGCTTACAGTATTGCTTAGCAAGAACCACCGGATATACTACTACGAGGGCATTGGCGACAATCCTGATGTGGCACCCGATGTGAAGGTGACCTACTTTACACCAGAGAAAGGTATACGCGATGTGATCATAGCTAAAAAAAATGAAGTAGCCGCTAAGAAGGCACGCCAGGAACTGACCGGCAAAGATGAGACCACAGTACTCATTAAGCCCGACAGCAACAGCACCTACAGCGACCTGGTGAACATACTGGATGAAATGAACATCAATGATGTAAGGGTATATGCCATCATTGATATATCTGACATCGAGCAGGGCTTTATTAAAGCAACTGAGGAAGCAAGCGGCGACAAATAATGGTTTGAAAAGTGCCGGTGCCCGCGGTGCCGGCTAAAACGAAACAGAAAATGGATATTAATAAAATACTAACCAGCTCCTACATAGATATAGTCTTTGAAGGGCGCAACAAAAGCTATGGTGGCTATGAGTTGCGTAAAAACTACCCTAAGCGTGTAGCCCGGTCTTTGATACTGCTGGCGGTGATAGCGCTGGGTGTAGGGGTGTATGCATTTATTGCCAGCAGGGTAAAATTTGAGAAGGCACCGCCACCTAATATGAAGCAGGTGACGCTGATGGAGCCTCCGCCTATTGACCCCAATAAACCACCACCACCACCACCGCCTCCGCCACCACCACCGGTGAAGCCTACGGTGAAGTTTACCCCCCCGGTGATAAAGAAGGATGAGGAAGTGAAGGAAGAAGAGGTGCCACCGCCACAGAAGGAAATAGTAGCAGCAGGCAAGGAAACAGTGAAGGGTGACCCTGATGGGATAGACCCTGGTATAGTGGAGCCTGACAAGGGCACTGGTGTGGTAGAAGCACCACCTCCTCCAGCAATCTTTACGTATGTGGAGCAGATGCCGGAAAGCGGCTACGATATGGGGCAATACCTGACCAAGAACCTGCACTACCCCGATGCGGCACGCGAGAGCAACATAAGCGGGCGCGTAATTGTGAAGTTTGTGGTGAACGAAGACGGCGCGGTGAGCGATGTGACCGTGCAACGCGGTATAGGCGGCGGATGTGATGAAGAAGCAAAACGTGTAGTAGCAGCCATGCCTAAATGGAAACCCGGCAAACAAAACGGAAAACCCGTAAAAGTGTACTTTACACTGCCGATAGTCTTTAAGTTAGAGTAAAAGGCAACCGGATATATTTTTCAACGGCTAACCATATACGGTTAGCCGTTTTTTATTGCTATACTTCCTAAAACAAATTGCCATAGAGCAAGTATTACTAGTACTTGCCTGCAAAAACCAGGTATATGTGAATCCTATAAATTAAGTTCTTGATTGTGTAATGATACCCCTTGTTAAAATAAGCATCTTTGCTTTCAAGAGAATTCGGTGAATTTCTCCCGGTATTTTTATTCAATTCTATAGGTCTTAATTCAAAGAACAATGCTTGAGGTAAAGAAACAAGGAGTTATATTAGAAAAAACCGATCTTGGATTTGAAAATGAAGGCGTATTAAATCCCGCCGCCATAGATGATGGTGAATTCATTCACCTCTATTACAGAGCCGTAAGTAAAGGCAATTTTTCGAGCATAGGTTATTGCAAATTAAAGGGCCCATTGGTAGTAAAAGAGCGGCATGGTATCCCCGTGCTTGTTCCGGAGTTTCCGTATGAATCTCATGGCATTGAAGATCCCCGTATCGTTAAGATCGAGGATTTGTACTATCTCACCTATACTGCTTACGATGGGGTAAACGCACTCGGCGCATTGGCTGTATCTACTGATCTAATCCATTTTGAAAAGAAGGGGCTGATAGTACCCCAGGTCAGCTACGATGTGTTTCGCCACATGATCGGCCTTCTCTCCAAAATCAATGAAAAATACCTCCGGTATAATGAAAACGGGAAGCTGGCAGAAAAGGAGGGCATTAAGGTACTTATATGGGATAAGAATGCGATATTTTTCCCGGGCCGGATAAACGGTAAAATGTATTTCATTCATAGAATAAGACCCGACATACAAATCGCTTCTATCAACGACCTAACAGAACTCACACCCGACTTTTGGGATAATTATTTCGGAAACTTTGAAGAAAACATATTGCTGACTGCAAAGTATGAGCACGAAGTAAGTTATATAGGCGGCGGTTGCCCTCCTATAAAAACAGATGCCGGCTGGTTACTCATTTATCATGGTGTGCACGATACACTTGAGGGTTATGTTTATTCTGCATGTGCTGCACTGCTTGACCTGGAAAACCCGCAAAAGGAAATTGCCCGCCTGCCATACCCATTATTTCAACCTGATCAAAGATGGGAGCAAATAGGCGAAGTGAACAATGTATGCTTCCCTACAGGCGCCATAGAACATGACGGGACTCTATACATTTATTACGGTGCCGCCGATGAGCAGATTGCCTGCGCATCGGTAAACCTGCAATCATTATTAAGCGAACTATTGATAAACCGGCTATAAGATGAATACTGATGTATGCGATGTTATAGATAATCACTCTTTAGGAACCTGGATAGACATTTCAGGCACAACCGAAATTAACGATACTGATACTTACCTAACGCCAGAGATCTTATTCATCACCACTTGCCCCCCCAGGGAATGTGGTATAGCCACATATTCTCAGGATCTGATTAAGGCATTAAACAGCAGCTTTCACAACTCATTCAGGATAAGCGTTTGCGCACTGGAATCTGATACTGAACAACATGCCTATCCGGCAAACGTAAAATATACACTCAACACAGATAATGCCGGTGAGTTCGATAACATTGCCGATTGCATAAATAATGACGCTGCAATCAGGATTGTTTTGATACAACATGAATTTGGCCTTTTCAAGAATAACCAGAAGAAGTTCAGGGAATTTATCATCGGTATCAGAAAGCCGGTAATTGTGGTATTTCATACCATACTACCCAACCCCGACGAGCAGCTGAAAATAGCAGTAGCGCAGATAGCAGCAGCAGCGCAATGTATAATCGTGATGACACGCTCCTCGGCGCAGATACTGGAGAACGACTATATAATACCCCCGGCGAAGATTGCCGTGATACCACATGGCACGCACCTGGTGCCGCATGCCGACAAACTATTTTTAAAAAATAAGTATCAACTGAGTGGCCGGACGGTACTGTCTACTTTTGGCTTATTAAGTTCAGGAAAAAGTATTGAGACCACACTTGAGGCTTTACCGGCCATAGTTGAAGCAGACCAATCGGTCCTATTTCTTATAATAGGTAAAACACACCCCACTATTGTAAAAAATGAAGGTGAAAAATACCGGGATATGCTTATTGCAATGGTAGATAAACTGCACTTAAATAATAATGTCCGGTTTATAAACCAGTTCTTACCACTGCCCGACCTGCTGGAATACTTACAGCTCACTGATATTTATTTATTTACATCCAAAGATCCTTATCAGGCTGTTAGCGGTACTTTTTCGTACGCAATAAGTTGCGGGTGCCCCATCATATCAACTCCTATTCCTCACGCACGTGAAGTGCTGGGTAAAGATGCAGGATTAATAATTGACTTTAATAACCCTACGCAATTATCTGATGCGGTGAGTACATTGCTAGGAGATGAGCAAAAGCGGAAGAATATGATTTCAAACGGCTTACATTGTATGGCTTCAACAGCATGGGAGAATGCAGCCATTGCCCATGCTATGTTGTTTGAAAAAAACAGTATTGTCCATATTTCGCTAAATTATAGCATACCTGAAATTAATCTTGATCATATAAAAAAGATGACAACCGAATTTGGTATGATCCAGTTTTCGGAGTTGAACCAACCTGATATTAAATCGGGGTACACGCTGGACGATAACGCCCGGGCAATGATCGCGATGTGCCAGCACTTCGAACTAACAAATGAAGCGGCATCTTTAGTATACATTGGCAATTACCTTTCGTTTATAAAATATTGCCAGCAAGAGGATGGGCATTTTCTTAATTACATAGATGAAAACAAGCAATTTACCCTCCAGAATGACGATTCGAATCTTGCTGACTCAAATGGCAGGGCCATATGGGCCCTCGGCTATCTTGTTTCGTTAGCAGACGTTCTGCCTTATGCACTTATACATGAAGCTGAAGTAATGGTGCAGAAAGCTATAGCAGATATAGACAGGATACACTCTACAAGAGCAATGGCGTTTATTATTAAAGGGTTGTATTATTACACTAACATAACGGATGATTACGCCTGCAGCGCCCTGATAGAAGTCTTTGCTGACAGACTGGTACAGATGTATAAGCATGAGGCCAGTAACCAATGGAGTTGGTTTGAAAGCTACCTTACCTACGGTAATAGCGTGTTGTCGGAGGCGATGCTGTGTGCGTGGTTAGCTACCGGTAATTATGAATATAAAGAGATCGCTAAATCATCGTTTGATTTTCTATTGACGAAAACATTCGGCAGCAACAACATAAAAGCTATTTCGAACAAATACTGGCTGATACGGGGGAATGAAAAGGAACAGCACCCATCCGGTGGAGAACAACCGATTGAAATAGCCTATACCATCCTTGCGCTAGACAAATTCAATGATGTATATGGAGGTAAGGTATATGCAGATAAGTTGCGAACCGCTTTCAGCTGGTTTTTAGGCAATAACCATTTACATCAGGTAATATATAACCCCTGCACAGGCGGATGTTATGACGGGCTTGAGGAGTCTTATGTTAATCTGAACCAGGGGGCCGAATCGACAGTGAGCTACCTGATGGCCCGACTGATAGTAGAGAAAAACAATATTGCGCCCCGGCAAAACCGTAATGCTAAAGAAAGTAGCAGGATAGTGATGGGGGAACACCAATACTAAATAGGACTCCTACCGGTACCCGTTTGAAACGAGACGATAGTGGCGGAACACCCAAACCAAGAGAGGAGCCAGGGTATAATTTCCGGATTTTGTCAAAAAGGGGTAAAAAACCGGGGGTGGGTGTGGCTGAAATACGCCATGGGCAGGCATATTCGTTTTTTTATTTAGGTATAAACGGGTATAGTTATACCCTAAAAGGTATAATTATACCCTGAAAAGGTATAATTATACCACCAAAAGGTATAATTATACTTTAGTCGTAAGTCACATGTTCATTACGATCCGAAGTTCACAAAGCTGTAGGTCAAAGAACATCACCCATTTTTGTGGGTATTATGTAAAGTTCGGGAAGATGGGATCAGCTGCGAAATAAAAAAACCATGGCGGTACAGTAACTGTACCATGACGGTACAGAAACTGTACTGTGACGGAAAATGGTATTGGGGGCGTAAAATGGCTGTGGTAAAGGGTTTGGGGAGTTTACTATTGCTTTTTCGCAAAAGGAAAAGACCTTGCGCAAAACGAGGACCAAAAGGGGCTTGCCCGGGGAAATGCAATGAACCCTGTTTCAATCACGCCCTATAATGTCTGCGATGTGGCCTATCAGTTCTTCTGCCGGTTTTAATATGGCGATGACTTCGTTCTTCTCGTAATCAAGAAAGTCTTCGTAGTCAGCATTCTGGCGCATATCAAATATTTTAGAATAAAAAATCCCTAAATCCTCATTGACTATTCCCGGCTTTACAAAGTGTAATGAGAACATTTTTATTGTGCCTGAATGTGTTTTTGTGAATATGCCCTGCTTTGCCAATAAAGCGCTTACAGCATAAAAACATGCATAGTACAACCGGTTGACTGCTGTATTCCACAACTCATTTTCGATGTGCAACCCGACCTCTCTAAGTGTATCTTTAGCGTTGCCCAACCTGTAGCTTACCAGCTCTTTTATTTCAAGCTCAGTCATAACAGCAGCCCCTCCCTGTTCACATTTTCATAAAACGGCGTTATCCTGTGGTTTGCCCATGCGCTCTTTGTGTAAACCATCGGGCTGATAATGGTATCTGTTTTTATACCCAGTTTATACAGCGGATAAATTATGCGGTCTTTGTCATTCACAGTGAGGGTATCTTTGTTGACCAGCACTAAAAGATCTATATCAGAATCTTCGCTGTTATCGCCCCGGGCATAAGAGCCATATACAATAACAGATGCACCCGGCTCGGTTTGGGTAACCGTTTCCTTTATCTGTGTTAATATATGGCGAGTACCTTTCATAGTGCAAAATTATGATTTTTTGTTTATATCATATCAGCGAGCTTTTCAAAATGGCCTATAAATGATTCGAAATAACCTGATCGTATGTATATAAGATAAGCTGGCTAAGCCACTACAGGGCGAAACTTTACCTTTGCAGTATGGCAGATGTGCACAGCAAAGAAACGCGCAGCTATAATATGAGCCGCATAAAGGGCAAGGAAATCAAGTTCTCCACATTTTTTGCAACGTGACTCATAGTCGAATGTAAAATGATTGCCATTATGTTTCTTTGTCTCAAATGGAAGCAGAAGAAACGATTGTGGCATTCCTCTTAAACGACCAACCTACAACATGTCCATATTGTGGTGTTAGAACAGACTTTTATGACTTTTACCATAGAGAAGAATATTATCAGGTTCATTATTGCAAAAACCCCGATTGTGGTTTTGTATTCTTGGCTATGGATGATTAGAATGCCCTGCTAAGTTAACGACGTTTTTATCCCGGATAAAAAGAAAAAAAATTTATTATCTTTCCGATGTAAAATGACAAAATATGAAAATGACCAAGTTTCTATTCACTACAGTATTAACCCTGTCACTAGTGCAGATTTGCTACGCTCAAGGACAATCAAACGATGGCCAAAAGAAAGAAAGCACTACCGATAAGGTAATGGATTATGCAAAAAATGGACGGGGAATCGTTGTGACAGGGGCGGGATTTTATGGAACACACAAAGCGCTTGATTTCAGAGCGAAAAACAGATACGACCGAGCTAAGATACTTCAGCGGCCGCTTGATGTAGTAACATTTAAACTTGAACGTGGTAAACCGGTTCCTTTTGCAAAGCGAATGGCTGTATCTGCTGAGAGAGGATTCGCTGTTAGAACATTTAATGCACTTTTGATAGGTGGCATTGCATTGACCGTATACGATGGAATAAAGCTTTTAAGGTCGGAAGAAAGGGCGAATAAAACTTCAAATCTTTTAAATAGGCAACCATAGTGCAATTTAATGTGCTATTATTTTGAAATTTATGAAAGATGGCCAAAAGCTATGGACACGTAATGAGCTGATACTAGCAGTAAACCTTTATTGCAAATTATCATTTGGTAAGATGCACAAGGGAAATGCTGAAATAATAAGGTTGGCAGCACTCATAGACCGCACACCTTCATCAGTAGCATTAAAACTTGGCAACTTCGCAAGCTTTGACCCCACTTTACAACAAAGAGGAATAAGAGGCGCGTCAAATGCAAGCAAACTAGACAAAGAAATATGGAACGAGTTCTACAATAACTGGGATGTGGCATTGATAGAAAGTGAGAAATTGATGGCGCAAGTAAAAAAGACAACTGTAGAGCGACTGAACAATATAGACATCAGTGACATTCCTAAAGAAGGAAAGGATAAAATGCGGCTTGTAAAAACAAGAGTGAATCAGCATATTTTCCGCACCATTATTTTAGCTACATACAATAATAAATGCTGCATTACAGGCATTGCCAACCCCGAGCTCATTGTTGCCAGCCACATCCTACCTTGGAGCAAGGATGAGAAAAACCGAATGAACCCGATGAATGGACTTGCATTGAATGCCCTGCACGATAAAGCATTTGAAACAGGATTGATAACAATTGATGCATCAAGCTATAAAGTAAAAGTATCTTCATCATTGAATAAAAAAAATATTCCAGTTAGTATTCAGCAAAACTTTCTTGACTACCATGATAGAGAGATGTCGCTACCCGATAAATTCTTGCCCAATAGAGAGTTTTTGAAAACCCACAATGATATGCGATTCATTGTTTGATGCCTAAGGCTAACGTGACGTAAAAGCAAATGCAATAGATTTCTTTCATAATACTTTTGCTGTCATGTTTTTACTCATTCTACCGACACTCCAAAAAATCTTTAAAAGAAATAGCTTAGTCCTTAATGTTGAATCTAGCTTAGCAGCAAGGATACCTGATTTTACAAATTGCGTCCCATTTGTTACCATGCCGGATGAAGTAGTTGAGTGTAACTTTAGAATGATTGAAAGCTATTTGCCTGAACTGCTTTTTTTACTCTCATACAATTCACGTCCTAAGGAATCTATACATAGCATAATCAATCGGCTGGCAGGTAGTGGATTTCCTTATGCCGACATTCAACATTCCAAACATTATTTATGCCACAAAATAATTTGCTTGTTAGAAGCTATGCTATTTGCAGATATTTTCGGCAAAGTTTGGAATGGTGCAATTGAGGCCGACAAAGTTTACGTTTACAAAGACGGTACAGAACTAAGATATTACCACTACCGCCAGGTGAGGCCATTTTTGTGTAAGCTGTTAGAAAACATTGTTATTAAACGTGTAATGATTCAAGACAGCCATACGACCTTAAATGTACAGTTTCATATGATTAAAGGTACTGGCCTAATTAGATGAACCGCTTAAACCTGATAAAATGGAGATAGCAGCAACCCCGCCTGGCCCCAAAAACTTCTATACATACACTATATTCTTTAGTTATCTTTGCCATTCTCCAATCCCCCTATCGTATCAATAAATGAGCAAAGAGGTAGTTATTAAGGCAGAAAATATATCTAAGCTTTACCGGCTGGGGCAGGTGGGCACGGGCACGCTGAGCCACGACCTGAAGAGGTGGTGGGCCCTGACGCGTGGTAAGGAAGACCCCTATATGAAAATAGGGATGGAGAATGACCGGACGAAGAAGGCGGAGAGCGACTATGCCTGGGCGCTGAAGGACATTGGCTTTGAGGTGGAACAGGGCGATACGCTGGGCATAATAGGCAAGAACGGGGCGGGCAAAAGCACGCTGCTGAAGCTGCTGAGCCGGGTGACGATGCCCACGCAGGGACAGATAAAGATAAAGGGGCGCATAGCGAGCCTGCTGGAGGTGGGCACGGGCTTTCACCCGGAGCTGACGGGCAAGGAGAACATATACATGAACGGGGCGATACTGGGCATGACGAGGCGGGAGATAACGGCAAAATTTGACGAGATAGTGGATTTTGCGGGGGTGGAGCTGTATATAAATACGCCGGTGAAGCGCTACAGCAGCGGCATGTATGTGCGGCTGGCGTTTGCGGTGGCGGCGCACCTGGAGCCGGAGATACTGATAGTGGATGAGGTGCTGGCGGTGGGCGATGCTGATTTTCAGAAGAAGTGCCTGGGCAAGATGGGGGATGTGGCGAGCCACGGGCGCACGATAATATTTGTAAGCCATAATATGCAGGCGGTGCAGAGCCTGTGCAAAACGGCGCTGTACCTGAAGCAGGGCCGCATGGCGGACATGGGCCGCACGGACAAGGTGATAAACAACTACCTGAACCGGGAGGTGAAGAACTGCCTGGTAACGGACTGGAGCGAGGGGGAAGCACCGGGCAACGACACGATAAAGCTGCTGAAGGCGGAGATAGTGCCGCAACTGAGCGGCGATACAGACGCGATAACGGTGGCGACACCAATAGATATCCATTTTAAATTTTACCTGGGGCGGGCGATGGACCTGAACCTGAGCGTGCTGCTGTATACGGCATCGGGGGTGTGTATCTTTAACGTGGCCACGAAATCTATACGGACGGAGGAGGGTGTGCATGAGAGTGTGCTGAAGATACCGGGCCACCTGCTGAACGATGATATATACACGATAAACCTGCTGTTTGTGAAGGACACGAGCACGATCGTGTACCAGAAGGATGACCTGCTGACCTTTGAGGTGACGGACTATGTGCGCGAGGGCAACTGGTATGGCAAGTGGCTGGGGGCGGTGAGGCCAAACCTTGATTTTTCGTTAACTTAGACGCAATAACGCACACGCTATGATAAATGTTACCAAACCATTTCTGCCGGATATAGAGGAGTATGTGGGGTACCTGAAGGGGATATGGGAACGCAACTGGCTGACAAATAACGGTCCGCTGGTGAATGACCTGGAGCTGAAGCTGAAGGAATACCTGGACGCAAAGCACCTGCTGTACATGGGCAATGGCACCATAGCCCTGCAGATAGCCATAAAAGCGCTGGGCCTGAAGGGGGAGATAATCACGACGCCGTTCTCGTTTGTGGCCACTACATCGGCCATAGTGTGGGAGGGGTGCGAGCCGGTGTTTGCGGATATAGATAAGCATACCTTCAACATAGACCCGGCATGTATAGAGCCGCTGATAACGGAAAGAACGACGGCGATACTGGCCACGCATGTGTTTGGCAACCCGTGCGACATAGACGCGATACAACGCATAGCCGACAAACATAAGCTGAAGGTGATCTATGACGCAGCGCACTGCTTTGGCACGAAGTATAAGGGGAAACACGTTTTTAACTACGGCGATGTGAGCACGGCGAGCTTTCATGCCACCAAGCTATACCATACCATAGAGGGCGGTGCGGTGGTGACAAATGACGCGGATCTGCTGAAACAAATGGCCTACACGAGGAATTTCGGGTTTGAGAGTTTTGAGAGCTTTGCGTGCGTGGGGATAAACGGTAAGAACTCGGAGTTTCATGCAGCTATGGGCCTGGCGAACCTGAAGAGCATCAATGACATACTGCGCTCGCGGAAGGAGCAGGTGGCGGCGTATGAAAGAGAACTGGCAGAACTGAACGCACAGCGGCTGAAAGTGCAGCCGGGTGCGGAATGGAACTATTCGTACTACCCGGTAGTATTCAAATCGGAGGAGGTGCTGCTGAAGAGTGTGGCATTGCTGAATGACAACTGGATATACCCGAGGCGGTATTTTTACCCAAGCCTGTCGGGGGTGAGTTATGTAAAGAAATGCAGCACGCCGGTGTCGGACGACATAGCGAAGCGGGTACTGTGCCTGCCGTTATACCACTCACTGAAGAATGAGGACATAGCATTTATAGCGCGGATATTGCTGAGGGTGCAAAACAACCAATAAGATAAGCTGATGGAGCAATTTGACAACTGGGAAGATTTCTGGAAAAAGTGGCACAACGTGGCAGTGGAAACCGAAGCCGACCTGTATTACCAGGTGGCCAAGACCATCAATAAAGAGCCAATAAAGCGAGAGATATTTGACCACATAAACGGGCTGATAGCAGAGATACTGAAGCTGGACGCGCAGGAAACGCTGATAGAACTGTGCTGTGGCAACGGGCTATGCACCTACGAACTGGCCAAAATATGCCGCCAGGTGATAGCAGCAGACTACTCGCCCCACCTGATAGAAACAGCCAAAGCGCATAAAAGCGCGCCGAATATCACTTATCACCGGGCAAATGTGCTGGACTTCCTGGAGGAAATGAAGAGGGATACGAGCCTGAAACCGACAAAATTCCTGATGAACGATTCGCTGGCGTACTTTGAGCCGGCAGACCTGGAGAAGATACTATCGTCTATTGTGGAGATATCGGGCGGGGAGTTTGTGTTCCTGATACGCGGAGTGCCCAATGATGAGCAAAAGTGGAACTACTACAATACGCCCGAGCGCAGACAGTTCTATGAAGACCTGCAGGTGAAAGGGGACTTTACCAACGCCGGTATGGGCAAATGGTGGAAGCCGGCCGAGATAGAGGGCGTATGCCGCAAGCTGAACCTGGACCACCGGATACAAAACCAGGTGCCGCCTATATCGAACTACCGGATGGATGTGCTGATAACGGGAAAGAAGAACTAAAAAACAAAACGATGCAGCAATTTGACCAATGGCAGGAATTCTGGGATAGTTTTCTCATGAAGCGGTATGGAAAAGAAGAAGTGCAAACAGAAGATGACCTGTACCTGCAGGTGGCGCGCACCGTGAACCGGAAGCCGATAACGAAAGAAGCTTTTGACAAAATAATAGAACAGATAAACGAAGACCTGGCGCTGACGGAGGAGGATGTGCTGGTAGATTTCTGCTGCGGCAACGGATTGTTTACCTATGAGCTGAAGGATAAGGTGAAGCAGATAATAGGCATAGATTTTTCGCAGCCGATAATAGATACGGCGAATAAATTCAGGTCGGCGGCAAATATCACCTATTGCCTGGGCAGTGTGGTGGACTATATGCGATCATTCAGGGAGAACCAGCCGGGCGTGGTGCCGAATAAGTACCTAATGAATGATTCGCTGGCGTATTTTTCGGTGAGCGACCTGGAAGGGATGCTCAACGGGATCAAAGGCGTTTCAGAAGAGTTCACATTCCTGACCAGAGGCGTACCCAATGACGAGCTTAAATGGAACTACTATAATACGCCGGAGCGCAAACAGTTTTACCATGAGCTGCAAGCCAAGGGCGACCTGACGAATGACGGTCTGGGCAGCTGGTGGAAACCTGCAGAAGTGCAGGCCGTATGCGCTAAGCTACAACTCAATTGCGTAATCAGGAACCAGCAACTGCCATTATCGGACTACAGAATGGACATAATTATCAGCAATAAGCCATGAAGCTAGGCGTAATGCAGCCATATATCTTTCCCTATATAGGGTACTTCCAGCTGATAAACGCGGTTGACCGATTTGTAGTGTATGATGATGTAACCTTCATAAAGCAGGGGTGGATAAACCGTAACAGGATATTGCTGAACGGTGCGGCACATATATTTACCGTGCCGCTAAAAAATGCGAGCTCATTTGTAACCATAGAGAAAACTGAGATCAACAAGGCCTTATATGACCCATGGCGCAATAAATTCATGAAAACGCTGGGCCAAGCATATAGCAAGGCGCCACACTATTCAATGGCCAGCGCACTTATAGACAACGTACTAACGGCCGGGCATGACACCATAAACTCACTGGCGGCAGACAGCATCATGCAAACCTGCAATTATATCGGCATAAAGACATCGTTCATAGGTACGGCTGCACACTACGCTAACAATGACCTGAAAGCCCAAGACAGGATCATAGACATATGCCGGAAGGAAGAAGCACAAACCTATATAAATGCTGCGGGAGGCAAGGAACTATACAGCAAAGCCGATTTTGAAAAAGCAGGATTAACATTAAAGTTCATTAAAACACACAGCATTACTTATCCGCAGTCGGGTAATGATTTTGTGCCATGGCTGTCGATCATAGACGTAATGATGTTCAATACACCAGACAGGATACTGGGTTTTCTAAAAGAATGCAGCTTCGAATGAGTATGAAAAGTATAGGCGGATATTTTGAACTGGAAGTAACCGCCAAGGGACAGCAATATCATGATACTCCGTACAGGATAAAAAACGGGCGGTCCGCACTTCATTTCATCCTCGCTGCAATGAAACCGGCACTGGTTCATATCCCCTATTACAGTTGCAGCTCTTTGCTGGAACCATTTGCGGTAAGCGGATGCAAATACCAGTTCTACGAAGTGGATGCTGCACTAGAGCCACTATCCCTGCCAGATCTACAACCTAATGAGTATTATCTATACATAAATTATTTCGGGATTAAAGACCAGATGGCATCCAGGCTGTCGGTAAAATATAAGGACAGGCTGATCCTTGATTGCACGCAGGCGTTTTTTATGAAAGGCAACGGAGTATCCTGGTTTTTCAACTCGTGCCGCAAGTTCTTTGGTGTACCGGATGGGGCCTACCTGTATGTTCCCGAAGGAGCGGGACTGAAGCCCCCCACAGGCAGGAACCAGCGCTATGTGACTGAACACCTGATAAAAAGACTAGAGGGGAACACCAGCGAAGGCTACCCTATTTTCTTGCAGAACGAAGACCTGATGGACTGCGAAATAACGGGCATGTCTGAGTTCAGCGAGCAACTTATGTCGGGCATAAACTATACTGAGGTGATGGAAAAAAGGCTGGCAAACTATTCAGCACTACACGAGAGACTTGGCGACATAAACCAGTACAATGCTTTATCGGCTGACGGCTGTGTGCCCATGTGCTACCCCCTGCTGCTGCTGAATGAAACGGCCGACGCTGTGAAACGAAAACTCAATAATATTTTCATACCTACATTCTGGGGAGAAGTAACAGAAAGATCGTCCACAGGGTATGAAGTAGAAAAGAACATCGCTGAAAAATTGTTGCCATTACCTATAGACCACCGATACAGCACCAGCGATATGGAGTATCTTGCAGCATCATTGTATAACATCGTGTAGAATAAATGAAGAAAGTAAGTGTCTTTTTGATTACCTACAATCATGAAAAGTATATCGCACAGACGATAGAGAGCATAGTGAGCCAAAAAGTGAATTTCGACTTTGAGGTGATCATTGGCGAAGATTATAGTAAAGACAATACGCGCAAGATCTGTGAAGAGTATGCTATGCAGTATCCCCACCTCATCAACCTGCTGCCCTCTGAAAAAAACCACGGCCCAATGGAGAACGCGCTACGTGTTTTTGCAGCATGTACAGGCGAGCATATTGCCATGTGCGAGGGGGATGATTACTGGATAGACCCTTACAAGCTACAAAAGCAGGCAGACTATCTGGATGCGCACCCTGATTATTCGTGGAGTTTTGGCAACATAGAGGTATTGGATGAAATGAACTGGGGTTTGCCGCGTGACCGTTACTTCCCGACCATAAGTAAGGATACGATAACGATAGAAGATATTATTCTTACCGATGTCAGCATAGTGCCGACAGCCACCCTGTTCTTCAGGAACATACTGCCAAAGCCCTTCCCGGAATTTTACCGTACCACATTCTCCGGCGACCTCTTCCTTCACCTCTACTTTGCCGACAAAGGGAAAGGGAAGTATTTTCATGAGAAAATGGCGGTGTACCGCAACCATGAGGGAGGGCTTACTAAGAGCCCAGCACAAATAGAAAAGACCTACAACAACATTTTCAATTTTTACACCACCATGAATGAGTATCTTGGATTCAGGTATAACGACCTTATCAGGCAGCGACTGCTTGAAATGACCAAGACAAGGCTTATATACGGCGCCAGAGAAAAAAAAGGAATGGAAAAAGCACGGCACTATTTCCAGACGATGCCCAACTACTTCCGTTATTCAAAAAAGGTAAATCTGAAAGAAGTGCTGTATTACCACCTCATATTATTTGTACCGTCATTATTGAAGAAGCTGAAAAAGTAGCCATTGCCTATCAGCGCCACTTGTAGAATACCTCCGGCACCGCTTCCCGTATTCTTTCCTGAATATGTGCCGGCAGCGGCCCCAGTTGCATTGCCTTGATGGCGTCAAGCGCCTGCGCACGGTTCTTTAAACCCGGAATGGTGACAGTACCATAGTTGTTGGACAACTGAAAACGCAAGGCACTAACTGTTATCCCCCCTTCCAGTTCGTTGAGGAACGAAAGGGCCCGCACCGCGCCGGACACCCATTGAGTCTGTTCGACATTGAAATTATGGCGGATATCATTGGCAGGAAAAACAGGCTCCTGAGTGAGTGTGCGCGGACTCAAAAAGCCCGAAGCCAGAGGCACACGGCTGATAAACAAATATCTCTCACGGTACTGCGGTTCTTCCAGGTACTTTTCATACCTCCGGTCCAGCGGATTGTATACCGCTTCAATTACAGAACCAAAACCACTGTTTATAACATTAGCGACTCCCTTTTGTGTCTTACAACTGACACCGTAAGCCAGTATCTTCCCTTCTTTCACCAGTTTTTCGAAAGGAGCAGTATCGTATTTTGAAAAATCAAAGTCGTCGGGCGGATTGTGCAGCAATACAGCCGCCAGGCAATCTACCTGTAACCTTTTAAGGCTTCCTTCCACATTTCTGACCAGGTTTTCCGAAGTGAAATCTTCGTCTTCATCATTGCCGCCGGGTATCAATCCGAATTTTGTGCAGACCAGCGGCTGTATGTTGCTGCTAATCTTATAAGACCGCAAAGCAGCACCCAGCACTTCCTCCGATCGTCCTGCACCATATGCATAAGCTGTATCAAAAAAATTGATCCCGTTATCCAGTGCCAGATGTACTGCTTTTACAGCTTCCGCCTCATCTATAGCACCATAACCGTTGGGACGGCCGGCAAGGTTATACGCACCGGCCATTTGCCAGCAACCAAAACCCATGCGGCATATGCGCATGTCCCTAAAAAGGATGTCATTGCCCATTATTTGAAATTAAACCCACCTTTGATGAGGTTCCTGTTGCCGTAAAAAGAGCAGCGGCCATGCAATATCCTGTCATCCTGTATGAAAACAGCTTCGCCGGGCTTCAGATAAACCTGTGTAAGTAACCCGCCGCCAACAATCTTATCTTCAAGAAATTTATGAAATTCCTCGCAGAGCTGCTTTACCTCATCGGTATTTTCAGGCATTATACGGTAGTAATTCCAGTTAAGCTTATACCCCCTGTCATCTACCGACAGTATCCTGCTTTTTTTTCCCTGGTCTTCCCCTTTACCAAAATATACGTCTGCTACCATTAATTTTTCATACATCTCCGGTTCATACGTCTTCAGGATGTGTATCAGCAAACCGGTATCCAAAAAGGTAGTAGCACCGCCAATCTCCGCATTCTCAACACAAAACAGGAAATTCACATCCATATCAAAGTTGGTGTAAGCAGCATCGGTATGGAGTGGCTGGCGGGTATTGGAATGACGGAAAGAATATTCAAGATTTTTATCGTACCGTACGTCTGTCCATCTTTCCTGGCTTCTGGCGTTACCTGTCTTCACATCCTCATCCACATTCAATACTTCACCCAGCTTGTCGGTCAAATCAGCATAGAATACATTACAATCAATATTTGCGGGAATATCTTTCAGGTGCACTACATTGTACTGCTTCAAAATGTCTGTAAATAATGCCGGGAAATGCGCATCAGCGCTATAACTGACTTCTTTCAGGAAATGCTGCTCCATAGATTTACTTCTAAGTTCATGTAAACATACATATTCAGTCCGATAACTGTGTAAACTTTAGAAAATAAGTATATGAGATTACAGGCGTTCAGGTCAGGGTAGCGGCCCTAACAGCTTCTTTTCCTTCATTTTAAACGTCTTGTCACCTATATCCTTCACAGGTGCAAAGTTATTTTTCCTGAGATCGGAATAAAGAGCGGAGGGCGGCCAGCCGAAATAGTATGACGGCACATCCCCCACAGAGCGGACATGGTATCCGCCTTTCGCAAGCAGGTCGACCCCCTGCAAAAGTACCTCCCTGCCCAGCATGATGTTATCGTACTGAATGTCGGTGAAGGACGTAGCCTTAGTGGTAAGCGCTTGCTGCGCTACAATGGCACCCGTATCCAGCGTTTCGTCTATCAGGTGGCAGGTAACGCCAATCTTATCCTTAAGACCATAGTACATGCACCAGAATGTGGATTCAATGCCCCGTATCTCCGGCGCTATGCCGTGGTGTACATTGATAGTAGTGGCCCTGCTAAAAATATTTTGCTTAAGTATGCCCGCTCCCGCTTGTATGATGAGGTCTGGGCGTGTTTCTGTAATAAATTGTTCACTTTGCTCATCATTCACCGCGCTTGCATAGCCTGTCCGGAACTGTCCGTGATCTATGTTGTGAACCTGTTTTTTGAGTTTTTTGTCAAGCAGTGCGAGGTCACGTCCAAAGTCGAACCGGCCATCATCAAACCGCCATTCGCCATATATCTTTTTCAGCCTGTCCACCAGGCCGGGAGAAGGCTGTGGCCTGCTCCTGATCTTCAAAAAGGTATAATTATTACCCGGCCGCTGCGCTATGAGATAGTGCATATTCAGCAAGCTGGCCACTGTGGGCTGCTCAGATGTGTAGAAACAGATGTTCATTGGTGCAGAATTTTATACACGAGCTTATGTGTATTGCCCATATTCGGGTAAAGGCCAAACCTATGATAGGTGAAATCCCTTTTGCCTTCATCACCATACCTGTAATCTACCACAAATTGATGGCTGATGCCTATGCCCTGTAATGAATCATTGAGCTGTTCGGTATACGATCCATCGGGAAAGCCGATCGAAGTAACCGGCTTCTGCGTCACCTGCTCCAGGTATTGCCTCGACAAGGCCACCTCTGCCACCGCATCCTCATTAGATAAAGAACCCAGATTGTTGTGATAAAAGCCATGCGAGCCAACAGTGATATTTTTACTCTGTGCGCACCGGTGTATTTGTTCATCGGTCATCAGCTGCCAGTGGTCGTCAAGCTCTTTATTGCGTGTGAAGTCATGTATGTCCAGCAACTGCTGCAGCAGATTGTCTTTTTCTGCATAACCGCTGCTTTTACTCGCCCTTATATAGGCCGGCAGGCTAAGGTGCGTATCCGCGTTCATGAACTCGCCCTGCTGTAGTATGAAGTCTATACCACCCAAAGTTAACCGGCTGCCTTCCTTGCCATAGTAAGAGACAATATCCACAGCATCGGCCCAGAGTATTTTCTTTTCCACCGTATTGAGGCCGGTTATAAAAAAGAAGGCGTGTACATTGTATTTGTCCAGCAGGGGAAGGGCGTAGTTGTGATTATTGGCATAGCCATCATCAAAGGTGAGCATGATATTTGGCCGCTTTGAAGAGAAGTTATTATTGATAAGGTCGGTATAGGTAACAATATTGAAATGCTTCCTGAACGCCACCAAGTGCTTCTCGAAATTGGTGCGGCTGTAAAAGCGCTGGTTGAAATTGATGTTCTGCGTTTTGTCTATACCGTGATACATCACGATGACAAAATCCTTGTGCGTATCCTTTGAATAGATGCCCTTATCAATTAAATTATTCGCGACTAACTTTTTTACCGTTCCTATTTTGGAAAGAATGCTCATTGGCGCCACTTAGTAATTGGGTTAAAGGTACAAAAATAGACTTGCGTTTCTTTCCATATCACGCAATGCTTTTTCTTTTTTTACCTCTTTTAGCCCTTCTGCCTGAATCATTACTTTCATTCAATTTATAATTGCGGATGTATTCGCTTATTGCAATTTTTTCTTCTTTGGTCAAAGGGTCGCTTTTAATGATAAAATCAACGCCACGCGGTTCTTTTATATGTGCCATTGTTTAGGTTTTAAAATATTTATCTACTAATGCCCGGGCTGCATTCTGCGGAATTATCATGCGGTTCCTGCCAATACTGTGTGCACCCAATGTTCTTTCATAATGACCTACAAGCTTAGTTTTTGCTGTAAAAGCAACAAACCCATCGAAGCCTTTTTGAAATGAGATTTTACAAGCATATGCCACCAAATTCCCTGCAACTCCTTCATAGAGTTTACCCGATCCCAGATTAAAGGGCGCACTTTCCAGTAAATTCATTAAAACATGATCTGCCTCGTAAGTAACACTCAACAGGCCCTGAATAATCAAGGGATTATTTACTATTGTTAATTTATAAACTTCCTTTTTATTGTCATCAAGTTCTGCTTTCCAATTAAATAGCCACTTTGTTCTCTTAGTAATCTGTGCTGCATCTACAATTGTAAAACGTGACACTTCTGTTTGAAAACTGTCTCCCGAAATTGTGTTTTGAATGGAGTTGGTCAGCTTATCAATCTCAAAACCAAGAGGGACTTTTTGAGCTTTTTTCACTACTCAAATATACGAAATATGCCTCAATAATCTGATATTCATGCATGTTCACAGAACTACATTTTTCACAAACATTCATTATTTCATACTTTTGCCGCCATGAGAGTCTGGGCGTTCCCCTCCTTCTATCCATACGATTATCCCGGCATGACGAATGCGGGTATTTTCGCCCACAGGCAGTATAAAGGGCTTATTCATCACGGCGCAGAGCTGGAAGTTATAGTACCCGTGCCATGGAGCCCGCCGGCACCGTTTGCAAGGCTGCACCCTGAATGGGAGAATTTCCATAAGCTGGGCTACCCCTTGAACCGCATATATGATGGCGTGACCATGCACCACCCCCGCATAGCCAATATGAAGCCCAGCAGGTTTGTGAAAAAGTCGTATGCCGAAAGATTCATAGACTGCGTGGCAAAGTTTTTCAGGGAAAGGCACATTACCCTGGACCCGCATAAGGATATATTCTATTCGCAATGGCTGCCGGGCTCTTACCTGGTGCAAATGGCAGCGCACAGGCTTGGTGTTAAATCTGCCATACTATCCATTGGCGATGATGTGGCCCTGTGGCCACATGGCAGCGAAGAAACCTTCAGGCAGTTCAAACAGGTATTTGAAGAGGCCGACCTGAGGTTTGCGTGTGCACACTACCTTGGCCGCCAGTCGAACAAGCTGATAGGCAAAGACCTGCCCTACACTATGGTGGGCTGGGGTGTAGACTACAATAACTTTAAGCCGGTAACGGCAGAGGAGAAAAGTGCATTGCGCAGGGAGCATAACATACCCGATGATAAAGTAGTGATACTGAATGTAGGCACAGCCAGTGTGCGGAAGGGCTGGCTCGACCTGTTTGACGCCCTGGCCGAGGTGAAAAAACACAATGACAACTTCCTTCTGATAGCGGTGATAGCCGGGGCCCAGGATGTGGACTATGACAGTGAGGCCGCAAACCGGGGCCTTGCAGGTAACATACTCATCCTGCGCGACCAGCCGCCGGCAAAGCTCAGCAAGCTCTACAATACGGCAGATATCTTCTGCCTGCCCTCCCATGCCGAGGGAATGGCGAATGTGGTGATAGAAGGTATGTCAAGCGGGCTGGCGGTATTGACCACCACTGTAGGCGGCCACCCCGAGATCATCAATTCCGGAGTGAACGGCATACTGGTGCCACCACAGCAACCCGCCATACTGGCCGAAAAACTGCTGGAAGTAGTGAACGATAAAGCCCTGAGAGAGAAAATGGGCGTAGCAGCACGGGAATTCATAGTAACGAAATGGGGCAATTTCACAGATAATGCAAAAGTATTGTATGATAAATTTGCAGAGGCATTGAGGGGCTAAGATAAAATGTCTATTTTTACGCTTTATTTCTATCAAACCCTCCGGATTCTTTAATCTAAATTACTTCATGACAAAAATACTCATCACCGGCGGCGCCGGATTCGTAGGCAGTTCACTGGCAGACAGCCTGTTAAAAGATAAAGACAATTTCGTGGTGCTGGTAGATAGCTTTCTTACCGGCTATGAGCGGAACATCCCCAAGGCCGATAACTGCGTCTTCATAAAATGTGACGTAAACAACTACCGCGATATATCATCGGTGATGGAGCGTTATGGTTTTGATTATGTATTCCATTATGCGGCTGTGGTGGGCGTACTGCGTACCATAAACAACCCCAAAATGGTGCTGGATGATGTGTGGGGCATGGAGAACATCTTTATGCTGAGCAAGAATACAGGCGTGAAACGCATATTCTTCTCCTCTTCGTCAGAAGTGTATGGCGAACCCGTGCACCTGCCGCAGCATGAGCATGAAACGCCGCTGAACTCTAAGCTGCCATATGCTGTGATAAAAAACCTGGGTGAATGTTTCTGCCGCACCTACAAGCAGGAGTATGGGCTGGACTATACCATATTGCGTTTCTTCAACACTTACGGGCCTAAACAGAGTGCCGACTTCGTAATGTCGAAGTTCCTGAACTATGCGCTGAAAAATGAGCCGATACCTATTTATGGCGATGGCTCACAGACACGCACCTTCTGCTATGTGCAGGATAATATAGACTTTACCATAGACATCTTTAAGAATAACCACTTCCTGAACGATGTGGTGAATGTGGGCAACGACCAGCTGACTACCATAAAAGAACTGGCAGAGATAATCATAGATATAACCAACTCAAAATCTACAATAGCCTACCTGCCGCCACTGAAGGAAGGCGATATGACCCGCCGCCAGCCGGATATATCTAAGATGCGCTCTGTGCTGAACAGGGACTTAACGGACATTAAAGTGGGCATAGGGAATATATTGAAGGTATGGGGTAAGTAAAGGTTATAGCTTCCTCGCTTTACCATCCTCAAGTCTATACTCCCAACTGCTCTCCGGGCATTTAGCAAGTTTATTTTGTGTGCGCCTTTAACCAAATAACAATTGCTTCAAAATTATTTTCACCCTTTGACATTCCCACTACGAAACTGTATGTTTCTTTTGCATCTGCTAAGAATTCTATCCTACTTTCATTTAATAAAGCAATCATAGACAGGAAAGCAGTGCGTTTATTGCCATCAACAAAAGGATGATTAATTATCAGGCTTTCGCCAATAGCAGCGGCCTTTTCTATTGGAGTTGGGTAAAGTTCTTTGCCGTCAAATGTTTGAAATGGCCTTGCAATTGCGGACAACAATAAATTCCTGTCCCTGATTTCATTTGCTCCGCCATAATCTGCAATAGATAACTCATGCAGCATTAGAATATCAGCCTCTGATATCATTCAGCAAGTTTTTTTAAAACAGACCCATATTTAGTCTTTATGCTGTCGTAATGGCGGGATAAGTTTATGCCATCTTTATCTTCTCCTTCAATACCATCCAGGAAGTCGAGAATAACCCTCAATACTTTTTCATTGCTTGCAGATTCTACTTTTATAGCAAATCGCCTGATAGCCTCTTCTTTTAACTCAGCTACGCTCATAAAAAAACATTTACAATAAAGTTACGCATTTAATTTTATACGACCACCCTACTCACCTTCCCATCCTCCAGCCTATACTCCCACCCGCTCTCCGGGCATTTGGCCGAGCCATCTTTAAACACCAGCCTGTGGCCATGCTGACTCATCCAGCCGGTTTGTTTGGCGGGGTTGCCTACTACCAGTGCGTAGGCGGGTACATCTTTGGTTACTACCGCACCGGCACCTATAAAGGCATACTCGCCTATATCATGCCCGCATACTATGGTGGCGTTAGCGCCTATGGTAGCGCCTTTGCCCACATGGGTGCGACTATATTGTCCGCGGCGGTTCACCGCACTGCGGGGATTGGTAACATTGGTAAACACACATGAGGGGCCCAGGAACACATCATCATCGCAGGTAACACCGGTATATACCGATACATTGTTCTGTATCTTCACATTCCTGCCCAGCACCACCTCCGGAAAGATAACACAGTTCTGGCCTATGTTGCAGCCGTCGCCTATTTTGCAGCCGGGCATTATATGGCAGAAGTGCCAGATCTTCACATTGGCGCTTATCTCGCAGCCATCATCCACTACTGCTGTGGGGTGTACGTAGTAATCCATAAAAAAAGAATTAAACCTTAGCGTCTTTGCGCCTTAGCGGTTAACCAATTTCACCACAAAGACACCGAGATGCAAAGATGTGCTATTGTACTTTATATAAGTGTATGGTGTCCTTGTAATACGCTTTGTTGTTCAGGTTTCTTGCCATCCGGTTAAAAATCTCCAGCGTGGTTGTCATATGCTCCAGTTCAGGGTCTACCACGTGGGCGAGCGCCATTTTCGAAAAGTCAGGCGTAGCATATACTACCTTGAAGAACGCATAACCCACCATCTGGACGTAGCTATTGTAGCGCAGGTCGTCCCAGCAGGCCACATTCAAAAACAGTGCGTCGTTGATCTTTGAAAAATGTACCTGCGATTCATACTTAGGGTTAGTGCCGCCTTTCTCCCAGTATTTCAGATCATACTTATAGCTGTCGGTAGCCTTGGTTATCACTATTATATTGTTCTTGTCTGTATCCTCCTCTGCCTTCCAGGTGCCCTTTATTCCGTCAAACACCAGTTCGGCCATAGGTTCATCCATCGGGTACTTAGCCACATGTGTGCAGCTGAAAAAGGCAACAACTGGCGACAGCAAAAGAATGGGGAGGTATTTTTTCATGCGCCTAAGTTATGCTTTTATCAACGGATGGTACTCACCTTTTGGTGCCTCGGGTGTAGCCACCCGTATATCGTGTACTATATTAATGCTGGGCAGCGCCTCTGCCAGCCCGAAACCATTACCTTTCAGTATCTCTTCATAGCTGCGGGTGTGCAGGTTGCCAAAGCCCTCGCTGAACTCTACTTCGTTACCATCGACAGTTATCGCCCTGAAGGTGCGCTGTCCTTTCTTCTTTACCTCATCGGGCAGGTAAGCCTCATTGATACTGAGAAACCACCTCACCCGCGCTTTCTCCAACTGCAGGAAACCCGCAGCCCTGTCGGCTTCCAGCAGGTGCACAATATTTTCTTTCACATCACCAAATATCCACGCCAGCATATCAAAGAAATGTATGCCTATATTAGTTGCTATCCCACCCGATTTATTCTGGTCGCCTTTCCAGCTATTAAAATACCAGTTGCCCCTTGATGTGAGGTAAGTAAGGTCTATGTCGTGCATTTTATCCGCTGGTGCGGCGGCTATCTTTTCCTTCAGCTCTATGATGCTGGGGTGCAGGCGCAGTTGTAGTATATTGTACACTTTACTGCCTGTTTCGATCTCTATCTCTTTCAGCGCTTCAAGGTTCCACGGGTTGAGCACCAGCGGCTTTTCGCAAATGGCATCGGCCCTGTTGCGCAGGGCAAAACGGATGTGTGAATCGTGCAGGTAGTTGGGTGTGCATATACTCACATAATCTATCTTGGTCCCTTTTCTCCTCAACTTGTCTATGTGCCTGTCAAACCGCTCAAACTCCGTAAAAAAGTGTGCATGCGGAAAGTAGCTGTCCAGTATGCCTACACTGTCAAAATTATCTAATGCGGCCTGCAGGTCATTGCCCGTATCCCTGATGGCCATCAGGTGCCTGGGGGCAATGTAGCCGGCGGTGCCTATCATCGCAAAGTTCTTCATCTTGTTTTCTTTACTTTTTTGCGGCTTTTTGCAAAGCCTTCACGTACATATTTCTTTCCACGGGCACATTTGCCTCCCAGGTATAGCATTCTTCCACAAACTTACGGGTATTGCTCCGCACAGTGCCGCTGTTCTCTTTCAGCCATTCCAATGCGCTCTTTACCTCGCTGTCAAAGTCTGCTTGTTTCTGCTTATCCGCCAGCTTCACCACGCAACCTATACCCCGTTTTTTAAGCAGCGCCGCCATATCTCCGGTACCTTCTTCGAGCACTACCGGCACACCAGCTGCCAGGTACTCCCCGAACTTCACCGGCTGCGAAAAATTATTTTGTTTTGATGGCAGCCTCAGCAGCAGGCCCAAGTCCATTCCGGTAAGGTAGTCTGCCACTTCATTTTGCGGCACGCTTACCACCCGCACCCTGTCCATGTCCAGGCTGAACTTTGTGAGCAACTGCATCAGTTTGTCTTTGTTCTGGGTAATGAACACCCCCGCATATTTATTAGATAACGACAATGCCGACTGTATGAACGGAATACCCAGCTCTTCAAGATATTGATTCTTATGCACCCCGCCCAGGTATAGTATGGCGGTCCGGTCTTCTATATTCAGCAACTGCCTTACTTTTTCCCGTTTCGTATCCCGCACTGTGTTCTTCACGCAGCAAGGTATCACCGCTGTGTCTTCACCTGCTTTCACCTGTTGTATCAGGTAGCGGCGCAGCGGTTCACTCACCGTGGCTACCATCTCCGAATGGTCTACCGCAAACTGCAGCCGCTTCAGGTTTTTGAGGTACACGTCCTTCTGTGCAGGGGTCATGTCACTCACTTCCGTTATATGGTGGTCATTTATAAAGGGCTCTAACGGATAAAATCCTCGTGCATCCACCACAATGGCATCATCATGGTGTTTTTTCTTCAACATATAAGCCCACTCAAAAAACATCTCGCCCCGGCAATGGTATACCACTCTGCCCTTCATACTGTTTCTCAGCCGATGTGCTTTTCCCCGGCCGGGCCAGTCGTTAAAGCGGTTGATGCCAGCTATCACCTCTATGGCTATATCAGGGCACCTTTTTTTAAGACCGGCGATGATCTCATTGCTTTCTTTTTCGAAAGCCACACGCATGGGTACGATCACCCATACTGAAACAGACAGTGGCTTATCGGGCCCTGCGGTAGTCGCCTGCACCTGCGCCCGGTCGAATACCTGGCTGGCTACCAACGGTGTTTTATGTTCCCCCCCACCCAGAATATGAACGAGGTGGTAAGCTTGATTTTTTTCTGTCAAACGAAATTGTATATTAAATTAATTAGCTGGGTGTTTACAGGAGGTGAATGTAAAATTAACCTATTTTGTAAAACACAACCAACATAAAAAAAAGACATATTCTCAGCCGCACTCAAAAAATGCCCCGACAATGCCGCAAAAGTATTATTAAGACTATGTTGCCAATGAAAATATCCCGTTAACATATGCTTATCTATTCATTGTAAATTGGTACTTTTGTGCCGGAGACATCCTGACCTTCGCTCCGTCATCCTAATACATTTTTTATATTTATAAAATATCATAAATGAAGTTATGCATAGTAGTAGGCGCCAGGCCTAATTTTATTAAGGCAGCACCATTGGTTACCGCTATTAAAAAATTCCAGAAAAAGCATAAAGACCTTACTTATTTCATACTGCATACCGGCCAGCACTTTGATGTGAATATGTCGGACGTATTTTTTGATGAAATGAAGATACCACGCCCCGATTATCAACTGGATGTGGATATGGGCAGCACGCACGGCAAGCAAACCGGCGAGATGCTTATCAAGCTGGAGGAAGTGATGATAGCTGAAAAACCGGATATGGTCATTTCCATCGGCGATACCAACTCTACACTGGCAGGTGCGCTTGCCGCCGCAAAACTGACAATCCCTATAGCCCACGTTGAGGCCGGCCTGCGCATGTACGCAAAACACCTGGCCGAAGACGTGAACCGGGTAGTGACCGACCATATGTCTACCCTGCTATTTGCACCTTCAGCCGTGGGCCGCAAAAACCTGGAGCGTGAAGGATTTCCTAAAAGTGCCGTGTACCAGTATGGCGACGTGATGTATGATGCCCTGCTGCAGTTTGACAAAATTGCTGACAAGACCGCCAAAGTCTTCAAAAACCTGAAACTGAAAAAGAAGGGTTTTGTACTTGTCACCATGCACCGTATAGAGAATACTTATAGCATAGAGCGGGCAAGAATAATACTGGATGCACTGGTGGAGACCGCTAAAGAAATAAAAGTTGTGCTGCCGCTTCACCCGCGCACACGCAATATGCTGAAACAGCACAACCTGTTTGACTACTACAGCGAGCACCTGATACTCACAGACCCGGTTGGCTACCTGGATATGCTGGTGCTGGAAAAGCACGCCAAACTGGTAGTTACTGATTCTGGCGGGGTGCAGAAGGAAGCCTTTTACCAGAAGACACCCTGCATTTTCTACTTCGATGATAAAACATCCTGGACGGAACTGGTGGAACTGGGTTGGATGACGGAGGTAGTGCCTAAGTCGAAAGAGCAGATGTTCAAACAAATAAAAAAGGCGTTGCATGCCGGGCCCGGCAAAAAGGGTAATCCTTATGGCAAAGGAAATTCGGCGGAACTGATGATTGGCAAGATCATTGAACATTTGAAAGCAAAAAAGAAATAGCCTGTAGCAATATGCTGAAACAATTCAAAAAAGCGCTCGTACTTGCACCCCACACCGATGATGGTGAGTTTGGCTGCGGCGGCACCATAGCCCGGTTGGCGGAGAGCGGCTGCGAGGTACACTATGTGGCGTTCTCCAGCTGCGAGGAATCCGTGCCCGCAGGCTTCCCAAAAGACATACTGGTAACCGAGGTAAAAAAAGCCACTGAGGTGCTGGGCGTAAAGCCGGAACATCTGAGGGTGCTCAAGTATAAAGTACGCATGTTCAGCTATCACAGGCAGGAGATACTGGACGACATACTGAAAATAAAAAAGCAGGTGAACCCGGATGTCATCTTTATCCCCTCGCAGAATGACATTCACCAGGATCACACCACTATTACCACTGAGGCTATACGAGCGGCAAAGGGATGCTCTATATTCTGCTATGAGCTTACCTGGAACAACTTCGACTTTAACAACGCCTGCTTTGTAGCGCTGGAAGAAAAACATATAAACAAGAAGATAGAGGCCATCAACCAATATGCATCGCAGGGCCACCGCCCATATGCAGATGTGGAATTTTTAAAAGGACAGGCACGGGTACGCGGCGTGCAGTCTGGCGGCAGCTATGCTGAAGCATTTGAGATCATCCGGCTTTTATTATAATGATGAACGGACCTGTTATTGAAATAAAACCACTTACACCAGGCATTGTTACCGACAATGTGGAAGCCCTTATTGAAATGTCGAAACAGCTGAAGGGCGACTACTGGACCCTGGAGCACTACATGTCGGAGCTGAACCGCAAATGGGAGATCAGCCACGCGGTATTCTGCGATGGCAGGCTTTGTGCTTTTATCATCAATTCAGAAAAACCGGAATCGCTGCACGTGCACAGAATTGTTGTATCAAAAGAACTGCACGGGCAGGGCATTGGCAAAAAACTAATTAACAGGATAGCCGAAAACGCGAAACGCCTCGGCAAAAATGCCGTTACGCTGAAGGCTGAAAACGATAATGCACAAAGCCTCGGTTTCTACAAAGGGTTAAACTTTGAGATCGTGGGCGAGCAGGGCGATCTGGTATTAATGTCTTTAAAAATAGCATCATGACCGTAGCCATTCACCAGCCTAATTTCATTCCGTGGGTCGGCTATTTCAATAAGATAAACAAGTCTGATGTTTTTGTCTTGTTTGATGACGTACAATTTCCCCGCGCCAAGACCTTTGGCAACCGCGTGGAGATAAAAACCAATAACGGTGCGGTATGGCTTACGGTGCCGGTCACCAACCGGGGCGAGATGAACAACTTCAACGAGGTGGAAATAGACAACAGCCAGAACTGGGCAGGCAAAAGCCTGAAGACCATAAAGCTGGCCTACCAGAAGGCAACTCACTTCAATGACTACTTCGAGGAGTTCTCTGCGATTTATACCGCGAAACATGTCTGCCTCACCGACCTGAACCTTGCCCTGATGAATTTTGCTGTCGCCCAAACAGGCATTACTACAAAACTCGTACGCTCTTCTGAAATGCCGGAAGCAGCAGGGCTCAACGGCGCGGAAAAAATAATGGCGATATTAAAAGCCTTGAACGCCACGACTTACCTGAGCGGTAAAGGAGCCGGCTCACGGAGATACATAAATGAAGATGATTTTAAAACGGAAGGTATAGAACTGGTGTGGCAGAGCTACGACCCCAAACCCTACCGGCAACTGTGGGGTGGTGATTTTATCCCAAACTTATCTATTATCGACCTGTTATTTAACGAAGGGCCGGAAAGCATAAAGTACATTCAATAACCTATGTGTGGTATTCTTGCCATAATCAATAAACAACGCAAATGCACAGGCCGCGACCTGGAGCGGGCCTGTACGGTCATCAGGCACCGCGGGCCCGATGATGAGGGCTTCCTCACCTGGCTGCCGGGCGAGGAGCCGGATATCTATGCGGGCAGTGACACAGCAGCATCCACACGCCAACACTGGAAATACGACGACCTGCCCGCTGATGCGCCCTTCAAGGTTGGCCTCGGCCACCGTCGCCTGTCTATCGTAGACCTTTCCCCGGCGGGGCACCAGCCCATGCGCTTGTCGCAAGCTGGCCTTTCGGTAGTGTTCAATGGCGAGATATATAACTACATAGAGATAAAAAAAGAACTGGAAAAGATAGGCCACAAATTCCACAGCACATCCGATACAGAAGTGTTGCTGCATGCATGGGAAGAATGGGGGCCGGAATGCCTCCATGATTTCAACGGCATGTTTGCCTTCATCCTGCTCGATGAAACAAAGCAAGAATTATATGCAGTGCGCGACAGGTTTGGTGTTAAGCCATTGTACTACTACGAGGGCGACGATGCTATTTACTTTGCGTCCGAGATAAAACAGATACGCACCGCCCCAGGCTATAAGTTTGAACTTAATGAACCCATAGCGCGCCAGTACCTGGCGCTGGGCGTTACCGACCATAGCACAGCTACTTTCGAGAAGAGAATAAAGTCAGTTTGCCAGGGTGCTTATATACATGTAGACCTTGCGAAAGAAAAAACAGAACTGCTTGAATCAGAATGGTATTACCACGATACGCAACCGAGGTTTAAAAGCTATGATGATGCGGTAAGCAGTTACCGGAATACCCTTACTGATTCTGTTAACCTGCGGCTGCGCTCAGATGTGAAGGTGGGATCCTGTCTTTCGGGCGGGCTCGACTCGTCGAGCATTGTGTGCATAGCCGCCGACCTGCTGAAACAGAAAGGCGACTTTGCCGGGCAGGAAACTGTTACCGCCTGCTTCAATGACCTGAAGTATGACGAATGGAAATTTGCGGAGGAGGTGATAAAGAAGACCGACGCACACCCGCACCGCGTATTTCCCTCGTTCAGCCTTTTGGAGCAGCAGGTAGACAAACTCATCTGGCACCAGGACCAACCCTTCAGCAGCACTTCTATCTTCAGCCAGTGGGCAGTGTTTCAGAAGACCCACGAAGTGGGGCTTAAAGTAATGATTGACGGGCAGGGAGCCGATGAGCAGCTTGCAGGCTACGGCGGGCACGACCTTTCGTTCTACTCCGGCCTGCTGCACAAGCTGCACCTGGGCGAAATATATGACGAGGCGCGCCACTACAAAAAAGAAAAAGGCAATTGGCCTTATGGCTTTGTGCTGGGCGCACTGCAAATGAACTCAGGCATACTCGCAAAATTGCTGCCCGAAAAATACAGGGTGAAACAACCGCCTTGCATCGACTGGCTTCAAGGCACACAACCCGGCAGCATTTTCAGCGAACCGGCAAACAGACTGGTGGACTTCCTGCGGCGGCAGCGGAAATTTCAGCCGCTGCCTGCATTGCTCAGGTACGAAGACCACAACTCTATGGCATGGAGCGTGGAGTCGCGCACGCCATTTATGGACTATCGCCTGGTGGAGCTGAGCGAGCACCTGCCGGAGCAATACATTTGCCATCATGGAGTAAAGAAAAGGATATTGCGCGATGCCATGCACGGTACCATACCCGAAGCGGTGGAAAACAGGAGAGATAAAATGGGCTTCGTTACCCCGGAAGAGTTATGGCTGAAAGGAGAAGGCAAGGAGTGGTTTCTTGATAACATAGACAAAGCCTGCAAACAATTTGGCGGCAATCTGCTGAATGCCGAAAAGGTAAAACAATACGTGAACGACATACTGGAAGGCCGGCGTGAGTTTGACTCCATGCCCTGGCGGATAGTGTGTTTTTACAGGTGGTATAACCAGGTAAATGAATAACAACCAATCCATAGCATTTCTCTGCCACCCCTACCACAGGGGCGGTGTCACCCGCTGGATGGCCGATGCCGCCATCGCCTACGCAAAGAAGGGTATGGATGTATATTTCGTTACGGTTGCCCCTGTTAAGGAATTCTTCAATGCCAAAGGCCGGGAAACACTGTTGCAACTGTTGGCAAAAGAACCCAATAGCGTAAAGGCCATCACTGCCAAAGCCGGCTACGAATTTGAATTCGGCACACCGCAGTACCGCGCCTTTATTTATAAGCAACTTTTAGTGCAGTTGCCCGCCGGCACCCCCATCATCCTGTCTGACGACCATGCTGTATGGGCGGCAGCCACAGCGCTGCACCGCTCCTACCCCATAGTAGGCGTAATGCATGCCGATGAAGCACACTATTATAAACTGGCTGAGCAATATTACCACAGCGTAGCGGTACTGGCCTGTGTATCGCAGAGGGTACATGCTACGGTACAGAAAAAAGTACCCGCATTCAACCCGGCCAATATTTTCACCATCTCCTGCGGCATCAACCTGCCCCCTGTAGACGGCAACACCACCCATGGCAATGTATTACAGCTTGCCTATGTGGGCCGAGTGAGCATATACCAGAAGCGGGCTACCGACCTGGCCAAAATTGCCAGCGCCCTTGCTGAGCAGGACATTCGTTTTCACCTTTCTGTTATTGGCGATGGTGATGCAAAAGCACCGCTTGAGGCAGCCATTCAGGCAGAGGGGCTGCAGGAGCATGTTACCTTTCATGGCTGGTTATCACAGCAGGAGGTGGCACGGCATCTATCGCAAACCGATATACTCCTCCTCACCTCCGATTTTGAGGGCACCCCCATTGCTATGATGGAAGCCTTGGCCTCCGGATGCGGTATGGTGGGCACCCGCGTCAGCGGTATTGAGGATTATGAACTTCACCCGCTGGCAGCTGACTGCCTAGGTGTATACGAAACAGGCGATATAGCCGAAGCCGTAAACAAAATAAATAAGCTGGCCGCGGTGCCCTATGCCACCCGCCGCAGCTCGGCCCGCATGCTGGCCGAGGCCGAATTCAGTATGGATGTATGCCTCGAAAAATATAGTAACGCCATCAGCTCCATTCCCCCACCTGCCGAAACCCACCCGCCGCAGGTGACCCTCCCCCTGGCAGACCAGCTCTACTCAAAAGCCATAGCCCTGGCAAGAAAAACAAAAACCGGCCAGTAACCTTTCTCTTACTACGCCACAAGACATCCCCCTGCCCCCTTCGCCATTGCACACACCTACCCGCAAGGGGGATTACGCCATCAATTTATTTCGGCAGTTGAAAATATATTCGGACTTATTCCCCCTTTAGCGCAAGCCTCGTGTGTTAGCGAAGGGGGCAGGGGGATGCTGCTTTCACGCAATAAAAAAGCCTTTACGACTCACATCGTAAAGGCCTTGGAATTATCTTATTAAAATCCGGGATCCAGAATCAAGTATCCAGGATCAAGCATCCCTTAAAAATTATATTTTCCAGTCATCCACATTGTCGCCTTCATTGGCTACAACGGCAGACACTTCAGGAATAGATACTGTCTCTTCCACTTCAGCCACTTCAGCAGTAACCCCGCTGATTATAGCGCCTTCTTCATTCTCCTGGTCGTGGTTGAACGCGTCGAAATCAAAATCGGGCATCAGGTCAGTTTTCACATAATTGATGGTCTCGGTAAGCCCCGCGAGGAACTTATTGAAATCCTCCTTGTACAGGAACATCTTATGGCGGTCGTAGCCATTGTCATCAAAACGCTTTTTGCTCTCCGTAATAGTGATGAAATAGTCATTGCCACGGGTAGCACGAACATCAAAAAAGTAAGTCCTTCTTTTGCCTGCTTTTATACGCTTGCTATACAAACTTTCGTTGCGGGTATCGCCACGATTTTCGCCCCTGTTTTCTCCAAAATTTTTGTTTTCGTACGCCACAATTCTTTGTTTTTAGTGTGATGAATATCTCACAAATTTAATTAAAGCCGTCAAGTATCCAAATTTCCTCACATCTTTTATAACTGCCTGAGGTTGTAATTAATAGGTTAAAATCTCATTTTTATTTAATAAATTGCAATATTGGGAATATTTAAACAAATTAGTTTACATCAGCAGCTCCCCGCCGGTATCTACTTTGTAAAATTAAATGGTGTGTATGCGGGTAAGTTTGTGAAGGAGTAAGAAACACCGCCCACTCGTACTTTAGTAGCCCCTTCAGGGATTTGGATTTTTACGCCACCACAAAATGATACCCCTTCCCTTTCAGCGTCACTATCTCTATCCCTTCGGCACCTTCAAAGTAGCCGCGCAGCTTTCTTATATACACATCCAGGTTGCGCGAGTTGAAGAAAGAATCATCGCCCCATACCTCCTGCAGCAGTGTGCGGCGGTCGGTGGTGTTATTTTTATTGGCGCAGAGCATACCCAGTATCTGCGATTCCCGGTTCGATAGTTTTATCACCGCCTCCGGCGTGTGCAGCTCATACCTGCCGGGGTAGAATGTATATTGTTTCAGCGCCACCTCATCCGGCAGCGACTGCAGGTTGTTGCTCTCCCGCTTCCTCAGCTTCAACTGGTTCTCTATCCGCACTATCAGCTCCTCCATACTGAAGGGCTTTTTCAGGTAGTCCGTCCCACCCGATGAGAATCCCTTCACTATATCATTGGGCTGTGTCTTCGCTGTCAGGAAGATCACCGGCAGATCAGGGTCCGCGTTGCGTATGTGGTTGGCTATCGAGTAGCCGTCCACATTGGGCAGCATCACATCCAGCAGGCATATATCCGGCGCAAAGCTGCTCACATGTTCCATCACCTTGTTGCCATCTGTTTTGTGCAGCACCTCGTAGCCACGCATCTCCAGCGTATCCTTCACTATCCGCGCCAGGTAGGGTTCATCTTCTATGTATAGGATTTTCCTTTTCATACTGTTTTTAACCGCTAAGGCACGAAGAAATAATTATGATAAAACCCTTAGCGGTTCAATCTTTTTTACACAATACAAATGCTGCACTACTCACTTATGACTTACGGCTAAAACGAAAGCGTAAACACACACCCCCCTTCCAGCACATTACGCACACTTATGCTGCCATTGTGCTGGCGCATCACCTGTGCCGCATAGCTCAGGCCCAGGCCATGCCCCTTGGTATCGTGTCGGTTAGCGTTCGGCACCCTGAAGAACTTCTCAAACACCTTCTCCCTGTACTCCTCCGGTATTCCCGGCCCGTTGTCCGTCAGTGCCAGTTGCACCTTGCCATTACTTTCCGCCAGGTTTATGTTTATATGCACCGGCCCTTTGCTGTACTTCATGCTGTTGTCCAGCAGGTTCACCAGCACGCCCTGTATGTGCAGTTTATCTATGGCCACCGTAAAATCCTTCCCGCTCGTTTCCACCGTTACAGTTGCGCCGCTCTTCTGCAGGCGCGGCTGCATAGCCTTCACCACATCGGCCACCAATTGCTCCAGGCTATAGCTTTCCTGTTGCAGGTACATTTTACCACTTTCCAGCAGCGATGTGTTCAGCACCCTTGTGGCCAATAGCTCCAGCCTGTCCATTTCGCTGGCGGCCATGCCCAGGTATTCGCGGTTCAGCTTCGGGTTGTCTATTATATCGTAGTTGTTCAGCGCTTCCAGGGCCACTTTCACGGTGGCTATGGGCGTCTTCAGCTCGTGCGACATATTGCTGATAAAATCGTCCTTCATCACACCCAGCTTAATCTGCGCCCTCAGGCCCCTGTACGATATTACGAACGCCGCCGCGGTAACCGATAGCAGCACCAGCACAAAAAGCGCCTCTGGCAGCATCTTGCCCAGTATATAGCCCCGGTAGTCTTTTATCACCACGCCACGCGCATCAGTAAAGAAATTGCTGTTGATAAATATCGCCTGCGCTGCTTTGGCTTTATCACTATCGCTGTTGTTTATCCACTCCGACTGGAAGTTCCAGCCATACTTGCGCATCTCTGCAGCAAACATATCGTTGAAGATGATGGAGTCCATCCTGTACAGCCGCTTCTTCTCATCGGGCGATATATTTGCGCCGGCTATCAGTTTATGCACCCCTTTCTGCGATAGCTGCACATGCCGCGTGCTGTCGTTCTTGCATACCGGGCCTATGTGGTCGGCAAATACGGCTTTGTTAAGAAAAGAAGTGTCAATCACATTTGTCACCAGCGAATCGTGTATCCGCTCCTGCACATTCGTAAACAGTTCGGTAAGGTTATCCTTCAGCTGTGCGCGCTGCTCTTTATACTGACTGAAAAGCCACTGCGCAGCAAATACCACTACCAGCACCTGGCTGAAAATCATCAGCCATTTTATCCGTTGCAGTTTTATCTTTTGGATAGCCAAGGTTAAAAATATTATATGATATGTGGCAAATGTAATACCTATCCGCTCACATAAATACAGTTTTAACCTAATTTAACATTCACTTACTTATCGCTCACTTACCAACTATTCCATATATCAACTGATTAACCCATTAACTCTTTAACCTATTAACTAACCAGCTAATCAACCTTTCAACATATATCCCTAACTTTGCGCCCGCTATGCGCATTGAAGTATTAAAGTCCAAGATACATAGGGTAAAAATAACTGAAGCAAACCTTCATTATATAGGCAGCATTACTATAGATGAAAACCTTATGGATGCAGCAAACCTCATAGAGAACGAAAAAGTATCTGTGCTGGATATAGACAATGGCGAGCGCCTGGAAACCTATGTGATAAAGGGCACCCGCGGCTCCGGGATGATATGTATGAACGGCCCAGCCGCCCGCCTCATTAATGTGGGCGATACGGTTATCGTCATCTCCTACGCCTCTATGGACTTTGAAGAAGCCAAAACCTTCAAGCCCACCATCATTTTCCCGAAAGAAGATAACACCCTCTGATCCCGTTATTCGCAGGAACGAAGCTACCTCGCATAACACGGGAGAGGCGAACAATACGTTAAACCTTTCCCCTACCCCTACTTTCTTTCGCTTCCCGTAGTATCTTTATGGGGTATGAAGCGGGCCCTCATTACTATATTACAATACGTTATCTTCCTGGGGCTCGGCATCTGGATCATTTACCACATGCTCCATGAGTTGTCGCCGGAGCAAACCGACAAACTCATCGCTGCCCTTAGCGGGGTCAACCTCTGGTATATTTTCCCCATCTTCATCGTTGGTTTCCTGTCCCATTTTTTCAGGGCAGTGCGCTGGCGCTACCTCCTCGATACTGCCGGCATGAGACCCACCCTTGCCAACACTACTTTTGCCGTGTTCATAGGCTATATCACCAATCTCGCCATACCGCGTGGCGGTGAGGTGGCAAAGTGCACCGTCCTGGCCAAGTACGAAAAAATGCCCGCCCACAAAATGATAGGCACCATTGTGGCCGAGCGCGCCTTCGATGTCTTCTGCCTGCTCATTATTGCCGTGCTGGCCCTGCTGCTCGAGTTCAGCACCATCAGTGGTTTTGTCTCCGGCATGATGAAGGACTTCCGGCGCAAGATACTGGAGCACCAAGTCATCCTCGCCATCAGCATTGCCGCTATTGCCCTTCTCTTCGTAGTTGCGGTCATCATTTACCGCCGCCACCGTGAAACTAAGCTGGGCCGCCTTATGAAGGAGCTGGCCCATGGTGTGCTCTCTATCTTCCATATGAAAAAACGGTGGGAGTTCATCGGCTACACCGCCCTTATCTGGCTCATGTACCTTGGCCAGATATACCTTGGTTTTATGAGCCTGCCCGATACCGCCCACCTCACCCCGCTGGCAGCGCTTGTAGTATTGGTATATGGCAGCGTGGGTATGATCATCACCCCCGGCGGCATTGGCGCCTATACCTGGATGGTAGCTCAGATACTTACCGTATACGCTATCGACGATGGCCCCGCACAGGCTTTCGGCTGGATAGCCTGGGCCGTGCAAACGGTCATCATCATCATACTTGGCGTAGTTTCATTTTTATTGATTCACCCTTACAACCGCAAACGAGATGCAAAAGCTGCAGTGGATACAAAACAAGATTTATAGCCGTGAAGTTTTAGAAAAGGAATGCTACACCTGGCGCCTCATGGGCCGCAAGATAGTATTCACAAACGGTTGCTTCGACATCCTGCACCATGGCCATCTCGACCTCATAGCCCGCGCAGCAGGTTTTGGCAATATGCTCATCCTCGGCCTCAATACCGATGCCTCCGTGCAGCGCCTCAAGGGGCTCGATCGCCCAGTGACCAATGAGCAGGACCGCGCCTTCCAGACCGCATCACTGCTGTGCGTTGATGCCGTTACCCTGTTTGACGAAGACACCCCTGAAGCCCTCATCCACACCCTGCGCCCCGATGTACTCGTAAAAGGCGGCGACTACACCATAGATACAATAGTAGGCGCAGGCTTTGTACAAAGCTATGGCGGCTCCGTAGAGATCATCCCCTTCGTACAGGGTTACTCCACCACTTCTATTATAGAACGGATAAAGAACTTATAAAATCTAGGCGAGTTTTCGATGATGGAAGAAATCTCCCGATCAACCCTAACTTATCCTTTAATTCTGAAAACCCTCATCACATCTTCAAAAACTTCTTTACCACGCTGCCCTGCTCTCCTCTCAGTGTAATATAATACAACCCTGGCGACAGCATCTTCACATCCACTGTGGTCTGTGAGTTACTGAACGGCTGCTGCATTATCTGCTGCCCCATGGTATTGGTGATGCTTAATGCTGTGTAGGTCTCGTTATCTGTCTTTACGGATAGCTCGTCAGTGGCTGGATTGGGGTAGATATAAAAACTGTTGGTGTTATGTAACTCCTTAACGCTTGTTGGGCAGCCAATTTCATTATTAACTGTGTTCGTTAGTACTACAGAATTGTCATCGAAATATATCCCCGCTCGATTGGATATTATAGTGCCGTTTTCCAAACTATTTTTCATATTGATACTATAAACCACCATACCATTGCATAATCCATGATGGGAACTGTCAGGCAGATTGATGTTTGGAAAATCAAATCTGGCAATAGTATAATTTCCTGACGTAGAAATAAACGTATTCATTACAGCAGATGCGGTAACAATACGCAATGATTTCGGATCAAGGTCATTTGAGAGTGTATCTAAAATATAAATATTAAATGCGGTATCATTACCCATATTCTCAAAATGAATAGTGTACGTTAAATTAGTTCTTCCGGGTACAAGGCAACCAGACGGGTTCACAACAATTTCATTCGGATCATATCCGGATTTCACGCTGTCAGTTCTGATAACCATATTATCTTTTGGATTTTCATCGTCCGATACAGGAGCTATATTATACCTGGTAATAACGGTGTCCCCGAACGGCAATAGTACTCCGGTAGTTTTTTCCATATCAGCACGTAGCAAAAATGGGGTCGATAAAACAGAGGAGAGCGAGCCTATATTCCAGGTAACTAAATTGCCTGTTACCGATGTCGGAGCTGGGGTAAAGTACAACGAGTTGGTATACTTAGGGCTTAACTGCATAGTAAGCATTGCTGCCGAAGGAATACAGTTAGTATTATTTACAATAATAGTACCTCCAAAATGATGTACCCCTGCCCTGAACGACGTAAAAACCTGCATGTCATATCCCGGGGTACTTGTACAGGATAAACCGAAATAATCAACTTTATCATTATCAAATATAGACTTCAACGTATCTGAGATCGATCCCGATATGGGACATGAAACCACTAATCCACTACTCAACGAGATAGGTTTAAATTTATATACAGTTCCAATAGGTCCAAATGCATTATAGGAAACGCCGCTGGTAGCAGAAATTGTGTCTATCGTAACTCCGGCAGAGTCAACTTCAATCTCTGAAGGTTGCAGGCTGAATGATTCCGAGCTACTCTCAAATGCACAATTTGCATTAGCGTCATAATACATTTTTACAGGTAATGTTCTGCAAAACCTGTATGTGTAATCATAGGTGATGCTATCTATTGCAGTGATGCCGTTATACAATACATGCTTTATTGTATAAATACCGGGATAGGAATAAGCATGTTTGAACCATATATAACCTGAGTAGGTTGATATAATATCATTTTGTGTTTTGCCATCTCCAAACCAGGTTTTAACATTCAATGAAGCAGAGTAATGTATTGGTGAAATCGTAAATTCTGGACCGGAACATGCTGGGTGGGCGTATACTGAAAAACTGTCTGTCGTTGCGGTTGGGATACCTCCTACTCCTTCTACCTTGCATATCCGGTAACGGAACCTGTCTGTGAGATAAATATTATTGTTCCTATCTATGCCTACCCCCCATACATCAGTTAATGATACAGCCGTGGCAGGTACACCATCCCCCGTTAATGACCCACCTCCTGCATATGTGCTGATGATACCTGATGGCGCAACTTTGCGAACACGCCAACCATGAAAATCTGCAATATACAGGCTACCATAACTATCCATACACACATAGCTCGGCTCATTAAGTGCGGCTGCAGTAGCAGGTCCACCGTCTCCGCCCCCTCCCATTGATGGAGAACCAGCATATGTACTGATAATGCCTGCAGGGTCTATTTTACGAACCCGATGGCTCAACCTGTCTGCTACATAAAGGTTTCCAACGGCATCAAAACACAAACCATCTGGATTGAATAGTCTCGCTGCGGTAGCAGGCCCACCGTCACCGCTAGATCCTGAAATGCCGATACCAGCATATGTGCTGATAGTGCCGGAAGTGCTCACTTTGCGGACACGATTGTTGCCACCGTCACCGATATATAGGTTGCCAATAGCATCAAAACATATCCCGGCCGGATTATTTAATCGAGCAGTACTGGCAGGTCCTCCATCGCCACTATACCCACTGCTACCTGTACCTACCACTGTAGTTATAATACCTGTTGTAATGTTAATCTTGCGAACTCGATTGCCGTCAATAAGATAAAGATTACCAGACACATCAAGTGCAATTCCACCCAAACTAAGGTTTGCTGCGGTAGCCTGTATGCTTTCAGATGTTGCGCTGCCCCCTCCGGCAAAAGTGCTTATGAACCCCGCTGCATCTACCTTCCTTATCCTCCCGTTCATGTAATCTGTAAAATAAATATTACCGCTGCCGTCAGGAGCTATATTTCCCACAGCCTCTTTCATTTGAGCGGCAGTAGCAAGCCCCCCATCTCCACTAAATCCTGAAGTACCATTACCGGCAATTGTCGTTATATACCCCGGCTGCCCCAAACAAATTATTGGAAGCAAACACAATAAAAACGCCAGTGGGTTTTTCATAAAAATATTTTAAAGTATAAAATAATATTATATTGAAGGTAATACTATTTCTCAATATAAAAAATGTGCACACATCATTTTTTATGTACAGCTCACTCTACTCGAATTTTTCGGGAATGTACCCGAAAAGCGTTTGAAACTCCTTTTCTGTCTCCGGGGAGTCTCCGCTTTTTCTGCGGGACTCCCCGGCATCAAGGAACTGAAGCTGAAAACTAATCCCAATATTCAACTAATTCTAAAATCCTGAAAATCCTGATCAAACCCGCACCCTGCCCACACATCAATTTCCATGACGGTACAGTTACTGTACCGTCATGGTACACCTGCTGTACCATCATGTCTTTCATATTTTGCCAAAAAAACAGCATTTATGAACTTTACACAATTCCAAAAAAATGGAACAAGTTCTTTGAATGGCTGGCAACTT
>CAYSIG010000019.1:0-44197 GCA_964430995.1 uncultured Flavipsychrobacter sp.
AAAGGTCATTGACTATTATAATCGATGTTCAGCAGCCGGAAAAAGTCATGCTCCTCAATTTCCTTTACACCGCCCGGCTCCAGGGTGCCTAATTCAAGATCTTCGATAGAAACTCTTATCAGCCGAAGGCAGCGGTGTTTTACGGCCGCGACCATTTTACGCACCTGGTGAAACTTTCCTTCATAAAGTGACATGCGCAGCCATGTATGCGGCACATATTCGCGTAATTCTAATTGGTGTGGAAATAAAGTTGAAGGTGGTTCTATTATTTCTATTTCACATGGTGGTGTAGTGTAGTAAGCCCCATCTTTTACCTGAATAGTAACGCCTGTCTGCAATAAATGCAGCTTTTCCGGACTTACTACGTTTTTTACCCTTACCAGGTAGGTACGTTTGTGCGGCTTTTTGCTCTGAAAGAGCAGTTTTGTGACTTTCTTATTAGTGGTCAGTATCAGCAAACCTTCAGAATTGCCGTCCAGCCGTCCTACGGCATGTATACCTTCGGGAAAATTGAAGTCAATCTTTCCCAACATCGGCACTTTCTTTTCGCCAATAAACTGGGAAACCATATTGTAGGGCTTATTGATAATAAAATACCTGTGTGGGGATTGAGTCATATTTATGCGATAAAAATAGGTGAAATTATCATTGCCCGAAGGATTAATGAAATATGCACGTCTAAACAGGCAAACACACTTATTTCTATGATAAATCTCCACAGAAACCGCTTACTCCTGCTGATAGGGATAATGCTGATAAGTATAGGCGCTGCGCAAGGCCAGTACAACACCTTGCACATACCGGATACTATTTCCGGCACCGTATTCAATTTGTCTATGAAAGATACTTTCAAGCAATTTCTACCCGGCAACCAAACCATTACGGGGGGTATAAACGGAAATTTCTGGGGCCCGACGCTCATAATGAGGCAGGGAGATACCGTACACATGAATGTGCACAGCTACCTGAACGATACCACTACACTACACTGGCACGGTATGCACCTGCCTGCAGTAATGGATGGAGGGCCACATCAGGTGATACCGCCGGGTACTATATGGCAGCCTTACTGGCTGGTGAAAAATAAAGCCGCTACCTATTGGTATCATCCCCATTTACACGAGCATACCGAAGAACAGATGGTAAAAGGGTTAGGGGGTTTTATGATAGTAAGAGATGCTGAGGAAGCAGCCCTGGCGCTCCCAAGAACCTATGGGGTGGACGATATTCCTTTGGCACTTACCAGCCGCAGCTTTGATGGGTCGAATGCATTCGATTACCTGAATGGCCCCTATGGTGATTACATGGTAGTGAATGGCACGATGAACCCACAGGTGAGCTTGCCTAAACAGTTTGTTCGCCTGCGTATACTGAATGCCGAGATGGAACGGGGGTACGACCTTGGGTTCAGTGATAACCGTACATTCTATGTGATTGGCAACGATGGAGGCCTGCTGAATGCCCCGGTTGCAGTTACCCGTGTGAAACTAATGGTGGGTGAGCGCGTGGAGCTATTGGTAGATTTAGGCAGTGATGCGGTAGGTTCGAGTATTGACCTTAAAGCGTACAATGCCGGCCAGGCATTTGGTTTCCCGGGCTCTGAGCCAGGCACTACGGGAACCTTCGGTAGCCTATTGAATAATATAAATTTTAATATTCTACATATTAATGTAATCACAGCGACAACAGGGGGTATCACAACGCTTCCCTCTACGCTGGCCGCTAATACGTACTGGACTGCATCTGATGCCACCGTGACCAGAACGCTAAATGTTACTGACGGCCTTCCTGGTGGGCCGGGCGGACCGGGAACGCCATTCAGGTTTGATAATACTTCGTTCGATTTGGCTACTATCAACAAAACGGTAAAAGTGAATACGATAGAAAAATGGACGGTTACCAATAACAATGTTTTTGGGCATAGCTTTCATATACACGACGTACAATTCAAAATCGTATCGCGTAGCTCGGGGCCAATAGCAGACTATGAGACTGGCTGGAAAGACAGTTACTTCCTGCGTGTAAATGAGACCGTATCATTTGTGGCGAAGTTCCAGGATTATTCTGACGCCATACATCCGTTCATGTATCATTGTCACTTTGGCCCTCATGAGGATGCAGGTATGATGGGACAATTTGTGGTGTCAGACGCCTCTGCTGTAGCGGAAACAAATGCGGTAACGCCTGATTTTACATTGTATCCGAATCCTGCAAGTAACAGGTTATTTGTTTCATTCAAAGATCCATCCATGCAGGCTTATTATATACGCATCACCAATGCAGTGGGGCGTACCATCTATATGCTGCCACGCCCGCAACTGGCGGGTGGTATAGACATAAGTCATTTTGCGCCGGGCAGCTATTTTGTGCAACTCACCGATGAACAGACAAAAACTAGCATTACCAGGCAGTTTATAAAGGAATAGCGAATATGAAAAGGATTATAACCGCAATTGGGGTTTCTTTGGCGCTGGCACCAACAACTATGTTGCTGGGTTTCGGCAAGATCAATGGGAAAACGGTCAATGATTTCAGGCTGGTGAATACTGATGGCAAATTTGTTTCACTAAGGGATTATGCGGATGCAAAAGGGTTCATCATAGTGTTTACATGCAATCACTGCCCGTTTGCAAAATTGTACCCTGGTCGTTTGAATGATCTGAATGCGAGGTATAAGCCGATGGGCGTGCCTGTGATAGCTATCAGCTCCACCGACACCATAGTATATGAAGAGGATGCCTATCCTGAAATGGTGAAACGGGCTTTGAAAGGCAATTACAGTTTCCCCTACCTTTTCGACGGTACCCAAGTAGTGGCCAAAGATTTTACCGCCCAAAAAACACCACATGCTTATGTGATATGGAAGGAGAACGGCAATTGGGTGGTTAAGTACAATGGTGCTATTGACGATAACGGTGCGGAGCCGGAAAAGGTAAAGAACAGGTATGTGGCCAATGCAGTTGATGCTTTGCTCCAGGGGAAAATATTAGAGACTGAAGAAACAAAATCCATAGGTTGCCAGATCAATTTCAGGAAGTGACCGAAGCGTTACTGTCTCAGTTGCTCAATACCCCCGTTCCTACCCTCCGGTGTGCAATGCCTATATTGACACGCTGTGGTAATATCTGGACATCATTAATGAAAACTAATTAATTCTATTTGTAATGCAAAGCATTGCGGGGGGTGGTGCCATGCGCCTGCACCAAATGTGTGCCGGAAAGTTGATTTTGCCTATATTGGGTTGTTTTTCAAAAGATGAACTATGAGCGCCCCGAAAAATAGATCAGCAGCCGCATTGCATAAAGAAGCAGTACCTGCAAAACCCAAAAGCGACAGCAATTCCGGCCCGGATGTTTTCTCCGGCGCGCTGAAAGAAGAAACGCTGGTATGGATAGCTACTATACTGTGTGCTGTTGGGGTATATTATATTATTGGCAGTATTATTCATAGTGTTTATCACCCGGATATTGCCGCTCTACAGGAGACCGCGCGTAAGCTGTTAATACAGGCCGGAGGGGTCCGCCCTGAACCGGTTGAATCGCTATTGACACAGGTGGGTATCGTAACTATAGGGCTTGGGTTGCTCGGCTTCTATGCGTTGTTCTCGAAGATGGCTGTACTGCGGGCTCAGGCACATAAACCTTTGTTCACTATAATTTCGGGCCTATGCGCAGTGGCTATATTGGCGCTGATATATGTTGACTTCGCTGCACCGAACCCCTATGCCAAGGATGCGGGAGATGTGCCGCAAAACAGCCGCGACTACGTAGGCTTTACCAATTTCGATTTCTATTTCGATGGCATATTTCTTGGCAATAGTGTGTTGGTCTATGTGTTTATTCTTGTTCCGGCATTGGCATTGCTGTTCTTCGCAGGGGTAAAAAAGAACAACTGGGATCAGAATAAACTGTTCAATACCATAGTGAGTGGCGCAGGGTATTTAGTGTCGGGCGGGCTGCTGCTGGCTATCCTGGCCATGAACACCTTCCATTTTCCATACACATTTGAGAATAAGTACGACTTCAATGCCGTGTACTATTCCGTTACGCAGGTGTATGCCGGTGTGCCTATGCTGGTAGATGGCTTTACAAATACCTATGGCTTGTACCCGCACTTCCTGAATGTAATATTCAAGCTCACGGGATTGAGCGTGACGACCTTTTCGATGGTGATGGCAATACTTGTAGTGACGTGCTTCTCCTTCAACTTCTATGTATTAAAACAGTTCACCGGCAATAAGATCATCCTGTTCCTCGGGTTTCTTACGGTAATCTTCTTTCCTTACCTTGATTCGAAAATACTCACTGAATTCGATCCCTATTTTGCCATATTTCCTATTCGTTACATTATTCCTTGCACACTTGCTTTTTTAGCTACGTTATACCTGCAAAAGAGGTCGCAGATGCTGTACTGGCTGACCATGGTGATACAGGCCTTCTTCATTTTATGGAACCCTGAAATAGGCCTGGTGTCCTATCTGTCTTGGCTGGCGGTAAATACTTATGTAGATTTTTATACGCCGGATGGCAAATTAGGCATAAAGAAGATTTTGCTGCATTGGGGCGTAGGTATTGGTGTGCTTGTTGCTGCGTTCTATATATACAAGGGCATCATTTATATGGCCTACGGCGCATCGCCCGACCTCTCCCTGCTATTCAATACCATGGCGGTGTTTGGCAAAATAGGGTTCAATATGATACCTATGGCATTTGTGCACCCCTGGAACATCATGGTGCTGGTGCTCATATTGGGTTTTGTACATTCTATCAGCAAACTTTTCAAAAAAGCGGTTACCCCCAAAGACGGTATCATCTTTCTGCTGTCGGTGGTGGGGCTTGGTTTTTTCTTTTACTTCCAGGGGCGTAGTCATAACTGGTCATTCTCTAGCATTGCCGGGTTCAGCATCATGCTACTTACCATACTGGGCAGCGAGCTGTGGGAAAAAATAAAAGCCAGTAGGGAGCAGTTGTGGGGGCTCAATATCCTGTTCGGAGCTTTCCTCTTGATCATATCGTTTTCATTCTTTGAGGTACTCTACAGTATGCCGAGGATAAATGAACTGACAGCGCAGGAAGAAAGCAAAGAAAAACAGGCCGATGACCAGAAGCGTTTTGATACTAATGCTGAATTGATAGCAAAATATGCCGCTGAAAAGGAAAAGGTGCTGATATTTTCAGCTATGCAGTATCAGGGCCTGTACTTTAATGGCAACAAGCGCGTAGCCGCTTTCAATCCCGGGCTGATGGATATGTTCGCATTGACAGACCTCACCCGCATGGAACAAACTATTAGGACTACCACGCCAAAAATATTCATTGAGCCGGAGGGTAGCCCGTACTTCTATATGATGCGGCCATTGGCGGCGGTATCCGCTTTATACGATGTTGATTCCTTTAATAAAAATATGGGCGTGCTCAGTAAGCGGAAGACCATGATCCCTGCCAAAACATTCTTTGGCAATCTTGAGGAAATCGTAATACATAAGAAGTATACTGATGATACAGCAGGCATCAGCTCACGGACGAATGATGCGTTGGGTATTAAACCGCTGGGGCTGAACCCATCTTTCGCTATGGAGGTTCTCTTTTATTCAAAGCCACAGGTGTACCCCTTTGCAACGGTGGCGGGCAATATGAACGATACCAGTGGGTTTATCATTGCGCGGGTACTGAACTCCTCCAACTATTTCTTTGGGGTGAATGGAAAGGGTTTTGCCGTGCCTGCTCCCGATAATCAATGGGTGTATTGCGCAATGAACGTTTATCCCGATCATCTCGAAGTTTACCTGGACGGGGTTCCGGCCGGAACCATTCCTTTGGCAGCGCCATACCATCAGTCGCCAGAGAAGTTCAGCGTGGGCAACGCAGGGTTTATGCGTTATTTTATAGGGGCGATATCGGAGGTGGCGGTCATCAATAAACCACTTGATAAGGAAGAGATAACAGCAACATGGGAAGCGATAAAACAGCTGTGATCGTACATTTTTAAATATATTTACCGCAGAGTTTAGTTATTACATTTTATGAAGAAGCATACAAAGAACGAAAAAAAGAATATTCCTGATAACCCGGCCGCTGCTCCTCAAAAGCCCGTAACACAGGCAGCAATCCCCGGAAGTAATTCGCTTGCCGCTATGCTGGCAGGCAAAGAGCTGTACCTGCTGCTAGGCATGGTGGTGCTAAGTTGTTTTTTCGTGTTTTGGGATTTCCTGTCTTTTGAGAAGGTATACTTTTTTAAAGATATAGGCAGTGACTCGCTCAATATCTATTACCCATCGCTGATGCATATGAGCGATTATATAAAATCGTGGGGTGTGCCCACCTGGTCTTTTTCTCAGGGGCTGGGCCAAAATGTGTTCCCGCTGTGGCTGGGCGATTTCTTTACCAATATCATTGTGGTGCTTTTCAGTAAAGAGAGCTTGCCTTACACCATTGCTTATGTGGAGGTGATAAAGATATTGCTCTGCTGCTTTGTATTCTATAAATACCTTACTGCACTGAAACTAAATAAGTATACGGTATGCATCATGTCTTACCTGTTTGCTTTCAGCGGCTATATTATCCTTGGCGGCTGCTGGACGATTTTCTCTACCGAGGCGCTGTACGTAGCTATTATACTTTATGGTTTTGAACGCTGGCTGAATAATGGTAAGATTTTGTGGATGGTAACAGGTATAGCATTGTTGAGCTTTTTGCAACCATTTCTTTTATTCCCCTATGCCATCTTCCTGGCGGCATATATACCGGTGCGTTATAATGATGTTCGTGGCGATGAGTGGATAAAATTCCCGGTATTTCTTATAAAGACTATGGGGCTTGCAATTGTGGGCGTGGCTATCAGTTCTTACCAGTTGTTCCCCGATGTGCTGCAATATATGGAAAGTCCCAGAGTTGGAGGTGAAGCACGTCTGATAGAGAAATTGAAAGAGCAGCCTATGTTTGGTGTGGCAGACGAATGGTTGCGGTTCACCACTACTTTCAGGGCGTTTGGCAGCGATATGCTGGGTACGGGCAGCGCGTTCCAGGGCTGGCAGAACTACCTCGAGGCACCGCTGTTCTACTGTGGTATATTCTGTCTTGTCACCTTTCCGCAGATGTTCGTGGGGCTGACGAAGAAGCAGCGGATTGCCTACGGTATATTTGCCGGCCTGTTCTTTTTGCCGGTCTTATTCCCATATTTCCGCTATACTTTCTGGGCATTTGCGGGCGATTATTTCCGCACCTATTCGCTGGTGGTTACCCTGCTGCTTCTGTTGTTTACCGCTAAGGCGCTGGATAGCATCATCAATACCGGCAAGGTGAATCTGATAGTATTAGGCGTTACTGTTTTGTTCTTATTGGTATTGCTGTATTCACCTAATGAGCAGTTTGCCCCTGCCATTAATGTAGGGCTGAAGTCGTTTGCTACGCTGCTCATATTTGTTTACGCAGCCATTCTTTTTGGCCTTGGCCGCACCGGCGATATGCAGCGGTATGCTTTCATAGGGCTGGCTGTTGCTGTCTTTATCGAAATGGGTTACTTCTCGTCGCAAACGGTAAATGAGCGCGAAGTGGTAACAGGCGAAGACCTGAAGTCGAAAATAGGTTATAATGACTATACATCAGATGCAGTTAAATACCTGAAAGAAAAGGACAAAGGCTTTTTCAGGGTGAACAAGGACTACAGTTCGGGTGTGGCCATTCACCAGAGTATCAATGATGCCAAGGCGCAGGGATATTTCGGGTCGGCATCCTATCATTCGTTCAACCAGATAAACTATATCAAATTCCTCGCCGAACTTGCTGTCCTCGACCCAAAGGATGAGAACCAGACGCGCTGGGCTATGGGCGTTACCGGCAGGCCTTTGCTGTTCTCGCTGGTAGGGGGTAAATACTGGCTGGTAAGGAAACCCGAAACACAGGTGCAGAACTTTGGTTATGACTCCATAGGCAAGGTGGGCGATGTGAAGATCATGCAGAACAGGTATGCTGCGCCATTCGGGTTTGCGTATGATACGGTGCTGGATGAGGCTACATTCAGAACGTTCAGTAACTTCCAGAAAGACCAGTATTTGCTTAGGGGCGCGATAGTGGCAAACAGTGATGCCGACCTGCTGAGTCATGGTAAGAAATTCAACCTTGTGGATACCACTGTACCCTTCTCCTTAGACCAGTATGGGGTATACGTGAATAAGCTAAAGCAAAAGAGTTTTACAATTACGCAATTTAAGGAAAGCAACATTAAAGGAAATATCAACCTAAATGACGCTGGTGTGCTGTTCTTCTCCATCCCGTTTGATGAAGGTTGGAAAGCAAGCGTGAATGGCAAGGATGCTAAGCTATACAAAGTGAACTTCGGGTTCCTGGGCTTGAAATTACCTGCCGGTAAAAGTGATGTGGAGATAAAATTTGAGCCACGCATGATGAAAGAGGGCGGTATGGTATCGCTGGCGGCGCTGGTGGTGTTCGTGGGGTTGGTGTTTTTGAGTAGTAGGAAGAAAATAATAAATGAATAGAGTATTAAGAAATTCTACTTATGGATATTCTTACTCTTGGAGAATATTATTATCAACGAGGTGGAAACTCGCAAGTTGTTAAGGCAAGTCGACAGTTCATCGAATTTTACATAAATGATAAGCCTCTTTCTGAGCTACTCAACTCTTTTTATAAATTTAAAGAGAAGAGTATTTTAGATAATTCAGTTGGTGTTTTAGGTTCTTTTTCAAATGTCGCATTAGAGATAGTTAAACTAAATCAGCTTATTGGCAAAGAATTTACTGAAGCTGATTTAAAACAAGTCAGAGAATCTTTCCCTATTGGCTTGGATGCAAATTCAATTGAGCATTGTTTAGATGGAATTCGCGAAGAAATTGCTAATCCTGAGATTCTCATTTATTGTTGCGCAGAATGCGGAGACTACTTATGCGGCGGAGTTACTGTAAATGTTAAAATTGACGATGATTATGTTACGTGGATTTTTACAAATGAGTCTCAAAAATTGACTTTTCAGTTCAATAAATATTCATACTACAATACTCTTAAAAAGCATATGCAAAAAATAAGAGAACGAATGTAATGTGATCATGCTATCCTAATCCCAATTCAACCGCTCCCGCTCAATCACCAATGGCCGTTTTCTTACGTGGTTGTTGATGGCGCCTATGTATTCTCCTATGATACCGATAAAGAATAGCTGAACGGAGCCCAAAAAGAAAACACCGATAACAAGTCGAGCAAGGCCCACATCAAACCTGTCCCAATACACGAGTTTGTAAATGAAGTAAGCTATGCCGGTAGCAGACTGAGGATAGCAGAGAAAAACCTAAGAAAGCTGACATGCGCAATGACATTTTGGAGTGGCTGGTGAAGCCCAGCATGGCCAAATCATATAGCTTAGCGAAGTTGGCTCTGGTGCTGCTATATATTCGGTTCGGCTGCACATAGGGTATCTCATACCTCCGGATCTCCGGGATTATTTTTTTGTAATTATATTTTATTGCAGCTATACTACTAAAACCTATAACCTATCTTAAAACCACCCTGTACCAGCCCCCTGGTGTCATTGTTAATGCCGTCCACCCTGTTCAGATAAGTAAACCCAACACCAAATTCAAGGCCGAGATAGATATGCTGGCTCGGGTTAATATTCAATGAATTATTCAGCATCATGCCCAGCATGGTGCGCGTTGATATCTGTTCATACGCATTGCCCCACATATCTGTCTTCACATCCGACTTCTCCCCGGTCGCATATACCACCGAAGGACCGATACCATAACGAACCTTACCAAGGCTGCCACCGGGGTAAAGCAGCACACCAGGCATTAAATACAACATCATATCCTGATGGCCGTTGACATATGTGTTAGTCGCACTATTGAGATAACTGCCGCTGTTGAGATTGAAAGTAGTGATAATGGGCAGATAGAACGAAATAATCCCATCTTTGTCCAGCACCCGCTCATAGCTAAGGCTGAAACCAAGTCCGTTATCTGTAAACTGTAGCGGGGCTAACGACACCAGGTTCCGGCCATACTTCACTTTAGGCCTTTCTTCACTTTGACTTGCCCCGGCATCAAAATTATCTTCATTACCTGCTTCGTATTGTACTTTCTGCACATCATGCTTCAAAATTGTGTATTCGGGCCCCGACTGGTTATCTGCCCTCGCATATGTAATGGTCTTTGACCCCACGCTTTTTATCCTTGCATCAATTATACCACCGTCTTTTTTATGTATTTTGTCTTGCGCGTTAATAGTGCCGCACAGCATTGTTGCTGCGAGCGAAAGGAGTATTATTTTTGGTTGCATAAGTTGTTTATTGAGATGATTGAATTTATTATAATTATCAGAAGCGAACTCCCGTCTTTAATACGAATTGCAGAATCGGCAGTGCCATATCATCGTTCATGAACGAAGTATTTCTTCGACGGTTGTCTGAGAAAGGCACCATACCGTTGACATCAAGTTCCATATAAAAATGCTTCGACACGGTAATATTTATCGAATTAGAAACAAGCGCCCCATACATCGTATACCGCCAGTCGCCCCTTGTTCCCGGCACCACGCCCGAGCTGAAATTGTTATCATACACATCATAAGGCTCTGTACCCATTGTAGCAAAGAATGATGCCCCTACTGCATAACGTGCTGTACGCCCACCCCTATCCGGATAAAATTTTATTCCGGGCGCAAATGTATACGAAGTATAATTATTGGCACCGGTATAAGTATAGCTGCTCATGTAATTATAGTTGTTGTAGTTCTTATTCTGTGCAAAGCTGTACAAAAATGGTACCACGAACCCAAAATGCCCTTCATCATCAAGAAGGCGCTCATAACAAAAGCCTATACCCGGATCATTAATGGTTCCGGTAAGTGCAGCTGTATAAGCCCCCGGAATAAACGTAAAAAGGTTATTGCCCAGTTTTTGTCCTCCGCCCGCCTTTTTATTGCTGCGGTTCCCTGCCCTGTGTGGCAGCGCCTTCTCTTCAAAATTATCGGTCACGCCATTCTGGTAAACGATCTTTGTAACCTCTCTTACCGGCGACGTATAGTCCGGACCTTCCTGGTTATCGAAACGCTTGTAAGTTATTTTACTTGTGCTTACAGTTTTCACTTTAGATTCTATGATGCTACCATCCCTTTTATAGATTTTATCTTGTGCTTGCAGCGAAAAAGGAAGAACGAACAGCAACGGTAATATAAAGCTTTTCATATTCATGTAATTGTGTGTCTTGCTTTATACAGCATTTTTTATGCCAGATTTTTTTATCTGGCTTTTTTAACAACTTTTCTATTAACAAAAAAAACGTAAAGGAGCATGCAAATGACAACCAGTAAATGCAGGCAATTAGTTACAAAAAGGAAGAACCACCAGGTTAATCTATCCCACCCCTCAGCTACAAAAAACAACCCATACAGAAAAGATAACACATAAACAGCCTGAATCAATAAATTATACAGGCCAAGTCTTCTTCTATTACTGAATAAAACAATGTTCAGCAATAGAACAATTCCTGTACTTCCATAGAGCACAATTGCATCCTCCATAAACGGACTGCTTAATGATAACTGAAACTCCCATATCCACTTTCTATCACTACTTCTTTCCGCTCTGCTTTTTCCACGTATCCTGAGATTTGGGCATCAATATTGAAACTGCGGGAGATGGCGATGATACCATCTGCCGTATCCTTATCGGTAAATATTTCTAACCGCTGCCCCATGTTGAATACCTGATACATCTCCTTCCATTCCGTTCCTGCCGCCTCCTGTATCATTGTAAATAACGGAGGAACAGGTAATAAATTGTTTTTCACCACTCTCAGAGGTTGAGGCAGGTAATGCAGGCATTTGCTCTGCCCTCCCCCGCTGCAATGGACAATACCATGTATCTTATCAAAATACGCATCAAGCACCTTCAATACCACCGGGGCATAAGTGCGCGTGGGCGATAGTATCATCCTGCCTATATCAAGCGGGGTTGGCGTTGCATCCGTCAGGGCATATTTTCCATTATAAACTACTTCGTCCGGCAGGTTTGGGTCTACACTTTCAGGGTATTTCTTCGCATATTCTTTTTTCAGCATTTCATGGCGTGCGCTGGTAAGCCCGTTGCTGCCCATACCACTGTTATATTCATCTTCATAGGTAGCCTGCCCATAGCTGGCGAGCGATACAACCACATCGCCCGGCACCATTTTTTCAGTGGTAACCAGTTTACTTCTTTTCATCCTGCACCCCATAGTGCCATCAACTATCACTGTGCGCACCACATCACCCACATCCGCCGTTTCGCCACCCAACAGGTAGCAGTCAATACCATATTCTTTCAGCCTGTCGAAATATTCCTGTGTCCCATTAATGATAGCCGATATAACCTCTCCGGGTATAAGATGTTTGTTTCTGCCGATAGTGGAAGAATAAGTAAACGGCCCTGTTGCGCCCACGCAAAGCAGGTCATCTATGTTCATCACTATACTGTCAGTGGCTATACCCTTCCATACGCTCATATCCCCTGTTTCTTTCCAGTACATGTAAGCCAGTATCGATTTCGTACCTGCACCATCAGCATGAAGCAGGTTACAATAAGCCGGGTCACTGCCCCAATAGTCGGGATATATTTTGCAAAAAGCATTTGGAAATAAGCCTTTGTCCAGTTTGGCCACAGCCTTGTGAACATCTTCTTTCTGGGCAGACACGCCCCTTAAATTATAACGGTTATTGTCAGGCATCTATAAAATTCAATCCTCAAAAGTAACACTTTGATACGGGATTTTTAACAGCCTGAGGTTTCCCGTCACATCACCTCCTCCGGCATTTTATCATGCCAGGCCTCAGTTTTTTTTGCTTATCATTACATAGGTAATTACATTTGCTAAAACTAAAAAAATGAAAAAGATACTAACACTGGCCACGGGCCTTTGCCTATTTGGCGCTGTATGCATCGCACAAGATGCCGCACAAGCGAACAAGCCCACAGAAAAAAAAGCCACAAGAAAACCAGCAGCAAACGCTGCTGCTGCTAACGCGCAAAATGCGAACACAGCTGCTAATACCGCTCCAGCCGCAAGCACACGCTCAACTGCTCACCCTGCGTCTGCCACCCGCACCCAAGGTGCCGCAAATGCAAATTCGAACGCACAGCCGGCAGCAGCCCCAAACGCGAATAACAAACCAGTAAATGTAAACGGTAAATAAACTTTTCCTTTCGGCATAAAAAAAGCCCCGCAATGCGGGGTTTTTTTTATGCCTGGATACCTACTCCTCTTAATAAAAAAAGCCAGCCTGAGAACAGGCCAGCCCCTATAAACCCTATCACTATGAAAACTTTAACAAAACTAGAAATTCCCTGAATATTTGCAAATAAAAAATTCCTTTTTTTTCACGAATTATTACAAATAAAAAAGCCAGCCTGAGAACAGGCCAGCCCCTATAAACCCTATCACCATGAAAACTTCTTTATGCTATATGCAGAATGTTATTTAATGTTTAAATCTACACAAAGATACTGCTGATTTTATATTCTCCAAATTTTTTTTTGCTTTACATACAAATAACAAATAGAACAAGAAATTGCCAGTCAATTTTTTACAAAAAACCAAAAAAAACAATACTACTTTTTCTTTTTGGGGGAAAACATGGCCAGCATACGCCTCCCTTCCATCTTTGGCATTGACTCCAAAACACCATATTCCGCCATACGCTCCGCAAATTTCAGCAAAAGCAACTCTCCGCGCTCCTGAAACATGATCGCCCTGCCCTTGAATTGCACATAACATTTCACTTTATCGCCATCCTGGAGAAATTTTTCCGCATGTTTGGCCTTAAAATCAAAGTCATGGTCATCCGTATTAGGGGTAAACCTTATCTCTTTTACTTCCGATTGCTTTGACTTAGCCTTTTGCTCTTTGTCTTTTTTCTTCTTCTCGTAAAGGAATTTCTTATAGTCGATTACGCGGCAAACAGGCGGAACCGCATTAGGAGATATCTCTACAAGATCTACTTCTTTATCTAAGGCCATTTTTATGGCTACTGCCAGCGGGTAAACACCCGGCTCAATATCTTCGCCTATCACTCTTACTTCAGGCGCGGTAATCTCGTTGTTCAGGCGGTGTTCATTTTGCGGCACCCTCGGCCTGAAAAATGGTTTTGGTCTTTTCTGCATTAATGGCTTTTAATGATTATGGCAAAAATAAAATATTTGTTTATCAATTGCACACAAATAATGTAATATTTTTTTATGAATTGATCCTATGGGCTTTCCCTCTCATCTGCTCATTCACCAGATGCTTAATTTCAGCCGCGAAAGCATCTACGGTAACAGCCCCCTTATCCCCTTCCCCATGCTTCCGGACAGAAACCAAGTGATCGGTCATCTCCTTCTCACCTACAACCAGCATATAGGGCGTTTTCATCAGTTCAGTATCCCTTATTTTTCTGCCTATCTTCTCATTACGGTCATCCACATCGGCCCTTATATCTGCTGCTTTAAGTAAGCCAACTACCTTATGAGCATACTCGCTGTACTTATCGCTTATCGGCAATACCTTCACCTGTAGCGGTGCGAGCCATATAGGCAGGTTGCCTGCGCAATGCTCCAGTAATACGGCAATAAAACGCTCCATTGAGCCAAATGGTGCGCGGTGTATCATCACAGGGCGCTTGCGTGTATTGTCACTGTCTACATACTCCAGTTCAAAACGCTCCGGCAGGTTGTAGTCTACCTGTATCGTCCCTAATTGCCATTTGCGGCCAAGGGCGTCACGCACCATAAAGTCCAGCTTAGGCCCGTAGAATGCAGCTTCGCCGTACTCCACAACCGTTTTCAAACCCTTGTCGGCAGCAGCTTCTATAATGGCCTGTTCTGCTATCTGCCAGTTCTGTTCGCTGCCTATGTATTTGCTGCGGTCTTCTTTATCACGAAGTGATACTTGTGCGGTATATTCAGTAAAGCCCAGTGATTCAAATACGTACAATACCAGGTCGATTACTTTTTTAAACTCATTACTCACTTGCTCCGGCATACAGAAAAGGTGGGCATCGTCTTGCGTAAAGCCCCGAACACGTGTCAGTCCATGCAATTCGCCGGACTGCTCGTAGCGGTATACTGTACCAAATTCTGCAAGGCGCAATGGCAAGTCTTTATATGACCTAGGTGATGACTTATATATCTCGCAATGGTGCGGGCAGTTCATGGGTTTAAGCATGAACTCTTCTCCTTCCTGCGGCGTAGTTATTGGCCTGAAACTGTCCTTGCCATATTTTTCCCAATGCCCGGAAGTGACATACAATTGCTTGCTGCCAATATGTGGTGTGATAACTGGCAAGTACCCTGTTTCTATCTGTGCCTTTTGCAGGAACTGCTGCAGTCGTTCACGCAGCATAGCCCCTTTGGGCAACCATAAAGGAAGCCCGCTGCCTACTTTTTCAGAGAAAGTAAAAAGCTCCAGTTCACGACCCAGTTTACGGTGGTCGCGCTTTTTGGCTTCTTCCAGCAATGCGAGGTACTCATCGAGCTCTTTCTGTGCCGGATAGGTAACACCATAGATGCGGGTAAGCATTTTATTCTTCTCATTACCGCGCCAGTAGGCTCCTGCAATACTGGTCAGCTTCACTGCTTTTATAAATCCTGTGTTGGGAATATGTGGCCCGCGGCAGAGGTCAGTAAAGTTGCCTTGTGTATAAAAAGTAATATTGCCGTCATCAAGCCCTTCCAGTAGTTCCAGTTTATACTGGTCGCCCTTCTCCGTAAAATAAGCTATTGCCTTATCCTTAGGCACATCTTCCCTTTTATAGGCATTCCCGGCTTTCGCCAGTTCCTTCATTTTGTCTTCTATCTTCTTCAGGTCATCATCGCTTATTGTGCGGTCACCAAGGTCTATATCATAGTAAAACCCGGTTTCTATGGGCGGGCCAATCCCAAACTTAGTACCGGGATAGAATGCCTCAAGAGCCTCAGCCATCAGGTGGGCCGAAGAATGCCAGAAGGTAGCTTTTGCATTTTTATCATCCCACGTAAGCAGGCGAAGCGTACTGTCGTTGTTTATAGGGCGAGATGTATCCCATACTTCGCCGTTCACTTCAGCGGCCAGCACCTTTCGGGCAAGCCCTTCACTGATGGATTTGGCAATATCCCCGGCACTTGTGCCCTCGGCATATTCCCTTACTGATCCATCCGGTAATGTAATGTGTATCATGCTTGTTATTAATAATAGGCTGCAAATGTACGTGAATAGTGGTTATGTATAAAAAAACCATCCCGCAAATGCGGGATGGTTTTTCGCTATGCTCTTTTAATTTTTTATATACTTGATCGTGTATTTAAGCGTGTCCGGCCTCAGTATAGGGTCAAAATCTATCGTATCTACCGGAACTGCGTCCGTACGGATAAACATGCCCGTATGATACCCTGTAGTATCAGGATAAGTGGAATAGACCGAAAAATTGAGCGTAAAGGCACTTTCGCTGAAGTCCACAACCTTGGCGTTATAAAGGTTGTTATACTTCAGGTTTACTGAGTCATAGCGTACCTCCCAAATTGTATCCAGCACAATGATTGGGCTACGGTGTGGGGTATCATAATGTCCGTAAATGGTATCCAATATCAGGTATGGGGTCTGCTGAAGCGTATCAAAGCGAAATGGCATAATATACTGTTTGATGCCATAAATAAAGTCGAAACCATTGTACATGGAAAGTACCGTTTCATTGTTGGTGAACTGCCAGCTGAAATGGGTGGAATCGGGGTCGGCAGCGCTGCACTTGTTGCCTGAAGTGAAAATGGCCGCATCAATTCCGGTCATAAACTTCATATAATCATCCCTGCGGCATACAGGCAGGTAGTTTAAATAATTTAGTGTAGTATCCTTGCCATTAGGCAATTTTATTACTACAGTACCGCTGGCTATACTCCACTTGCCGGAACGCAGCATATCCTGCCGGCCGGCCTTAACTTCAGGTTTTTTATTGCAGGCCACTATAGAGGCAGCTACTGCAAGGGTAAGTAAAAAATATTTCTTCATTTATCGGTATTTAAACCCTAAAGCTAACAAAAATTAATTGAAGAGGAACAACCGGGATAAAAATAGCGTTTTTTGTCCTTTGCCGACAGCAATATTTTACAGGTCCCCCCTGCATCAAACCCGATTTCAAAAGTGCTGCACCGGCAAATTAAAAGAGTCTGGTTCTCTTAAGCGCATCTATGTAAATGCACAAATTGCCTATAAAAAACAAGCCAATCGTCATAAGCTTTGGACAATAACCGTTACAAACACAGATAGCACCGGGTAAACAACGGTAAAAAAAATACCATTTTTACCCGTATCATTTAATGAAAATATTTAACAATTTTACGCCAGTTCAATCCTCCGCCTTTTACCCCATAGCAAATCGTCACTTTTTATTATTTCAAAAACCAATAAAAAAACACATGAAAAAGAAATCCATGAAGATCCTGTCGGCCGCATTTGCTGCAGGTACGTTGCTGTTATGGGGTTGTGGCGGGGACCAAAAAACCGAAACAACGGAAACCATGAATGGCCGCCTGCCACAGGACGTGCAGGCTACCTGCACCGTTTCGCAGGAAGCATTCGACTCGTGGTTCGTAGGGGGCAAGGCCAGTGAGAACGGAACGGTAATGCCGGCTAACAGCGTCACTTTTCCGCATACCAACAATTGCAGTTTTTATACCTGGTCAGAGCAGATGTTCCTTTGGATCACTTCTCCCACATCAGGAGGAAAGTACACCCCGGGTAATACGGTGCTGGAATCGCCGGTATTTTATGATGTGACCGGCGAGAACAGCAGCGGACAGCGTTTCCTGGTGAAACATGAGCCGGGGGTAAAAACAATGAAAGTATCTAGCCATATCAGCCAGAACGGCCCGAACAAACTGCCGATGATCATGGACAACCAAGGAAGGTTGTTCGAAGTAGAGGGGCGCGATGAACCGGCCACCAAAAGACCGATACTTAAAAACGCCCGGAATCAGGTAAAGGAAGTAAATAGCGTGGAAGAAGGTGCCGATGGGAGGCATATATTTAAGGACATAGCAGGAAAAGTTATAGACGCACCTAAACCGGTCATAGTGCATACTCAAAACCAGGAGCGGATAGTACGCGAGTTCAAAGTGGGCGAAAAATCCATTTATCTGGACAGGGACGGGAACGAGATACTTACAGAAGTAGGCCAGGCCACCGGCGATGTGCTGATGGCACAGAACGGATCAATAGTATACTACCTGCTGATGGTGAATGACGTATATGCATACTACCTTACAGCAACAAAGAACAGCCAGATGAGCGGATATCAGTTTCCTACCACTGCTGCAGCCCGCGACAGCATATGTGCAATAGCCCGTCAGAACGGCGAAACACTGCCCGACTCGAATGCACTGGCAATAGAGCTGAAAACAGCCTGGGTGGAAGCCGTTAACCTTCCCGACCCCGGCAGCTACATTACTGTGGATGCTGAAGTGCCCGTGTATGACACTACCAACCCTAAAAAATGGATACCCAAGGGCGCCGAGACCCGTAAAACGAAACTGGCGCTTATAGGCATGCATGTGGTGGGCAGCCTTGCAGGGCATCCTGAAATGTCCTGGGCCACATTTGAGCACAACAACAACGCCCCCAACGCAGCCTATCAATACATAAACACAAAGGGCGATACGGTGACCGTGCCACAGGATACAGGCAAGGGCTACCTGCTGTGCGGCAATACGGCAGGAGCCACTTTCAATCAGTCGCACATGAAAAGCAGCGGCGATACCATAAACGGCTACAAAGGAAATAATGTGAGTATGAGCAATACCATACTCACATTTCCTTTTGGCACCGAGATGAACACAGTAGGCAATCCGGAGAATAAAAGTTCGGCGGCATCTAACAGCGAGATAATAGGCATCAACAATAACATAATGAAAATGCTCGTTGGCAAGGACATGCGGAAGAATTACCTGCTGATAGGTGCCACATGGACAAGCGGCGGCGCAGCACCGGATGGCAAAAGCTATACTGACACTACAACCACACCGGGCGTAGCCATAGGCTCAAGTATGCTGGCCAACAGCACCATGGAAACATATTTCCAGCGGCCGGGGAAATCGTGCTTCACCTGCCATAACGGGCCAAATACCCTTTTACCCGGGGACCTGAGCCACATTTTCGACAATCTGCAACCATTGCCCAGTCTACCAAAAACAATGAAATAAGGCTTTTTTTGAGGATAAATTGAAAAAAGGCATACTGTAAAAGGTGTGCCTTTTTTTCTTCAATGCACCTCAAATTACAAATAAAAACCAGCAATATTGCGTCAAATCGGATGTGCGCAGATAAAATTGCATGTTATTTGCCAATAAACAACTATTTTTATATTTAAATACTTTACTACACTAATGAAGAAGCTGCTACTCACCGCCACTGTGGCGCTGCTCCCTTTCGCTATGCAGGCGCAGACACCCGTATGGAGCACAAAGATAGCCCCCATACTCTACAATCACTGCACCTCCTGCCACCACGATGATGGCATAGCGCCCTTCTCGCTCATCACCTACAGCGATGCGGTAATGAACTCAGGTGCTATAAAAAGCGCGGTGAACGCCAAGCGCATGCCACCATGGCCTCCGGACCCCAACTACTCACGCCTCGCACATGAGCGCCTCCTCTCCGCTGCCGATATAGCAGCTATCACAGCCTGGGCCGATGGCGGCACACCACAGGGCACACCATCCCTTGCGCCCCCGGTGCCCGTGTATAACAATACCGGCATGATACCCGGCACGCCCGACCTGAAAGTGAAGATACCCACCTACACATCCACTGCCTCCACCGGCGATGTGTACCAGTGCTTTGTGATACCCAGTGGCCTGCTCGTAGATAAGTTCATAAAATCATTCGAGGCCATACCCGGCAACCCCGCAATTGTGCACCATGTATTGGTTTTCGCCGATACCACAGGCACATGCGACAGCCTTGATGCCGCTGTTCCCGGACCCGGCTACCCCAATTTCGGCGGTGTAGGCGTGGGCGCCGATGCGGCCACTATGCTGGGCGTATGGGTGCCCGGCAGCGACCCAATGAGCTACCCCAACGGCTTCGGCCTGAAGCTTCCGAAGAATGCAGATATTGTGGTACAGGTACACTACCCCGCAGGCACCGTAGGCCTGCAGGACAGCACAGAAGTACGATTCTTCTTTGCGCCGTCCACCGGCATACGAGAAGTCGTTATGCAGCCTATCCTCTTCCACGATTTTAATCTCATAGGTGGCCCGTTGCATATACCCGCCAATACAATAAAAACCTACCATGAAGAATTGAACCCAGCCTATCTTATGCTAACGGGTGATATTTCTCTGCTCGGCGCATTCCCTCATATGCACCTCATTGGCAAGACCATCAAAGCTTATGGTGTTCTCCCCTCCGGCGATACGGATAAATACGTGCGTGTGAACACATGGGACTTCCACTGGCAGGGCTTTTACATGTTCCGCAAGCTGAAAAAAGTACCTGTAGGAACAAGGGTCAGGGCAGAGGCTACGTATGACAACACATCAGCAAACCCGGAAAATCCGAACTCTCCCCCACAGGATGTGTTTGCCGGCGAGGCCACTACCGATGAAATGATGATTGTGTTCTTCGTCTTCACCCAATATCAGCCCGGCGATGAAAACATTATAGCTGATAGCGCCATACTCGCCAGCCCGAACATACCTTATAATAACTACTACCACGGGCAGCAACTGCTTGATGTCTGTCCCAACCCGGCTGTGGACAACATTATTGTCAAGTGTTTCATGGAAGACCCTGACAACGCCACCATTGAGCTCATGGACATGCAGGGCAAGGTAGTGCGCCAGTTCATGAACAGTACACCAATCGGGAATGGCTACAGCACTTTCACATACTCTGTATCGGGCCTCCCCCCCGGCACATACACACTAATGGTAAAGACCACCCAGCAGATACTTTCCAAGAAACTGTTAGTGGTTCATTAACCCCCGGCCCCTAATTATATTAAACATGCCATACCCTTGAGGTGTGGCATGTTTCATTAAATCAACTTACTTTAGCCTGATGGATGTAAAAGCGGCTAAGCCATTGCACCGCGCATGGGCTATGTATGATTGGGCCAATTCGGCATACAATCTTGTTATTACCTCTACTATATTCCCCGTATATTATAATGCCATCACCACCGTCACCGAAAATGGCAAGGTGGTAAGTGACACCGTTTCCTTCTTCAGCATGCGCGTAAAGAACAGTTCCCTGTTCGACTATTCCATAGCTGCCGCCTACCTGATCATCGCACTGGTATCACCTATCCTTTCCTCCATCGCCGACCATCGGGGCAATAAAAAGCGGTTCATGCAACTGTTCTGCTATGCCGGAGCCATCTCCTGCTGCTGCCTTTACTTCTTCACTAGCCACACGCTGGAACTGGGCATTATCTGCTCGGCGATTGCAGCACTGGGCTACTGTGGCAGCCTGGTATTTTACAACGCCTACCTGCCCGAAATAGCCACAGAGGCAGACCGAGACAATGTAAGCGCCCTCGGGTTCTCATATGGCTATATTGGCAGCGTACTACTACAGGTAATTTGCTTCATATTTGTGCTAAGCCCCCAATGGTTCGGTATTACAGATGCTACTTTCGCCCCCCGGCTGTCCTTTTTGTTGGTGGGACTGTGGTGGGCCGGTTTTTCGCAGGTCACTTTTTTTAAGTTGCCTGATGGCACACCTGCAACCGGCGAACAGGCACAGCGCATATGGCTTTCAGGCTATCGCAAGTTGCAACAAGTGTGGCTGCAGGTAAAAGCGCACCCAGTACTACGCACCTACCTCGGGGCATTCTTCTTTTACAGTATGGGCGTACAAACGGTGATGCTGGCAGCGGCGCTCTTTGGCAGCAAAGAACTGAACCTTGCTACTGACCAGCTCATAACCGTTATACTCGTTATCCAGTTAGTGGCCATTGCCGGTGCATTCGTTATGGCAAGGCTTTCTGCGCGCTTTGGCAATCTGAGGGTATTGCTGTTTGTTGTCCTCCTTTGGATCGGGATATGCATAGCCGCATACTTTACATATACAGCATTCCAGTTCTATATACTTGCTGCTATAGTAGGCTTGGTGATGGGCGGCATACAGTCGTTAAGCCGCTCTACCTATGCCAAGCTTATGCCCCCCACCCACGATACTGCCTCTTTCTTCAGCTTTTACGATGTGACCGAGAAAATAGCCATCGTAATTGGAATGCTGTCCTTTGGTTTTATCGATAGTATCATGAACATGAGGAGCGCCATAGTCGCCCTTATAATCTTTTTCGTGACAGGGGCATTGATTTTGTACAAAGCAATAAGAAGTGGGAATTAGGAATAGGGTGTAAGGAATTTGGACTACAGCTTTCTACTTTATACTTTTGACTTCAGACTAAGACATTATGAGACTATTCACAATAAACGCGGGATATTTTAAGCTGGATGGCGGTGCTATGCATGGCGTGGTGCCCAAAAGCATGTGGAACAAGGTGAACCCGGCTGATGAGCTCAACATGTGTAGCTGGGCTATGCGTTGCCTGCTGATAGAACATGGCAACTACAAGATACTCGTGGATAATGGCATGGGCAATAAGCAGGATGCCAAATTTTTTGGCCACTACCACCCTCATGGCGAAGATTCGATTGAAAAAGGCCTGGCCGCCCACGGCTTTACGCCCAATGATATCACCGATGTATTCCTCACTCACCTTCATTTCGACCATTGCGGGGGGTCTATTGTGCGCGAAGGGGATAAATTAGTACCAGCATTCAAAAATGCACAGTACTGGACCAACCATAAGCATTGGCAGAATGCACTCACCCCCAACGAGCGGGAGCGTGCATCCTTCCTGAAGGAAAACATATTACCTATTGAGGAAAGTGGGCAATTGCGCTTTACTGAGGTAGCCGAGGCAGCAGAATGGCTGCAGGACATACGGATACGATATGTAAACGGGCATACCGACTCTATGATGCTGCCACAGGTGAAATATAACAATACTACCCTGCTCTACTGTGCAGACCTAGTGCCCAGTGCCGCACACGTATCTATGCCGTGGGTAATGGCATACGATATGCGCCCGGTAGATACTCTTGTTGAGAAGCACAGGCTGCTAAGCGAGGCCGTGGCCAATAACTGGGTACTCTTCTTCGAGCACGACCCAAAGATAGAATGCTGCACGCTGATAGAAGAGAATGGCCGGATACGTATTAAAGAGACCTTCCCGCTGAGCGAGATAGACGCAAAGACGGGGACTGCAGTAAAATAAGTTTTGGTTAATATTACAACCGCAACATTTATCTTATTGCTTGTTTTTCACTTATGTATCGTAGTTTTACACCCAAACTACACTTCTTAATTGAACACTGCCGCCAAAACCTCGGGCTTATTGCTCCAGGCTGTTCTGGATAATGCCACAGATAGTATTGTGCTTATCGACAAATACCATAAGGTAATTGTATTCAACGACGTGGCCAGGCATAACCTGCGCCTGATACACGGGAAAGCACTGGCAATCGGAGATGATTACCGGGAATTTGTCATTGATCAAAACCGCGAATTATATGCGGGCTCATTTGCAAAAGCACTGAATGGAGAGACGGTGATTGTGGAAAACGAAACCCAATCTGCCGGAACATCTTTTTGGTTCCTTTTCAAGTTAAAAGCTGTTTACGATAACGATGGCGACCTACTGGGGATATTGCTTACAGCGAGAAATATAGATGACGCCAAACGAAAAGAGATAGCACTGGAACATGCCCGGCGCCAGCTCAAAGAGCGCGTGAAAGAATTGTCGGTAGTCCATCAGCTTCATAAAATATTGCAGCATGAAGAACAAGCTGTAGACGACGTCTTCAACCGAATAGTTAATTTACTGCCGCAAGGCTGGCAACACTCAGGCATGTGCGAAGCGAAGATCGACTTCAATGGCAAGATTTATAAAACCGATGGATACAAGGCTTCTGAGCATCATCAACGAAAGAAATTCAGGCTGAATGATGGCAGAGAAGGAACGATAGAAATAGTTTACATAGGTGCTAACTGGATGGCGGCTGAGCCTTTCATGAAAGAAGAGGACGACCTGATAGAGACAGTTGTCAACATAATACAGATGTATTTTGACAAAAAGGCCCACCAGGATGCCCTTGAACATTCGGAAGCACGCTTTCGCAGCGCGTTTGAATTTGCGGCGGTAGGTATGGCTATTGTGTCGCTGAGGGGCGACTGGCTTATGGTGAACAAAACCCTATGTGACATGACGGGCTATACTGAACCCGAGCTGTTGAAAACAACCTTTCAGAAAATCACCCACCCGGAGGACCTCCCGAAAGATGTGGAGATACTTGCCGAGATGCGTATAGGTAAGAAAGACCACTACCAGGTCGAAAAAAGATATATTCACAAGAGCGGAACAGCTATATGGGTGAATGTAAGCCTTGTGGTAGTGAAAAATGACACAGGCAATCCGGTGTATTATGTTTCCCAGATAGAAAACATAACCGAAAGAAAGACCTTTTACAGTGAACTCGTAAAATCAGAAGCTAATCTGAAGTCTATTTTCGATAACACACAGGTCGGCTACCTGCTGCTTGATGCCGATCGTAATGTTGTGGCATATAACCAGTTCTTCCTTACAAGATATTTCCAGGAAACGGAATATATGCTGGAAGTGGGAAAGAACCTTCTGGAGTTGATTTTACCTGAAAAAAGAGATAACCTTAATAAGGCGATGGATATGGTGAGGGCCACGGCAAAACCTGTAGAATATGAAACAAAATACGGCAAAAAGGGTTCCGAGAGCTACTTCAGTGTTTCTATCTCCCCGATTCTTGACGACGGGCAATTGATTGGATATGGTTTCTGCGCACTGGATGTGACCAACAGGAAAAACATGGAAATGGAACGGCAGAAAATGTTGTCGGACCTTATACGGCGAAACAAAGATCTCCATGAATTTGCCCAGATAGTATCGCACAACATCAGGGGACCGCTTGCTGCAATACTGGGGCTTACCAATATGCTGGGCGACGAACTTACCTACGAGGAAAAGGACTTTATATTGGACGGAGTGAGCAAATCGGCCAACAAACTGGATGCTGTAGTAAAGGAAATGAACCACCTGCTACATGCAAAGAGCGAAACCTCGGAACCGAAGGAAAATATTGATCTCGCAGCATTAATGAAAGAACTGCAGACTGAGTTCACCAGTACCATTGCCCATAGCCATGCTGTCATTGATTGCAATTTCAGCAGTGTAAGCGAGGTGACTGCAATCAGGTCTTTTTTACATAATATATTGTACAACCTGCTCTCTAACAGCCTCGACTACAGGCATAAAGAGAGGCCCCCGGTTATCAAAGTATCCACGGAACGGATTCATGAGGGTGTTATGATACGCTTTGAAGACAACGGAATAGGGATAGATCTGGACAAACATGGCAGCAAGATATTCACGCTCAATAAACGGTTTCAGAATACTGCAGATGGCAAGGGCCTTGGCCTGTTTATTGCTAAAGCGCAGGTAGATGCGCTGGATGGCAGCATAAAGGTGGACAGCACACCGGGTGTGGGCACTGTCTTTAAGGTTACATTGCCGGCATAGTGATAACAAATACATTTCCCCGTTATAGAAGAATATTTTAGCACAACTTGCCTAATTTCGCATCCGCCATTTTGTCTTTTTATGCCATTTGGCAAAATTATTGCACCTGATAAAATACACGACGATGTTCAAAAAAAAGCGGAATATGACTGATAAAACACCAAATAACAATAAAAACAACAATGAAAGTGCGGACAACATGGCACAAAATGAACAAATGGAGGATGCATTGGCACAGGAAATAAACACCGACGACAGTGGCAACGGCGAGACCACATTACCTGAAAGTAATGATGCAGAATCGGATAAACTTAAGACCGAACTGGCGGAAATGAAAGACAAGCACATCCGCCTAGTAGCCGAGTTCGATAACTTTCGCAGACGCAATGCAAAGGAGCGTATTGAACTTATTCAAACCGCTGGCAAAGATGTGATAGAGTCGCTGCTGGTTGTTATGGATGATGTGAACAGGGCTGAAAAACAGATAAGCAACACCGAAGATGTTACTTTAATTAAAGAAGGTATTAGCCTGATTTTCAGCAAATTAAGAAAAATAATGCAGCAGAATGGACTGAAGGACATGGAAGCAACTGGACAGGAATTTAACCCAGACCTGCATGAAGCAATAACTGAGATACCTGCCCCAAATGAAGCAATGATCGGCAAAATTATTGATGTGGTGGAGCAGGGCTATTACCTTAACGATAAGCTGATCAGACACGCTAAGGTGGTTGTGGGAAAATAACATCCGACCTGATTATTTAAAGAGTTATTTTTGAAAATATTATATTATAAACGACTCTACATTCCTTAGGAATTTATGGGTAAAGTCCCTTTAGGGATTTAGGGCATATATGACAAAAAGAGATTATTACGAGATATTAGGTGTATCCAAAAGTTCATCGGCAGACGAGATAAAAAAAGCATACCGCAAAATAGCGATGCAATACCACCCCGACAAAAACCCGGGAAACAAAGAAGCCGAAGAAAAATTCAAGGAAGCTGCCGAGGCTTACGAGATACTTAGCAGTCCTGATAAAAAGGCGCAATACGACCGTTTTGGTCATTCGGGTATGGGGAACCAGGGTGGCTTTGGCGGCCACGGCGGCCCTGGCGGTATGCGAATGGAGGACATCTTCCAGAATTTCGGCGATATATTTGGCAATGATGCTTTTGGTGGCATGTTTGGTGGCGGCGGTGGCGGCCGCAGGCAAGGCAGCCGCGGTGCCAACCTGCGCATTAAGCTGAAAATGGATTTTACCGAGATTGCTAACGGCGCCAACAAAAAAATAAAAGTAAAAAAACATATAAGCTGCCAGCACTGTAACGGAAGCGGGGCTAAGGACAGGAATTCTATCCAGACCTGTGGCACCTGTGGTGGCTCTGGCCAGGTGCGCAGGGTGACTAATACCTTCCTCGGGCAGATGCAGACCGTTACCACCTGCCCCACCTGCAGTGGCGAAGGCACCTCGATAACCCATAAATGCACCCATTGCAAGGGCGAAGGGCGGATGTTTGGAGAAGAAACGCTAAGCCTCGATATACCGGCCGGTGTACAGGATGGCATGCAACTGAGTATGAGCGGCAGGGGCAATGCCGGTGAGCGTGGCGGCCCTCCGGGCGACCTGCTGCTGGTAATAGAAGAAGAAAAACACGAATTCCTTACCCGCCACGACCTTGATGTTGTTTACCACCTTCATATATCCTTCCCGGAGGCAGTGCTGGGCATGCAGGCCGAAGTACCTACCATAGATGGCAAGGCCAAGATAAAGATACCACCCGGCACACAGAGCGGAAAGATATTCAGGCTGAAAGGCAAGGGTTTCCCGGCGTTCCAGTCGGGCTATGAGAAAGGCGATGAACTGATTGAAGTAAATGTCTGGTCGCCACAGCATCTCACAAGCGAAGAGAAGGACCTAATAGAAAGATTGAAGAATTCCCCCAACTTCAAACCGGGCCCTGATGCCAAAAAGGAACGTGAAGAAAGAGGGTTCTTTGATAAGATTAAGGATGTATTTGGAGGGTAACGGCGCTTTTACAACTTTAATACCCCCTGCTGGCGATACCTTGATTAAAACCCATCCTTTTTTAATAAGTTTGTATCATGAAAAGAACATGGATAAGCTATCTCCCGCTTCTGTTTGGGATTATGCTTATTGTTGCCTGCAATAGCCAGCAGGGAAAAGTAGCAGATACCGGATCAGACCCTATCCTGATGGAAAATCCGAACCTGAAGGGAATAACAGAGCAAATACAAAAATCGCCCGATGACGCAGCTCTGTATTTTCAGCGCGGCAACATACTACGTCAGATGCAGTATGATACACTTGCACTTATTGACCTCAAAAGAGCGGCATCCTTAGATACAAGCAAAGCTGAATACTACAGCGCTGTAGGTGACCTGCTTTTTGAAAACAAGGACATCGCCCAATCGGTTGTTTGGCTGCAAAAAGCCATCGCAAAAAATCCTGAAGACCGGAAAGCACACCTTAAAATTGCCAAGCTATTTTTATATACCCAGGACTACTCTAAAGGATTTGCCGAGATAAATATTGTCCTTCGTAAGGATGTATACGACCCCGAAGCATACTTCCTGAAAGGCATGATGTATAAAGACATGAAAGATACGGCGAGGGCCATATCCAACTTCCAGACAGCAGTGCAGGTAGCCCCCGAATATCGCGATGCCGTCATCCAGCTTGGACTGCTTTTTTGCGCAAAGAAAGACCCCATAGGCCTGAAGTACTTAGACAATGCTTTTAAAGGTGATACCTCGGATGTTTTCCCGGTTTTCGCCAAGGGCGTTTATTATCAGACCAATAAGAACTATGTGGCCGCAAAAGAAGCATACACAGAATGTATTGTCCGCGACAACCAATACACCGATGCGTATTTCAATATGGGCTTTATCTATATGCAGCAGGACTCAGTAAAAAAAGCCTGGCGGCAATTTGATATGGCGGCAAAGATTGACCCTACCAATCCGGCAGCTTACTACAACAGAGGGGTATGCAGCGAGGCTATGGACAGCTTAAAAAATGCGGTAGAAGATTACAAGATGGCCCTTGACCTTGACCCCGATTATAATAGTCCGAAAGAAGCGTTGAAGAAGCTGAAAAATGGAATTAGGAATTAGGAATTGGGATTGTTACGTCATTGATTAAATAACTGCATAAATTCATGGAACAACATAACTTATACCGGGGATTTAAAGAATTGAACTGTTGGAAAGAGGGACGTGAGTTACGAAACACAATCTCAATAGCGACAAAAAATTTTCCTGACACGGAAAAATTTCTTCTAACCTCTCAATTATTACGGGCTTCAAGGTCTGTAACAAATAACATAGCAGAAGGATATGGTAGATTTACTTATACGGATACTCGGCATTTTTTCATCCAATCAAGAGGATCCGTTACTGAAATACTTGACCACCTTTCAATTGCCTTAGATGAAAATTACATTACGGAAGTATTAAATCAACAAATAGAAAAACAATGTGAAACAGTTTTCAAATTGATAAATGGCTATATTGCCTATCTTGACAAATCAAAAGGTAAGCAAATATCACAAAACAATCCTAATTCCTAATTCCCAACTCCTAATTCCTAATTCCAAAAACATATGCCAATAATTGCCCCATCCATGCTTTCAGCAGATTTTTTGAAGCTGGGCGACGAAATAGATATGATCAATGAGAGTGAGGCCGACTGGTTTCACCTCGATGTGATGGATGGCCGGTTTGTGCCCAACATCAGCTATGGAATGCCCATCATCAGCCAGATGAAGAGACGGGCAAAAAAGACATTTGATGTCCACCTGATGGTTGTGGAACCGGAAAGATACCTCGAGGACTTTAAAAAAGCCGGGGCCGATTACCTTACCGTACACTATGAAACAGGCTTCCACCTGCACCGTACCCTTACATCCATAAGGGCGCTGGGCATGAAGGCCGGTTTGTCTATTAACCCCCATACACCTGTAGATATGGTGCAGGATATAATACACGAGATAGACCTGCTACTGGTAATGAGCATCAACCCCGGTTTTGGCGGACAAAAATTCCTACCGCTTACCTACAATAAAATAAGGCAGGCAAAAGAACTGATAACAAAGGCCGGCGCAGGCACACTTATAGAGATAGACGGGGGCGTGACACTGGAGAATGCCGCAGATATTGTAGCCGCCGGGGCCGATGTGTTAGTGGCCGGCAATACGGTATTCTCATCCCCCGACCCAAAGGACATGATCAAAAAGCTGAAACAAGTCGGAAAATAAAGTTACTTTCATTACGTTTAATAGCGACTATGCTTCAGAAGCGGATATTATTACTATTTACACTTATCTTTCTATTTAATTGCGCATCTGCGCAAAAAGCTGTTGTTACCGGTATTGTTCGTGACGAGAAAGGAAAAGCCCTTGAACAGACAGTCGTTGCTGATGAAGAGACCGGGATAGGCACCTATACCGATGCAAAAGGTTTTTACAGACTGGAGATATCGGCTGATAAGAATATTACCATCATTTTTGGGTATGCGGGCTACGAAACCCAGCGCAGAAGGGTAAACGTAAAAGCCGGGGACACCCGCACCATTGATGTAAGACTAAAGGAAAGTGCCAACCTACTACCGGAGTTCACGAAAAAAAGTGAAAAGAAACGGGAAGAGGCAGGCAGCGTTTACCTCGACCTGAGCAAAGTGAATTATATGCCCAGCACTATAGGGGGCGTAGAAGGATTGATAAAACTGGCTGTAGGCTCTCATAACGAACTCACATCACAGTATAGCGTGCGCGGTGGCAGTTTTGATGAGAATCTCGTATATGTGAACGATTTCGAGATATACCGCCCGTTCCTGGTACGCACCGGGCAGCAGGAAGGTTTAAGTTTTGTCAACTCCGACCTCGTATCTAATGTTAATTTCTCAGTGGGCGGGTTCCAAACAAAGTACGGCGACAAAATGAGCAGCGTGCTGGATGTTTCCTACAAGCGTCCCACACGCTTTGCCGGTTCCGCCAGCATGGGCCTGCTCGGCGCTAACCTGCACCTGGAAGGCGCTACCAAAAACCAAAAACTAACGTACCTCATTGGCGCGCGCCAAAAAAGCAACCAATACCTGCTGCAGTCGCAGCCTACCAAAGGCATATACTACCCTTCCTTCACCGATCTTCAGGCACTGGTAAACTATCAGCCAAATGCCAACTGGGAAGTTGAGGCGATAGGTAACTATGCGCGAAACAGGTTTGTGTATTACCCCGAGACAATGGTTTCCAGCTTCGGGGCATTGAACCAGGCCTACCAACTTAACGCCTTTTATGTGGGCAGCGAATTCGACCAGTTCGACTCGCACTTTGGAGGCATATCTGCCACCTACCACCCGGAAAGGTCACGATTTAAAATCAAATTCCTCGCTTCAGCTTTCCAAACGAACGAATTCGAGACATTCGATATTAATGGCGCCTACCTCTTTGGCGAGCTGCAAACCGACCAGAGCAAAAAAGACTACGGGCAAATAAAAACCTACCTAGGCGCCGGCGAGATACATGACTATGCAAGGAACTACCTGAACGTAAGTGTGAGCGATGCCGGCTTTCGCGGCTCTTACGATGCCAAAAAGAACTTTATCCAGTTCGGTATGAACGGCACATTCACCAACATCAGTGACAACCTGCACCAGTGGCAACGCAGGGATTCTGCCCGCTTCACACAGCCTTATGACACCTCGGCTATCAAGATGGCTTACTATTTCAACTCATCCCACAATTTCACCTATTCGCGCATCAGCGGTTTTATACAAGACAACATACGCTTCGATTCTGCCAACAGGCTTACGGCAACTGCCGGTGTGCGGTTCAACTACAGCTTCCTGAACAATGAGCTATTGATAAGCCCACGCCTGCAACTTGCCTACAAGCCACGTGGCGAGAAAGATATAGTTGTAAAATTCTCTACCGGTTATTATAGTCAGCCTCCCTTCTACCGCGAAATGCGCGACCTTAAAGGCAATGTGAATATGGGCCTGCTGGCGCAGAAATCGTATCAGGCTGTATTGGGCACCGATTATAACTTCACCATGTATAACAGGCCGTTCAAAGTTACCGGCGAAGTGTACTACAAAGATCTTTGGGACCTTGACCCCTATTTTTACGACAATGTGCGCGTACGCTACACAGGAAAGAACAACGCCACAGGCAGGATATACGGCGGCGAAGTGCGCCTTTATGGCGACCTGGTGAAAGATGCCACATCGTGGATAAGCATTGGCATCCTGAAAGGCGAACAGAAGATTACCGACAGCCCCGGAATACCGGGATACGCACAGTATTTCGCACTCCCGTCCGATCAGCGGTTTATGCTCGGTATGTACTTTGAAGACTATGTGCCACGTAATAAGAATTTCAAAGTACATATCAATATGATCTATGCCACGGGCCTGCCTGTGGGCCCTCCTAATGGCCACCTGTACCAGAACACCCTGCGCCTACCCGACTACAAGCGTGTTGACATTGGCTTTTCTGCCCTGCTGCTTGATGGTAGCCGTAGAGACCACCCTGCACATAGCCTGTTCAACAATATCAAGAGTATATGGGCCAGCCTTGAAGTATTTAACCTCCTCAGTATCCAGAACACACTCTCCTACTCATGGATACAGGACTGGGGCAGCGGACTTAACTATGCGGTACCAAACCGCCTTACATCAAGGCTCCTGAACGTGAAAGTGCTGATCAATTTTTAAATTATCTTTGTTTATATGTTTTGAGATCCTTACCTGTAAAGGATTTCACTGTTGTGAAAAACTTTGTTTGAAAAAGATTTTGCTGAAAACTGTATATTCTTATCTTTGCGCTCCGAAACACGGTGAAACTGCGTTTTTAGTTCTTATCTTTTTTGATTTCGTAGCTCAGTTGGTAGAGCAATACACTTTTAATGTATGGGTCTTGGGTTCGAGTCCCAACGGAATCACAAAGCCTCGCGAAAGCGAGGCTTTTTTATTTTCAGAAGGAGCCCTTTCGTAGTTCAATAGTAGACCATCCCAATTCTTCATTACGATGGTCTTCGTTTCGAGTCTTAACTGAATTGCTGGGAAAATGCTGTGGTTAGACCAACCGCATGAAAGGCACAGTAAACATAAAAAACAAACCACCTCTTTCGAAGTGGTTTGCAAATTCAATACTTATTAAAGTTACTATTTCTCCAACACTATATTGAAGGCTTTAGCATCTGTGCCATTACTGAGTTTCAGTACATAAACCCCGGCTACAAGTTTGTCATCCAGGTGAATAACACTGTCTAGTTCGCCATTGTGCGCCGTCACTTTACCCACATAAACCACCTGGCCTATCACATTAGTAATTGATACACTTATCGCATTACCGCTTGCATTCGGCCAATGGCCTGCGATTGTGAAATCACCCTTATTGGGATTTGGCGATATGGTAATGTCTTCACGACCCTCTAGCCCGTCCACACCTACATTGCTCACATGCATTACTGCCGTTTTGCTCAGCTCATGATTTCCGCAGGCATTACCCGTTGTTATCATGCATGTTACAGAATCATTGTTTGACAGGCTAGATGATGAGTACGAAGATGCTGTTGCCGCCGGTAATACAGTACCATTCAGCATCCATTTATAAGTTATTGCCGGGCCTGCATTTGCAACTGTAGCATTGAAGGTCACATTTTGGCCTATGAAAATATGAGTGCCGGGGTTGGCCACCAGCGCAACTGAAGGTGAAATCATTGTATCTACGGTCATCACTACAGATGAACTGGGTATTATACTCGAAACACATGTGGCATTGCTGGTCATGCTCACCGATACCACATCACCTTGTTTGGGCACGAGGTTATAAGTGGCTGAAGCTACACTGGTAGGCGTAGAATTTACAAGCCATTTATATACAGGTGCAGTACCACCGTTCACAGGCAATGCTGTGTATGTCACCATTTGTCCCTCACATACAGTAGTGCCTTTATCAGACGATATACCTACCGACGGGAACACCAATGGGGTAATACTCACCGCTACGCTGCCTGCCATATTACGGGTACATGCGGTAACGGTATCGGTAGCAACTACGGAATAAGTACCCGCAAGGGTGCGGAAACCAAAATCTATAGCAGCGCCACTACCCAAAACGGGGCTGCCAGATGTGGCTGACCCCAAATATGCGCGATATCTGATGCCTGCCTGCGAACCGCTCAGGCCAACATGCATGCCGGGGCCACTTGCACAATAATTTCCACCACCTGTCACTGTATAGGCAACAGGAAGTGCGTTGACCACCACTACGGCGCTGCCGCTCATGGTATTCGAGCAACCCGTAGCCGGATCAGTGGCAAGAACCGTATAGGTACCTGCCGAAGTCTGCAGACCAAACCCGATAATCGATCCGCTACCTGCTACCGGGCCACCCACCATTGAGCTGCCATTATACAATTGATAGTTGATACCTGTGGCAGAGCCACCCAGATCCACATTTAAGCCTGTTCCACCTGCGCAATAACTGCCACCACCAGTTACAGAATGAGCTATTGGTAATGGGTCAATAGATATAGAAGCGCTGCCGCTCATGTTATTGGTGCAACCGGTAAGTGTGTTGGTTGCAACAATAGTGTAGCTGCCGGGCGAGGTGATTAAACCAAAATCAAGTGCACCACCTACACCAGACACCGGGCTGCCAACAGGGGCCAACCCGTTATATAGTTGATAATTAATTCCACTATTTGAAACACCCAACCCGATATGCACACCTGTGCCACCCGCGCAGTAGTGGCCGCCGCCTACCACTGAGTAAGTAATGGGCAGGGGATTAACAATAACGGAAACACTGCCCGTCATATTGCTCTGGCAATAGGTTGTTGTGTTTGTTGCGATAACTGAATAAGACCCGGCAGCAGTCTGCAAACCAAAGCTCAGTGCAGACCCTGTTCCTGCTACCGCTGTTCCCGCAGGCACACCATCTTTATATAGTCGGTAGCTGATACCCGCTACAGAACCACTAAGACCTACAAGTACACCTGCGCCGCCTGCGCAATAACTACCACCACCTGTTATTGTATATATTGCGGGTAGTGGATTGATAGATACCGGGGCCACGCCAAAAGTATTGTTACAAAGCGTGGATGGGTTGGTCGCAATTACTGTATAAACGCCAGCGCCTGTCTGCATGCCAAAGTTGATAGGCGAACCTGTACCTGTCATCGGGCTGCCTATAGAGGATATGCCATTATATAACTGATAAGCGATACCTGCTGTAGAACCGCTTAAACCAATATTCACACCCGTACCTCCTGCACAATAGCTACCGCCACCAGTAAAGGTGTATGTTACAGGAAGTGGGTTCACCGTAACAGCCACACTACCCTCATTGCTCCAGCAGCCTGCTGATGATTGCGCACGGAAATAATGTATACCTGTTGTCGTTACTACCTGAGAAGTTGCCGGTGTGGTCACAGAAGTGCCAGCTGAGGTTATGCCCTGATAATAAATCGTACCGTTACCGCCATTACCGGCTAATATTGTAGCGCTTCCGCAATAAGTCCCGCCGCCTAACGCCACTACCGGAGAGGGTAAAGGATTTACCGATACGGTTACGCTACCTTCAGCGCCCCAGCAACCATCAGTACCCTGCGCGCGGAAATAATATGTGCCTGTTGCATTGATAGTTTCTGACATTGATGCCACAGAAGTTGATGTCCCTCCCGGTATTGTACCCTGGTAGTATATCGTTCCGCTGCCACCGTTCGATGCTGCCGCAATCGTGCTGCCGCAAACTACGCCACCACCAGTGACAGTAACTGTATTAGGTAATGGGTTAACAGTTACATTAAAGCTGCAGTTTACGCTGCCGCATATGTTTGTTGCGGTTATCGTTACATTGGTAACACCTATATTGAATGTACTGCCACTGCCCGTACCGCTGCCGCTACCTGTAGTAGCCCCGGTGAATACATATGACAACGCCGGATTTGGTGTTGCCGTATCAGCAACTGTATAATTTACGGTAGCATTGCAGCCACTTGTTACAATATTTGAAGGGCAGGTAGTAAACACAGGCATAGTACATTGCACATCAATAAAGTGCTGGTCGGTAAGGCAGGTGCCTGAATTATTATCTTTAACCGTTATCATAGTATCCGCAAGTGGTACTATTACTGTGTTAGACCTTGTAGTTGCTCCTGTGTTCCATGTATAAGTGCCGGGCCACGAAGCCGTATAACTTACAGGAGTACCGGGGAAAAGCGCAATGGTGTCCTTTTTCTTCACATCCTTCATGATGGTGAACTGGTCGAATATCGTGTTATTAGCCCTTACAAATTTCGCGTCAAGCCTGTTGTCATTAATGTCGAGGAAAAACATACCGGCATCGTTAAGAGCAAATGGCAACGCATTGTGCGGGAATGACCCTTGCACACCACCGGAAGCCCCTGATGAGCCAGCCACTACGTAAACAGTGCCATGATCGTACTTACCTGAAGCGTAGTTATACGGGCAGGAATTTGCAGAACCGTCATACTTAGCAGTAGAACTGTCAGTTGTATGAGCTGCCTTGTTAAATGACGCCTCAGAGCCATAGTGCCCTTTCATTAGGTAAGAACGCTCGTAGGCATGGCTATGACCGCATAATATAAGATCTACTCCATAACGTTCAAGAATCCTGATAAAATTCTGGCGAATATTTATAAGTTCCGACGTACCATCTGAGTTATGACTCGTCATAGTGTATGGGGGGTGATGCCAATAGGCAATTACCCATTTTTTTGTATTTGCAGCAAGGTCCGCCTTTACCCACGTTACCTGCGCACCTGTGGTATCAAACATACGGGTAGTATTACCATCGCCTTTACCATACGAATCCAGAGAAAGGAAATGCACATTACCCCAGTCATAAGAATAATATGCTTCAGATCCTGATGGCACACCACCCGACTCACCTGCTGCGGGTGTTGTGAAAAGACTGAAATAAGGAACACCTATATCAAAGCGCGCACCATTATCATAATCATGATTGCCTGGCGTGGGGAACAGCATGTGGTTCTTCAATATGTTGCCGCTATATGGGGCAAAGAATTTGGTCGCAAATTCTGCATCGGTTCCGTTATTATACGCGTTGTCACCCCCTAACAGCATGAGGTCGGCAGCTTTCATTCCGTTTGTGGAAAGAAAAGTACGATACGCGTTCAGTGTATTTGTCTGATAGCTAAGGTTATTTTGCCCACAATCACCGAAAAAAGCGACGGTTACGCGTCTTGTGGAAGTATCTGCTGGCGCAGTTGTAAAGAAGTTTGTGGAGTCGCCCTGAAGTATAGAAGTGTCAGTACCAAACCGGTAATAGTACTTTGTATTTGGCAATAAGCCCATTACACGAATGTCATGATCTGTAACAGGAGCATTGTCGGTCAGTATTATCGGGTACGTACCTAACGTAGTACCCATCATCACCCTCGACTTCGATGCGATGCTAGTGCGCCACCTCACATTTGCCGCTGTCTGTCCACCCATTTGCAGGTATGGTCCGAATACTAAATTAACAGGGGGAATGAATACCCGGCGGATACCTTCCATCTTCACATTAAAATCCAAATCAGAACTTGTTGATGAATTTTGGTGCAATTCTACTGCTAGTGTATTGCTGCCATTTACAAAAGCTGAGATTGGAATGGAAGCTACCACCGCCAGAGATTCGGCATCTGGGCCGGTAGTTCCGGTAATATTAATAGGCGCTAATGTGTTATAGTTTTGCGCGGAAGGCACATTATTGCGCCATACCTCTGCACCGTTCACATACAGCACTACTCCATCATCCCGATAAACAGTAAATCTCATAGAATCAAATAAGGAAACGTTTGAAATATTAACTGCCTTCCGGAAATAAGTAGTCGGGTATTTTGTGCAGCCACCTGGGCTGGCAGGGCATGGGGTGCATCCGCTGGCCCCTGCAGGTATGCAGGTAGTTGTCCATGTTTCACCATAACCTATATGACCCGTGCCAATCGACCACGTTCCATCAGCAAAAGAAGTACCACGCCATGTGGTACCAAGGTCGCTGCCGGTGAAATACTTCCAAGCGTCACCAAAATCAAATATCAATGGAGATGGCACACCAACCATCTGCATATTAAAACTCAGGTCGGAACTGGAACCTGCCTGCTGATGCAATTCTATAGCTATAGTATTATTGCCTGAAACGAAAAAAGACCTCGGAATTGTCCGCGTTATCGGCGTATACTCATCAGCCCCGCCTAATGCGGTCAAAGCTACGGTTGTGTTGCTTATTGTTCCGGTAGGGAGATTATCGCGCCATACCTCTACACCATTCACATACACCACAAAACCATCATCACGGATAATGTTCAATATCATTGAATCAAACAAAGCGATATTTGGAATATTGACAACCTTACGAAAATAGGTGGTAATATACTTTGTGCCACATGAAGGAGCGCAGCTAACTGTACCACAAGCATTAACACATTTGGTTACGAATGCAGGGTCACCATAACCAAACCACCCTGTATCTGACACCCACGCTGCATCGTTAAACCCTGTTCCTGTCCATGCAGTACCTTGGTTAGACCCGTTGTCTAAATACCTCCACGCACTTCTGTAATCAAAAATCGTTTGCCCTTCCGATATTTGCGCAATAAACAACAACAGCAGCACGCCGGCTAAATGTAAAAAACTTTTTCTCATAATCGATTTATTTGTGCGGCGAAAATAGAAGCCCAGTGTTATCGCCATATTACCACAACATGAACTTGTGTTACCAAATTTTTAAGATAGTGTTATGCACGTTAATTTACTGTTACCGGAGTGTTACCCTGCATTAGTTAGAACTAAGTTTGTAAACTAAATCTGTGATGAAATGCGGGTCACCAAGTGGGGTATTATATCAGTAGTGGCAATTGCCATTTTTTTCATATCCTTCAATAAGGAGGCAACAAAAAACCCGGTAACCCGGTACTACGACAGTCAATTAGACTCTATGCTCCAGTGTTTGCACCTTTTCAGCAATGCTCAGGTCACTAATGCTCCGGCCGCTACGTTAAAGAAGAAATTCGCAGATTGCAGAAACGCTTACAAGAAAATCGAATTCTTTACAGACGTTTTCAGTCCGTACAAAGCACGGCAGATAAACGGGCCCGACTTGTTAAAAATAGATGCAGATGCGCCGGTGGACTCTATAAAACCACATGGCCTCCAGACTATTGAGGCTATACTGTACAGTGATGAACCTGATAGGCAAAGAGTTTCAGAAGAAACAACACTTCTCATCCAAAACATTAGCCAGTTGAGAAACGATCCCGACCGCATCTGCTATTTCAGCAACGACAGGATATGGGAAGCTCTGCGGTTAGGCACTTTCCGTATCATATCATTAGGGATAACCGGTTTTGATGCCCCGCTGTCTTATCATTCTTTACCCGAAGCCCGGTCCACGTTATCATCAATCCGTAGTGTGATTAAACTATATAAAAAAGAAATACCCGGCGCACTATATAAAGAGGGCGACTCACTTTTCACCAGAGCAGACAGCTACCTGCAACTGAATAATAACTTCAACAAATTTGACCGGCTGACTTTCATACGTGACCATCTGAATAAAATATCAGCCTGGATAACAATCTGCGCCAGGCAGGCCGGTTATATAAATGATAAACAGCTCACGCCGCTCACCCCCGATGCTCCTCACCTGTTCGCTGCCAATATCATGAATCTGTCCTTCTTCTCACCAAACGAACGGTATCAGCTCACACCCGATAGAATTGCACTGGGTAAACGCCTGTTCTTCGATACCCGTCTTTCCGGAAACGGAAAGCGAAGTTGCGGATCCTGTCACCAGCCGGAAAAGGCATTTACCGATGGTTTACAAAAGCCAACCGGCCTCTCCGGCAACAAGACACTTTTAAGGAACACCCCTACACTATTTAACGTTGCCTTTCAGCAGAACCAGTTTTACGACTCCCGAGCACTTACATTGGAGATCCAATTGAGCGCTGTGGTGCATGATGCAGATGAAATGAACGGTTCACTACCGCAGCTGGTAGAAAAACTGACAGCCGACAAAGAATACGCAGCGCTTTTCAGGCAGGCATACCCTGAAAACAACAAGAGCATCAATGAATACAACATCGCCAATGCCATATCCTGTTATACCCGTTCACTCGTCAGCCTCAACTCCCGCTTCGACCGCTACATGCGCAGGCAAACAGACAGCCTTACCGCAAGTGAGAAAAATGGATTCAACCTGTTTATGGGCAAAGCGAAATGCGGCACATGCCACTATGCCCCTGTTTTCAACGGCCTCATCCCTCCCCTGTACCAGGAATCTGAATCGGAAATACTAGCAGTACCGGCAACAGATGATTCTGTATCAACTTTAGACCCTGATCCTGGCAAGGGCGGCTTCACGCAAGTACCTTTGCACAAACATGCTTTCAAAACACCTACTATACGAAATATTGCGCTAACAGCGCCATACATGCACAATGGCGTTTTCAAAACATTAGAAAGCCTTTTGCAGTTTTATAATGATGGCGGTGGCGCGGGCAGGGGCATACACTTACCAACCCAAACATTACCAGCAGATAAATTAGGCCTCACTAAAAAGGAAATGAGCGACATCATCGCATTTCTTAACGCACTCACTGACACATCTGCAACAGGCTCAAATATAATGGTTCAAAAGGAGCAATGATTGACCGTTCTGTACAAGGAGATCTGTATTTAACGATATAAGTTTACGCCAGCTTTACCTTTAACCACTAAATTTTTATTTTATGTCAACAGTAAAAGCAGGAGGGAAAATGAACCTCCCCGAAGGACTTTGCGGAGTTATTGTCTTGAACACCAGTAGCTCTGACAGCGGAAGTTGCCAGATTTTTTCTGGTGTACTGGAACAGGAGATAAATATTGATCCGAGTGCCACACAGGAAACCACCTCGGATGGGGGCCAGGGCGCGTACCTGCAGAACAATGGCACCACAACATTGGAAGTCACAATCTCAGAGTAAGCAGCCCCGGCAACTGAAACCTTCTCTGATAGATCCTTCAGTTTACCAGCGTAACCATTACGCACTCATCACCACAAGGCCCTCACCGTAATGAGGGCCTTTCTATCTTTTGTCATTTGCAGCAACCGATATTTTTGTTGGCAACACAACCCGCGTATACCCCTTCAGACTATACAGCAGTTCGGTATTGTCACGGCATCGCTCATTCATACTCATCCTTGTATGCGCTATGTATAATACACGGCTAAAGCACCGGGTTATTATACACGACACTGCGCGCATTTATTGATACTCACCCATTAACAACGGTAAGAAAAATACCGTTTAAAGACTGCAATAATTTATCTGTGTCTATTGTATGTTGTGCGCCCTCCGCGGTAATGAAAACCGCGAAAAAACACCCTATTAATCCGCACCGCGCCCCACCCTATTACCAGCCATTCTGCCCACCAATAATTCTGTTCAGCGATTCACAAGATCGTTCGGCTGAATTGGGCCCTTTATCCCGCCATATTGCCGACGGGCATTTTTCCACGATCCAGCTTTTTATACTCTTTTGCCGGTAAAGCCGGCAAGTATATCCGGGTGCACTCAATAAAAACTATTTTTTTATGTTAGCGCTTAACAAGGATATACCTGTTACGTCAGGTATCATAGGAATTAATGACACGAATTTCCTGAACAAACTGAACACGTGCATTAACAAAAAATGCTTTGACCCAGGCTTCGGCGTAAAACAATTGGCCGACATGATGGACCTTGGCACTACACAGCTCAACCGAAAAGTACTCAGCCTCACCGGGTACTCCCCCGGCAAGCTGCTGATGTACTATCGCCTGAATATCGCCCGGCAGCTGCTGGAAGAAGAAAAGGAAACATTAAAACAGATTGCGTGGATGTGTGGCTTCAACGGGCAAACAAGCTTCAGTCGCAGCTTCTATAACGAATTCTGCTGTAGCCCTTCTCAGTACCGGGAAAAATACAAACTGGAGCATTCCGCCAGGCGGCTTCTATGGAATATACCCATGTCGGCTGATGATATGGAGCAACTGCTTGAATTTGCCCGTCAGAAACCATGGATCAGTGAGTTGCTTATGGCGGTCATCGCCAACCTCGGAAACGAAACGTTTACTATAAAGAAACTGGCAGACAGTATATGCATAAGCACATCAGGTCTAAATCGGAAAATAAAAGAAACATTTGACATTACTCCACAAAAATTAATCAGGGACATGAAGCTGCAATATGCAAGGGAACTGCTCATAGAAGGACACAGGTCTGTGGCTGAAGTAGCTTATATGGCTGGTTTTTTCGACCATGCGCACTTCTGTCACTGCTTCCGGTCAGCATTCGGATGCTCACCATCCGTTTACAGCAGCGGCAGCCAAGGAAAAACGTCAATATCATGGCTCAAAAACAAACTCATGGTTCAAAGTGATAAATAATTGCCTGTTTTGTACAAGAAACGCAATCTTTGCAATAATACATTTGTATCGCTGGTCAGAAATCAACACCATGAAATGACCGGCAATGAAACAATACAGAAAAGCAAGTATCAGGCAGATAACTGAATAAGATTATGAACTCTTTGATAGCCACTTTTTCCAGTATGTCGGTCTCTATCGGGATAGCGATGAACAACGCAAGCACCAACCAGCAAAACGGGCAGCATATTGCCACTGCTACATTGTCTGTTTGCTGTAAAGCAATCCTGAAACAAGCACCATAAGAGATGTATAGGTAAAGGCCGGAATGGAATAACGAATAACAGCAAGTACGTCATATACCCAGACAGTAATCAGTGTTAGAAATACTTTTATCCTGACCATAAAAAAACATCACTTATGCCGGACGCAAATATAATGCTCTCAGACACCAGCATCACCCCACAGATCATTAAACAGGAGGGGGCCGGAAAAGCCTACCAGTCTGTTGCCCAATCAACAGCATTAGCTATACAGGACGCAGTTGACAATTTAAGGAACATCAATACAGTAAGCACCACCGCCCAAGGCGTTGCAATGGCCCAAATGCTGGCACAGGAAACAACCACACCCTGGTCAGATATACTTGTTCAGGCGCAGAAAATGTCTACCGAGGCGGCCGCAAATTTTTTGCTTATCGGCCAGAATGCAACAGCAATACTTACCGCTTTCCCTACAGGGCAATAAACTACAAAGTACAATAAAACAACTGGGTTATGATTTATTTGAATGGGCAGCAGATCGAAAGTATAGCCAGGTTCAGCACACGGTTCCAGTCTGTTCTTTCTATGATTGCGGGTGGCACGGAATGGTTGGCCTGGGCTATAAATGATAAAGCAACGCCCCCCGTAAATGCTGAAAATGAAGATAGTTTACTGAGTATGATCCAGTTGGGGCTTCATTGCAACGACTATATACTGTTCAATAGCTTCAGAAGCAGCCTAAGCAAAATAATCACCATGTCTGACGCAGATGTGGCCCAATTGGCCTATTCACGCAAAACAGTCTATGACAATACAGAGAACCTTCGCATAGTGCTTCAGAAAAATCATATAAAAAGTTATTCCAACATCAATGAGGCTATCGGATTTATAGCCAATATGGCCTTCTGGCGGAATGACCTCTTTCAGGTACCATCATTCAGCGATATGCTTGCCCTCACCGGTTTTGCAGAAAGGCAGGATGTATCAGGCGATACTGTAAAAGAAAAAAAGATGAGAGCGTATACTTTCGCTCAGAAATATGCCGCTACCATCCCTGATTTCATACACCTTTCAGAGTTCTATGAATATGTGACTGAGCAGCAATTGCCCGGAAACCTCACACCCCAGGTACAGGATGTTCAGGCAGAGGGTATTTACCTGCAGCTGTTACCTGCGGCGTACTATCTGCTGTTCACGCCGAACGCCGGGATTTCGAATAATGAAAAAGAACTTCGCGAAAAGGTGCCAGAACTGGCGAGGGAGAACAGATTCATTGGATACGACACCACCAGCAGCGCTGTCCTTAACCTTGCGCGGAATATTAACTTCGAAAACTGGCGGGAAAAAGACCAGCAACCGCAGATAGACAGCTACCTCACAGCCGTCAACAATCTGGTCAGTTTCACTCCGGCATCAGAATATTACCTTTCACAGGATGGCAAAATAGCTACCCTTCGCTTTGAAAAAAACAATTCAATGGCTCTGATTGGTATAAACGAGATAGGAAATGTATTCATCCTCCCACAAACAAAACTAAATGAGAACTGATTTAAATAACGCTACCATGGCAGACAACTATATGTACACTTCAATTGCCGATATTCAGAAATTGCTGAAAGGCAACACCAACTCCCAATCACTGGCAATGCTGAATAATGTAATGGCGGAAACCATTGGCATGTCGATGCACAATGCGGTTACTGCCCAGCACAATGCACAAATGCTGAATTCTGCCACTACAACGTCAACCTGCACGAGGATACTTTCCGTTCTGGCAGCAAAGGTACCACCGCCTCCACCGCCTCCGGTACCTCCTGCTCCGGTACCTCCTGCTCCGGTACCTCCTGCTCCGGTACCTCCTGCTCCGGTACC
>CAYSIG010000019.1:44297-90950 GCA_964430995.1 uncultured Flavipsychrobacter sp.
TCCTGCTCCGGCACCTCCTGCTCCTGATGCGTAAAACTTTAAGTATCGCAAAAGTGCTACAAAACATAAAGGCTAAATGAAACTTAACATCAATCATTCGAAATAAAGAACAAAATGGCATCAACAGTCAATAGCCAGATTACGGACTCCCTCACGGAATCAAATACAGAAGTACTTGGCAACGCCCCTTCTATTGCGATGGGTAACCTGTATCAGGCAACCGCACAAGCATTGGCAAATGCCGCACATAATGCCACTGTGGCGCAGCAGCAGGGCAACATCCTGGGCCAGGCGGTAACAGCCCAGGGGGTAGCTTTGATATACTCGATCAAGTTTTAAAAACCATTCATTAATAACAATTAAAAAACAAAAAAAACCATGGCTTATCCAACAGCAGTAAACGATCAGATTACAGATTCAGTATCACAGGTAAACACCAAAGTACTGGGCGACTCCCCCGCAATGGCAATGGGCAACCTTTTTATGGCAACTTCCCAAGCCCTTGCAAATGCAGCTCACAATGCCACATCTGCACAGCAGCAAAGTAACATTACTGCTCAGGCGGCCACCACATCCGGAGTAACAACACTATTTTCTATTGATACAGCATCTGATGCTGTAGGAACAAGGAGAATATATCAATAACACAAATTTTTCAGGCTTTTTTCACATTTAAACAACAACCATCATGGCATATCCAACATCAGTAAACAACCAGATTACCGATTCTATAACCCAGGTAAACACCAAAGTACTTGGCGATGCACCGGCAATAGCAATGGGCAACTTGTATCAGGCTACAGCCCAGGCCCTGGCAAACGCTGCTCATAACGCTACCACCAGCCAGCAACAGACCAACATTACTGCGCAGGCAGCTACTACAATGGGCGTGACCACCCTGTATTCAATTGACACAGCATCTGATGCTGTAGGCACGAAACAGATATATGGCCAATAACCAAAAAAATTGATGCACTCCCGGGCATCACTGAAAACAAAAACCGGAATACTTTTTTAATCACTTCAAAAACTAAAAACTATGGCTTTTCCAACAGCAGTAAACAGTCAGATCACAGACTCAATCACCCAGGCGAACACAAAAGTGCTTGGTGACGCACCTGCAATGGCAATGGGCAACCTGTTTCAGGCTACAGCCCAGGCAATGGCAAATGCAGCTCATAACGCAACAACCAGCCAGCAGCAGACCAACATTACCGCACAGGCAGCTACAACATCCGGCGTAACTACGCTATTCTCCATTGACACTGCATCAGATGCAAGAGGTACAAGGGCAATATACGGTTAAAGCATAAGTTCGGCTCCGTATACTCCAAGCATTTCATTACTTCAGCACCGGTTCAATAATGAAAACAAACATTTAACAACAATCAAAAACTAAAACCATGGCTTATCCAACAGCAGTCAACAACCAGATTACGGACTCCGTAACACAGGCAAACACAAAAGTACTCGGCGATGCCCCCGCAATCGCTATGGGCAACCTGTTTCAGGCTACAGCACAGGCGCTCGCCAACGCAGCTCATAACGCAGCTTCAAGTCAGCAGCAAAGCAACATCACCGCGCAGGCTGCCACAACTATGGGCGTTACCACATTGTATTCAATTGATACTGCATCAGACGCCGTTGGCACAAAACAGATATACGGGCAGTAAACGCTTAACGCTAACGCATATTACCATACGGTAATGGCCTGCGTTATGCAGCCTGTTGCATGGACATCAAATTAGAATCAAGCATTTATCATCTTAAAGCTAAAAAATCATGGCTTTCCCAACAGCAGTAAACGATCAGATAACAGACTCCTTAACGCAGGCCAACACCGAAGTACTCGGCGTAGCGCCGGCTGTGGCTATGGGTAACCTATACCAGGCCACCGCGCAGGCGCTGGCTTTGGCTGCCCATAATGCCGCTACCAGCCAGCAGCAAACCAATATTACAGCACAGGCTGCCACAACTATGGGGGTAACTACATTATACTCCATAGACACCGCATCTGATGCCGTAGGCACACGCCAAATCTATGGTTAAACCGCACCGGCACAGTCTTTGCCAATGCATTGCATATCCACAGAAAAAGATCACAATCATAATTTAACAACCAAAAACTAAAAAAAAATCATGGCTTATCCAACATCAGTAAACGACCAGATTACGGACTCCGTAACGCAGGCCAACACCAAAGTATTGGGCGATGCCCCCGCAATTGCTATGGGCAACCTATACCAGGCCACAGCGCAGGCACTGGCAAATGCAGCACACAATGCAGCATCCAGCCAACAGCAGACAAATATCACTGCACAGGCTGCAACCACTATGGGCGTGACCACCCTGTATTCAATTGATACCGCCTCCGACGCAGTAGGCACAAAACAGATATACGGTCAATAATTACTTAAGGGCATTTCTCTCCCTCAGGAAGAAATACCCTCCCCTGTTAATGTCATTTTATTTATTACTTAACAATTAAAAACTAAAAATCATGGCTTTCCCAACAGCAGTAAACAGTCAGATCACAGATTCGATCACACAGGCTAACACCAAAGTATTGGGCGACGCTCCCGCAATCGCTATGGGCAATCTGTTCCAGGCAACCGCACAGGCACTCGCAAATGCTGCACACAATGCTACTTCAGCACAGCAGCAGAGTAATATAACAGCCCAGGCCGCTACCACCTCTGGCGTAACAACCCTTTACTCCATCGACACAGCTTCTGATGCAGTAGGCACAAGGCAGATATACGGTTAATACAACTCAGTAGCGCCAAAAGCTACCGGGAAACGGGTTACAATAATACTCAGACATCAAATTAATTAATTCTAAAAAAACCAAAACCATGGCTTTCCCAACAGCAGTAAACAGTCAGATCACTGACTCAATATCAGAGGTCAATACCAAAGTACTCGGCGACGCGCCGGCAATGGCAATGGGCAACCTGTTCATTGTTACATCACAGGCGTTGTCGAATGCGGCGCATAACGCCACTACCGGCCAGCAGCAAAGCACCTTAACAAGTCAGTCTGCCAACACCGTGGGTGTGACCACACTGTATAGCATCGATACAGCATCGAATGCCGTAGGCACAAGGCGCATTTATCAGTAATCGTAACAGGAGGCAAGGTCCCGTCAAATATCACCAGGGCCTTGCCTTCATTACAATTAAAACGAATATCCATGCAAAAGCAACGTAAGGTCCCGCCCGGGAAATCCAAACCTGCGCAACAACCGGGAAACAAGGCGCAAGTATCGCAGATTCGTCAAAACGCAGAAAAACAGCTGGCGGAACTAAAAAAACAGATACAGCTGATACAGGAGCAATCTATGAAAGCTATGCAGGAATCTATAAACTCGGTATTCAAAACACATACCGCGCAAAATCTGCGTGACCTCGCAGCACAAGACAAGGATACGATGAAGCAGATGGCGGAGCTGGAAAAGCAAATACAACAGGCTGGCATTGACAACACAGGCTTCACAAATTATACAGCTAATCCCGAAACAACCGCCGGGCAACAGGAACTGCTTCGAGAACAAGCAATGGAAAGCGCAGAAAAAAGTGTGGCACAGGCAATGCAGAGCGCGTTGAATAGCGTACAGGAGGCCGAAAGATCAATAAGCACTCTGGGTAAGTACGACCCGCCCGGTTCATAAACAAATATAAAACAAACAACAAGACTCATATAGACAACAGGCAATCAGCAACAAACGCTGCAGGGGAATAACCATCCGTTCAGTTATATGATTGTGCTGTCATTTACAGAAAATAGCTCTCTAATTCAAAAAACAAACCGATATGATTCCAAATTTATATAAGGCAGGCGACGTAGTACGGCTTGTCTCAGGCGGTCCTTCAATGACGGTTGCCGGAACATCAAATGGCGTGGTTAAATGCGTATGGTATAATGAAGCACTGTCAAAGATCGAGGTGCTGAGAATTGCCCAGGCCTTATTAACAAAGCCATCTATACTGGGATAAGAACAATAACATTGTTCGTCAGCAAATGTTTCCGGTAGCATCTCAGGCTGTTGCATTGTATATGTGGCAACCGAAGACAACTATTTAACAAACAAAAACACACTATAATGGCCAAATCGCAGGAACTGATCGGCTTATTAAAGGATATCATCGTCACAGATGCAACTTCCGAATACCCGATTATAAACTACTTTCTCGACAACGACCTCGAAGGAGGATGGGAAGGCTGGTTGCAGGTAGAATTTGCGCGGGTTGTCAGAAAGAATACCAACATAGGTTTCCGCAGGGAAGTAAATTTCACCGGAACATTCAAAAGGTGCGACCTGTTCTTTCAGGCAGACAGAGGGGCACCAATGTGGGTCGAATTGAAAACGCAAAGAAGGGCCGATTATCAAAATACCGTTAACGATTTCGCCGACGATATTTTCAAAATATACAACCTTTCTATCGAATTCAAAAACGTGAACGTACTGGTGGCGATGGCTGTACTGCGGCTTCAGGGCGAAGATGCTGTCAAACTGAATCAACTGAGGCTCCTGGTTAAGGGGGGCACCATGCAGTACTTTCTGTTTACAGGCAATCTATACGCACCTTGGATCGATGTAACTGACAATATACTCACCACCACTACTACCGGCAAACAACTCATAGTAGCCACATATAGAGTTTTTTAGAAAAAAACAACCTTCTTCACATACCATCCACCTCATAAAATCAAGCATAATGACACAAGTCGAACTATGTAATTATATACTGGAAGACCACGCAAGAATTACAACCGCAATAACAACCGGTTCTGCGTGGGAAATATGGATGCAGGTAGAGTTGATCCTCATTCTCCGTGGAAAAAACATTACTGGGGCCAGAGAAGTTCCCTACCCTTCACGTGCTGGTGATATGAGGCTTGATGCCATCGTCCGGGACGGGGACGAAACCTACGCTATCGAGATGAAGGTCGAAAGCGCGAATAACAGCGGTGCGTTTATGGCCGGCATCCAGTACGATATTGCTAAAATACAGAATTACTACACAGACCCTCCAAACCCTCCTGTTTCCTTCCGCTGGGTTATTGGCATCGGCTATAGTTTTCTCGCTAAGTCCTCCATGGCATATTACGCCGAGAACCTAGCTAACAATGCTGTTTACACGAATGGCGGGAATACAGGTATTGGTATATTGGTCGTAACAGTTCCGGTAGTCGGCTAAAACACAGGGCATAACTGAACCACCCGGACTCAGGGACAATAATTTCAACTAATAATAAAAAGGCAATGGCACACTTACCACAAACGCTCACTAACATCATGGCTGCCGGCGGCAACCTGGTAGTTGAAAGCAGTAACTACCTTCCTGATACGCTTATACTTTTGGCCAAGGCAGCCAGGGCAAACAATGTGCAGCTAACTGTCAAAGCGGCAAACGAATTACCGCAAACACTAATAAGTATTGTCGATGCCGGGGGTAGCAATGTAACGATAGTTGTCTAGTCACTCCGTAGTAGTGACCAGATAAAGCAATGGCATTATGAGTCATTTAAAACATTTTTGTCAATGAATGAGATCACTGCAGGGAGTATAGTAAAATTAAGGTCAGGTGGCCCGGCAATGACGGTTTCGGACACTACCGCTCCGGGCAAGTTTACCTGCCATTGGTTTGCTGATAGTATGGTCATGGAATACGTATTTTGCGAACAAGAACTGACTATTACTGGTCCACAGGATCAGAACATATCCGTTCAGTTAGCAGGACCATCAGATACTTTTGAAAAAACACGACAAGATTACATAGAAAATAATGCAAATATGGAAAAACAAGACAATAATACAAACAGTGTGCAGGATGCGCTGCAGGCCGCCGAACAGGCAATGCGCGATGCCGAAAAGAATATTATGAATGCCGTGGCGCAGGCCCCTGTCATACCGGCCAGCGCGCTGGCACCGGCTCAGGATACGCAAAACAACACTGCAGAGGCCGAAAGCATTGTTCAAAATGAGCAACAAGCCATGCAAAGCGCCATGAACAGCATGGCCGAGGCCGAAAAAACGATTAGCAGCCTGGGCAATTACGAGCCTCCAGCGATTTGACCGCCGTAAAAGCAGATTTCCGGGAACAGGGTAAAGTATCCGGGATGAAAGAAAACGCTATTCACTGTATGCTTCATGGATCGCCCTTACGAAGCAGGAATATTATGGTTATCGGAGAACAAAAAAACGACCATGCAAATCACCATTACCGCAATTAAATTCAACCACAGTGCAGACAAATGCGCTAGTGCACTAAACATACGCAAAAACTTTGGCACCCGGATACCTGTACCTGAATGGACCATAGAAAATAATGCCAATGCCAAAGCTGCATATTCTATTAGCGATACACTCGGCACTGTTATATCTGTACAGGCAAAATTCCTTTCCGACGCAGCACCCAATACACAAATAAAAATACGCACCCAGGGGGGCGGGGATATGGGTAATGTAGCCGAAACAGACATTACACTGCCTAATGACGATTACATTACATTGCCTCTAACAGCCAACGAGTTCAATAATATAGGAATTAATATCAGGGACATTTCCTGGACATGGCAATACAAAATAGCAGATGGCGATTGGCAAGACCTAGGTACCACAAACTTCAGGATATACACCTTGCTCTCCGCACCCACCTTCGGGCCGTGGGTATCATTAGCCGATCTATACAATACACAACTGCCATGGACCGATGTGCTCGACTTTGCCTGCGTCTGGGCAGCCGGGCTCAATGACATAGATGAAATACAAAAAGCGATAACTGAGGCAGTGTATAATCTGGGTGAGAGGAATCCGGCCCTCATCGCTTATGACACAATCCGCGGCGACAACAACTATACAATTTATGACACATTTCAGTGCACCAAATTTCTCGAGAGATTAAATGGCGGAGTGGGCAACGGTCAAAAAGTTAATTGCACTGATTGCGCAGTAATTGTATCTTCATTTGCGAATATATTGGGATGCTATTTATGGCAATCACGTATGGGATATAATTTTGAATTAAGGAGCCTGCGCGCTATCGGCACCAATATCTGGAACGTGCCGTTCGCGGGAACTTTCTATTATCATGAAGTGGCATGGAAAGACGTGTGTACGGAAAATACTAACCTATACGATGCCTGCCTGCAACTGAACAGCAACACCGGGGCCGGGGCCCCGGTACCTTTACTTCCTGTAAATATCAAATTCGGGGCTTGTGCAAACCCCGCCGAATATAGGGCATTGCTCACTACTGCCACGCCGACAGGATGCCCCTTATGCATTGCACAACCACTCACCCGTAAAAAGAGGCAGGTAGCATAAACATTGAAAATAAAAAGAACATGAGCGATCAAATAAATCCATGGCCAGATATAGATTCCATGACTAGTCCGGTCACAGAGCCGGAAAGTGGCAGTGGCGTTCAGCTTAAACCCGGCCCTGGCTCATCCCAAACACTGGTATACAACTATTTTATTAACGATAGTGAATTCACCGGATGGCAGCCCGACAAAAAAGCAGAACGTTTTGATCTGGAAAAAGCTACACTATGGCAGTCTGTATGGGTGAACCAGTCGGATCCGTCGCAGATATTTAAGACCGAGATATTTGAGGCCGTTTCTGATGAAAGGGCTGCCCAGATGCTTAATGAACTCCTAAGCGACAATATGCGCCCCATGGCTGAATTAAAAAAGGTACCAGATCTCCTCGGCCCATATGCTTTTGTCAACAACACATCCGAAATGCAGCATGGTATATTCAGGCTTGCCAACATGGTACTAAGAGTAAAAAGCGTTGGCCACACTGACATAGCATGTAATGATTTTATTACCAGGATTTACCAGGATTTAAATCAGGCCGAGAATCAATCCGGCCCTGCCCCCGACCAGTCAGCAGGTAGCACCGCAACATACTTAACTAAAGGAAAGGCGTATGAAATACCTCTTGGCGGGACTAATGCGCAGGTATGGTACAAGATAATATTGAATGGGACCGGAGATCTAACACTGCAAAACGGGGTGCCTGCCTACACCCCGGCCCAACCTGGGTCTGCCGAGTTGGACATATACACCATCAAGGAGTTTTCCGTATTGAAAAATGTCCTGAAGCTGATTGTAAATTAAAGTTCCTGCGCTCCCATTCGGTAAATGAAACTCCAGCCCGGATCACTAAATATAATGTATGCCAATAACAGCAAACTTAAATGCGAACTACCTCAACTCCAATCTGGTAAACCAGAAATACCAGCCCCTCCAGAATATTACATTTGTTGGCGAGGACGACTGCATCGGCCCGCTAGTCACTCAGCGCAAGGAAGTGATGAACCACTTAAACATCAGCACCTCTCCGCTAATTTTCATTGGTGCAGAATTAACTACAGTCTGTGACACCGAGGGGCAGGAAGGTATGCTCCCTCCATTGGCAGTAATTTCCAGCAATCGGTCAGGATGGATCCGTGAAACCTACGACAATGGCATCGGGATACTCAACGGCAAAACAAATTTCATTGATGTAAATGATAAGGCCGCACTCGTCGCCGGCCCGGTTCCATTTTATTGTCCATACAGGCTGAGCGCAGCAGAAACCGGCCACAGGAACGTATACATATTCGTGTTTGCAAGCGAGTACAACATCTATGCAAAAGCACTTGCCGGCACTAACATGAAAGTAGTTGGCTGGAAATTCGGCACAAACAAAAATAAAGAAAACCCTGAATGTGTAGGATTCGGTGCCAGCCGGTATGCCGCCATAGAATTCTTCAGAAATATTTACCGGATAAACAGCGAAAAGGAAGATATGCCTGTTAAAACAGGACAAGTATGGCTAATTGACGACAATACCGTTTACATCAATAATTTTCCGGGCTTTGCCAACGTGGAGAGCGTCATGACCGAGAAAGGTTACATTGGTATTGGCTTCAAAGGAGGTACTACAGGTGAACCGGCCTCCTATTTCTCCGGCGATGGCTTCCAGAAGGCCGCATTCAATGCGGCCACACGGATAAATCTTGAATACACCCCTATTCTGCAGCAAGCAGTTCTTTGGAACATTGCGGCGCTCACCACTAATGATATGAACTTTAGCCCGCTGTTCTTTTCATCCGGTGAGGATGGAAGCTTTACGAGGTATATTAATCAATGCCTGAACCCTAAAGGCGAAATAGCCTCTCCCTGCCAGTTGTATAGTCCCTGCAAGGTACTTAAAGCCGAAACAACTTACGATAACAAGGAAGGATACGAACTACTTGCTCAATTCAAACTAAAGCTCTATGATCTTTTTTCTTCAAACGGCGATACACCAGTCAATGATGCCACGCTCCTGGAATTATTAAATACCGCACTGGTTAAAAAGGAACCGATGAGCATTACTATATCTAAATCAGCCGAGCAGATCCTGCTCAGCGCTATGGAGGATAGGGCGCTCTTTCATACCGTCGCTAAGTGCTTTGCCGCATATGCTGATGGGGTCACCCTTCGTGATGTATAACGCAACCTTAAAGTCATTATCAGGGCGGTTATTTACTATCCTCTGTCATTGGGCAGGAACTTTGACGAATAGAAAAGAGTCCATATTGCCACGCAAACCGCCGAAAGTACAGCATTGCCACTCCCGCCTACTGTCCCCGGTCGATGATGTCATTGTACCCTCTGCCGGCTCGTGCGGTGTGGCCAAGGAAAAAATAGATTACAAAGAGGGAATGACTTGCCGAGATTGATTCTTTTCCACTGAGCCAATGCCGAAAGAAGCGTTCTCTTTATAATCTGCCTGTTGCAGTTCTTATATGCCTTGAATATTGGCCACATCTTGAATGGTATGGCCAATATTACTTAGTTCTTTACAAAACAGGCAGTAACAATCCTACCCGCATTTTCCTGCACATTCACCACATAAAACCCGTCAGTCAGTGCCGATATATTCAGCACAGCCTTGCCTGCCGCGCATACCATTCTCACCACTTTCTGTCCCCGTATATTATACACTGTTAGCTCCGATCCTTCGGCGATATTTGTCACAAACAGATCTTCTCTGGCAGGGTTCGGGTATATTAGTGGCCTCTCCTCACCATCATACTCGCTTACCATCGTCGTTACAGGCCCTGTCATGTCCAGTTTACGCACACGGTTGTTTTGCATATCCGATACCAGTAACTGCCCTGCCGGACTTATGGTCATCATCGTCGGGAACCTGAATTGTGCTGCCGTAGCGGGTCCGCCATCACCACTATAGCCGTCCGTGCCTGTCCCGGCTATGGTGGTAATAATACCTGCTGCATCTATTTTCCGTATCACATTGTTACTTTGATCTGCTATCAGCAGGCTACCCGATGTATCAAACACCATACCTGACATATACCTGAACTGCGCTGCGGTTGCAGGCCCGCCATCCCCGCTATATCCATCGCCACCCACTCCGGCAACAGTTGTGATGGTGCCTGCAGCGTCTATTTTGCGCACCCTCCTGTTCACCCCGTCACACACCAGTATATTTCCACCTGCATCTATAAGTGTACTCGATGGCCGCATTCCCGCAGCCGTAGCAGGCCCGCCATCACCGCTGAAAGGTGCCGTACCATTGCCTGCTATAGTAGTGATGATACCCGCAACACTTACCCTTCGCACACGCGCGTTCACCCAGTCGCAAATATATAGGTTACCGGCGCCATCCACCTGCACATGGCAGGGGTTATCCAGCATAGCTGCCGTAGCCGGACCGCCATCACCACTGTAGCCATAAACACCTGTTCCCGCTACTGTGGTTATTATTCCCGCCGCATCTATTTTTCGCACACATGCATCCCAGCGATCCGAAAAATATATATTTCCTGCCGCATCAAAGACAATGCTTTCCGGGTAGCCCATTTCTGCCGCCGTAGCTGGCCCGCCATCTCCGTTATACCCTGTTACGCCAGTACCGGCAAAAGTGGTAATAATGCCCGTGGCATCTATTTTTCTTATACGGTGGTTTCTTGAGTCTGCTACATACAGGTTGCCCGCGGCATCATAGCCCAACCCGCCGGGATAATAGAGCAATGCCGCTGTAGCCGGCCCGCCATCACCGCCATAGCTGCCGCTCAGAAAACCCGTTGCACCGTTACCCGCAATGGTGGTAACTGTCTGGGCCAATGCACTTGCAGCACTCGCAAATAGAAACATGGCAACAAAAAAGTATCGTTTCACATTCGTCATATGCTTAGCTTTATCTCATGTTAAACAATTAAAGACACTACGCAGCTCTCATCAGTTGGGGTATTTAAGTATTGTTAACTATTGGTGGGAAATCAGGCATACCCATATAAAGCAAGAACTCCCGGAAGACCGGGAGTTCTTGCTTTATGAAACTGTTCGCTTATTTCTGTATTACTATCTTGCTATTATAGTTCACCTCTCCCGACTTTATCGTCAGCAGGTACAGGCCGTTGCTCAGACACTCAGTCGACAGTTGCGTTTCTCCGGCAAAAGCCATATTTATCACAGCGTTGTTCACTACCCTTCCTGTCATATCGGTCAGCACCAGTTGCGCACTGCCTGCCTGCTGGCCGGCCCACTGTATGTGCAGCGCCGATGATGCAGGGTTCGGGTACACATTTATTGTACCATTGCCCACACTTGCCAGTGGTGCGGCAGTTGCAGCCGTTATCGCCACGGTGGTCACATCTATATAGCCGTAGCCAAAGTGCGCCCCGGTGCCACAGGCTGCCACAGCAAATTTTACGGTCACAGTGCGCCCGCTATATCCCAGCAGGTTGATGCTCGCCGCGGTCCATGGCTTATAATAAATATCCGTGCCCATAGTTGTTGACAAGGTAAAACCCGGTGATGACGGCAATAGATAGAGCGAATCGCTCAACGTCGCACCAGTTGCGGAGTCTATTGCGGTCACTTTCATTATCGGTTGCTCCGATGCGGCATGTGTCACGCCTTGCAGCACCGCTGCATACTTATAGTCCAGGCGATAGCTGCCTGTCGCCGGCACATGAATATTGTAGCTGGCTGCGTCTGCATTGTTGTCAGAGGTGTCATGGGCCAGTTTCAGTGAATACATGCCGCCACCTACTACCGGGAACCCGCCATAAGGGTCTGTGCCTGAGCCCGACATCAGCGTGTGCAGCCCGGTCACGGCACCCGATGAACTAAGCGTAAATACGTGGTTCATTGCAACAGTGCCACGGTAATAGGTCCAGTTTGCGGTTGTCCCCAGTTCAAAGTCCATGTTCGGAGGAATAAAGCTTTGTGCGTTTGAGGAGAGATAGCTGCCACATAGCAATGTGGAACAAAGGAGTACCTTTTTAAAATACATACTTAGGATTTTTTAGGTTAAACGAATAGGTAAATATACACATTCTGTTAATCTCCCGTTATATATTTTTTGTATTTTTTTTTTAAATATTATCCTCAACTCATACCAATACAACAAAGCCGGTCGGCTCCCGGTAGAGGAAGGCGACCGGCAAATCTCATCAATGTTGTCTGCTATGAATTATACAACAACAGATTTCGGGGTGAAGTTTGGCGGCTGCAGCCACAGCACCGCCCCCCCTAAATTATCCGTTTGGGTGGTATCAGTGTCTATGCTTACGTGATACAATGTTATAGTGGCAGTTTGCACCATCTGGTAGCCCCGGGTAGCCACATGGGGGGTGCTGCCGCTCAGCGAGCACCAGTAGTGCTGGTACGAAAGATTGCTGTACAACTGGTCGCTGGTAAGCCCACAGGGCACGCCCACATATAAGCCCGGTACATAACCCGCCGCGCTTACCGCTTGGTACCATTCCTCGCAATAGTTTATAATGTCCGTAGAGGTTGCCGTGGGGTCTACCCCTTCCAGATCTACCCATATATTCATGCCCACAGGCAGGCCTATCGACAGCGCATTCGCTGCTGCGTTGTCCCCGTTGGTCTTGCCCAGCGCGGCGTTCGGGCTCCAGCCCGGCGGATAGTTGGCCGCCACATGCTGCACCGCCATCAGTGCCAGCCCTGCATTAAGAATGATCATCGCCTCAGCATTAGATAAGTCGCCGCTGCTCTGCCCCGCCCCGCGCGACAGGTAGCGGACACAAAAATCATAACCACCGCTTTTAAATTGCTGTGCGGTTTCAGCAGTCATCACAGTGTTCGAATCGAAACCCGTTAAGCCCGGGGGCGCGGGCTGTATTATGCCCGGTAAATTCTGGTTTGCCATGGTATAGTGTTTTTTATTGTTTCATCAAATATACGAACCTTCCGCAATATCTCATACTCACCTAATAGGCACCATAATTCATAGAAAAAATTATATGCAACCCCTTGCCGACAGGCTGCAAAAGTCTTTGTTGCCCTTTACGTTAAACAGAATGCTGGTTTTATTACTTTTGGGAGCATATTTCTTACGATCGATACCTTTTATGAAAAAACTATACTTTTTATTGAGTGCAATAGCAATGCTCTTCATTTTTTCAGGCTGTGCTAAAAAAAGTACCGGGCCCGGTTACTATATACAGGCCAGAATAGGCAACACAGACTATTATGCCACCAACTGCATTATCTTTTCATCAGGTAGTGCAACCATTATAGATGGGTTTCTTTCCAACTCCATATCATCCACCTATCCATATATGGTATTGAGCCTGCAGAACTCCCTTGGGCTGCCCGGTAAAATAAAACTTGATAATACTACCGGTTCCACTGCCCGTTACTTCACCAGCGCCACACACGCTATGGTCTCCGAAAGCGGCTCAGTGGTCATTACCGACATATCAGGCAACAATGTAACTGGCACATTTTCTTTCACCTGCACTGATGGCACAACCGTTACTGACGGAGCTTTTACAGCAAAAAGAATGTGATCTTAGAAATGTAAAGGATGGAAATTCCGCAAGTTAAACGCTTCCCGATATTATATAAAAATGGGCTGCTAATCGGGACGAAACGATACGTTGTTACGAGTGATTCAATTTGCAATATTCTGTTATTTGTATAAAATACCATGGCAGTTGAGTCTCCCACTGGCAATGGCTCACGCCCGCATAAAAATAAAATCCCCCTATCAATTCATCTTATTTTGCAAACTCGAGTTCAGACAAATGGTTGGCAAAATTCCGTTAAAATAAATTTTTCAACCACCCGATTCGGCTATAACCCTCGCTGGTAGCGGAAAGTATTTTCCATCATGCAAAATCGATTTTGCCACCACATATCTATTCACGAACTTTAACCGTTTTTGCGCACTGCATAGACAATATTATTAAGGTATGACAATAATATTCAGGTAAGTACCGGAGGAAAAGAGTGTAAAAAAATATGAAAAAAAGTGTAAAGATAGTGTCCAAAAATAAATATGTACATTATAGTATTTAAGGTGTTTACACATTAAAACAGCTACCCAAAAACAGAAAAAAATGAGCAGCACACCCGCCGGCATAGAAGATGTTTGGGACGATGAGGATCCCGAAGAAGAGGTCAGCGAGGCCTCCGGCGAGCCAGTGGAGCGAATGCGAATAGTCACAGATAAGCGCCAGGAGCCCCTACGCATCGATAAGTTCCTCATGAACCGCCTCGAAGGCGCCACCCGCAATAAAATACAGAACGACCTGGAAGAAGGCCATATTCTCGTAAACAACGAGACGGTTAAACCCAACTATAAAGTAAAGGCTGGCGACACCATCGTTATATACGAGACACGCCGCCCCGAAAGCCAGGAGATTATACCCGAGCAGATGCCGCTCAACATAGCCTATGAGGATGACGACCTCATGATTATCAACAAACCTTTTGGCATGGTAGTGCATCCCGGCTGCGGCAATTACAGCGGCACATTGGTCAACGGTATCAGCTGGCACCTGCAGCAGCAGAATATAACTGTTGATGGCCTCACCCGCGTGGGCCTCGTTCACCGTATAGACAAGGACACTAGCGGCCTCGTGGTCATAGCCAAGACAGAAGCAGCAATGACCAAGCTCGCCGCCCAGTTCAAAAAACATACCGTCCACCGGCGTTATATAGCACTCGTCTGGGGCGACCTCGCCGAAGATGAAGGAACCATAGAAGTCAACATTGGCCGCAACCTCCGCTTCCGCAAGATCATGGATGCCTTCCCCGATGCCGACTATGGCAAGGAAGCCATTACCCACTACAAAGTACTGGAGCGTTTCAATTATGTCACGCTCACAGAGCTCCGGCTCGAGACCGGACGCACCCACCAGATACGGGTACACATGAAATATATTGGCCACCCCCTCTTCAACGATGCCACCTACGGCGGCGACCGCATAGTCAAGGGCACAATATTCAGCAAATACAAGCAGTTCATTGATAACTGCTTTGGCATCCTCACCCGCCAGGCTCTTCACGCCAAAGAACTCGGCTTCACCCACCCCTCCACCAATCAATGGGTACAGTTCAATTCCGAATTACCTTCAGATATGGCCGAGGTGATAGAAAAGTGGCGCAGCTACACAAAAGGGGTAAAAACAAATGCTGATGACCGTTAAAATCACAATAATGAATACACCATTACTTTTATGCGTATGCCCCAACATTTCCCTGCAACACCCCAAAAAACTATACATGGCAACGTTTGCTGCTTTTTTAACCCATAAATGATTACCTTTGCCAAGTTCCAGTTTGATATTATTCAATAATTATTTAAATCGTGTAGTATGACAATAGCTAATTTCAATCCCGTATTGCTTTTCGGTATGCCGAACGCAGGTGAATTGGTGATATTATTACTTATCATCGTAGTATTGTTTGGTGGAAAGAAGATACCGGAACTGGCCAGGGGCCTTGGAAAAGGCATTCGTGAATTTAATGAGGCGAAAGACGGCATTAAAAGCGAAATAGAGAACGGGGCAAGGGAGAAAGACAAAATTCAGTCTAACAACAATACTAACAACTCTTAGTATTTATCCACAACCCTGCCCTTTTTTAGCAGTTTATTTTATTTTAGCACAAACTACCAGGTCGAGATGCTCTACCGGATAAACTTTTTTTCTTTACAGTTACGTATGCTTTTATGCTCTCTGGGCATAATGTCCGCGGCATTGGCCAGCGGCAAGGGCGATACCGTAGTTGTAGTAAAAAGTGACCCCACTCCGGCTGCAAACGCTGTTATAGCCGGCAATCTCCCAGCAACAGCTATTGATAAAAAGAAGGGGTATAACAAGGTACCGCTTGCAGGCGAAAAATCATACTTCGGCGAAAAGAATGAATTTGTAAATGATTACACCCGCCGTTACCTCGAGCTCCATTACAATACATTGGGCTGTGTACAGAATAAAAGCACTACTCCATTTTCAGTTATTGATAACGAATTGAAGCGCAAGAATATGCCTATGGAGCTGAAATACCTTGCGGTCATAGAGTCTGCACTGAATTACAATGCAGTTTCAAAAGCAGGGGCCGTGGGGCCATGGCAACTGATGAAGACCACTGCAGAAATGCTTGGCCTTACAGTGACCAAGGGCAAAGATGAACGCAAGGACATCAACAAATCCACGCTAGCCGCCACCCGTTATCTGGAAATACTTTACAGCGAGCTCAACGATTGGCTATTAGTAATAGCCGCTTACAATAGCGGGCCTACTCCTGTGCTGCGGGCAATAGCGCGTACTGGCAGCCGCAATTTTTGGGACATAAAGGAATACCTACCTCGCGAAACCCAGGGCCACGTATTGGCATTCATTGCTACGGCCAGTATATTCGAAAACCTGAACAAGTTCATTTACCTTGGCAGCCTACCGCTGGATATTAAGTTTGGTAAGGAAGAAGAGCATGTTGCCGCACCTTTAGCTGTTTCCAGCACCACAGGGGCTAAAACCGGGGTAATGAAAAGGTCTCCTTTCTCTGATGATGAATTGAAGAATATGGCCATTGTCCGCGTCACCGACCCGCTTTTGTTAGACATTGTAGCTCAGGAAACAGGCATAGATAAAAAGCAACTCATGAGGTGGAACAGCGATTACGATATGTTTATTTACAATACATACCCTACCCCATACTATAACTTCCGGATACCAAAAGATAAACTGGATATCTTCCTCGCAAAAAAGGCGCAGTTGACACAGAAGTCTAAGGTTTATTATATGACTAATAATTAATACAAATACTTAAATCTGATTTTACAGTATTTTTTTTGTTGTATAAAATATTTGAATTACCTTTGCAGTCCTTAAAAAAGTAGAATTTAATGGCAAACCATAAAGCAACCAAAAAAGATATCCGCCAGAGCAGGACACGCAACGAACGCAATCGTTACTATGGCAAGACCACACGTAATGCTATGCGTGATTTGCTGGCAGTAACCGATAAAGCAACAGCACAAGGCGACCTGAGCAAGGTTATATCTATGATAGATAAGCTGGCAAAACGCAACGTTATACACAAGAACAAAGCAAGCAACCTGAAATCAGGCATTGTAAAAAGGATTAATGCTTTAGCTTAACACCATACTTTATATTTTTCCATAGTCCCGACAATATCGGGACTTTTTTTTGCCTAAAATCAAATTATTCAGCAAATCCATGTCCTGAATGAAAGAACGTATCATAGGCATTATGGGCGCAATGCCTGAAGAAATAACCGGTGTTGCCAGGCTTCTTGCAAATAAGCAAGAGTACACGACAGGCATGCGCACATATTATACAGGCACACTGAATGGCATTAATGCAGTGGTGGTTTTCTCCCGGTGGGGTAAGGTAGCTGCCGCTGCTACTGTTTCTACCCTGATCCACAAATTTAACGTCACACACCTGATTTTCACCGGGGTAGCCGGAGCAATTGACAATTCATTGAAAATTGGAGACATAATAGTGGCCCACCGCCTGATACAACATGATATGGATGCCCGGCCCATAAAGACACAATATGAGATACCGCTACTGGGTAAAACATGGTTTGATTGCGACAGCAACCTAGCCAAAATAGCTGGGCATGCGGTTAGCGATATGCTGGAAAACAAACACCTGCATGAACTCATTGCATCGGACGAGTTTGAACAATTTGGCATTAAAAAACCGTCACTTCATATCGGTGATGTCGCGAGCGGTGATAAGTTCTTTGCAAATAACGAAGATAAACACCAACTGACAAAAGAGCTACCCTCCATACTTTGCGTGGAGATGGAAGGGGCCGCTGTGGCGCAGGTATGCTATGAGTATAGCTTACCTTTTGTTGTTATACGCACTATTTCAGACGCTGCAAATGAACAGTCCGCAATAGATTTCCCTACTTTTATCAATAGCATATCAAGCAGATATTCGACGCAGGTGGTAAAGAATATTTTTAAGCATATCTAATCCGCTCAGAGAAATACATACATTCTCCTCATATGCAACCTTTGGTTATCCTCATCAAGATAAAACTCACAGCTACCCTGATATTTCCTTAGGCTAAATTTCGTCTCGCCATCACTCATTTACACAAAAATCAGATTCAATATTCGTAATATCCCTGCCAGAACAGTTGGTAAATCTATCCATAACCGTTCTTACTAGCAGCAATATCCCCGTTATAGATAAGAGGGAGATCATTTAACAACGATCTCCCTTTATGAAAAATTTTATTGAAAAAAATTTATTTTCAACAACAACATGATGTGATAGCAATGCTGCCAAAACAGGAGGGTGCGAATTGCAGTCCGCGAAAAGCGGTATTAGTCGGGGCTGTTGCGATAGTAATAGCAGAAGACCCGGCATCTGTGATTTTTATTATTGTCTTACCGCTACTTGCAGAGGAAGTAGTTACAGAAATAACAGGATTAGTACCTGAATAGTCTACCACCAATCCTCTTACCGGGGTGGTATTAACAGTATAAGTAAGAACGAATGAGGTACCACTGCCCGTATAATTTATTATTCCCTTACCATCATCTGCGCTATATAGAACCGTACCGGCCGGATTAATAAAAAACCCATAAGCGCTGGGCGCATTTGTGGTATTGATCAGGTTAGCTGTTTGCCCCCCTGTTGTCGGGATTCCACTGCCAGGGTTTGATACACCTAAAAAGGCACCGTTACTGTCGGAAAAGTATGTTTGCCCGTTAAATATCTGTATACCACGGGTATTGGTTGGTGACGTAGTGAGCTGGGTATTGTTGTTCAGAAATATCAGGCCGGTTGGTGACCCACCGGTCCCCGCACTGAAAAAGTCAGTGCCAGAGGCTGTGCCTGACCGTATATTATTTGCAGAATAAGCCGATGAAAAACTTACGCCAGGGCATATGTGCCCGCCGAATAAATAGTAAACAATTCCCAGGGAGCGGTTGCAGAAGATAAGCCCACAACGCTGGTAGTACCAGCCGGTGAATTGACCCTTCTATAATCAAACGGTCGCGCTCTGCGGACATGGTCAGTTGCCCTTCAGATGTAGCCAATCCGCTAATAGTAATCGGTGGTATACATGACACAGTTGTAGTGGGAAGTGCGACTGAAAATCCGGTTGCCGAGCCAGATGTAGTATGCTCAATTGCGGAGATAGCAGTTGCCGCACTGGACAATGCAGCCGATCCAGCCCCCACCTGTAACACAACCAGATTGCCAGGCTTAAACTGTGCGTAACCGTTAAAAGTGATAAGCTGGTATACAAAAAATATGCTTAATGTAAAAACAGACCTGACAGGCCCCTTTGAAATAATTAATAACATAACCGTGATTTAGAAGCGGCAAATATCACAGTGGAATGTTACTGTAAAGATATTAGCAGATTATCAGCATTCGAACAAATAGTTGTGCAATCCTGTTTTTGATATTCGTTTGCTAACAGTAACGCAATAACGGCAAAAAGCAAGTGAATCCTTGTAACAAAATACCTTTAATCGGATTATTTGAGATGACACATCACTCTGGTAAACAATAAAATACAACGACTGAAAGTTACATACTTCGGTACAGCTAAACTTTGGTACCAGAATATCACCATTGCTATTTTTTCATCAAAATTCCTTATATATTTGTTGTATAAGCTGTGTTATTAAAGCTAAAACCAGATAACCATGAATAACAACATCAATTACAAGGACAGGATCTCCATTAATCCTGCCGAAGAACTGAAAGGCGGCACCTCGCCACATAAATGGGTCAGCGAAAATACTGCCATGCTCATCGTTCACGGCATAGGCAACCAGCTGCCAATGGAAACACTCGACCAGTTTGGAAGGGGGCTGATAAAAGAATATGCCAGAAATACCGAAGGCGGCATAAACAGCTACGAAATAGAACATAGGGTAGAAAAAAAGAATGCTGGAGAAAAGGGCGGAGAGTGGTTTGATAATATAATCAGGATCAGAAAAAAAGGAACGAATACCTATATAGACCTGTATGAATATTACTGGGCACACTATACAGAGAACAAAGCTGACTGGGAAGATATAAAAAGCTGGATAAGCGGTGTATTGAAAGGGGCGAGAAAATTTTATGATGAGAACAGGGACATGGCAGAAAAATACGAAGGGAGAGACAGCACTTTCTTCAAGTATCACGATGGGCAGATAAGCTGGAGATACAAACTGTTTATCAACGGGCTGCTTACCATTGTACTCCTGTGGAACTACATCAAAAAACTGCTAAAAAAAATACCATTCGTTCAGTTCATACCCACAGGCTTTGCAGATAGTATCTCTAATGACATTGCCAATGTAGTTGGTGACATAGTAGTGTATAATGTGACAGATGCCAAGTCAAAGTATTACCAGGTGCGCCGCAGCATACTCGACGGTGCAGTAAAATCCATAAAATACATAATTGAAAAAGAAGGTGATAATGGTATGGCCTACCCTTCTGTCGTTATAGCCGGCCATTCTTTAGGTAGCCAGGTAAGCTACGACGCCATTAACAGGATAAACTTCCTCGTAAATAATGATGGAGTCGCCAATTACAATCCCGATGGTAACTACAAGTATCCTGAACTAAGAAACAACCAGAAAACGGCCATCAAAGACCAGTTGAAAGGATACATAACATTTGGCAGCCCACTTGACAAGATTGCCTTCTTCCTGCGGGAAAACATTCCTAAAAACCAGTTTCTGCGGCAACAGCTCATCGCCGATTTCCTTGCTTTTAAACAAAGGGACTGGGTACTGAACGAAGCTACCGGAAAGTTGCCGGGCTATTTCACCATAAAAAATTACACCACCGACCGGCTTTTAGATGATATCAAATGGCGAAACTACCATGATAAACATGATCCTGTAAGTGGCCCTCTCGATTATTATAAAGAGGTGGTGAATGTTGACTGTGCTTTCAAAGGCAAAGGTTTCTTCTCATTTACACACAGCAACTACTGGGAGCATGACGATTTCTACAATGATATAATCAGGGAATTCCTGCAATAAGGCTGCCATACCCATATGATTGATCGCCTAGATTATTTTTTCGCTTCTTCAGCATATATTATATTTGAGTAACCGCAATCATGCACCGAATGAAGAAAGCCTTATTCTTATTTCTTACAGCATGTATTTCCATCGCAATACTTGACAGCTGCCATTCACGCAAAAAAGCCGCTGCAAGGGCAGCGCATCGTCATCAAACCAGCAAAAGCAAAACTACCAGAACTGCTGCCCCCATACGGGCGGCACAGCCTCAGCGCAAAGCCAGCGACCCCGCAGTGCTAAAGCAGAAATATGCAAAAATGCTTGGGGTTCCCCCGGCAAGAATTACCAACCTCACATTATACAGGTTCATCGACCGTTGGTATGGTACCCGGTACCAGTCAGGCGGCTGTGATGCTAATGGCATCGATTGCTCCGGCTTCGTGCAAAAATTATATAGCGAGGTATATGGTGTTGACCTTGTCCGCACTGCTATGGACCAGTTCCGCAAATGCCGGTTCATAAAAAAAACCTCAGACGCGGTAGAAGGCGATCTCGTGTTTTTCAGTATACACACCAAGAACATATCTCACGTAGGCATTTATCTCGCCAACAATCGGTTTGTACATGCATCCACCTCGGGCGGGGTAATGATAAGCAGCTTGCAGGAAGAGTACTGGCAAAGGTATTATGTAAGTTGCGGCAGAGTACCCAAGGGTTAGCCTGCCGCAACACTTAAAATCAAGGCTGGTTATTTATAATTCAACCCCATATTCCAGAACAAAAAAGCCCATTTATCAGCCTGCTCCGCTATAATCATATCTGTAGGCTTTCCTGCGCCGTGCCCGGCCTTTGTCTCAATGCGTATCATTACCGGGCTTCTGCCTGTTTGTCCTTTCTGTAATGCAGCTGCAAACTTGAACGAATGAGCCGGCACTACCCTGTCATCATGGTCACCAGTGGTCACCAGAGTTGCCGGATAACTCTTCTCTTTTACATTATGCACGGGAGAATACTTGTAAAGATATTCAAACATCTCCTTATTATCTTCTGCGGTGCCATAGTCATACGCCCACCCTGCCCCTGCAGTAAATTTATTGTACCGCAGCATATCCAGTACACCTACAGCCGGAAAACATACCTTGAACAGATCGGGACGTTGTGTAAGGCAAGCGCCCACCAGCAGCCCGCCATTTGATCCTCCTGAAATGGCCAGGTAATCTTTTGATGTATACCGTTCCTTTATCAGGTATTCAGCCGCAGCGATAAAATCATTGAAAACATTTTGCTTCTTCTGCTGGATACCTGCGTTATGCCAGGAGTCACCGTATTCGCCACCGCCGCGTATATTGGCTACGGCATATATACCACCATGCTTCATAAACACAAGGTTGCTCACACTGAATGAAGGTGTAAGGCTCACATTAAAACCGCCATACCCATACAGCAGCACCGGATTCTTACCATCCGGCTTCATCCCTTTTTTATAGGTAATGATCATCGGTATCTTTTCCCCGTCCTTTGATGTGTAAAACAGTTGGCGGCTTTCAAATTCTTTCGGATCAAATTTTACACCCGAACTTTTGTACAATGTTGATTTCCCTTTTTTAATATCATACTTAAAGATAGTAGGCGGAAAAACGTAAGATGTATAGCTGTAATAAACTTCTGTTTCTTCTACCTTGCCGCTGAAGCCACCGGCTGAACCTAAGCCCGGCAATTCTATGTCCTTTTCTTTTTTGCCATCCATGCTGTACTGGTACACTTTCGTTACCGCGTCTTCTATATAGTGTGCAAAAAACTTCTTCCCGCAAGTACTAACCGATAATGGGAACCTGCTTTCCGGTATCACTTCCACCCAGTTTTCTTTACCAGGGCTTGCAGCATCCACAACCACTAATCTACGGTTAGGCGCATCCTGATTGGTAAGAATATATAATTTGCCGTTCTCCGCATAGACCACGTCCTGCTCATGCTCAAAACCCGTTACAACAGGCACAATCGGCGAACCCGGCTTAGACAAATCCTGAATATACAATTCATTCCCATAGGTTGCATTGGCGGCACTTATCACCAGGAAACGTTCGTCTTCAGTCACCCCGCCCCCTATATACCTGCGGGGTGTTGTCTCTCCGCCAAAAACCAATTTATCTGAACTCTGCGGAGTGCCAAGCTTGTGATAGTACAATTTATGTATCTGCGTCTTTTCAGATAGCTGACTGCCTTTGGGCTTATCATAGCTGCTGTAATAAAAACCATCGTTCTTAAACCACGACAATCCGCTGAATTTTACATCGTGTAACGTGTCGTCCTTCTTCTGGCCGGTCTTTGTGTCTATCACAATTACTTTACGCCAGTCGGACCCTCCTTCACTAATCTGGTATGCAGCCAGCGAACCATCCTTGCTGAACTGTATGCCCTGCATAGATGTAGTACCATCGGCGGAGAACTTGTTTGGGTCAAGGAAAACCTCCGGCGAACCATCACCCTTCTGGCGATACAGCACACTTTGGTTTTGAAGCCCATTGTTCTTATAGAAATAGGTAAATTCCCCCTCTTTAAAAGGCGCCGAATACTTTTCATAGTTCCATAATGCTTTCAGGTCTGCTTTTATCTCATTTCTGAATGGTATCTGCGACAGATATGCGTTGGTCACTTTATTTTGTTCCACCACCCAGTTCTTCGTCTCCTCGCTCATGTCGTTTTCTAGCCAGCGATATGGATCGGCCACTTTAGTGCCAAAGTACTCATCTACCTGGCTTTCCCTTTTTGTTACGGGGTACTTGCCCGGTATCATTTGTTTTTGTGCCTGTGCAGTCATGCTTATCATTAATACCGAAACGCAAAATGGTAATGCCTTCATTATTATGTTTTTAATATGCTTTACTATAATAGCCCTCAAAATAAACGTATTTTTGTGACTATGCCATCACCCACCACATCAGTCAAAGTTTTCCTTTGATATATGGAAAACCTTAACAGTTTATTTATGGCAATGAGCCCGATTGAATTTACATTTGTTTGAAGTTGATATAAGCTACTTGTACTGAAACGGTTTTTAAAAATACTACGCTATACCCTGGGCACTTTGCTCACCATACTGCTGCTGACGGTAGCGCTGGTCAATTTCACCTTCGTTCAGAATTTCCTGGCCCAAAAAGGGGCCAAAATACTCTCGGATAAACTGAAAACAAAAGTAAACATTGAGCACATCCGGATCGATTTTATAAACCATTTATTAATTCAGGGAGTTTATATAGAAGATCAAGCTCATGACACACTCCTATACGCAGGTGAAATACAGGTAAGAATAACAGATATATTATTTTCAAAAAATACGACTACGCTACACTATGCCGCGCTGCAAAATACCTACGTCCATCTTTACCGCACGGCTTCGTCGAAGGTGTGGAACTATGACTTTATAGCCGACGCATTCAGCACTGGCAAGAAAAGCACGAAAACGAAAAGCAAACCCATTGAATTTAACTTCAAAAAAATAGAACTCGAAAATGTACGTATCCATATGGATGATAGCTGGGTAGGCGAAGATCTGGATTTTGATCTCGGCAGCCTTGATGTAAATGCCCGTGAGTTTGATATGACTAAGGAAATATTGGATCTCAAATCGATCGCTATCTCCAATGCCAATATCAGCATCAGAGAATACAAAGGCGGGCGGCCACCAAAGCTAAAGAAAGGAAACCCCTGGGAAGAATTTTATGAAAAAACACCCTTCAACCCCGGAAACTGGAAAGTACTATTAAGCGATCTTTCGCTCAATGGCTGTAGCTTCCATTTATTGGGCAGCAACAAAGTCCCGGTTGAAGGTCTTTTTGATGAGGACCAACTTTCCGTCTCCGGCATACAACTGCTGGCTGACGATATAAATATAAAAGGGGATACCCTTCACGGCAACATTAAGCATATGAGTGCCCGAGAGCGGTGCGGGCTCAATATCAAAAAATTGAGTTGCAAGGCAACAGTTTCTCCTAATGCGTCAATTTGCGAAGACCTTTACCTGGAGACTGACTATAGTAAGCTCAAAGACTACTATGCAATGCACTATAAGCACTTCCCTGCTTTCAACTACTACATTGACAGCGTAACAATGGAGGCTCACCTGAAAGATGCTGTGATTGACAAACGGGACATTGCTTTCTTCGCGCCGCAGCTCAGGGAATTCCCGGATGTTATATTAAAAGTAAGCGGCAATGGGAAGGGTACCGTAGCCGATCTGAAGGTGAACCGGCTGAATATTACAGACGGTAGCAGCATCGTAAAAGGGAATGTATCTATGAAGGGGTTGCCGGACATTAATGCCACCCATATCTCAGTAACGGATGCCGAAATATCAACAACAGGCAAAGGAATACTAAGATACGCCCCCACCCTGAAGGATAACCCCAATATGGCTATCGACCATATACTGTACGCTTTCTTTAAAGGAAAATATGAGGGTACAATAGAAAATTTCGCGGTCGATGGCATCATCACAACAAACCTCGGCAACATTACCACGAACCTCAAAATGGAGATTCCCGATTTTGACGCAAGCAAAGCGGCGTATTCCGGCACTGTCGTTGCCGACAACGTACAGATCGGCGATTTCCTGAAGCAACCAATATTAGGCAGCGTATCGCTCAAAGAAGATTTTTCAGGAAGTTCATTTGATCCAGACCTGTTACAACTAAAGATTGACGGTCTTGTTCAGCATATCCGTATCGACAGTTATACCTACCAAAACATCACCACACACGGTGTTGTGGCAAAAAAACAGTTTAACGGCAACATACAGATCGATGATCCCAACCTTGCCCTTTCATTTGATGGGGGTATTAATTATGGGGGCAAAGATATTGCCATCAATGCAACTGCCCACCTGCTCACCTGCAACTTCAAAGCGCTTCACCTCACAAAAGATTTGGTCACCCTGTCTGCCGATTTCGACCTTAACTGCACCGGTAGTAACATGGATAATTTCTCCGGATATGCCAAACTCAACAACATAGACCTCCGGAGAAATACCCACAGGCTGGCGCTTGACTCCATACTGGTAGAAGCAAACGGTGACAGCACAAGGCGATCACTTTCTATAAAGAGCAACGATATAGCCGCCACCATCAATGGCCGATACCAGCTGAGTAAACTACCTACGTCGGTTCAATATTACCTGTCCCGGTACATCCCCAATTATATAAAGCCTCCCGGCAAATACGCGCCGGATCAGAACTTTTCCTTCAAAATAACTACGAACAATATTGACAGCTTATTTGCGGTTACATTACCCATTCTCAGAGGCTTCGACTCTTCCGTATTCAGCGGCTCGCTGAATATGTCTGCAAAAAAACTGACCCTGGATGCATCCATACCACATGCCAGCATCGGCAATTTCAACCTATATAACGTTTCCCTCCTTGGCCAGGGCGATTTTGATATGCTTGCCCTCAATACTACCGTTGGCAACGTGGTAATAGGCGACAGCGTGCTGAATGGCTCCCTAAGCCTTACCGCTACTGTGGCCCACGATTCTGTAGGGTTCACCATTGCTACTACATCTTCCGACACCAGCAGCTCATTATCGCTCAATGGCCATATCGAGGCCCGCAGCGATTCTCTTTTCCTTACCCTCCTACCCTCTCAGTTTTACCTCAATCAGGCCAAATGGGACATAGCCGGCGGCAGTCGCGTCGTATACAGCGATAATTATCTTAACGTTCAGGGCCTGGCACTCTCATCAGGTCTGCAGAAGATTACCGCGGCTACAGAACTGGAAAATCACGATAAAGACCTCGTTATCAATACCGAAAATCTTGACCTCGGTCAATTTGGCAACTGGGCCGGACTAGCGGCCTACCAGCCTGACGGCCGCGTGAATGGGAATATCCGGATAAACAAAATATTCAGCAGACTTTTCATAGATGCCAATATAAAAGCTACTGATGTAAAATTCAGCAACATTGATGTAGGCACAGTGAATATTATTGGCAATTACGACAATACAAATAAACTCTTGCGCCTTGACCCTAGAACAGGTATTTTTAACAAAGATGCGTCCGTTGTCGCATCCGGTATCATGTCATTCGACAGTACTTCGCGACAGAAGATAGATGGCAGGATTGTGTTTAAGAATACCCCTGTTGCGTGGGCCACTCCATTCCTAACGGGTGTTATGAGCCATCTTGGCGGTGTGATAGAAGGTGCAGTCGATATTAAGGGCACTGCTGTCTCTCCGGATATTGATGGCGTGGTCAACCTGTTCAAAGGTGCTTTCCGCCTCGACTATATGGGCACGAACTATACCATACCATTTGCTACAGTGAAAGTAAATAACCGCAGGATAGAACTAGGTAAGATCATGATATTCGACCGGAACTCGAAATTCGCTGTACTGTCCGGTTACTTTTCCCACAACCTTTTCAGCAATATGCGTAGTCGTATCAAGGTTATCTCCGATGAGTTTGAGGTAATGAACCTATCCAGCCATGAGAATAATACTTTCTATGGTAACGTCATCGCCGGATTCGATTCAGTTACACTCAGGGGGCGTTTCACCGATCTGCGGCTCAGCGTTCATAATGTAGCGCCCGCTGCCAAGTCACGGATCTTCATTCCTGTTACATCATCAGGTGAGGCTGGCTCTTATTCCTATGTATCCTTTAAGAACTATAATAAAACACAGGATAAGATAATTCAGAAACGCAAAGACAAGTTCAGCATCAGTATTGATGCCAATATGAACACCCTTGCAGAAATGGTCATTGTACTCGATCCATCCAACGGTGATGAGATACGCGCCAAAGGAGATGGAAGGATACAGATAGAAATCCCCCCGAACAACGACATGACCATTACCGGACTCTATGTCATAGAACATGGCACCTATACCTTCACATTGAACCAGTTCTTCATCAGGCGATCATTCATTCTTGATGGTGGCAGCACAATCAGCTTCAACGGACCCTTCTCCCAAACAAGCCTCGACGTGAATGCAACATACAGGGTAAAGGCCAAACTTGCAGACATTCTCAATGAATCTGAAAAAACCAGTTTGCAGGCTGCCGAAGCCACAGATGCACAGACGCCTCAATGGGTAAATGTCAAGCTGCGCATGTTTGGCCTGCTTGATAAATCCACACTCACTTTTAATCTGGACCTGGAAGACAAACACTCACAGAACTCAATAGCCTACCGGCGCCTAAAACTCCTAAATGCCGACGCCCGTATGCAGCAGGCCCAGGTGGGGTCCCTGTTACTTGTCGGCCAATTCATTCCACCTGAGGGGCTTGGCTCCGGCTCAGCGGTTTCGGGCACAGTTAACAATATCAGCCAGATATTCTCCAGCAGTGTCTCATCCGGCCTAACGGCAATTATAAACAAACTTACAGGTGATAAAAACCTGAATGTGGCAGTGAAGTATACCAACTATGCCGACCAGGCAGCCGCGGGCAGCCGCAGCGAGATAAAGCTAGGCGTGAACAAGAGCCTGCTGAACGACCGGCTGATTGTGGAAGTGGGCAGCACATCAAACTGGGGGCGGCCATCCAGCACCACCAGCAGCGCCTCGGGGATAAACATCAACGGAGACTTCCGCCTGCAGTATAAAATTACGCCTACCAGTGGACTGCGCCTCAATGCATTCCGGACCAGCGACTATGATGCCACACTCGACAGGTCAATTGTAAGAAGTGGTCTTGGTGTGACCTGGAGAAAATCGTTCGATAACCTGCCCGATTTCTTCCGGGGGAAGAAGTATGTGCAGAAGGAAAGGGAAATGCAGTTGAAGAAGATAGATGATGCCGCACGGGATAGTATTCCGCAACAAGGCCGCAGTGGTTCACACCCACATCGCTGAACAATTCGATAATCGGCCAATTCGGCAATTAATAAATTAACGGTATGATCAGGGGACCGCAAATAAAAAAGTGAACCTTACAGGTTCACTTTTTATTTTTACATATTCCGACTGTCTAATTGCCAGATTATGGAATTGTCAAATTAATTCACGGCTTTCTGCACAAGTTCGGCTGCTTCGCTGAGCAGTATGGCCGATTGCACTTTCAGGCCGCTGTTCTTTATCAGTTCCTGTGCTGCTTCGGCATTGGTGCCCTGCAGGCGCACAATGATCGGAATGTTAATGTTGCCCAGTTTGTTGTAAGCCTCGATAACACCCGCCGCTACCCTGTCGCAGCGAACAATGCCGCCGAATATGTTGATGAGGATGGCTTTTACATTCGGGTCTTTAAGTATGATACGGAAACCCGCTTCTACTGTTTGTGCGTTGGCACTGCCGCCTACGTCCAGGAAGTTTGCAGGCTCGCCGCCAGCCAGTTTTATCATATCCATGGTGGCCATGGCCAGGCCCGCACCATTTACCATACAGCCTACGTTGCCGTCCAGCTTCACATAGTTGAGGTTATATTCGCCGGCCTCTACTTCTGTAGGGTCTTCTTCGCTCTTATCGCGCATATCTGCCAGATCCGGGTGGCGCATCAGTGCGTTCTCGTCGAGGTTCATCTTGCAGTCAACGGCCAGTATCTTGTCGTCAGCGCTTTTGAACAGGGGGTTTATCTCAAGCATCGAGCAGTCGAGACCCACATAAGCATCATAGAGGTTGGCTACAAATTTCACCATATTCTTGAACGCTGTGCCGCTGAGCCCGAGATTGAAGGCTATCTTCCTGGCCTGGAAAGGCAGGAGCGGAAAGCCCGGCTGTACCCACTCTTTAAATATTTTTTCTGGGGTATCGTGCGCCACGGTTTCTATATCCATACCACCCTCTGTGCTGTACATTACTACGTTCTGCTTTTTAGCACGGTCAAGCAGAATGCTCAGGTAAAATTCCTTGCGCTCGCTAGGGCCGTCGTAATACATATCCTGTGCTACGAGTATCTTGTGTACCTTTTTGCCCGATGCACCTGTCTGTATCGTTACGAGTGTATTGCCTAAAATATTCCTGGCCACTCTTTCCACATCATCGGCACCCTTTACCACACTTACACCGCTCTGATCGGGCACTTCCTTCATACGGCCTTTACCACGGCCACCGGCGTGTATCTGTGCTTTTACTACGGCAAATTTGGTGCCGTTGGCAGTAGCCATTTGCTTGTATGCGCTTACTGCGGCATCCACATGGTCGACCGCGACCCCTTCCTGTGTAGGTACGTTATATCTTTTCAGCAATTCCTTAGCCTGATATTCGTGCAAATTCATTTTTTACGAAATTTTGTGGTGCAAATGTAATATTTAATAGCGTTGTTTACACAGTTTTTTTGAGTGCCGGAATTAATGTATAAATAACTGACAGACAATCAAAAACAAAAATTATTTTGAACACTATCTTTACACTTTTTTTACTGCAGAAACATGATGCAGGAAGTGTGAAAACGGCCACCACCCTTTCAGAAATAGTGGCCTTCAGCAAGCTCAGCAGGGTATAATTTCCGGGATTTGCCGTTTTCGATAAATATTATTTTTTCAATGTGGCTGAAATGCGCCATGGGCATATTTTATGTGTTTTATTTTCAGGTATAATAGGGTATATTTATACCCACAAAAGGTATATTAATACCCCTAAAAAGTATAATTATACCCTAAAAGGTATATTTTCCTCGTCCTGGATCTTACCTTACACCTTGGTTAGATAATCCTGCTTTTTTGTCATAAGTAGCAATGCTTGCCCAAATGCTTCGGCAGATAAATAAGTCCTTTCATTCAAAGAGCTTACCCGGTATTTTTCGGGGTATGAGGTAAAGTTCGGGAAGCTGCGATTACCTGCCAAATAAAAAAAACGTCATGGTACAGTAACTGTACCGTCATGGTTTTGCGGTGCAGTGTGGGCGCGGGTTTGAGCGGGATTTTTTGATTTTGGAACTTACGTGATATTGATGTTACCGCAAGTCGAAAAGACTTGCAACTTAGCAGACAAGTGGAAAACACTTGCAGAAAAAGGGGGATTATCATTTACGCATATCCAGTAATCGCGTTGCATACGCTTTTCCGGGTGAGCCGCGTTGCAAACGCGGACCAGAGAGGACAGAAAAAACTTAATCAACAATTGCTGTTTCTCTATTGTATTTTCTTCTATATTCTATAGGAGATAGCCCTGTCACCTTTTTAAATACATCACGGAAAGCTTTTAAGTCTGAATATCCTGTTTCATACATTATTTCCTGAACAGTTTTTCTAGAGATTTCAAGCTGTTTCTTTGCTGACTCCATTTTTACGCGTTGCGAATATTCAATAGGGGTATTCCCCGTAGCTTTAATAAATCGTCTATCCAAACTTCTTCTACTGACAGCAAGTTTTTTTGCAAGTTTTTCCATCGATAGTTTATCGCTTGAATTTCTTTCAATAAACTCCTGTGCTTTTAATACAATTGTATCATCATGTGACTTTTGGCCATTAAAAATAATATATGGTGACTGACTACTACGATCGATATCAACTTGAAATAGTTTTGAGCAAAGAATGGCCATTTCTTTTCCATAGTGCTTTTCCAGTAAGTAAAGGACTAAATTCATAAACGAAAATGCCCCTCCACAAGTATAAAGACCATGCTCGTGTGTTATTACCTGATCCGCAACCAAATTTACTTTAGGAAACATACTTCTGAATTTTTCTGCATCATTCCAATGTATGGAGCATTTCTTACCATTAATCAGACCAGTTGCAGCAAGCGCATAAGCGCCAGTACAAAGGCTCGCAACTTCTGCTCCATTCTTATATTGAGATGCAATCCAATCAATTGCTTTTTTATTTAGCTTAATGTTTTGTTCCGGACTGGTTTGAGGTAAGAACGCAGGTATAATAACGAGATCCGTCTTCATTATTTTCGCAATATCCTCAATAGGCGTCACAGAGAATAAACCACTATAAACATCTACTTTCTTCGAGGTCCCGGCAATTACTATTGTCTTAAAAACCGGCTTTCTACCATTCATCGCGTAGTGCCTTTCGGCCTGCATAAATGCCATAAAAGTGCCTATGATTGTAATCGGATTAGGCTGACCATCAGGAACTAAAATGGTAAGATGTTTCATTGAACCGTTTTTTGACAAAAGTAACAAAAATTGAATGTCCATATCACCCTGCAATATTGTCTATTTTACACTACCTGACATAATGATATGGACACTACTTTTGCCAAACTTTAACTTAAAAAATCAAAAAATGAAAAACGCAATCAATTGGTTTGAAATTCCAGTTAAAAATTTCGACAATGCAAAAACTTTTTATGAAACAATTTTAGGAGCTAAAATGCAACCAATGGAAATGCCCGGCATGAAGTCGGCTTTCTTTCCTGCAGACTTGCAAAATGGTATTGGCGGATGTATAACTGAAGCGAATGGTTATGAGCCGTCCGCGAAAGGATCTTTGATCTATTTAAATGGGGGTGACGATTTAAGCGTTCCCCTTTCAAAGGTTGAAAAGGCAGGGGGTAAAATTCTAATGCCCAAGACTTCGATAGGTCAAAATGGTTTTATGGCCCACTTTGAGGATACCGAAGGGAATAAAGTCGCTCTTCATTCGATGAAATAAATGCATATGCACTTTACAGGCAAGAAAATAAATCACAATAAGTGCCCACAATGGTAAATTGTGGGCACTTACCAAAAAATTGGTCAGGTTCATAAAAATCCCCCTTGCTTCTGCGAATGCTTGCAGATGCTCCAGAATAGTGCTTGAAACAGGTTTAAGTGGGAAGTATAATACTGCAATACAGCAAAGAACATGAACCATTTCGCGTTACCTCACATCTCTTATGAGGCGTTTTGTGATAATTCAACCCAGAGTGTAGTAGTGGATGTGTCGAAGACAAGTAGCCATTTATCGTTTTTGTAACTGCCCTGCTTGTAATAAAGATGCGGGGTTTTGTTTTGCAGTGTATCGTTCCAGCGGGTGATGGATGTAAAACGGGGTGTATCGCAGTTTTTAGAAAAGCCGTTAATGCCAATATAGCCCTGGATGCTGCCGGGCGGTATGCTCATTTTGAAAATGGCATTTTTGGTATGCGCGGCGGTATTGTACTGACACCAGGTGTCGGTAGCGTCTTTTACGTTCGTAGCTGTACGGATTTCTATATTGTCGATATTAAATATCTCGCAGGTTACGCGAGAGCAAATAAACCTGTTGAGGCCATAACAGCCGCCGAAAATGACAGTAACCGTGGCAAAAACAGCAATAGCAACTATAGCACCTGTCTTCATTATGCTCATAACGTGGCGGCGGCGGGTTTAGTGTGATGGGTGGTAATTCAAACATCAGCTAAGTAAAATATCCGAAAAATCACAACAAATCACCTATCCTTTATTCATTCTTTCATTTGCCATCTTCTGGATGCTCTTTTCAAAGTCGGGGTAATTGGATATGGCGAGGTCGAACGAATCTTTGCTGAGCGAATAGAGGTCGCAGTAGCCTACCGCCCGGATGGTGGCGTTACGGGGCTGCTTGAGCAGCAACGCCAGCTCGCCGAAGAAGTCGCCGTCCTTGAGCGTGGCATATACCTCGCGCCCGTCCTGAGAGGTGACCTCCACTATGCCTTTGTTGATGAAGTACATCTTGTCCCCTATCTCGCCAAAGGTGCATATAGCATCGCTTGGGGTATATATACACGGCCTGAGGCATACGGCTATCTCGCGCAGCAGTATGGGGTCGGCCCCTTTGAAGACCGGCACCTTCTTGAGTATCTCCCTGTTGAGCAGCGAGGCGAACTCATACTTGAACGAATCGGGCAGCTCGGCCAGTATGGTGGCATCGTCATACCCCTGCCTCGACTTCCAGAGGTAGTTGTAGTAGTGGTGCACCCGCTCCTGCAGCGCCTTGGGCAGCTTCTTAGACTTCATAAAGTTGTCGACGCGGTCCACACGCTCGCGGTGCCTCGTTTTTGCCACGTCTATGTTGGTGAGCAAGGTGGCTATATTGGCTATGATATAACCATAGGCGCCCGCACCCAGCAGCTGGATGGCCATTGTGTAGATCAGCTCTATGTTGCGGCTGTGGTCGGGGGTAATATCGCCATAACCTATGGTGGTGATGGTGGTAACGCACCAGTAGAAGGCATTGAGGTAGGCATTGGTGAGGGTGGCACCGGCCTCGGGTACGCGCATCTTAATCCAGCCGCAGGATATCCAGTGCATAGACAGCATGAGGAAGTAGAAAAAGAACCCCAGCCGGATAACCCCCGGATTGACGTTGATACGGTACTCCCACAGCGGCTTGAAACTAGCTACCCGCAGCACCTTGACCACCCTGAACAGGATAAGCACCACCGGCATGTTGAAGCCACTGCCGCCAAATATAAGCAGCAGCTCGAACGGAATAGCGGGCAGCAGATCTACCAAGAACCATCCGCGGAGGTATTGCCCGGTGGTGGTCTTCGGGTCCTTCGCCCTCACATACAGGTCTATGATGAAAAACAGGCTAACTATGCCGTTGAGCACATAGTACAGGCTACCCTGCGGTATGTACTGCGGCAAAAAATTAAGCGGCACCTCTATTGCCACATAGGTAATGAGCAGCAGTATCCAGGTATCCCAGTAAAAGAAAAAATCGCTCTTGTTATTGGTCATTCGATGTGGCAAATTGCAATCAAAAATAATCGTATTAAGTGAGGATGTTTAGTACATACGGTAATATTTCCCCGGCAGGGCCTTTATTACCTGCTGCATCTCCAGTTGCAGCAGGGTGGCAGCAAGCATGGAGCTACCCATGCCGGTATGATGGTACAACTCATCGGCGTGGACACTGTCGCGCTCCTGCAGCAGGTCCACCACCTTCTGCTCCCCGGGCGAAAAGTTGATGAACAGCTGTTTCTGCACGGCTTTGGGCTTGCGCCCGGTATCCCAGTTCATCATCTCAATGAGGTCCTGTGGCTTGGTAATGAGTGCGGCAATATTGGTGCGGATCAATTCATTACAGCCCGCGCTGCGGCTGTCATTCACCCTACCCGGATATGCCGCCACCTCACGGTTGTACCCGCTGGCCATGTGTGCCGTGATGAGCGCACCACCGGATATGGCACTTTCGATGACAACAGTGACATCGCTCATGCCCGCCACTACCCTATTTCGCATCGGAAAATTGCCCTTGTCGGGCAGGGTACCCGAAGGAAACTCTGTAAGCAAACCGCCGTTTGCCACCATAGCACTACCTAGTTCCTTGTGTGAATTTGGGTATATCCTGTCGAGCCCGTGGCCGAGCACACCCACAGTGGGTACACCGAGCTGCACACACTTTTTGTGGGCTACCCCATCTATACCCAGCGCCATGCCGCTAACCACGAGCACCTGCTCGAGCGACTGTAGCCCTTCCACCAGCTCTTCGCAAAGCTGGTGGCCGTAATCGGTATTCTTTCGGGTGCCTACTATGGCTACTATTTTTATTGAATCGAGGTTGGTATTGCCCTTATAGTACAGCAGTAAAGGCGCATCGACGCAGTTGTTCAGCCGGGCGGGATAGTTATTGCCGGGATAAACCAACTGAATATCATTCTTCAGTACAAAGTTCAGTTCGTGCTCAGCTTTTTTCAGCAACTCCTCATCTTTAAATCCTTTGGCCTTTACCTCACTTATGCCATCCGTTTTCTTTAGTTCTTTCAGCGGTGCTTTGAAAATATCGGTGGCGCTCTCATAGCGTTCAAATAATGCCCTTCCTGTTTTTGTACCTATGCCCGGCACAAATGACAACGCCAACTGATAAAACATTTCGTCATGCCTTGCATCCATATCCATATAATCGGTCTATTATTCTCTTTAACATTTTATGCGAACACCACTTTTACCGTATTTATCACATTTTCCACACTACCTTTGGCATGTAAAATATAAAAAATGAAGAAAATAGCATTAGTCATTTTACTGATGTCAACCGGTTGCCTCGCTATTGGCAAACAGAAAAAAGCTACTAAAAAGACAACCAACCAGAACGATATAGTTTCTGTATCTATATATCACACGGCATGTTATGGCCGCTGCCCGGAATATAAAGTAGAAGTGAACAAAAATGGTACTGCCACCTATACCGGGATCCGCTTTGTGCCGGATTCGGGGGTCTACACCAAGAAGATAGGTGTAGCGGCAGCCAAGGAGGTTATAGCACCGTTCCTTAAATACAAATTAGACACCTTCCAGGACAGGTATGAAAGCCTGGTACAGGACCTACCGGGAATGGTGATGACCGTAAAGTATGCCAACAGAACAAAGACGATACAAAACCCACAGTACGGCCCCAACAAAGTAGGCTCACTAACAGTAAAACTGGATAGTATCCTGCAGCGTAAAATGGACGAATCAGGACTGCTGCCGCTGGATAAATCGTGGCGTAGAACAGGAAATTATAAATACGAGTAACCTTAAAACGGTTACATATGCATTTTTTCCTTCTTAGCGAGTAGCTGCTCCACGGTTTCCTGATACATTTCGTCAGGGATGCAGCAATCTACCGGGCATACAGCAGCGCACTGGGGCTCATCGTGGAAACCCTGGCACTCGGTGCATTTTTCAGGAGTAATGTAATAGACATCTACAGCTACAGGCGTATGAGCGGCATTAGCATCAGTAACGGAGCCATCCATGAGCGTAAATGCTCCTTTTACGGTCGTTCCGTCGGCCATAGTCCATTCGGTTCCGCCTTCATATATTGCATTATTGGGACATTCCGGCTCACATGCGCCGCAATTGATACATTCATCTGTTATCTTAATAGCCATAGAATTTTTAGTTTATATCCTGACAAAGTTACAATTTCGCATCAAAATTAGGCAATCATAGACAATCAATCAACACAGAATAGATTATTTTTAGCATAATGGCAAACGAAGTGACAATTGAACGGCGTATTGACCTGCTTTGTAACCTGGGCGGATATATACAAATGAACGAAACGGCGTGGCAAAATGTAAAGGACCGGGCTGTAAGGGCGAATGCATGGTTCACACCGGAGCATATAGACCTTGCCGCGGCAAACATAGTCAATCAATTCCTTCAGAGGGATAAACTGATGCAGTGGGTAGGTGCATACCAAATACCTAGTTCACCCAAGATCGTGGGGATAGTAATGGCGGGCAATATACCGTTGGTCGGGTTTCATGACTTCCTGTGCGGGTTTGTATGCGGGCATAACCTGCGGCTAAAGCTATCTTCGAAAGACGAAGTGCTGATCACCCACCTGCTATCGAAACTGATAGAATGGGAGCCGGCATTGACCCAACAAATAAAAGTAGCCGAGCGGCTTAACAATTGCGACGCCTATATAGCCACAGGCAGCAATAATACGGCGCGGTACTTCGAACAATATTTTGGCAAATACCCGCATATCATACGCAGCAACAGGACATCAGTAGCCATACTGGATGGAACAGAAACGGATGAAGACCTCAGATCGCTGGCTGATGATGTGTACCTGTACTATGGCCTGGGATGCAGGAATGTGACGCAGGTATGCGTGCCGAGAGATTATAATTTCGAACAATTGCTGCGGGCATTTACCAAGCATAATATCTATGCTGACCTCAATAAATACAAGAACAATTTTGACTATCACCTTGCTATCTACCTACTGAACAGAGTGCCGTATATGAGCAATGAATCGATACTGATGGTGGAGAATGACCTACCCTTCTCTGCGGTAAGTGTGCTGCATTACCGGTACTACGACAACAAGGAGGAATTAACAGAGCAATTGAAAACCAGTAATGATATACAGGCAATAATTGGCAAGGGTTTCATACCCTTTGGAGATTCGCAAAAACCACAATTGAATGAATACGCTGATGGTGTGGATACAATGGCATTTTTGTGTGGGTTGTAGCGAAATAAAAAGTAAATTTAACAGGTAAACAATGAAAATCTTCCTCGCCCAACAGAACTACCACCTCGGCAATTTTGAAGCTAACACAGCTAAGATACTTGCTGCTATTGAAACAGCGAAGAAAGCAAACGGCGACCTTATTGTCTTCTCTGAGTTGGCGGTTTGTGGCTATCCCCCGCGGGATTTCCTGGAGTTCAATGATTTTGTAGAACAGTGTATCGCATCGGTTGAAAAGATAAGGGAGGCTGCAGATACCATTGGTGTGTTGGTAGGTTGCCCGTCACGCAATCCTAAACCTGAGGGGAAGAACCTTTTTAATAGTGCCTACTTGCTGTATGAAAAGGAAGTGAAGGGCATAGTGCATAAATCGCTGCTGCCCAACTATGATATTTTTGACGAGTACCGGTATTTTGAACCGGCATATGAATGGAATGTACTGCATTTTAAAGGTAAAAAACTGGCTGTAACTATATGTGAAGACATATGGAACCTGGGCGATGACCCGATGTACAGGGTTTGCCCGATGGATGAACTGGTAAGGCAGCAGCCGGATATTATGATCAACATGAGTGCATCACCTTTTGATTATGTACATGCAGATGGCCGAAAAGGAACAGTAAAACAAAATGTGCTGAAGTACAAGCTACCGATGGTGTACTGCAATACAATTGGCTCGCAAACGGAGATCGTTTTTGACGGGGGCTCGCTGGTAATGAATACCAATGGCGACCTGGTGGATGAGATGCCCTACTTTAAAGAATCGCTGACCGCTGTAAACTGGAATGAGAATGGGCTTTTTTCGGAAGAGATCGTACGCCCGGCCGCACAAGTGCCATTAATAGAAGAAGTGATACCTACACAATTTGAACCGGAAAAGAATACCGACAAAATATATGAAGCGCTACTGCTGGGCATAAGGGACTATTTCAGTAAAATGGGTTTTACGAAAGCGATAGTTGCTTCATCGGGAGGGATAGATAGCGCCGTGGTGCTGGCAATAGCCTGCGAGGCCTTGGGAAAAGAGAATGTGAGCGCGCTCCTACTCCCTTCACAATTCTCCACAGGCCATTCTGTAAGCGATGCAGAACAGCTTTCGAGGAACCTGGGCAACCACTACGATATAATACCTATAAAAGAAGTATTCGGGGCATATGAAACTTCTTTAAAGCCCGTATTCAAAGATCTACCGTTTAATGTTGCCGAAGAGAACCTCCAATCGCGCATACGCGGGGCAATGGTGATGGCGCTGTCCAATAAGTTCGGATATATACTGCTCAATACATCAAACAAAAGTGAACTGGCCACAGGCTATGGCACACTATACGGAGATATGGCGGGTGGCCTAAGCGTACTTGGCGACCTGTACAAGCAACAGGTATATGCCCTTGCCCGGTATATAAACCGGAACAAAGAGATCATCCCGATAAACATCCTGGAAAAAGCCCCCAGCGCAGAACTAAGGCCCGGGCAAAAGGACAGTGACAGCCTGCCCGAATATGACACACTAGACCCCATACTGTACCAATATATAGAACGCCGGCTGGGGCCGAAGGAAATCATAAATATGGGCTATGGCCCCACGCTGGTTAACCGCATACTGAAACTGGTAAACACAAATGAATATAAGCGTAACCAGTTCTGCCCTATTATCCGGGTATCTCCGAAGGCATTCGGTATTGGCAGACGTGTGCCCATTGTAGGGAAATATTTGGCGTGAGCTACCTAAACGCTATTGTCACAATCAATACCGCCATTGTATAATAATAACATACACACCTTTCCAGTGGAGTGCATATCTATATCTTTGCGAAAACTATTCTATCATGTCAGAAAAGGCGGAGAAACGGATAAGTACCTTGATGAGGCTTCTCGAGATATTGAAATTCGAGAAATCTGAAATATCCTCTATATATTTTTATGCCATAATTGGTGGCATTGTGCAGTTATCATTGCCGCTTGGCATCCAGTCTATTATCAGTTTTGTGCTTGGTGGTACTATTTCTACCTCTATGATTTTACTTATTGCCTTGGTTATCATTGGCGTTTTAGTAGCTGGCATGTTGCAGGTAAGCCAAATGAACCTCATTGAAAAGATACAACAGCAAATATTTGTCAGATATGCTTTTATTTACGCCGATACAATCCCCAAATTAAATTTATTAGATGTAAACAGCTACTATTTGCCGGAATTGGTGAACAGGTTTTTTGATACTGTTTCGTTGCAAAAAGGGATCTCAAAGATATTGCTGGACATACCCGCAGCATCAATCCAAATTGTATTTGGAATAATATTACTATCTTTTTACCACCCGGTATTCATATTTTTTGGCGGGTTACTTCTGCTTGTTCTTTACATAATATTAATGACAACCGGAAATAAGGGCTTGCAAACAAGCAAGGAAGAAAGCAATTATAAATATATGGTTGCCGGATACTTACAGGAAATTGCAAGGGTGATCAACACTTTTAAATTTTCTAAAGACAGTTCTTTACACATCCACAACACCGATGAATATGTGTCCGGTTATTTGAAATCCCGCACATCACATTTCAAAATTTTACTATTTCAGTACTGGGCACTTATCATCTTTAAGGTACTTATTATTTCTGCCATGCTCATTGTGGGGGCAGTACTTCTAGTAAACCAACAAATTAATGTTGGACAGTTTATAGCTTCCGAGATAGTCATCCTGATGATCATAGGATCAGTAGAAAAACTCATAATAAATTTAGACAATATTTATGATGTTATGACGGCTGTTGACAAAATAAATAAGCTGATAGATAAACCCAAAGAAAAAAGAGGCCACCTACAACTTCAGAAAGGCGAAAAAGGTTTTTCTGTAGAAGCAAAAGATATAACATTTGGATATACCAGTGAAAAAAATGTACTTCAAAATTTATCTTTCTCAGTTCCATCGGGCAGTAAGGTGTGCATTATGGGGCCAAATAGTTCGGGCAAATCAACGCTTCTAAGGTTATTGAGCGGAGCTTACCAGACTTTTAACGGCAACTTATTAATCAATAATGTGCCAATAGGAAATTACGACATACGCTCGGTCAGATCTAACATAGGGGTTGTATTGAGTATACAGGAAATATTTCAGGGTACAATAAAAGAAAATATTTGCATTGGCGACACCACTGTAAGTTATGATCGCATCGACTACCTGGCTAATATGGTGGGCTTAAAACAATTTATAGATAGCCATAAGGAAGGGTATGATTTTGAAATAAGGCCAATTGGGGACCAGTTGCCAGAAAGGGTAATAAAGAAAATTTTACTGCTCAGAGCACTTATCCATGACCCGCAGCTACTATTGCTTGAAGAACCCTGGCAAGGGCTTGAAGAACAATATGTAAATCAAATACAAGAATACATATCTAATCATTTGGCACACAAAACAATTCTGATTGCAACTAATGATGAGGCGTATGCTGCTAAATGTGATTTCGTATTCCTTATGGACAAAGGGACTATTAAATCTATAAAGAAAAAATAGTTATGTGGGAAATAAAAGAAACAGTAGAACAAGAAGCAACCAGTGATAAAAGCCTAAAGTCATTCGGCCTAGTATATAGGATTGATGTCAAAAGTCAGGCGGGGTATTGGCTGCTTGGGTCAGGGATAATACTGATCGCACTGCTTTTTATGCCATGGACACAAAACATTCGGGCCCGAGGAACGATAACAACACTCAGGCAGGAACAACGGCCACAAGAATTGAATTCAATTATTCCCGGCCGTATTATTAAATGGTATGTGAAGGAGGGCGATTTTGTAAAGGCCGGAGATACTATTGCCCAACTTGCTGAAATCAAAGACAGCTACCTGGATCCAGAACTATTAAACAGGACCCAGGAACAATTAAATGCTAAGAAATCAAGTGTTAGGTTTTATAGTGATAAAGTAGCCGCCACTGAAGCGCAGATAAATGCAATGGCACAAGTGCTGCAATTGAAAATGAAACAATTATCGTTAAAAGTAATTGCCGATAGTTTTGAAGCCATATCGGCTGCAAATGATTTAAAAATTGCCGAGGAACAATACCGCCGGCAAAGGATAATGAGAGATAGTGGATTGTCGTCACTAGTTCAACTGGAGCAACGAAACCAATATTATCAAAGTATGCTTGCTAAAAAGACAAGCGCGGAAATAAAGTTTACGAATACGAAAACAGAATTATTTCAAGTACGGGCAGAATTCCTTGAAAAAAAATCGAAAGCTGAAGGTGAAAAAGCTGCTGCACAAAGCGAAATATCGAATGGGAGCGCGGACGTAGCAAAACTTAACAACCAGTATGAAAACTATCGAATTCGGAACGGGATGTATTACCTTATTGCCCCACAAGACGGGCAAGTGGTGCAGGCCAGCAAGTCGGGTATAAACGAAATAATGAAAGAAGGGGAGAAGATTGCCGAAATTGTACCAATGCGACCAGATCACGCTGTAGAAATATTTGTAAGACCGCTTGACCTACCATTGTTGTCAAGGGGACAAAAAGTCCGGTTCCTATTCGACGGTTACCCAGCTATAGTTTTTAGTGGCTGGCCTAAAGCATCTTATGGGATGTTTGGTGGCACAGTAGCGGTAATAGAAAGTTCGGTAAGCGATAATGGTATGTTCAGGGTACTTGTTGCCGAGGACAAGTCCTACAGGCCATGGCCCGAAACATTAAAGCTAGGCACCGGAGCAGCTGCAATTGCCCTATTAAAAGATGTGCCAATATGGTACGAATTATGGAGAAATATAAATGGGTTCCCTCCGGAATACTACCAAGTAAAAGAGAAAAAAAATGATAAGCCCAAAAAGTAAAATCTGGTTCACTTTTATACTTATCGCAATATCAATTAATTGTACAGCTACAGACAGTACAAGGTATGTATTGACCAAAGAGGCTTTTGTCAATATTGTAAATAAGTACCATCCTGTGGCCCGGCAGGCGGGATTGCAGGTAAACCGATCTAGAGCTAATTTGCTGCAATCGCGGGGCGCGTTCGACCCTGAACTTAGCGCAAAGTTAGACAGAAAGAGCTTTTCAGGAGATTTGTATTACAGCTATTTCAAGCCTGAATTAGTGATTCCTACATGGTATGGAGTAGAGTTGAAAGCCGGGCTTGAGGAAGTATTAGGAGATAGGGCTGAATCTGAAATGACACTCGGGCAAACAAGCTATCTGGGTTTAAAAATACCGGCCAACCAATTATTTTTTGACAAACGCAGAGCTGCATTAAGACAAGCTCAAACCATAGTACAGCAAACTGAAGCAGAGAGAATATTGGCCGTAAATAATCTACTCTATGATGCGCTGGCGGCATACTGGAACTGGATGGAGAAATACCTCAGCTATAAAATAATCTCAAATGCGGTAGCTGTATCGGCCCAAAGGGCGCGGTTTGTAAAAATAGAATTTGAGCAAGGTCAGCGGCCGGCAATAGATACAGTAGAAGCCCTCACACAATTACAAACATTCTATTTTCAGGAGAACATGATGCTGCTTGCTTATCAAAACGCAGGACTTGAATTATCTGCTTTTTTGTGGTTAGACAATGATGTGCCTGTTAGTTGGTCGGACATGATATTACCTGATACCTCAGAATTTGAAAAAACAGCGACTGTAATACCAGATTTGGCACCTATTATTTCCGCTGGTTACGATCATCCCAAGTTGAGATCTATCCGATACAAAATTGATGTATTGGAAATTGAAAAGAAATTGAAAGCCCAGTACTTAATGCCGAAATTTGATGTGAGCGCCAATCTTTTAAGTAAAGGGTATAAATTGCCACAAGAAATAAACGTTCCTGTATTTGAGAATAACCATAAAGTAGGTTTCAGTTTTAATATGCCATTGTTTTTGAGGGATGCCAGAGGTGCGTACAGTGCTACAAAATTCAAAATACAGGAAACGGATTTAGAGTTGGCAAACATGAGGTTACAAATAGAAAATAAAATAAAAAGCTACTACAACGAGCTGAGGGCTGTGCAGCAGCAACTAGGAATAATGAATAGTGCGAACACGAACTTCATAAAACTATACCAAGGAGAAAAATTAAGATTCGAAAACGGTGAAAGTTCACTATTCCTGCTTAATGCAAGACAAAGCAAAGTACTGGAGAGTTCGCAAAAACTAGTTGAATTAAAAACCAAGTGGCAAAAAGCCTACGTAGCCTTGTTGTGGTCGTCAGGAACCTTGTACTAACTTTTATCTTTTTATCAGTATGGCAATTGAATATTCATTTATCACAAGATGGAAAACAACAGCGCCGATACATGAAGTATGGGAGACAATTCGCCTATCACTAGAATGGCCGGAATGGTGGAAGAGTTTTGTTTCGGTAAAAGAACTGACACCGGGTGATGAGATGGGGATAGGCAGTATTCGCCGGTACACCCTGCAAAGCCCAACGCGTTATAAACTCACTTTCGACCTGCTGCTGACTGACCGCGTGGAACACAAATTGCTAAAGGGTGTAGCTTCAGGGGAGTTGGCCGGAGAAGGGATTTGGCATTTCAGGCAACAAGACAACTACACATTTATAGAGTGCCACTGGAACGTAAAAACAACCAAAGCATGGATGAACGCACTGGCATTTATACTAAAGCCGGCATTTCAGTTCAACCACCGGATGGTAATGAAAAAGGGGGCTAAATACCTGGAGAAAAGGCTCAACACCCCCGTAACAGATATCAGTTAGCTATCCTTCACTTAAATTTCCAGCCTTAGTTATCCAAACGGGAACTATGATGCGGCCTAACATGATTTACAGCGCTGTGACCCAGCCTGGCAGCAAGAATAGCGTTAGTGTGCGGGTGTTTATGGCTTTTTGTCTGTTCTGCAGTTTTCTCTGAATTTTCCGGTGCGGAATTTTCAGCCTGCAAATCAAATTGCTGAGTAGCTTCGTTGCCTGGCGTAACTTGATCCCTGACTTCCATAATTGAGACTTTAGTGGTTAGAATAACACATCATACGATGTAATATCACACCAAAATTAAGCCACAAAAAGGGTGATTTTTATGACATTCGTCAGTATAAACAGTTGAACATAGTTACGCCATCAGGGCAAGGCTTTCTTCAAGTGTCTTTATCTTGGCTTCAGCATCAGCCCTCTTTTTACGCTCATTTTCAATCACCTCAGGTTTGGCGTTCTGTACAAATTTTTCGTTGGTGAGCTTCTTGTCCACGCTAATTATAAACCCTTGTAAATAAGCAATGTCCTTCTCCATCTGCTGTTTCTGTGCGGCAGTATCAACAACGGCCGACGCAGCTTCGATATATAGCTTGTCGGTATCAACCACCAGCGATATACATCCCTGTTTAGGTTCTGCCGTAAATCCAATTGTTTCCGCATTCACCTGCCTACGTAAAATGTCCTGTACGCCTTCATAAAATGCCTTATGACCGGTATCTATCCATAGTTTTATGGTATCCTTGGGCTTCAGTTGGTTCTTGTTGCGGGTATCCCTTACCGCAGAAATAACATCCTGCAACATGGAGCCACCTTTTAATACACTCTTATCGGGTGTGGCATATACCGGCAATTGCTTCACAATAAGGTCATCACCCGATTTCCGCTCGCGCAGTATATGATAAATATCTTCGGTAATGAATGGCATGTAGGGATGGAGCAATTGTAACATTTGCTCGTAAATGGTCACCGTGCGCTCGTACACATGCTCAGATATGGGTTGCTCCATTCCGGGTTTCACCCACTCGAGATACCAGGAGCAGAAATCGTTCCAGATGAGTGAATAAATAGTTTTCAGCGCCTCACTCAGCCTGAATTCCGCCATCATTTCTGCCACCTCTCCGGCTACCTGTGCGAGCCTTGCATCCATCCAGTCGAGCGCGAATTTCACATTCGCGTCATCCATTCCGCTAACACACCTACCCTCCCAGCTTTTCACCAACTTCATGGCGTTCCACATCTTATTGCAGAAGAACTTGCCCTGCTCTAATTGCGCATCATCAAACAGAAGGTCGTTGCCGGCAGGAGAAGTAATCAAAACACTGAAGCGTACCGCATCTGCCCCCTGGTCTTCTATCATTTGCAGCAGGTCCGGCGAATTACCTAATGACTTACTCATCTTCCTACCCTGCTTATCGCGCACGATACCAGTAAAATACACTTTATCAAATGGCTTCCTGCCCATGAACTCGTAGCCGGCCATAATCATTCGCGCCACCCAGAAAAAGATGATCTCCGGTGCAGTAACCAGTGTATTGGTTGGGTAATAATACTGAAGGTCTTTATTGTCAGGAGACTTGTTCCAGTTAAATACTTCCATAGGCCACAACCAACTGCTGAACCAAGTATCCAACACATCTTCATCCTGCCGTAAATCCGGTTGTTGTTCGGCTAATGCCGGCTTTTTCTCCCTATATGCTTTATGCGCGTCCTCACTGTTGCGGGCCACATAGATACCGCCTTCCGAATCATACCATGCAGGTATGCGTTGCCCCCACCATAGCTGGCGACTGATACACCAATCCTTGATGTTGCCCATCCAGTGGCGGTAGGTATTCTTAAATTTTTCGGGGTGAAATTCTACC
>CAYSIG010000020.1:0-87964 GCA_964430995.1 uncultured Flavipsychrobacter sp.
CAAAAAAGGTTTCGTAGCTCAGTTGGTAGAGCAGCTGACTCTTAATCAGCGGGTCCAGGGTTCGAGTCCCTGCGGAACCACTAAATCATTCAGGGCTTTTAGCATTTATGCTTGAAGCCCTGATTTTTTAGGTAACTGACCAGCATCATATGTCACTATGCCCATAATCATAAAACACGCACCGAAACGGGCATATTTTTACAGTGTTGATTGAATAGTGGTTCGGTCATTGAATGAAAATTTTCCCATCTTTATAGCTGCAGAGGGTAATAACTCTTCTTCCTTCCAAAAGTGGCCGTCTCGTAGAGACGGCCACTTTGTTTTTTTTAATATGTTGCTGTTAATTACTATCCCGTGGGGTGGCCGCTTTTGATTTGGCTTTTTCAGTTGTAATCAGGGCCTGAGTCTTGCTGTTGTATTCAGCGTATAGTTTTTCATAACCCTGTTCTCCTTTTTTCAGGTCGTCGCCAAGCACAGCCACGCGGCCTACCTGCAGGTTTGTAGGGCGGCATTCCTGTCCACACACTGAGCTGTAAAGTTCAGATATCTCCTCTCTAAGTTTTCGTTCATCGGCAAATATCGACTTGTGCTTTGTAGCCAGCAGGGTACTTCTTAACTCTTCAAGCTTTGCATCGTATTCTTTCAGCATTTTTTTAGACTGGGGCTTTATCACTGAGTCTAAATTGCTTTTTATCGTCTTTTGTTCTGCGTTGATCTTGTTCACGAGGGAGTATAGGCTTTCATGCATCTGGTATAATTTCATGGCAGCATCATATTGCTCCTTTCTGTCGACTTCTGAAAAAAGTTTGTTGTTGTTGTCATGCACCAACTGAAGCGGTTTTGTATATTCCTTGTCACCGACTTTTAGTTTCAGTGTATAGGTGCCGGGTAACACCATGGGGGCAACAAAACCTCCATAATCTACTTTGGTGCCGCCAGTAGCAGTTTTGGGAGGTGTCCAGCGGAGGTTCCAGTATACTTTGTTAATGCCCTTGCGTTTGGTGCCGGGTACAGATTGTACCAGTTTTCCGGAAGCGTCATAGATATCCAGTTTCACGTCTTTCATTGAGCGCTCTTTCAGATAATATTCAATCGGCTGAATATGATCGGGGTTGCCGCCCCACCAGCCACCACTGACGGGCGAACCGCCTCCGCCGTACCTGCCGGTGGTTATCTGCATTGGTTTGTTGTCAAATATCACCACATCCTGCTCCACAACTTCTTTTGACAAGGTGCGGATATGTGAAATGTCATTGATAACCATTATCCCCCTTCCATGGGTTGCGATAACGAGGTCGTTGGTCTGTGGCTGTATCTGCATATCGCGTACCATTGCATAGTCCGGTATGTTGTTCTTCATGCGGAACCATGAGCTGCCACCATCTATGGTTGCAAACAGCCCTCTTTCAGTACCCAGGAAGAGCAGGTTCTTATTCACAAAGTCTTCCTTTATTTTATGTGCATATCCGGTAAAGTCTGCGCTGATGATGCGTTGCCATGTTTTGCCGCCATCTGTTGTTTTTGCAACGTAAGTGGTCATGTCGCCATACATGTGGTTGTCGAAAGTGACGTAAAGTGTATTCTTATCGAAGTTTGATAGTTCGATGCTGCTTACCCACACCTGAGGAGGAATACCTGATGCTTCATAATTCTTCGCTACATTCGTCCAGGTCTTGCCGCCGTCTGTGGTCACTTGCAGGTTGCCGTCGTCTGTTCCCACCCAAATAGTGTTTTCATCAAATTTTGATTCTGCAATAGTAAAGATGGTACAGTGGTTCTCGGCAGATGTATTGTCTTCGCTCAATCCACCGGACTCTTCCTGTTTTTGTTTCTTTTTGTCATTTGTGGTCAGGTCGGGCGATATCCTCTGCCATGTGCGGCCCTGGTCGGTGGTCTTGTACAGGTATTGCGCGCCGGTATATAAGTTACGGCCATTCGCGCTCCCGGTAACTAAGGGTGTATTCCAGTTCCAACGGAGTTTCTCTTCATCCTTGCCTGCCTGTGGCATAATATTCACCGACTTAAAATTAGTCAGGTTTATACGCGCCATATTACCTCCCTGCGATTCTGCATAGACTACATTATTATCTACAGGGTCGGGCTGTACCCAGAAGCCGTCACCCCAATACAGCATTTGCCAACTCGAATTGTTCACTCCTCCCGGTGCAGCGGATGGCGCCATCCAACTGCCATTGTCCTGCAGACCGCCATACATGTTGTAAGGTATTTTGTTATCACACGCCACATGGTAGAATTGACCGACCGGCAGATTGTACACAAACATCCATGTAGCACCACGGTCGAGGCTGAAGTATACTCCGCCATCTGTGCCGAGGTACATCTGGTTGGTATAGTTCGGATTTATCCACAATGCGTGATGGTCGCTATGTACCCATCCGCCGTCATAAGATGCGTCTGTGAAAGAATATCCACCGTCGTCGGAATAAGAAAAACTAAAGCCCGGACGGTAAACACGTTTCGGGTCTTTGGGGTCAATAACAAGGGTGCTGAAATAAAATGGACGGGAAACCACATTCATTGTTGCACTTTGCGATTTCCAGTTTTCGCCACCATCAGCAGATATGAAAAGGCCGGTTTCCTTTGATTCAATAATGGCAATCATGTTTTGTGGTGAACTTGGGGCAAGGGTCAGTGCAATACGGCCAAACGGTTTTGCCGGCAATCCATTTTTCAGCTCGCGCCATGTCTTTCCACCGTCTGCGCTTTTCCACATGCCGCTGCCATTGCCTCCTGAGTTAAAAGAGTAGGGTAGCCGTCTGAATTCCCATGTGGTAGCATAAATAACGTCCGGGTTGGTTGGGTCAACAGCAATATCTGCGCAACCCGTCTTTTCGTTTACATACAATATCTTATTCCAGGTAGTTCCGCCATCTGTTGATTTATATAGCCCACGGTGTTTGCTATCGCTCCACAACGGTCCGGGTGCAGCCACATAGATGGTATTTGCATTCTTAGGGTCGATGATAATTTTTGAGATGTGCTCGGTACTGTCTAACCCTACCTTTACCCAATTATCCCCGGCATCGGTGCTCTTATACAATCCATCGCCTATAGAGACTGTATTACGCATATTGCTCTCGCCTGCACCTACAAATACAGTGGAAGGGGTATGCTGGTCTATGGCTATAGCACCAATGCTCATGCAGTATTTGTCGAATATTGGCTTGAAGGATGCACCTGCATTAGTGCTTTTCCATACACCGCCGCCGGCAGTACCCACATAAAGCGTTTTGCTGTCGGCGTTCACGCCCTCTATGGCGGTTATCCTGCCACTCATGGTGCCGGGCCCGAGCCAGCGGGCCTCAACCGCGCCAAAAGTATATGAGTTGACCTTGGTTTGCGCTACTGCGATATGGGCAGTAAAAAACGCAATGAAAAAGAAAAATTGCTTTTTCATAATAGATGATTGATGAATAATAAGAAGATATTTATTGCCTTGCCTGTTCAGACTTATTTTTTGTCTTCCGGTAACTTGAAGATGCTTTCGTCAACAGGTTTGTTGATCTCCACTGATTTTAATGTTAATGGGCCAAAGTCACTGCTGATAGACATAGGGAAAACAATACCCTCGGGCAATTTCTGGAAATTACCGAAAACAGTTGCAGACTCAACTTCTTTGCCATTGGCTTTTGTTTTTTCCACCGAGCGCAGACAGTAATAGTTACCTGCATCGAGGAAAAGTGTCTGTTCTTTTCCATTCTTCAGTGTTACCTTAAATTTATGACATTCGGTTCCTTCCACATCATCTTTGCCCAGGTAGGCCACTTTTGTTTCTTTGGCTTTATAGTCAATCAATGGGTCCATGGTTACATCCAGTTCGTCCTGCTGCTCTTTCACCATCTCTGCCGGAAATGCCTCTGGTTTTGTTTGTCCCTGTATGGGAAAATATGCCCAGCCCTCTGTTGTGGTTAGTATCGTATAGTTGGCCATACCGTTGATAACGATATCCATTCTTGATGCTTTCCCATTTACAGTTGTCATCGTTATAGGTATCTCCTGGCCGCCTGCGTTCATGGAGCCGGTCATTTTAAGTGAGTTGATTTTTTTCCAGTTATCGACACCGCCTACAGCATCCAAATGTTTCTGGATTAATTCATCTGCAGTTTGGGCCGAAACGTTTATGAGGCTGGCGAATACCATGACGAATGCCATGATGAAAGAACGTGTTTTTTTCATTTTTATATGTTTTGTTTGACGATATAAGGTGCAAGGTATGAAAAATGTGTTCACCTGATAGGGTGAACACAAGGGGGAAATTACTTTTAACACTAATTAACTTTATTTACCTCAGTTCCAGCAACGCCACATTTTCTATATGGTGTGTATGGGGGAACATATCCAATGGCTGCAGGCGGGTTATTTTGTACGCCTCGTTCAGCAGTTGCAGGTCGCGGGCCTGTGTGGCCGGGTTGCAGCTTACATATACTACTTTGGGCGCTTTTATCTTCAGCAATTGCAGTATCAGCTTTTCGGTCATTCCGGCGCGTGGCGGGTCTGTGATGATCACATCGGGCCTGCCGTGCTGGGCAAAGAAACCATCCGTACAAATCTTTTCTACATCGCCAGCATAGAACAGGCAATTGTCAAGGTTGTTCAACGCCGCGTTTTCCTTTGCGTCTTTTATTGCATCTTCCACTACTTCAATACCTATAACTTTCTTCGCGCCGCCTGAACAGAAGATGCCGATGCTACCTGTGCCGCAGTAAAGGTCATACAATGTTTCGGTTCCTGTAAGACCGGCGAACTCACGCGTAACCCGGTACAGGGCTTCAGCCTGGTAGGTATTGGTCTGGAAGAATGATTTTGGTGAAATCTTAAACCTGAACCCTTCCAGTTTCTCTTCTATATATGGTCTGCCATGATAACAGATCACTTCCTGGTCGTGAATGGTATCATTCACTTTAGGGTTGATGGTGTAGTTCAGCGATGTGACATTGGGAATGTTTTCCAGGATGTGCTTTAGTATACCTATCCTGTTTTCTTCATCCTCGTGGTGTATAATCAGGTTAATGAGTATTTCCCCGGTTGTGGCCACGCGCAGTATCACATTCCTTAACCAGCCGTACTGGGCTTTGAAGTCGTAGTAGGGCAGGTTGCGCTTCGTGGTATATTCCCGGAGTATTTTTAATAGAAGATTAGTTGGCTCGTTTTGCAGGTAACAGGTTTGAATCTCTACCACCTTATCGAAAAGCCCCGGAGCATGGAAACCCAGGGCGGGCACGGGTGCTATTCTTTCCTGTCTGTCGGCAATCTGTTCAAAAGTGAGGTATTGATGCGTAGAGAAGGTGAATTCCAGCTTATTGCGGTAATGCCGCTCATGCGGGCTGCCAATTATGGGCTGCATTTCGGGCAGTTCCAGATGGCCTATGCGCTGTAGCTGGTCGGTTACCTGTTGTTGTTTGTACTGTAACTGCATCGGGTAGGGGAGCATTTGCCACTTGCAGCCACCACAAACACCAAAGTGTTGGCAGAACGGGGCAATCCGCTGTGGTGAGGGCGTTACCATTCTCAGTATACGTGCCTGAGCCCAGCTTTTTTTGTCTTTGATAATTACGGCATCAACCACATCGCCCGGGATAGCGTTTTCCACGAAAATAACTTTCCCGTCTTCCAGCCTTGCTATGCTCTTTCCTTCCGCCGCATAAGATTCTATCTTAATGTTTGATAAAGGGAGCGATTTTTTCTTTTTGCGAGACAAATTTTGTTATAGTTTTTATAATAAGCAGCAAAATTACTTCTAAAGACATGCGATAGAACAGTTTTATGATTTATTTTTGGTTTTCTAAACCAACTCATATTTTTTCATCGCTGTCTTTCAGCGTAACTAAACTAACCAGATATTGTATATGAAAAAAATTACTTTATTTGCAATTCTGCTGCTTATGGGTATGGCAGAATTATCAGTTGCCCGCCAGACCTATCGTGTGCAAGTGAAAATGACCGATGTAAAAGATTCCCTCATTTACCTGGTGCACTATTATGGCAAAGGCCGCCCTACTATTTTTATCACCGACTCCACCAATCTTGACCATAACGGCGTAGCCACATTTACCGGCACAGATTCATCATTCGTAGGGGGGATATATATTATCCTTCTGGGGGATAAAGAACGCACCAATTTTGAGTTTTTACTGAACAGGGGGGATGATATATCCATTACTGCTACCAAAAGCAAATTGCCTGATGGCGTTAAGTTTAAAAATTCACCTGAGAACGACCGTTTTTCGGAATATGTTGATTACCTGAAGGGGTATAGCAAGGAGCAGGAGAAGTTAAAAGAAGAACTGACCAAAGCGAAGACCACAGCGGATACTGAGGTTATCAGGAAGAAATCAATAGCGTCGGCAAAGGTGCTCACCAAGTACAGGCGCGACTATGTGAAAGCCCATCCAGGTACCCTTTTGTCTACAATTTTCAATGCAATGGAAACCCCGGAAATACCCGAAGGCACCCACTACCTGGAGGACGGCAAAACAAAAGACTCCACATTTGCCTACCGCTATTATAAGAGCCATTATTGGGATGGATTCGACTTTCGCGATGACAGGCTCATATTTACACCTTTGTACGATCCGAGGATAGAAGAATACTTTACCAAGCTGGTACTGCCCTGGCCCGACAGCATGGAGAAGGAAGCCGATATACTGCTGAAAAAGACCAAGGGTACAAAAGATATGTTCCATTATACCCTGTGGTGGCTGACACACCATGTGGAGAACAGTAAAGTAATGGGTATGGATGAAGTATTTGTGTACCTTGTAGAGAACTACTACATGAAGGGTGATGCATTCTGGCTGAAACCTGATGAGTTGCAGAAATATACCAAGCGCGCTATGGACATAGCACCGAACGTAATAGGTAATGTGGCCCCAGAGATCAAGCTGCCGAATATAGTGACAAAGAAAGACGAGAGTATGTCGAATATGAAGGCGAAGTACACACTGATCGTATTTTATTCGCCTACCTGCGGCCATTGCCAGCACGAGATGCCCAGTCTCGACTCATTATACCGGGCAGTGCTGAAAGATAAAGGCGTGAAGGTGTATACCGTAGCCACCGAAGGTGAGGAGAAAGCAATCACCGACTTTATTAACAAACACAAGATAAATGAGTGGACCAATACCTGGGACCCGAACCATACCAGCGATTACCACAGCAAGTACGATGTATATAGCACTCCCACCATCTACCTGCTTGATGACCGCAAAATAATACGTGGTAAACGCCTTGACCATGCCAATATAGCCAACGTGATAGAAATGCTGGAAAAGAAGGCTAAAGCAGCAAAAGAAAAAGGCGGCAAGACCGGACAGTAAATCATTAAAATATATTTTTATATAAAAAGGGCGTCCATAGGATGCCCTTTTTATGTTATATTGTATTCGTTGTATTGCAATAAATTATCTACAAAATCTTGGGTCATAAATAAAAAATCCCCCTGTTTTTACCTCTATTTAGCAATCTTTTGTACTTTAGAAGCAGGTATTTAGTATTTATTAAGTTTTCAGGCTAACAGATTAAACACATTATTGTATCATCATAACCATTTTTATGAAAAAAATCACTCTACTCCTGGCTTTATTTGTAACCCATCTGGCCTGTTTCGGGCAGGTGAGTTCTTACACATTTGCATCATCGTCGGGCACTTATACACCTTTATCCGGAGGTACAGCTTTGGTGCCGCCAGGCTCCGGCATTTCCGGCACCGGGTGGTCTTCGCAAAATTTTAATATTGTGTTGCCATTTGTTTTCTTTTACAATGGAATTGGCTATTCGGACGTATATGTTAACAGCAATGGTTTCCTTACTTTTGGAAAAAGTGCATTAGCAAGCAATGGACGGCCGTCAATTGTAAATGACGGGCAAAGCGGAAGTATTTGTGGATTTGCCGCATCAAATGGTTATGGATATACCGGAAGTGCTTCAGGGCGCATTTGGCTTGGGACACTACTTGATTTCTCTAACTCAAACCCGATTCAATACGCAACTATTGGTTCTGCGCCAAATCGTGTATTTGTTGTACAGTGGACAGATTGCGAAGGGGCTAATGCCTATTATCCCACAAGCGGCGGAGCTAGCGAGTCTGTTACATTCCAGATCAGACTTTCAGAAACTACAAATACTATTGATATAGTATATAATTCATCAACAACTAGTTTTGATAGGGCCGGGGTAACAAATGGCACAACTCTATATCCTCTGGTAGGGTTGTGTGGTGCCTCTACAGCCGATTATATACTTCTTACAGGCACATCATTTTCAAGTGTCACAACCAGCACTTCGATTCCGAATTCTATGATCGTTTTTGATCCCAGTAATGGTATTACTGCCGGTACAACTTTTACTTTTACACCTCCGTCAGGGCTTCAGCCATCAGCCTGCAGCGGCACACCTTCGGCTCCAACAGCCATAGCCACACATGGTATTACCTGTGGCACGGTGCCTGTTGGTTTAGGCTTATTAAATCTGCCACTTTCCAGTGGCCTTACTTATCAATGGCAAAGTTCTGCTACCGGAGTTGTGGGTTCATGGTCAAACATTTCAGGAGCCACAAATCCAAGCTATTCAGCTAACCCAACCACCGCAACACATTATCAATGTTTAGTAGCCTGTGGTTCCGGTACGGCAGTTGCTTCTAGTCCTGTTGTTGTTGGCTATGAATCATCTTGCCCAGGAATGCCATCCAACACTTCCAATGGTGCCGGATCCAATCCTTTTGCACAAATAGGGCTATTCTCTATTTCCGGTGGGTCTTGCAGCACAACTTTAAGTGATGCAACCAATAGTATGAGTCAGTTTAATTATCCGGTATTTGGTGGTACATCAGGTACTCAATATAGCTACTTAGATATGACCAGCCAGCCTACACACATAAAACTTTTAGGCAGTAGCTCAACCACAACTACTTACACAGCTACGTTAGGAAACTATGGATCCACTGCTACTTTTGGCATATGGATGGACATTAATGACGATGGTGTGTTTACAGGTACGGGTGAATATATAGGCAGTGCATCGGGTGGCGGATCTGCAATAAGCGCCACCCTGACAATTCCTGCAAATGCATTTGGTGTTCACCGTATGCGCGTAAGGACCACAACTACCGCATACACCACATCTACGATAGCGCCCACGGGCTTATTAAGTGGCGTGGGGGCCGCCAATGATTATATGGTTGAGATCATCCCCCCAACCCCAACCCCAACAAACAGCAGCCCAGTATGTGTAACCGGCGCACTTAATCTTACATCGCCCTCCTATACGGGCGGCGTATACACATGGTCTGGCCCGTCCAGTTATTATGCGACTACATCGAGCGCCACCCATGTCTATACTGTACCAAGCACATCTGCGGGCGGCACATACACTTTATACACTACCGTAAATGGCGCTAATGCCTGCACGGGCGCTACTACTACTGTTACGGTTAATGCACAACCGGCACTCAGCAGCGCATCGAATAACAGCCCGGTATGCAGCGGCAGCACACTGAACCTTACTGCAAACAGCCCCACTGATGTGACCGGCTACGCATGGGTAGGGCCGGTAGCCATTACCAGCTCAGGCAGCGCATCGGCAAGTGTGCCGGGTATTACGCCTATAGGCGGCGGCACTTATTCGGTAACTGTAAACAATGGCACAGGTGCTGCCTGTACCAGAACGTATATAACAACGGCAACGGTAAACCCATTGCCATCGGCCATCTCCGGCCCCACGCAATTGTGTATAGGCAATACAATGACCTTAGGCAGCAGTGGTACGGGCACATGGAGCAGCAGCAACAGCGGCGTGGCATCGGTTGTTAGTACTACTGGTGTTGTGTCAGGTGTTTCAGCGGGCACTGCCACTATTACGTATACACTTACATCTACCGGATGTTATGTAACATCGGCGGTAACCGTAAACGCGCCACCTGCCGGCATAGGCGGTGGCACCAGTCCGTTCTGCCCCGGCTCAACCACTACACTTACCAATAGCACATCCGGCGGCACATGGTCTTCAGGCAATACTGCCATGGCAACCGTTGGTTCATCCACCGGCATCGTTACTGGTGTGTCAGGTGGCAGCCCTGTTATTACCTACACTTTAGGGACGGGTTGTTTCTCCACGGCTACGGTGACAGTTATCAATACCCCGGCCATTACGGGCGGCGTTGGGCTGTGCGTGGGGGCTACCAGCACACTGAGCAATACTATAAGCGGCGGCACATGGGCAAGCAGCAATCCATCGGTAGCAACTATCGGTTCTGCTTCTGGTGTGGTATCGGGCGTGTCTCTTGGCAGCACTGTAATTACTTATACATTCCCCAGTACCTGCACTATAACAGCTACAGTAAATGTAACCCCGGCCCCATCCGTTTATACTGTTTCGGGAGGTGGTACCACATGCTCCGGCGGCACAGGCGTGCACGTACTGCTTAGCGGTTCGGACGCAGGGGTAAGCTACCAGATGTACACAGGAGTAACGCCTTTTGGTTCTCCCATTTTCGGCACAGGTGGCCCGCTTGATTTTGGTGTGGTAACAACCGGCGGTACTTATTCGGTAGTAGCTAATCCGGGTACATCATGTTCTGCTAATATGACCTCATCGGCAGTAGTAAGTATCTATCCTTCGCCCAATGTATTTAATGTATATGGCGGCGGTGGCTACTGCACAGGCGGTGCAGGCGTGCATATTTACCTGAGCGGATCGAACCCCGGCATCAATTATCAATTATACAATGGTGCATCAACGGTAGGTACTCCACTGTCGGGCTCAGGCACTATACTTGATTTCGGATTGCTGACACCTGCCGGTACTTACAGCGTTACCGCTACAAATGCAGTAACCGGCTGTGTATCGGCTATGAACGGCACAGCTACAGTAACCATCAATCCATTACCAGTAGCTTATTCAGTAACCGGCACAGGCGGCTATTGCACAGGCGGTACAGGCGTACTGGTGGGCCTGAGCGGAACAGACGCCGGTATCAACTATCAATTGTATAGGGGCGGAGTAGCCATAGGCAGTGTAGTAGCCGGCACAGGCGGCAGTATCTCCTTTGGTTACCAAACAGTAGCTGGCAGCTATACAGTTATAGCAACCAACACTGCTACAGGCTGCACGGCAAACATGACAGGTGCGGCAAATATTACTATTAATGCATTGCCTGCTATATTCAGTGTTACAGGTGGTGGTACCTTCTGCGCGGGTGGCGTGGGTGTGCCGGTTGGGTTAGCAGGCTCGGCTACGGGCGTTACCTACCAGTTGTATCTAAATGGCGTATCAACGGGTACGCCGGTGGCAGGTACTGGCACGGCTATTTCTTTCGGCAATAAAACAGCAGTGGGGGTATATACAGTTGTAGCTACAAATGCAAGCACATGCACCAATAATATGCTGGGCAGCGCGACAATAATAGCAAACCCACTACCTACGGGGTATACCGTAACGGGCGGCGGCAACTACTGCCTGGGTGCTGAAGGCGAGTATGTGGGCCTGAGCGGGTCGGATATAGGCACCAGTTACTTCCTTTATAAAGACGGTACATTAGTGGACGGCGCGTCGGGAACGAGCGCAGCCCTTAGCTTCGGATTGCATACAGCGGCAGGTTTTTATACTGTATCGGCTACCATACCCGGCACAGGCTGCAGCGCGGTTTTCCCCGGCGGCGTTACCATCTCCATTGATCCGCTGCCGATAGCGTATACCGTAACAGGTGGCGGCAGTTATTGCGACGGCGGAACAGGGTTCAGCATAGACTTGAGCTCGTCGCAGAGCGGTGTGAATTATGTAATGAACAGCACGACTACTGTATCAGCAATGGTAGCAGGAACGGGTTCATCTATCACCTTCGGTACTTATACCGACGGTGGTGTATATACGGTGACAGCGATAAACTCCAGCACAGGTTGTTTCTCTAATATGTCGGGTAGCGCTACTATCGTGAAGAACCCATTGCCAACAGCCTATGCAGTAACAGGTGGCGGCAGCTACTGTGCCGGTGGCACAGGGGTAAATGTTGGTCTGGGTAATTCTAATACAGGCATCAGCTACCAATTATTAAAAGACGGGCTATCGTCAGGTGCTGCGGTTACAGGCACAGGCGGAGCCATAAGCTTTGGCCCACGGACAGGTGCCGGCACTTATACAGTTGAAGCAACAAATATCGGCACCGGATGTATCAATATGATGAGCGGCAGCGTGACGATAGCTATCAACCCATTGCCTACTGCAAATAATGTAACCGGCGGTGGTAACTATTGCGCAGGCGGAAGTGGTGTTGCCGTTGGCCTCGATAATGCTGAATCAGGTGTTAACTACCAGTTGTACCGCGGCACGACACCAATCGGCGGAACACTTCCAGGCACCACCGGTGCAACAATAAATTTTGGGCTCCAGGCAATAGCAGGCACTTATACGGTAAAAGCTATTACTGCTTTAACAGGCTGCACGGCAAACATGAGCGGTAGTGCAACGATATCAGTTGACCCATTGCCCGCAATATTCACCGTGACCGGCGGCGGGAACTTCTGCACAGGTGGCAGCGGTGTTAATGTAGGCCTGTCTAATTCGGTGACAGGTATCAGCTATCAATTATATAACGGGGCAAGCCCCATAGGCGCGCCAATGACCGGAAGTGGCTTTGCCCTTGATTTTGGTATGCAGACAACAACAGGTACTTATACTGTTATAGCTACAGATATGACTACGGGCTGCACAATTACCATGAGCGGCAGCGCGGTTGTGAATACAAACACGTTACCAGTGGTATATGCTGTGACCGGCGGTGGTAATTATTGTGCCGGGGGCACAGGTGTGCATGTTGGCCTTGTGTCATCTGAAGCCGGGGTTAATTACCAGCTATATATCGGTACATCTGCTGCAGGCAGTATGATATCCGGTACAGGTGCTGCCCTTGATCTGGGTGCACAGACAATTGCAGGTACATATACGGTTAAAGCCACAAACGCGGTTACCGGCTGTATGAGCACTATGAGCGGCAGTGCCGTTGTGGTTATGAATGCCTTACCTGCGGTACAGATTGTTACCGGTGGCGGCAACTATTGTATTGGTGGCTTGGGTATGCATATCGGCCTCACAGGATCTCAGACGGGAGTATCCTATCAATTATATAATGGCAGTTTGCTGGTAGGTACGGGAACACCGGGTACAGGCGTGCCCCTTGATTTTGGTTACCAGACAGGTGTAGGTACTTATACAGTGACTGCTACAAATTCACTGACAGGCTGCAGTAAAAATATGAGTGGCACTGCTTCCATTGCCATATCATCTATGCCCACTATTTATACTGTTACCGGCGGCGGCAATTACTGTCCTTCAGCAGCTGGCTCGGCCGTAGGGCTTAGCAATTCTGATATTGGAGTGGATTACCAGTTGCTTGAAAGCAGTACACCTGTTGGCAGCGTGGTTCCGGGTACAGGCAGCGCACTCAATTTCGGGCTTCTTCCTGCAGGTATATACACAGTAGAGGCTACGGGCACAGGCACCAGTTGTGTTGGTAATATGTTTGGCAGTGCCACTATCGCAGTTCATTCGTTACCTATCGTGCATAACGTAACAGGTACCGGTAACTACTGCGCCGGAGGCTCCGGACTGGCAATAGGAGTGGATGCCACAGAAACCGGTGTTACATACCAGCTATACTTCGGCGGAGTAACTGCAGGCCTTCCGATCGCAGGCACAGGTTCTGCTATTGACTTCGGTCTGAAAACCGCAGCAGGCGTATACACGGCAATAGCTACAAATAGTATTACTACCTGTACAGTTGCCATGTCAGGTTCCGGGGTCATCACAGTAGATCCCCTCCCGACTGTTTATAATGTGAGCGGTGGCGGCAGCTATTGCGCTGGTGGCACCGGGGTACATGTTCTGCTGAATGGTTCTGTTACTGGTATCGAGTATCAGTTATATAATGGTATTGACCCGATAGGCCCGGCAATCCCCGGCACGGGTGGCATTCTGGATTTTGGCGCACAAACTTTATCAGGTAATTATACAGTAACAGCGTCAAATCCATTTACCGGCTGTTCCAAAGCAATGAATGGTAGTGCCACTATCAATATACTTTCTTTGCCAACTGCATTTATTGTGAGTGGCGGTGGCAATTTTTGCGCAGGTGGCGCTGGGGTAAATGTTACACTCAGCGGCTCTCAGGCTGGTGTTTCTTATCAGCTCTATAGGGCGGGTATATTTGCAATAGGCAGCCCATTACCCGGCACAGGCGCCGCTTTGGATTTCGGACTGCAGACAGTTGCGGGCAGCTACACGGTTTCTGCTGTAAATACAACAACCATGTGTGTAAATAATATGACAGGAAGCACTACGGTTGTGCCAATGACATTGCCTACCGTATATACAGTTGCCGGCAGCAGTGCCGGATATTGCATAGGTGGTACTGGCGTGACTCCTATACTCACCAATTCTGAATATGGAGTTAGCTACCAGTTATTCCGTGGCAGCACGCCGATAGGTACACCATTGCCCGGCTCAGGTGGTCCGGTATCGTTCCTCCCGCAGACAACCGCAGGTTCGTATACTGTAATAGGTACTAATAACGCGAGTGGCTGTACCAGCAGTATGGCAGGTGGTGCGTCTGTAACTATTTATGCATTACCCGCTATCTACACAGTTACCGGCGGAGGCAGCTATTGCTCTGGTGGGGCTGGTGTAAATGTTGGATTAAGTGGTTCTGATATCGGTACCAACTACCAGTTAATTATCGGCGGTGCTCCGGGCCCAATAATGGCGGGCACAGGCAGCTCGTTAAACTTTGGCCTGCAGACAACAGGCGGATACTATACCGTAAAAGCAACAAATGCTAATGGTTGTGTACAAAATATGACCGGCAGCGCATCAGTAACGATAAGCGCATTACCCACAGCATTGGGTGTAACTGGCGGAGGTAATTATTGTTCCGGCAGTGCAGGTGTTCCGGTAGGGTTGAGCGGCTCAGTTATGGGTATCAGCTATCGTTTGTACTGGGGCACAACACCTATTGGTAGTGCAATTCTTGGGACAGGCAGCCCAATCAATTTTGGTATGCAAACTTTAGCGGGTGGTTATACCGTTATGGCAACAAATACGGCTACCGGCTGTACGAGATTGATGACCGGCAGCGCTACGGTAGGCGTTAACACTTCTCCTGCAGCATATGCTGTAGCTGGTGGTGGTGGCTATTGTGCAGGTGGCACTGGGGTAAATATTGGTATAGGTGGTTCGGCATCAGGCGTTATCTACCGCTTATACAGAGGTACTACATTGGTTACCGGCCCTATTGCCGGAACCGGTGCTGCTATTGATTTCGGAATGCAAACAACAGCGGGTACCTATTCAGTTACCGGTACAGATGCTATCTCCGGATGTGTGACCAATATGGGCAGCACGTCGGTTGTAGTAAATGCAAACCCGGTAGTATATACTGTAACCGGTGGTGGTAATTATTGTGCCGCCGGCACAGGAGTGCTTATCGGCCTTTCTAATTCGGCTATGGGTGTAGATTATGAATTGTCAACAGGCAGTTCATCGGTAGTTACTTTAAGCGGTACGGGGTCTGCTCTTGATTTCGGACTACAGACCACTACCGGCAGTTATACGGTAACAGCAACAAATGCATCTACAGGTTGTTCAATAGCCATGGCAGGCAGCGCGACAGTAGTGGCTAACCCGGTTGTTGTTCCGGCGGTAACTATCTCTACAGGGGTAGGGGATACAGTTTGTTCCGGTGTGCTGACTACATTCGCAGCAGCACCGGTAAATGGAGGTTCCTCACCTACGTATCAGTGGACTATCAATGGCGTACCAGTCGGCTCGGCAGCTAATAGTTACAGCTACCTACCACTGAATGGTGATGTTGTAGGTGTGCAAATGACTAGCTCTGCTTCATGTGCAATGCCAGCAATAGCTACAAACAGTATGGCTGTTACTGTTAATGTACCGAGGATACCCGCAGTTTCGTCATCAGCTAACCCCGGAAATACGGTTTGCCAGGGCAGTACAGTGACTTTATCTGCTGTTCCGGTATTCGGTGGCAGTGCGCCGGCTTATATGTGGATGAAGAATGGTATTGGGACAGGTGTGACAACCAGCACCTACACCTATACGCCTAACAATGGCGACAATGTTTACTGTATCATGTACAGCAACTACCGCTGCCGTTTGCAGGATTCTGCCTTAAGCACAGCTATAGTATTTACGACAACCACACCTGCTGTACCGGTGGTGACCATCACAGCCGACCCAGGCCTGACTATTGCGCCAGGTGCGGCCTTGTCGCTCACCGCCTCGGCTACCAATGCTGGCCCGGCGCCTACTTACCTCTGGAAGGTAAATGGCATTACAATACCGGCGGCAATAGGAGAGACCTATGTTAACAATACTTACCGCGACCAGGATCAGGTGACATGCGAGGTGCGCAGCAGTGGCGCATGTGCAGGCACGCTGGGCAGCAAAACAGTTACTGTAAGGTTGCATGGCGTAGGTGTGCAGGAAGTAGGTGCTGCTAATATTGACGTGAAATTGTTGCCTAACCCAAACAAAGGCACTTTTGCACTGAAGGGTTCTTTAGGAACTGCGGCTGATGGAGAGGTGACCATAGAGATAACTAACATGCTCGGTCAGGCCATCTACACAGGTAATGCTAAATCAAGTCAGGGTATGATTGATGAGCATATACAACTAAGCAATACTCTTGCCAATGGCATGTATATATTGAACCTGCGTGCCGAAGGCGGGACCAAAGTGTTCCACCTGGTTATTGAGCAGTAATATCGCTAAAAATCGTGAAGAGTGGGTATAATACAAATTATACCCACTCTTTTCATGTTATGGCCATATCAATATATCACTGCTCTACATGTGTAAAAATATTGTTATAACTCAATGATAACTACAACATATTGGGATACACCAATTTTATGGTTTATTTTTGATTTTTAAACCAACTCATAAGGTTTTAATTCCGTCTTTCAGTGGAATTAAACCAAAAACTAAATATGAAGCGAATTTCATTTATTGCCGTGCTATTTATGGGCATGGTGATACCGGCTATTGCACGCCATGGGTATAAGATTCAACTGAAGATACCCGGTGTGAAAGACTCTATCGTGTACCTTACACATTATTATGGTAAGCCATTGCCTACTATATATAAAAAGGACTCCGCCCGGTTTGATAAAAATGGAGTTGCTGTGTTTAAGAGCAACGATTCCTCTTTTACCGGGGGCATTTATATGATGCTGCTCGGCGACCGCAAGACCTATTTTGAATTTCTGCTGAATAGTGGCGACGATATATCCATGACTGCTGACCTGGCAAAATTGCCTGAAGGGGTGAAATTTAAAAACTCACCGGAGAATGACCGGTTCCAGGAATACGTGGATTTCCTTAGCGGCTACAGCAAGCAGCAGCAGGCATTGCAGAAAGAATACAAAGAAGCGAAAAATGCTGAAGACAGCGCGGCTGTGCGTAAAAAAGCCTCTGCGTCATCGAAAGACCTGACCAACTACAGGAAGAATTATACCGCGAAATACCCCAACACTTTATTGGCGGCAATCTTTAAAGCATTGTCTTTGCCACAGGTGCCTGAAGGCGTACATTATTTGCCGGATGGGGTGACAAGAGATTCTTCATTTGCGTATAATTATTACAAATCGCATTTTTGGGACGACCTTGACCTGCAGGACGACCGCCTGATCCATGCGCCTATTTATGATGCCAAACTGGAGGAATACTTTACTAAACTGGTATTGCCCTGGCCGGATAGCATGGAGAAAGAAGCCGATATGCTGTTGCGAAAAGCAAAGGGTACGAAAGATATGTTTAAGTACACGCTATGGTGGCTTACCCGCCATGTGGAAAACAGCAAGGTAATGGGTATGGACGAAGTATTTGTGTACCTCGTGGAGAACTATTACATGAAGGGGGAAGCTTTCTGGCTGACTAATGAAGAATTGACAAAGTACGTGGACCGCGCGCAGAAAATTGCACCAAACGTAATAGGCAACATAGCCCCGGAAATAAAGGTGCCAAATATTATGACCAAAAAGATGGAAAGCCTTTACGATATAAAGGCGAAATATACGCTGGTCATATTCTACTCACCTTCATGCGGGCATTGCCAGCATGAAGTGCCTGCGCTCGACTCGCTATACAGAGCCGAACTGAAAGCGAAAGGCGTGAAAGTGCTGTCGATAGCTACTGAAGGTGAAGAAAAGGCAATAACCGATTTTATCGCTAAATACAAGTTGGAAGGATGGACGAACGCATGGGATCATGACCATGTGGGCGACTGGAGAGGGAAATATGATGTTTACAGCACGCCAACCATATATTTGCTTGACGAAAAAAAGATAATCAGGGGCAAAAGAATCGATCACACAAATCTGGGTGGATTGATTGATATGCTTGAAAGAAGGGCCCGCGAAACTACTAAATCAAAATCCTAAAAAATAACACATACAATGCGAAAAATTGCACTAACGTACCTTACCACTTGTGTCTTGTTATCTTCTGCGCAGGGGCAGAATTTATTTACTTACGGTAACCGCTCTGTATCAAAAGATGAGTTTTTACGGGTTTATAAGAAGAACAGCATCAATAAGAAGCCCGATATGTCAGATACGGCATTGAGGAGCTATCTTGACCTGTATGCGTTGTTCCGGATGAAAGTAGCAGAGGCCGATAAGCAGCACCTGGATACGGTAACCACCATTGAGAACGAACTCAATAACTACCGGAAGCAACTGGCGAAAAATTACCTGACCGATGAGCAGATAACCAATAAACTGTTTCGTGAGGCTTATGACCGCATGAAGGAGAATGTAAGAGTAGCACACATACTGGTAAGTTGCCCTCCCGGAACAGATACAACTGCCCCTTACCGCAAGATAGACAGTATTTACCGAGTTATTGAAAGCAAGAAGTCTGATTTTGAGAGTATGGCAAAAGAACTGTCCGACGATAAAGGTTCGAAAGATAACGGTGGCGACATTGGCTATTTTACGGCTTTACAAACAGTGTATAGCATTGAGAATATGGCTTACAACACCCCGGTAGGGAAAGTGTCAAAGCCATTCAAAACGCAGTTTGGCTACCATATAGTGAAAGTGCTGGATAGGCGCCCAGACCGTGGACAGGTGAAGGTTGCACAGATCTTGATCTCTACGCCTAAGTCGAAAGGTGAGGAGGGTATTGCAACTGCCCGTAAGCGCGCAGATAGTGTTGTGGCCATGCTGAAAAGCGGGGCGCGTTTTGAGGAGCTTGTTATGAAATATTCCGATGATCAGTATTCTGTAAAAGACAGTGGCATGCTGAAACCATTTGGCGCAGGCCGTATGATACTTGCGTTTGAAAATGCTGCTTTTGCGTTAAAGAAATCAGGCGATATCTCTGAACCTATCAAAACTGATTACGGCTATCACATAATCAAGCTCATTTCCAAGGTTCCATTGGCCCCATATGATACGGTGCTACCCCAGATAAAACATAAAGTAGAGAATGACTCCCGTGCGCAAACAGCTAAAGAGATATTCTTTGACAAAGTAAAAGCGAAGAACGGATTTAAAGAATACCCTGACAACCTGAAGGAGGTCACGGACAGGTTGTCCCTTATTCCTGATACGGGCAAAGACGCCAAAACATTTTACGCCAAGGATTATGCAGATATGACCAAGCCTGTATTTGTGCTGGCCGGCAAGAACTATTTGCAGAACGATTTTATCACATTCTTCGAAAGGCTGACACGCGGTAAACTGAACGGCCCCAAAGGTGCCGTGGTGCATGATGCATATGTCCTGTATGTTAGTAATGTGGTAAATGATTTCCAGGAGCACAAACTGGTAGAGGAGAACCCTGAATTCAAAAATCTGATGCAGGAATACCGCGATGGCATCATGTTGTTTGAGTTGATGGACCGCAATGTATGGAGCAAAGCAGCGCGAGATTCTGCCGGGTTAGCCGCCTTTTATGAGAAGAACAAAAGCAAATACATGTGGGAACGCGGATTTGAAGGTGCTGTATATAAATTTAAAACCAAGGCGCTGCTTGATTCCGGCATTACGATGCTGAATGCTGGTGTAAGCGATGAACAAATGGTGAAGGATATCAACACCTCCGCGCATCCTGATGGAGTATCCATTCAGCGTGGCCGCTATGAGTTCTCCCGATTCAGGGATGCTACGCAGGCGGAACTCATGAATAACAAAATGAAAGTTATTACATCGCCTAATGGCCCGCATACCGTTGTTCTCTCAAAAGAGATATTCACGGGCCCTAGCCAGAAGACACTCAACGAAGCCAGAGGCTATGTGGTAGCTGAATACCAGGACTACCTGGAAAAACAGTGGAATGAAAAAATGCGCCGCGACTATCCTTTGAAAGTAAATAATGCTACTTTCACTACGATGGTGAAGAAATAAGCAGCTGCTGAATATGAAAGCCCCCGGAGTTTTTCGGGGGCTTTTTCATATACCGCGCCTTTGTTTAGCACAAATACTTAGTTTTAGGTGGTAATTCAATTTCAATAAAAGATACCTTCAATGAAAATAACATTTCACGGTGCGGCGAGAACAGTAACCGGTTCAAAACACTTGTTGCATATTCAGCCCGATAAAAAGATACTCCTGGATTGCGGTATGTTTCAGGGTATGGGAAAAGATACGATGACGCTGAACCGGAACTGGGGATTTGATCCGGCGGAAATCACGTATGTAATTATATCCCATGCGCATATAGATCATATTGGTTTGTTGCCTAAGCTGGTAAAGGATGGCTTCAGCGGCCCGATTTATTGTACCCCGCAAACAGAGGAACTTGGGCGTATACTGATGCTGGACTCGGCGAAAATACAAGAAAGTGATATACGCCATATCAACAAACTAAGAGATAAGCAGGGCCGGCCATGGGAAGAACCGTTGTATACGGAAGATGATGTGCACGGCGTGCTGGGGCTTATGACTACCATAAAATATGACGAACCATACAAGATAGATAGTGACGTGGAATTGTTGTATACCGATTGCGGCCATATCCTGGGCAGTGCAGCGGTGAACCTGAAAATTAAAGAAAACGGGAAAGTGAAACGGCTCACCTTCAGTGGCGATGTAGGGCGGTACAATGATCTTATACTCAGGCAGCCTGGTGTTTTTCCGCAAGCTGATTATATTATACTTGAGTCCACGTACGGTAATAAGTTGCATGATATGATAGCCCCCGCCACCGACAGGATGCTGAAGTATATTGAGGATACCTGTATAGAGAAAAAGGGGAAACTGATTATACCCGCTTTTAGTGTAGGCAGAACTCAGGAAGTGTTGTATCTGCTGAACCGACTTGAGACCGAGCACCGTTTGCCAAAGTTGAAATATTTTGTTGACAGCCCGATGTCTATCACCGCTACTGAAGTTGTAAAAAAGCATCCAGATTGTTTTAATAAGGAAGTGCAGGCTTTGCTCAAGCACGATGAAGATGTTTTTGCTTTTGAAGGTCTGCAATACCTCAGAACTGCAGAAGAGTCGATAATGTTAAATTCCCTGAAGGAACCATGCGTCATCATTTCGGCGTCGGGAATGGCAGAGGCGGGTAGGGTGAAGCACCATATTGCACATAATATTGAAAACTCAAGGAATACAATCCTGATAGTCGGTTATTGTGAGCCCCGCTCACTCGGCGGGAGGCTGCGTAATGGCGACCAGCATGTGACCATATACGGACAGCCTTATGACGTGGCAGCAGAAGTAGGTGTTATCGACAGCCTGAGCGCCCATGGTGACTACCAGGACCTCATTCGGTGGCTCTCCTGCCAGGATGAAAGGCAGGTGGATAAACTGTTTCTGGTGCATGGAGATTATGAAGTTCAGCAAGAATTCCGCGATCGATTATTTAAAAAAGGTTTTCGGGATATTGAGATACCATCCCAGCACCAAGAGATTGGCCTGGGATAAGTTATGGCGTTTGTTTGAATATTACTTTATTGTGGGGTGTAACTGTGTAAAATTGTGGTAAATTATACGGCACATTTTTTGTTGCATCACTATTAATGGTTATGTTTGCAAATACTTCATTTGCTAAAAACTGAATCTTTTTTAAAATTGTTATTATGAGGAAATTATCCGGAATTATCTGTGCCCTGTCACTCCTTTTGTGCGTAGGTTATACATCTTTTGGGAAGCGGGTAGATGAACATACAGCTAAAATAGTTGGCAGTAATTTTTTGATCTCCGTTGGAATAAATGGCATAACAGGTTCTGCCGATCTTATTAAAACTTATGAGGCCGTCGCCTCTGTGAACGGCACCTCCGTAACAGATTACTATGTATTTAATTTCGTTGGTAAAGACGGTTTTGTCATGGTTGCCGCAGATGATGTAATAGAGCCCATACTTGCCTATTCAGGAGAAGCTCCTTTCAATATAGATAATATCAGCCCCGCTGCAAAAGACTGGGTTGAAGGGTATCAGAACCAGATAACTTACGTTATTCAAAATCAATTACCGGCACAGCCTGGTGTTGCCGATAGCTGGACCCAACTAATGAAACCGGCTGTAAAGAACATTGGGGCAAAAACAACAGTTACTTTCCCCAGCAGTACTTCGTGGTTACTCACCACAACTTGGGATCAGGCTCCCAATTATAACTACATGTGCCCTGGTTCAGGTGCAAGTAAGGCGGTTACTGGCTGTGTGGCCACGGCAATGGCACAACTAATGAAATACTGGAACTGGCCAACAGTAGGCACAGGTCAGCATACATACACGCCCCCTGCTTACAGCGCAATAACGGCTAATTTTGGAAATACTGTCTATAATTGGGTGGGGATGCCGAATAGCATTACCTCAAATAACAATGCAATTGGCACGTTGATGCTGCATGCCGGAATCGGTGTAGACATGAATTACGGCGCCGCTTCCAGCGGAGCTTTTGTAATACACGAATATTCTCCGAAGCTGAACTGCACTGAATATGCATTAAAAACATATTTCAGGTATAAATCAACTCTCAGGGGAATTGCCCGTACAGCTACTCCTAGTGGGTCACCAGACGTTTCACCTACAGATTGGCTCAATTATCTTAAAACCGAGTTAAATGCACAACGCCCGGTAATATACTCAGGTCAGGGTACTTCCGGTGGTCACGCCTGGGTTGCCGATGGCTATGATGCAGGAAACAAGATGCACTTTAACTGGGGATGGGGTGGTGTAGGCCCTAACGGATTTTATTCGGTAAATTCAATCGCCCCACCATCCTTAGGTATTGGCGGCGGCGGCGGTAATTTCAACTCAGATCAGGCCATTATCATAGGAGTTATGCCAGATAGTACTGCGTCAACTCCAGGTAACATTCAAATGCAGACTCGCCTCAACTGCCCTACCGAATCCCCAATGTCTTATTTAGGTAGCTTTTCTGTAAAAGCAAAGTTCCGTAACACTAACACAACTGCGTTTAATGGTGATTTTTGTGCTATGGTATATGATATGACCGGCAAGTACGTGGGTACTATGGAAACCATTACAGGCCAAACTATCGGTGCCGGAGACAGTTCAGCTGAACTGTCTTTTGATGGTGCTAATATGTATGGAATGGTGCCGGGGACATTACCTGATGCCCCGTCTTATTATCTCGCGATCGCAAAAAATTATGGTATCCGTATCATGTACCGCGCGACTGGTTCCGGCTCATGGACTTCTGTAGCCAATAATGGTACTTTTATCAATTATAACCAGATGGCTGTAGTTGGAAGCTCTAATTTGATCCGTTTATATGAAGCTTTAACCGTTAGCAGCGTAACCGTTGCAAAAGGTACACCGTTGTCTGTCTCTACGAAAATCGCCAACTTTGGTACTTCTGGATTTAGTGGTACAATACGTGCATATTTATTTAACGTACACACAGGGGCCTCTTACGATCTTCAGACAAAGACAGGGCAATCAATTGGTGCAGGTTCGTTTGCTGCGCATACATTCAGCACAGCCAGCCTTAATGTACCTGGTGGCACATATGCACTTGCCATACAGCATCAGCCAGGAGCGACCGGGTCGTTTATCATCACAGGCAACGATCGCTATACAAACCCTGTTCTGATTGATGTAATTGGTAGTGCAGAAACCAATGCACCGGAATTAGTTACTGATGATGTGAACGTTTATCCTAATCCCGCGACCAGTGAGTTTTTTATTGATCTGAAGGGAATGAAGGTAAACGCATTGGATATTACCGATATCACAGGGCGCAATATGCGCACAATGAGCGGTTTAGATAACCAGTCTCTCTTAAAGGTACCCGTTAATAACTTTGCTCCGGGCATTTACTTCATTCAGTTGCATTCAGGCGATGCAGTGGTGGTTAAGAAAATCGTTATAGCTAAATGAGGAAACTGTCAGTTGCGTTAGTTGCTTTATTTTTTGTTTGTATACGGTTTACTGCGGCACAGGTAAGTAGCACGTTACCTCATGTTCTGGTTTACAAAGCCGGATCAAAGTATAGGAATTTAGTCCCGGTACAGTTATCTTCCGATAAAAAATCAGTGGTATCATACCCCGGGCCGGGTGATGTAAAAACAGGAAGTGGTTTTCCACTTCCTGTTTCTTTGCACGGTGGTTATTGGCTCGACAAATTTGGGGTTGGTACTAATACCGCTTATATACGACTTAGTTATAAACAATATAGCCAACTCAGTAATGCCCCATCACCTGAAGAATTATATAAAATGATTATTGTCAAATCACCATTGACCGAACTATATGACTGTGGTGTGAGAAATGGGTACAATAATTCGGTAAAAAGACTCAACGGGCTCATTGACAAAAAACTGCTTAAAAAGAAGTGTAAGCGTATTAAATAATGCAATAATGCTTTAGGCTGTGTTCTGGCTCAATTCAACTCTAGCCGCCAACCAGCTTTCTTTAAGTGGAACCAGCCATTTTGAATACAATTCACCTTTAGTTATCACAACATTGTTGAAAACAAGTGTGTTGCCGTCAATAAAACCCTTATCTATTGCATACTGTACCTGGCCGAAAGGCAACATTTCCGCTTTGCCTTTTACAAGGAATGTTAGCATCATTCGGTCAAAGAAATTTACATCGTACTGGCGCTCAAGGCTCTTTATTACCCGCACCGAACTATCGGTGCTACACCCACCCACAGGCACATTGCTTTCATCGGCTATAACAACGATGAACTGACGGTAAAGAAGCCTGGCCCAGCCGTCCACAGGCGCTCCGTGCGACTGCCATTGCGCATAAAACTGGTACAGTTGTTCATTTATTTCAGTTACTTCTTTCTCTATGAATGCCCTGCTGCTCTGGTATACCCACACACGGGCGTTGTCTGGAATGTTTTTGGGGATAATATCGATGATATCCTGTGTTAGCATAATGCAAATATAAGTCAATTGACAGTATCCCTTTTCTGATTGCTTTTATAAAAAAATACAACGATTATCTGTTTTTATGGATTTTTTTGGTAAAATTACCTTGAAAACAAAACACCTTATTGTATGCCCTCTACCGGAAAGCCGATTAAATTGTTGATTGTTGATGACGAGAACAAAGCCTGCACCAACATTAAAAACTTGCTTCTTGACTTTGTTGATCCATCGCTGAACATTGTGGGCATAGCTAATAGCACTGAGGAAGCGGAAAAGAAAATTACAAAATACTCGCCCGATGCCATTTTTTTAGACATTGAAATGCCTAATGAAAATGCTTTTCACTTTTTAGAGCGCATTGCACCGGTTTCCTTTGAAGTGGTTTTTGTTACAGCTTATGAAGAATACGCTATCAGGGCATTCCGGCTGAATGCAGTAGACTACATTCTGAAACCGATAAGCATAAATGAACTCAGAATAGCTGTTCAGAGGCTAAAAGATAAAATTTATTACAAAAAAACAATCGAAAATCCCAAACAGACATTTGCTGACCTTTCCGACCAGTTAACCAGCAAGACCAAGCCGCACAAAATTACCCTCAAAGATATCAATACGACCTCCGTTGTTGATTTCAAAGACATCTATTTTATTGAAGCCCAGGGCAGCTATTCGCGCATAGTTTTTTTGAAGGACCTGGTTATTAAAGAAATGGTACTTAGCCATCCGTTATCAGAATACGAAGAACTATTGCCTGAAGACCAGTTCTATCGCATTCACCGTTCTTTCCTTATCAATTGCGCTCATATTAAGCAAATAGTAAGTGACGGAAACAATCGTGTGATAATGAACGATGATTTGAATATACCTGTAAGCCGACGGCGATATACCTCACTGGTTGCGTTTCTGGAAAATCATGACTATTTATGAAAAAGCTATCGGCATTATTGTCGTTTTTTTTTCTGGCTATATTTACTTCCCTGGGGCAGGAGTACCCAATGCTCCATTACTCCTTTGAAGACGGGTTGCCGAGCAATACTGTATATCAGGTATATAAAGATAGTAAAGGGTTTCTCTGGATAGCTACCGATAAAGGTATTGCTAAGTACAATGGTGTCAGATTTTATGTTTATACTATGTTTGATGGCCTGCCTGATAATGAGATTTATTTTTTTAAGGAGGATCATCAGGGGCGGCTTTGGATGGGGGCTGCTAATGGGAAACTCTGTTTTTATAAGAATGGAGTATTTCATACCGCACAGAATACGCCTTTCCTGAAAATAAATATCGATAGACCTCACATCACCTGCATCACACAAGAATATGATAGCAGCCTTACCATTCACTATTACGATCAGACAATATTGGTAAATATCTATAAAGATAAGGTGAGGATAATTGACTTGAATAATGTAAAAGAACCACACCTTTTTGGTGGGATCTACCAAAGAAAGTTAACCGATAACAGATATGTTATTTATGGCAGAAGCGGAGACTTTGTGATTGACTCATCTTACAACATTCTATCAACGACAAAGAGAGGTTATGATATTAAGTTAAAAATGACATTTTTATCGCAGAATAGTGAATGTATTATAAATGAAAAGTTCGTTTATGATCTGGATTTACATATACTCAAGTCAATTTCTAATTCTGTGTTTTGTAAGTATATGATCTATAATGTGAATTATTACGACAGTAATTATTTTTTCTGCACTGGTAATGGCCTTTACATGAATGATTCAATTTGTGTGATTAAGGACGCAGATGTATCCTCCGTTACTCAAGACAATTTTGGTAATTATTGGGTCAGCACATTGAATTCAGGTATTTACTATTTGAGAAAAGATTTTCTTCAAACTATGAAGTATAATAATGTATATGCAGGGAATATTACCTATTGTAAATTAAAGGATAATCATATTTACTATGTAAACTTAGAGAATAATTTATTTGATTTCTACAATGGTAAAATAAAAACAATTTTCAATTATGAAAAATATATAAAATCTGATTTCGTGCATAGAAATAGTTCTGCGAGTTACATAGACAATGACTATCGATATTATAATTTCTGCGACAGCAATAATATTATTATTGATAATATAACAAAGAAAAATTTAAAAATACATTTATACAAACAAGATTTTTTTCTATGGGGACTCAAAAACGTCATTACAGATAGCGACAAGATGTATGTTTTTAGTCGTAATATTGTTTCAAAAGTTAATTATAACATTAAACACAAAAACAACTTTATTGATTATACGCTTTTAATAGATTCCTTTGAAAGAGAACGAATATATAATGTATCAAAAAACAAAAGAAATGAAATATGGTATAATACTGCAAAAAATATATATAAGATATGCAATGATATTTACCCCGTACCACAAACACAATTTAAGAGTTTTTCACTGAAAAGTTTTGATTTTTTGGGTGATCACATACTCGGTTACACATTCAGTAATGATTTGCTGTTGTTTAGCAATGTCTATGGAAAGATGAAGGTTGATACCATCAAAACAGAACATTGCGTGTGGAATAAGTTGTATAAACTCAATGATTCAATGATGCTTATAAGCACAAATAACTTTGATCGGTTACTTACGCTTCACCCTAACTATGAGAAAAAATTTTCACTATCTGTAATAGAGGATCCACTTGTACCACTTAACATTGATGCATTATATGTTGATAAGAATACTTGTTACTTTTTTAAGAATGGGTCTGTTACCTCAATGAGCTTAAGTAGTTTGCTTCGAAAAAACGTAGCTCCTGTTTTATTTTTTTCCTTTCTTAAAACCAATAGAAGGTCGTACTTTATACAACCTGAAATTGAACTTCCGTTTAGCGAGTCTAAAAACATAAGCATTTCCTTCTCTTCCCACTCCTTTGCAGGCAAAGATGTATACTACTTATATTCAGTGACGCGAAATGGGGTGGATAACTGGAGGCCGGTGGCAGGCGAGGAATTAAACCTAATAAATTCCGCATATGGCGACTATGTGATAAAAATTAAAGCAAGTACACTGGGCAGTGGATATAGTACTCCGGTTTTTTTTAAGCTGCGCATCTTAAAACCATATTGGGCTACCTGGTGGTTTATTTCGCTTTGTGTGCTGGCCTTAATATTATTTGCAGGGTTCATCGTTTGGATGCGGATACTTTTTGTTCTGCAAAAAAATAAAAAGAAACATGAACAGGAGATGAAGTTCGTGAAGTCTGAATATAAAGCCCTTAACGCCTTGATGAACCCACACTTTATTTTTAATACGCTTAACAATGTTCAGGGCCTGTTCAATGCAAATGACCGGGAGGCAGCAAATGAGTACCTGAGGGTTTTTGCCGATCTCATTCGTCAGAACATGCATAATGTATCAAAGGAATTGATACCCCTACAGCGGGAAATAGCACTGGTAATGAATTACCTGATGCTGGAAAAACTGAGGTTTGAAGACAAACTCAACTACATTATCAATGTAGATGAGAATATTGATACATCTGATTTTATGGTGCCTCCTTTGCTCATTCAGCCGCTTGTGGAAAACTCCATTAAGCATGGCATTCTGCCTATGAAAGAGCAAGGTGGTACGGTAATGATAAGTATTTATGAAGAGCGCAACATGCTATGCATTGAAGTAAAAGACAATGGGGTAGGGATCAATCACACAAAAAAAGTATCCGGGATAATGCATGAATCTTTTGGAATGGAGAATATTAAAAAACGTATAGAACAACTCAGTATTATTCAAAACAAACAGATCACATTTGCCATCAGCGAGATAAATGATGATGCCGGCAACCACCTGTGGACAATTGCCGTCATCAGGATGCCATTATAATCATCGGCTTTTTTCGAAATTTTCCATTTCTGCACCGTTCAGAAACTTTTTCGACCGTTTAGAAACTCGTTTTGGATATTGTGCTCTTTTGCCTGTTACTTTGCTCCTAATCAATAAACACGGCCCCGCTTGCCTTATGAATATCCTTTATACTACTTCCCACTGCGATGCCTGATTTTTTGAAAATATTTACTATCACTATGAGGTGCCCTTTCTGGGCACCTTTTTATTAATCAAAAGTAATATGTGAATAAAAAAATATTTACGAGAATTTCAGTTTTTTACCGTTAAAAAACTTTTTCGACCGTTCGGAAACCCGTTTTGGTATAATAATGTCCTGTATCTAGCTTGCACTCAATTAATACTCTATTAAGCCTTTGCAATGCCTTTACCCTTAGCTGGCCCCTTTTAGACCTGCTTACACTCATTCAGAAAAATACCACCCACATTAAGCTCAGGCACACACAGTCGGGGCTTTTTTGTTTTAAGCAACAGTAATACCGGTCATTCCACATTTCCCTGCAGGCTTCTATATTTGACTTTATACAATCTACTGTCTACTTTTGAATCCATATGCGCCTACTTATTACAAACATTTCTCAACTCTGCAATATCGAGAACGCCGACTCAGCTATTACCTCTGCCACAGGGGAGCGTCTTGCGTCTATGCCCTCTATTCATAATGCTTGGCTGCTGGCTGAGAATGGTATCATCCACAGTTTTGGAGAAATGGGGAGCCTGCCAGATACCCATGGAGATGTGCATATAGATGCTACAGATCGCTTTGTACTCCCTGCCTGGGCAGATAGTCATACACATCTGGTTTTTGCTGCCCCACGTGATGGAGAGTTTGTTGACCGAATAAAAGGCCTGAGTTATGAGGATGTCGCCCGCCGTGGAGGGGGGATCCTCAATTCTGCCCGCAGGCTCAATGACATGAGTGAGGGTGAGCTCTACGATCAGTCTCTTGCGCGTCTTGAGGCCGTAATGGCCACGGGTACAGGCGCCATCGAAATAAAAAGTGGTTACGGCTTGTGCCTGGAAGGGGAATTGAAAATGCTCCGCGTTATCCGTCGTTTGCGTGAAAACACTGCTATACCTATTAAGGCCTCTTTCCTGGCTGCCCATGCCTATCCGCCTGAATACAAAGAGAACAAAGAAGGATATATCAACCTTATAATAAATGAGATGCTGCCCCGCGTGGCAGGTGAGGGGCTTGCCGACTACATAGATGTATTTTGCGAGCAAGGCTTCTTTGGCGTTCCTGAAACCAGCCGGCTGCTGGAGGCCGGTGCCAGGTATGGCCTCAAACCCAAGATACATGCCAACCAGCTACACTTTTCAGGTGGTGTGCAGGTGGGTGTGCGGCACAATGCCATAAGCGTTGACCACCTGGAATGTGTGAGTGAGGATGAGATAACCGCCATTGCTGGCAGCGCCACTATACCCACGCTACTGCCCGGTGCGGCATTCTTTCTGGGTATGCACTACCAGCCTGCTAGGCTGATGATAGATGCGGGGCTACCCGTTTGTCTCGCTACCGACTACAATCCCGGTTCATGCCCCAGCGGCAATGTGCCGCTCCTCCTATCCATTGCCTGTACGCAACTGAAAATGACACCCGAGGAGGCGATAAATGCTGTGACTATCAACGGTGCTGCTGCTATGGAGCTTGCCAGTGAGTTAGGTACCGTAAAGGTTGGTAAAAAAGCAAACCTGGTACTCACACGGCCCATACCATCACTGGCATACATACCATACGACTACGGGAACAACAACATAGAACGGCTCATTTGCTGAGCTTAGTGTTTTTCCACTTTTGGCTGCAAGCATCACTTCTTAGTCGACCGTTTCAGGTATTCCTTTTCCAGTTTATTTACCGCCGCGTCAAATCCTGCCCGGTCGTTGAACGCATGAGGGTTATGCGCATCTCCCGGCTTATGTTTACTATGCAGCCCGAACTGGCTGGCATGTGAAGACAGCCATATATCGAACTGTAGTTTTTTGAGCGAGGTAAATGTATAGGCATAGTCATCGCCTATATGCTCGTAGCCCTGCATACCCGGAAATTCAGCTTCCTCCAGTATGCTCGGCATATTGGCTATCAGTACCCGGTACCAGCGCCCGCCGTCCTTCACATCCACCAGGAAGCTATTGGCCCCCTTGGTATGGCCCGGATGATGCAGCACACGTACATCTGTCCCGCCCAGCGATATTATATCGTTAGGGCGGAGCAGTCGGTCGGCTTTCACCGGTTCAAACTGAGCACTCTTTCCACCGAATATATGGTCTGAAAATCCCCCGTCTGCCAGCACCTGTGCGTCATACCTGCTGATCATCAGCTTCGCCCCTGTTATCTTCTTTATCTCGGCCATAGCACCCACATGGTCGAAATGTACGTGGGTAGCCAGCAGCACCTTCACATCCGATAGCCGGAAGCCCAGTTCCTGTATATTAGACGAGAGCATGGGCATTGAGCCATCCAGCCCGGTATTTATCAGTATATGCCCCCTTGGCGTGGCTATCAGGTAGCACGCGAGGTCATAAGTACCCACATAGTATAGGTTGCCTATGATACGAAAAGGCTTATATGGCCTCGACCACTCTTCCGGTGTGTTGGTAGGTATAATGAGTTTCTGCGCCGTGGAAACGTAACCAGTGAGCAAGAGGCAGGCTGCCACCAGCACCACCCGCAACGATCTTTGAAATGTTGGCATATGTGTAAAATGTACCGTAAAAGTATGATTTCTTTTTTAATAACTGTAGCTATACACCGTAGTATCGTCTGTGCCTATACCGTTGTTGTTGGCCACCATGGTGAGCTTACCAATCCTGCCGGCCCCATCAAATTGGTAGAAATATCGTTCGGTCCATGCACCACTTTTAGATAGTTCGGTTGGCAGGTGTATGGTCCGGATCACCGTGCGCCCGTATTTCAGTATATCTCGAATGCGCAGCGGGTCGCCGGGCTGTCCGTTCTTACTTTCGTCATAGGTATATTGTGTTGTCACTCCGCCGGCTACTACTGTATTCAGGTCGCCGTTCTTCCAGTTGTAGTAGGTGCGGTTATACACATAATAGGGATAAGTGGTGGTGCGGGTAAAAACATCAATAGCGCCCAGTTGTGCGCCATTGTATATCATTCCCATAGTATCGGCCACCAGCACTTTAAAAATCAGCCCATTATTGTAAGCAAAAACTGTAAAAGAGAAGTTCGTTTCATCGGTGATATCATAAGAGGTGCCATAGTAGCGGAATTTCCTGAAGCCCCTGTATCCTGCCGAGGTGCCATCACCTGTCAAAGCAATTGAGTCAATGTTGCTATGGGTATCATAAAAGAATTGGTAGCGGGTTATGGCCCCATTGTGCGATACTTCGGCCCTTGTAATCCGTACATTGCCAAAAGGGTTGTCGTTCGTTTTTTTCTTACAGGACAGCATACCGCCTATAAGTACGACGGATAACAAGAGTATAATAAGGCTGCGGGTATTCATGCGACAAATTTCTATTAAAGGTAAGGTTTTTGGCGTTATTGCTCGTCTTTAAAACCCAGCTTTGTGTAGGAGAAAATGAGTATGCCCGACATGATAATACTGATAATAGAGAGTATGAGCATGGTATTTACAAACAGGTCGAATCCGGTTGTTTTACCCAGAAACGTAAACTCAAGGAGCCAGAATATCGATACGCCGAATATCAATATCCCCAGGATGAGATTGGTCAGCCTTTTTCTAAAGTATGCCTGCGCTCCGAATAGCAATACGGTAGCCGATGCCCAAGGATTAAAGAACCCGCCAATAACGATATTGGCCGTGAGCCAGCATAGAGCAATAAGGATAAAATACCCGTAGGCCGCAAAAACCAGTTTTTCGTATGTCGAGAATTGTTTGCTCACTTATTTACCCTTTTAACCAATTAATCTTTTGCCTTCTTACTGCGCCATTCTTCCATTCTTTCCTTTTCATTTACAGATACCGAAAGTATTATTTTCCAATGGTTGTTCTTGTCCAGCTTAAGGATGTAATGATAATCACAATTATAGATAGGGGAGTCTTTGCTGTCGTAGTACCGCCAGTTCACCTTCACACTTACTATTTTTTCGGTAAGGTTACGCCTGTTCCATACCTCCGGGCGCACCTTAGTAATACCAAACTGCCGGTAAAATCCTGCCCCCATATTGAAAAAGCCCTCCAGCTTACCGGCATCGTTAAACAATGAAGTAGTTTCGTTAGATATCATGGTGCATGGGATATTATACAGATATGCCATGCCCTTGGTATCATAGCGCTCAAGGGCAATAGCGTATGTTTCGAAAAAACTGTTAACCTGCTGCATGGGGTGGGTGGAAATACTCATAGACTCACGATATCAGGGTGCGAATTTACCACAACTAAAACAAAAGCTGAGAAATAATCCTGATTATTTAACACCATATACCTTACTTTGCATTTGCATATTTTCATATTATCTTTGAGACCAAATGAAAACGCTGCTTAATAATGACCAGTTGGATATAACGCTGCAGCGCTTAGCTCACCAGTTGGTAGAAAACCACCTTTCCTTCAGCGATACGGTAATTATTGGCATACAGCCCAGGGGCGTGCTTTTGTCTGACCGTATTGTAAAATTGGTAAAAAGGATAACAGGTAATAGTTCTCTTGACTATGGAAAGCTGGATATTACTTTTTACCGCGATGATGTGAATACCCGCGATATACATGTGCCTGCCGATACTAATATCCCTTTCAGCATAGAGGGTAAAAATGTGATACTGGTAGATGATGTGCTGCACACCGGGCGCACCATACGCTCGGCTATGGACGCCCTTATAGATTTTGGCAGGCCGAAAAAGGTGGAGTTGCTGGTACTTGTAGACAGGAGGTTCAGTCGTGAATTGCCTGTTCAGCCGGATTATGTGGGGCATACTGTAGATACCATCCTTACGCAAAAAGTAATTGTTAACTGGCGGGAAAAGGATGGGAAAGACGAGGTGATATTAAAGGATAAAACGTAAAGAAAATTGTGATTTGGCACGCTCGTTAAGATGGGTAGATTTGGAATTTGTTGTTTGGAATATTAAATTTGATACTTAATATGTCGTTATCTGTAAAGCATCTGCTGGGAATAAAGGAACTGAACCTACAGGATATTGAACAGATATTTCAAACGGCTGACAATTTCAAACAGGTATTGCAGCGGCCTATAAAGAAAGTGCCCACACTTCGCGATACTACAGTAGCCAATATATTTTTCGAGAATTCTACCCGTACCCGCCTTTCCTTTGAGCTTGCCGAAAAACGCCTTGGCGCTGATGTGGTAAACTTCTCCGCATCTGGTTCTTCGGTATCCAAAGGCGAAACGCTTATAGATACGGTCAATAACATACTTGCCATGAAGGTGGATATGGTGGTGATGCGGCACTCTGCCAGCGGCGCGCCATGGTTTCTTGCGCAGCACATTGATGCGAGCATAGTAAATGCAGGCGACGGCACGAACGAGCACCCCACCCAGGCTCTACTGGATGCCTACAGCATGAGGGAAAAACTGGGGAACCTGAAAGGGAAAAGGGTAACCATAATAGGCGATATAATGCACTCGCGCGTGGCGCTGAGCAACATTTTTTGCCTGGCAAAGCTTGGCGCGGAAGTTACCGTATCCGGCCCGCCTACATTGATACCTAAACATATAGCATCACTCGGAGTAAGGGTGGAGTACAATGTGAAGAAAGCGCTGGAATGGTGCGATGTGGCCAATGTGTTGCGTATACAGTTAGAGCGCCAGCACAAGCCGTTGTTTTCCACGCTCCGTGAATACGCCCTGTTTTACGGTGTAAATAAGCAGATGCTTGACAGCATTAAAAAGAAAATCATCATTATGCACCCCGGCCCCATAAACCGCGGTGTTGAACTCAATTCAGATGTTGCCGACAGCAAACAATCCATTATACTGGACCAGGTAGAGAATGGGGTAGCTATAAGAATGGCAGTGATATACTTGCTTTCAGGAAAGAGGGAGATGGAATAATTCCCCGGGCAATGCGGAACTACAAACGATTTCAACTATTATGAAAGAACTGAAGTATCTGCTCTTTTTATTGTGTTGGTCGTTGATTTTTTCTTGCGGAACACCCGTTGATGGTGCCAGCAACAAACCTGTGAGCGAAGTTACCCCTCAGCCGAAGGTACCTGACCTTAGCAATTTTACAGAAATGCCCATTACCGTATTGCCGTATGTAGATGAGAGAAATATTAACCCTTCGGTAGACTATGACGAGTATCCTTACAGCATTAGCGTGAATATGGATAGTTTTTCTTCACAATCTGCTATATATGGTGCTGTGAACCAGATATGGATCGGGCCAAAAAATTGGAGAGGAAAAGCTACAATAGATGGAGATGGTACGGTTCATATAATACTGCATCCGGCAGGGGATTCATCTAAAAATGCCCCCACTATTACATATACAGAGGTGCTATCATGCCGTGGATGTGCTGTTATGGCAGCAACGTCCTATTTTCCCCAAGCAGCAGACGTGTACAATAAATCACATAGTGGTAATCCTGGGAAATCGATAATAACAGGCCTGAAGACTGAAAATTTGTCAAACAATTTGATAAAATACAGGTTCCCTTTTAAGAAAAACATGGTAGCCTGTGGCGTTGCAAAATATGTTTCTCCTGATAGTGTAAATAATGCTTATTTCGTTAATGCGCAATTTGTATTGCCTGCTGGCGATAGCTTTCTTGCTGATTTTTTTGCCCGAAAATTTATCGAAATGAGAGACCTGAAATAACCCTACTGCAGCCATTTCGCCAGGTCTCTCAATACATCATTGCTTATTGTGTGCCCCATACCGGCATATTCATGGTATTCGGGTTTTAATCCCATACTTTTCAGATAGCTGTTTGCTGCCCTTCCTTCGGCAACGTTTATCCGGTTATCGGCAGCGCCATGGGCAATGAACACTCTTAACTGCTTCATTTGAGGAGACGCATTTTTTATATTTTGTCTTACTGACGAGAATATCCTGCCACTGAGAGGAGCGATGCCTTTTACTTTTCCGGGATTATAGAGCCCCACATCATAGCTCATCATAGCACCCTGGCTAAAGCCGATAAGGTACACATTTTGTCTGTCAGCTTTATATTTGGTTATAAGTCCGTCTATAAATTTTACTATCAGGCTCCGGCTGTTGCCTATCTCCGGCTGGTCGTCGAGGTTGTTCAGGTTAAACCATTGAAATCCGTCAGGGCCAACGGGGTAAGGGGCGCGGGCCGAGGCAACAATGTATTTTTTGGGTAGTACCTCCTTTAATCCAAAAAGGTCTGCTTCATTGCTTCCATAGCCATGCAGCAGGATGATGACCGGCGCATTTGAAGATTTTTCGGTCGGAAGTTGTACCAGATATTTCAGCGAAAGGTCTTGCTGCAATTGTGCCAAAGCAAACGAGGAGAGGTAACATATAATGGAGATAAAAAGGAGGATTTTTTTCATTGTGCTATTATTTTGTTGAAAAATAAAGGAATAAACTGAAAAAAATTTGCCCTATGCCCATATCTTTTTATTTTCAACAATAAAATACACCATGAATACGATACTAAAATACATTCAGCTGCCATTTAACTACTCTCCTGAACTTTTATGCAAAGAATTAAACGCACTGTCAGAGCAATGGGTCATGCATTTTAACAAGGCCCATTATGAAGGGGAGTGGAGTGCATTGCCACTCAGGTCGGTTGATGGCAGCCTGACAAATGTGATTCCGGCAAATAGTGGGGAAGAGTTATTTGTTGACACTGTGCTGATGGATAAATGCCCCTATATGAAGAGTATCCTCTTGGATTTTCGTTGCGAGCATAAAGCTATCAGGTTATTAAAATTAAAGCCCGGTGCGGTCATCAAAGAGCATTCTGACGCTGACCTGTGCTATGAGCAGGGTGAAGCCCGGATACACGTACCTGTTATCACTAATCCTCAGGTTGAGTTTTATATTGATAATGAGCGTGTAGATATGCTGCCAGGCAGTTGCTGGTATATGAATTTTAACCTGCCTCACCGTATCAATAATTTTGGAGATACCGACAGAGTGCATCTGGTTATGGATATAGTAGTTAACGACTATATCAGAGATATGTTCGAACTTACTGCACCGGAAAAAAAGAAATTCATTCCTGTTAAAGAAAAATTCTCTGAAAACGAAAAGCAGGAGATGATAAAACATCTGAGAGAGCTGAATACTGATGTTGCCAACCAGATAGCTACAAAAATGGAGGCTGAGCTCAGCCTCCAAAGTCAGTAAATAAATACGCTTATTATCAGTGTTCCTTTTTTACTTCTCTCTTTTCCTCCAGTTCATCTTCGCGCGCTTTATCACTGTCGTATGCGCGAATAATTGATTTTACCAGCCTGTGGCGCACTACGTCCGCTTCATCCAGTTTTATCTGGGCAATACCCTCAATATTCTGGAGTATACGCGTAGCTTTTATCAGGCCTGATTTCTGGTTCTTCGGAAGGTCTATCTGTGTAAGGTCACCGGTTATTATCGCTTTTGCAGATGAGCCTATACGTGTAAGGAACATCTTTAGTTGCAGGTCAGTAGAGTTTTGTGCCTCATCAAGTATAATGAAGGCATTGTCTAATGTACGTCCGCGCATATATGCCAGGGGGGCTATCTCTATGATGCGGTTCGCCATATAATAGTTCAGCTTGTCGCTGGGTATCATATCATCAAGGGCATCGTAGAGGGGGCGTAGATAAGGGTCAATCTTTTCTTTAAGGTCGCCGGGCAGGAAACCAAGGCTTTCGCCAGCCTCTACTGCCGGGCGGGTAAGAATGATCTTGCGCACAGCTTTGTTTTTAAGTGCACGTACTGCCAGGGCAACAGCGGTATATGTTTTACCCGTTCCGGCAGGCCCTATAGCAAAGATGATGTCGTTCTTCTCCGATGCCTGAGCCATTAGCTTTTGGTTCTGCGTCTTCGCACGCACAACCCTGCCATTGGGGCCAAAGACAAGTATATCATTATCTTTAGATTCCTCAACCTTGCTGTCTTCCTGTTCTTCGTCGCCCAGTATTCTGGCAAAGTAATTTTCAGAAAGGTGGCCATTGCGTTCCAGGTATTGTATTATCTGGCCTATTTTGACCTGGGCGGCTGTGACTTCATCCGGTTGCCCCGAGATCTTTATCTGCGAGCCGCGGGATAAGAGCTTAAGCAAGGGAAACTTACGTTTCAGGATCTCAAATTTGCTGTTGTTGACCCCGAAAAACTCAATCGGGTTTACTGTCTCAAGATTAATGATAGCTTCTGTCAAAGTGCTGAAGTTTTGGGTTAATAATTAAATGTACAAACAGTGTGCCAAATCTTGATTAAGACCTCGTTAAGTTTCATTTACTTAACTGTTACTAATTATATCCGGTAATCTTTTGCTTTGAACTCAGCAAGCTTTTCAGCTATGGCAATGTCTGACAAGGCCAGTATCCGTGCCGCCAGCACTGCTGCGTTCTTTGCGCCTGCTTTCCCTACAGCAAGTGTGCCAACAGGTAAACCTGCGGGCATCTGCACGATACTATACAACGCATCAATCCCGCCCGGGAGGCCGCCATCCAGCGGCACACCCAATACGGGTATGGATGTATATGCCGCACACACACCCGGTAATGCTGCTGCCATACCGGCTGCGGCTATTACTACACCGTATCCATTGCTCTGCGCATTAATAATGATATCTCTTACTTTGTCAGGGTTGCGGTGGGCGGATGCCACTACCATATCATTTTCTATTCCAAACCAGGTGAGCCATTTACTGCTTTCCTGCATAACGCTTTCGTCGGTCTGAGACCCCATGATAATCAGTACTTTCATCAAAAATATTAAATGGTTTTAGTGAAATTAGGAAATAGGACAATCACAGCATTGCTGTAATTATCCACCTATTCTGTATATCTTTTTTTATAAAAAGTATAAGCGGTTAAAAACGTGCATGATTGTAACGCACCATAGCTGGGAAAGCCTAATTATCCTTCGTGTTGAATTTGTCGGTGGTATTCGTACGGCGGCGCACCAACTTTAAGGCCGGGTGATTATGGCCGTATTTCAGCAGCGCTTTTTCCATGCCAAAAATGTCATCACCATATACGTATATGGTCTTGCCCTTCAGCTTGCTGAATACATGTGTAATCAGCGTGTCTATATCCCTTTCATACTGGATATCTGCTACCTGCAGGTGACCCGCAAGTTTATTCTGCACTATATTAAAGTAGCCCAGGTATCTTGTATTGTTCACAGTAACACAAGTGACGAACGACTTATTCTCCAGCAACGGATCTTCAACATACGTGAATTTTGAGTGGAAATTATTGAAGTAAGGTATAAGCGTTTTGTAATCATTAAAATCTTTTACCGCCTCGTTATCTACTACAATATAGTTTTTCAGCAGTTTGTCATAATCCTTGTCGTTGTACACAGAGTCATTATAATCAACGATAGTAAAATCCTTAGTATTCATAGCCGACATCAACTCTTCGTAACGCACAAGCGGCACATTTAATTTCCCGCCATCGTCCACTCTTTTTGAGAAGAATGCCCCCTCTGGTTTATTAGCCTGTCGTGCCCACCAGGTAGCCTTCAGGCCATCGCCGGTATTGAACAATGCAAGTGTGGCATCAATATACTCCGAATAACTAAGGGTGACTTTTCTGCTTTTGGAACCGGGGTTGATGGTGATAGAAGGTACGTGGGCATTACTTATCTGTATGTAACCCCATTTTCCATTGGAAAATTCACCGATCTTTTCAGATTTGCGTTCCGTTTCTTTTTGGTTGCTTTTGATAAACCCGGTAAGGTCGCGGCCGTTATTATCATATACCACACCTTCGGCATAGGGGTATAGATTATGCCGCACAGTTTGGGTAAACTGAGCATAAGCGTTATTTATACCTGTACCTAATAATCCTAATGCCGCTATTTTAAGAGAGTTCTTTATCATACCCCGGGTATTACAAATTGCTGATTAATGAGCCAAAATAGTAAAATAGTAGCAAAAAAGAAAGAATATCAATCTAAAGCATGTTTTCGCTGATAGTCTCTTTAGTGTTTAACGCAAATTACCACCTCAGCAACTCCCCGATCCTTAGAGCCACCTTGTCTGCATTGGGCAGCATAGCTGCTTCCAGACCCATGTTCATAGGCACGGCAGGTAAGTTAAGTGCACCTATGGTTTGCACGGGCGCATCAAGGCTTTTAAAGCAGTTTTGCGCTATCCTGCCGGCAAGGGCTTCGCAGAAGGAGTTGCGGAGCTGCTCTTCGGTCAGCACTATGCATTTGCCGTGCTTCCTAACCGTGTTATATATAAGTTCTTCGTCGAGCGGGTATATCGTGCGCACATCAACTATCTCTACCTGTCCGGGATATTGCCTGGCTGCATTTTTGGCCCAGTACACACCCATGCCATAGGTAATGATGCAAATCGAAGCCCCATCGTCTACCGCCTCTTGTGATGCCGCCAGTACTATATCTCCCTTGCCGAAGGGCAATACATAATCCCGCGCAGGTTCTATGGTCTTGGCATCTTCTGTGCCGGGGTTTTTACTCCAGTACAGGCCTTTATGTTCCAGCATTACCACGGGGTTGCCATCGTAGTAGGCAGCTTTAATGAGCCCTTTCAGGTCGGCAGCATTACTCGGGTAGGCTATTTTAATGCCTTTTATTGTAGCCAGAGTGCTTTCTACACTGCCGCTGTGGTATGGGCCGCCGCCGCCATAGGCGCCGATAGGCACGCGCAGTATCATAGATATAGGGAATTTGCCGCAACTCAGGTAGCACGATTTGCTTATCTCTGTAACCAATTGGTTCAATCCCGGATATATGTAATCGGCAAACTGCACCTCCACAATTGGCTTCAATCCTACAGCATTCATTCCAACTGTAGAACCTACAATGTATGCCTCCTGTATGGCCATATTGAACACCCGGTTATCCCCGAATTTGTCGGCCAGGGTAGCCGCTTCGCGGAATACACCGCCAAGGCGCTTGCCTACGTCCTGCCCATAGAATAAGGCTTCCGGGTGGTCCTGTAATAATTCTTCGACTGCATGAAGTGCGGCATCCACCATTACAACTTTCTCACGGCCTTCCGGTGAGCGTTCGCCTCTTTCTTCAGTTACAGGTGTTGGCACAAAAACATGGTTTGACACAGTTGCCGGGTCAGGCTCGGGGGCTGCCACGGCCGCATCAAACTCACTTTGGACGTATATTTTCTGCTCGTCTTCAATCTTGTCTAGGTCGGCCTCGGTAATCCCTTCGATCTGTAGAAGCAACTTCCGCAACTTAGGCCCGGGGTCGTCATTGGCATGTTTCGCCAGGTCAAGTGGGGTACGGTACCATTCTTTTCGCACACCAGAAGTATGGTGCCCCAATAACGGCACTTTAGCATGTACCAGTATAGGCATGCGGTGCTTGCGTACCCACTCTATCGTGTACTCCATGGTATTGTAGGAGTCGGTGAAATCACTTCCATTCACCCGCACGCGCTCCATGCCCTTAAAACCGGCAGCGAACTCATAGGCATCCATGGTACGCGCCTCGTCGCTGCTTACCGATATGCCCCAGTCATTGTCCTGCACCAGGTAAATGATAGGCAGCTTCTTCAGCACAGCAAACTGGAATGCTTCTCCTACTTCTCCTTCGGTGACACTGCCATCTCCCAACGAGCAAATGGTGACCGGTGGAACAGGGTAGTCTGACAACTTCTGCTTTTCGCGGTACTGTATGCCTTGGGCAATACCAGTTGTTGGTATGGCTTGCATACCCGTTGCGCTGCTTTGGTGTATAATAGTAGGAAAACCTTCCCGGCGAATGTTTGGGTGATTGTAGTATTCCCGCCCCCCGGTAAAAGGGTCATCGGCTTTCGCCAGTAGTTGCAGCATTAATTCATATGGGCGGTACCCCATGCCCAGCATCAGGCTCTCATCGCGATAATACGGGCTTACATAATCGCATGGCTTCAACAGGAAGCCGGTGGCCAGTTGTATGGCTTCATGGCCGCGGGATGTGCTATGAACATATTTACAAGTTTGCCTGTTCGCATCATATATTTCTGCCATTGCCCGGGCTGTCATCATCAGCCGGTAAGCCTTCAGCAATAATTCTTTGGAGAGCATGGGGCGCAAAAGTAAGATAAAAGGCGTAATGGGTGATGAGTAAAAAAGATAAGGGTGTATTTCAAATCTTTGTTACCACGGCGCAGATTTCTACTTTTAAAAGCAGTAAACTTCTACGCCGAAACAAATTTATTTTTCTTAAATTTCAGGCGGAGGCACCCTCCTTCGCTGAAAAAGCTACGGCGGGGAAAAGGTATAATTTCGAGGATTTTGACATTTTCGATAAATATTATTTTTTGAATGTACCGAAATGCGCTTCGGGTATATTTTATATGGTTTATCGCAATGTATAAAAGGGTATATTTATACCATAAAAGGTATGTTTATACCCCCCCGAAGGTATAATTATACACTTAAAGGTATAACATAGTCGTAAGTCGTGAGTGATAAGTCATAAATCGGGAGTAGAATACAACCACCCCTTCGGCAAGCTCAGGATTGGGCGCACATGGGTTCGACTATGCTCACCACAGCACAAGGTTCATCAAGCAGTAAGTCAAAGAACGTCACCCATTTTTTGCGGGTATGACGTAAAGTTCGGGAATGGGGTGGTGGTGGCAAAATAAAAAAAACATCATGGTACAGTAACTGTACCGTCATGGTTTTTGGGTGCAGTGTGGGCGCGGGTTTGATCAGGATTTTCAGGATTTGAGAATTTTCAGGATCACCGCGCAGATAGTCCGGATTACTTTACCCGGCATCATAGCGGGGTGTCAGCTTTTCCCGGCGCGAGCTTGTTGGTGAGGAACACCAACAAGGACGAAAAACACACCCCTAACCCCTCTCAAGAGGGGAAGAACGAGTATCCGGCGCGAGCTTGTTGGTGAAGAACACCAACGAGGGCGAAAAAAGGACAACCAATCAGTAGCCTTTATTCTTTCTTTTTACGTCTGCCAAACAATTTCGCATCTATTAATTCTGTAGCTTTTCTTCTCTGATTTGGGTCGCCTGTATAATATCCCCATACTTTATCTGGGTTGCGGCTATTCTGCATATCAGCATTATGCGATTTGATAACCCAATCCATAAACTTGTTTATTAAATTGCGAATTGCCGACATGAGGTAAAGTTAGCAAATATTATGATTTGAATACATTTGCGTGTAATTGGGTATCATTACGCTCTAGAGGGGGGGTGGCGTGTTCTTCGCGAGTGCTTACATCCTTAACCTTATTTAACCACATGGAAAATACTTATCCCACGCTGTTTTCGTTAATATCGTGAATGTTTTTTAGTTATTTAATTTCCATAAGCGGATAGAAGGTTTATTTTTGTTTCGTTAAAAGCATTTTATGCAGATCGATTTTAAAAAATTACAGATAGATATTATTGCTATAATTGGGTTCGCGATCCTGTCGCTGGCATATTGTTACCCGCAAATGAGTGGCAAAAAGCTGAATGCGCATGATAACATATCGTGGATGGGCATGGCTCGTGAGGGTATGGCCTATCATGAATCTACCGGGAAGGACGTGCTATGGTCTAATAGTATGTTTGGGGGGATGCCTACCTATACTACCTATGTGGGCACATCGAGTACAAACTATGTAGGGTACGTGCAAAACTTCTTGCAGGTTGTGGGCAAACCGGCCTATTTCTTTTTTATTGCTATGCTCTGCTTTTATGTGTTGATGCGGGTAATGGGCGTAAATAAATGGCTAAGTATAGTGGGGTCGATAGCATATGCTTTCTCTTCATACAATGCCATTATTATAGGCGTAGGGCACGACACAAAGATGCTTACCATCGGGTATTTGCCTGCCGCCTTAGCCGGGTTCTATCTTATTTACCGGGAAAAATGGCTGACCGGTGCCGCCGTATTAGGTATTTCGATGGCGTTAATATTTACCAACGTCCACTTCCAAGTCATCTATTATTCATTCATCATGTTCGCCTGCTTTGTGGTGGGTATGCTATTTGTGGCCATCAAGCAGGGCAGGATAAAACAATTCTTGATTTCTGTCCTGATTTCCGGTGTTATTGTGGGTATCGGTGCCGGGCCGTGTACCAGTTCTATATTGACTACACAGGAGTACGCTAAAGAAACTATGCGCGGCGGTGCCAGCGAACTATCGGGCCATGATAAGAAGACCAACGGCGGACTTGATAAAGAATATGCTTTCAGGTGGAGTAATGGCATAGGTGAAACCTTTTGCATCATGGTGCCATATTTATATGGAGGTTCAGGCGGCGAGGCAGTGGGAACGAGCTCAAATACTTACGAGCGGCTTACAAATATTGGCGTGCCCGATGAGCAAGCCGAGGCTTTTTGTGAGCAATTGCCTATGTATTGGGGGCCACAACCATTCTTAAGCGGGCCTGTCTATTTCGGGGCTGTTATTTGTTTCTTTTTCGTGTTGGGGCTGATGGTGGTGAAAACACCGCATAGATGGTGGATACTGGCTGCCTGCTGCATCAGTATCATGATGTCGTGGGGTAAGAACTTCGCGGCAATCAACTACTTCCTTTTCGATACCATCCCTATGCTCAATAAATTCAGGACACCGTCTATGGTGCTTGTTGTGGCACAGTTCCTGTTCCCTGTTCTGGGTATTCTTGCGTTAAATGAAGTAATCAATGCTACCAAAAAAGAGGAAATATTAAAAAGCGTAAAGACCGCAGTAATAATAACAGCGGGATTATGCTTGTTATTAGGCATTGGCGGCAGGATGTTCTTCGACTTCCAGTCTGCCCGCGATGCAAGTACGCAGCAGCAGTTCGCGTCAATGTTTGGTGGTGGCGAAAGAGGAGCAGAGCCCGCGAAACAGATAATGAAGGCCATACAGGAGGACCGGGCCGGGATGGCTACCAAAAGTGGTTTAATGAGCGCATTATATATATTGCTCGCTGGTGGCATTATATGGGCTTATGCTAAAGGCAAAGTAAAAGCGCCAATGCTGGTAGGTGGTATAGGGTTACTTGTTGCAGTAGACCTCATCCCCGTTGCGCATAATTATCTGAACGAGCGGAATTATGTGGATGCTTCTGAATATGAAAGTGTGTTTGAGCCGAGGGCAGTTGACCGGCAGATCTTAATGGACAAAGATCCATACTATCGCGTATTAGACATAACCAAAGACACCTACAATGATGCGGTGCAGGCTTATTTCCATAAATGTATTGGCGGGTATCATCCGGCCAAAATGGAAATATACCAGGACCTTATTGACAGGCAGCTGAGCAGGGGCTTTAATAAAGAAGTGCTGAATATGCTGAATACGAAATACATCATTGTTCCCGGCCAGAAAGGGGAGCCCGGTGTAATACCCAACCCTGAAGCATGTGGCAATGCATGGTTTGTAAATGAAGTGAAATGGGCTAATACGGCAGATGAAGAAATGGATGGGCTTACCGCGCCAAACATAGGGGATACAACCATAGTGCCAAACGCATTTAATCCGCGTCAGACCGCAGTAATAAGAACAACCTTCAAAAGCGAAATGGGCAACTATGCTTTTGGAAAGGACAGTACAGCCTATGTGAAGCTGGATAAATATGGGCTTGATGATATTTCTTTTGTTTCAGGTAACAGCAGGGATGGCTTAGCTGTTTTCTCTGATATCTACTACTCGAAAGGCTGGAAAGCATTCGTAGACGGGAAAGAAACACCCATCATGAAAGCGAATTATGTACTGCGCGCCATTAAAATACCGGCAGGCAATCATAAGATAGAATTCAGGTTCAGGCCCGAAAGTTTCTATACCGGGCAGAAGGTGGCTATGGTGAGTAGTATTTTATTGATACTGTTAGCGCTCGGTGCGCTTTATCCGTTATTCAAAAAACCGGCACAGCAATAAAAATGGACGCCCCATACCATATAAAAGACCTTTTCGGCATGAGAAGGGACCTGAGTATAGGGTTTTACCTTACCGACTTCCTGTTCCGTAAAATACTCCGCCAGAATTCAGGGACCAAATGGCCGGTGCACCATACCAGCACTATCCATAACCCCCATAAAATCACCAAGGGGAAAAATGTGTACCCCGGTGATTCTCCGGGTGTATATATAAATGCAGCAAATGGTGTGCGGATAGGGGATTATACAAATATAGGGCCGAACGTGGGTATCATATCGTCGAACCATGACCTTGTGAACAATGATGCGCATACAACTGCACAACCAATAAACATAGGGAGGTTTTGCTGGATGGGAATGGGGGCTGTGATATTGCCGGGTGTGCAGCTGGCTGATTTTACAATTGTAGGAGCCGGGTCTGTGGTTACTAAAAGTTTTCCGGAAGGGTACTGTGTGATAGCAGGTAATCCTGCACGGGTCATAAAATACTTAAACAAGGAAGAATGTAATGCCTTTGCGCAAAGCAAGTAATGCTTTATACAGCAATTCTTTTTTCATTTTTATTATCAGGTTCTTTCCATCTCTGGCGGGCCTGCTGGTAATGATATGGTATTCAAGGCACCTGCCCGCCGCCGCATATGGCAACTACCAGCACTTCTGGATACACCTGCTGATTTTTTACCCCATCATGTGCCTGGGGCTTCATGTTGTTGTTGTCACGTATTCCGCAGATAGGGTCTTGAATTTTGTAAGTAAACTGAATGCACGACAATATAGCTTGTACCTACTGTGGGCGTTAGCATTAAGCGCCATATTTGCGTGGCTGCAGTGCAGTGCGATAGATATATCGTTCGTCATACCGTTCTTATTCATTTTCCTTTACGCCCTTACATTTATCCTGGAGTCGTTCCTTATTGTTTTTAAAAATTACGCGATACTCGTTTCTGTAAATCTTGTGTATGCAATCGCATTTTGTGCCATCCACTGGTTTGCTTTGCAGAACGATTTTTCCCTGCAGCAGTTATTTATTCAGCTGCTGGTTATAACATTGATACGTTTTGCGGTGTACCTGGTAGCCGCCTTGCTGCATAAAAGAAACCATATACCGCAGCAGGATGAAGAGGTGTATGATGTAGCAAAAGCCCGTTCGTTATGGCTACATCTGGGGTTGTATGATATACTACAAGTACTCTCCGGCTACGTAGATAAGTTTGTTATCTCCATTCTGCTCACCGCCGAGATGTCGGCTATATACTATAATGGCTCACAGAATATCCCGTTTATACCATTGCTGCTCAGCGCAGCAGGCAGTGCGGTGCTGATGCAGCTTGCCTCGGGTAACCAAACAGATGAAACCGGGGAAAGTATTAAGCTGATGAAGCAATCGGGAAAGGTGTTGTCCTGTATCGTTTTTCCGCTTTTTTTCTACTTGCTGTCTTACAGGTCGGAGCTTATTATTACCATCTTCACAGATAAATACGCTTTGGCCATACCTGTGTTCCTTGTAGCCATCCTGGTCATACCCGTAAGGGCATATAGCTTTACAACAATCCTGCAACGCCGGCACAGAGGGGATATTATTAACATCGGAGCGGCATCAGAGCTGATACTGGCCTGTGCGCTCATGTATCCGCTGTATAAATGGGTCGGCCTTCCCGGAGTAGCCCTCAGCTTTGTTGTCAGCACCTATTTGCAGGCAGCTTTTTACCTGTATCATTCCGCCAGGTTATTAAAAGTGAAAGCTTTGCAGCTTATACCTTACCGGAACTGGCTAACCAAACTTATCATTTTTGCTGCTATGTTCATAAGTATTCATTATATCACCGGGCTGTATTTTACAGGTGCAATTGCATTAGTTTTGGGGGGGGTAATGATGGTAACTGTTATAGCTGTTTCATTGTTTCTTGAGTTGAGAAAACAAAGAGTGTATGTCCATGAATAACCGGCAACGTTTACGGGATATTGATAATACCGGCTTCGGTGCCAACAGTAATGTGGAGGGTGGCAGGTTGCTTAACCCTGATGGCACTACAAATCTGCGTAAGCGGGGCATACCTCTTTGGGAGCGTGTGAGCATATATCATACGCTGCTCAGGATGAAGCCTGGTCATTTTATACTTTGTGTGTTCCTGTTTTATACTACCGTAAATATTATATTTGCCTGCATTTATTTTCTGATAGGGGTAGACAGTCTCGGTGTTCCAAGCGATGCCTCTATGTTTCATCAGTTTTCTGAAGCTTTCTTTTTCTCTTCACAGACATTGACCACCGTCGGTTATGGACATATGGCGCCACGTGGATTGCCGGCAAATATTGTAGCATCTACAGAATCGCTCATTGGCATACTTTCATTTGCGGTTGTTACCGGGCTTATTTATGGCCGTTTCTCCAGGCCAAGGGCATATTTATTGTTCAGTCCTAATTTGCTCGTAGCACCTTATAAAGAAGGAAAAGCCTTGATGCTGCGCCTGGCAACTTATAAAAATAACCACCTTACGGAGGTTGAAGCCGGTCTGACGCTGGCGCTGCACGTAAAAGAAAACGAAAAGACCGTAACGAAATTCTATACGCTGAAACTGGAGATAGCCAAAATAAATTCTATGGCGCTAAGCTGGACGCTGGTGCACGCCCTAACCGAAGAAAGCCCACTGTACAACTACACAAAAGAAGAGGTGGATGAGGCGCGGATGGAACTTATTGTGATGATAAAGGCTTTCGACGACCATTTTTCGAATGTGGTGCAGCAGAGAACATCTTACACCTATCAGCAGGTAATTTATGGGGCAAAATTCCTGCCTATGTTCGAGCGCTCACCAGATGGAGGTTATACCTTGCTGGAACTCAACAAGATAAATGCCCATGAGTTGGTGAGTCTACCTGACTACACACCGAATAAGGCGGTTTAGCAGATATGGCAAAAAATTCATAATTTTGCCTTATGCCAATCGTAAAATCAACAGCATCTGTTACCGAACAATATCTTCAGAGAGAAGCGTTATATGGAGCACACAATTACCACCCATTACCTGTAGTTCTTTCGCGTGGCGAAGGTGTTTTTGTATGGGATGTAGATGATAAAAGGTATTACGATTTCCTTTCTGGCTATTCGGCCATCAATCACGGGCACTGCCACCCACGCATCATAGAGACTTTTCTGGAGCAGGCCCAGCGCCTCACGCTCACATCGCGTGCGTTCCATAATGATGTACTCGGCGAATATGCCGAATTCATTACCCGTTTCTTTGGGTACGACAAGGTATTACCCATGAATACAGGTGTCGAAGCTGTAGAGACAGGATTGAAACTTGCTCGCAGGTGGGGCTATGAAGTTAAGGGCGTACCGGCAGAAAAGGCAAAGATCATCACTTGCGAACATAATTTCCATGGTCGCACCATCAGCGTTATTTCGTTCAGCACTGATGAAAGTTCTAAGAAAAATTTCGGCCCGTTCACACCCGGTTTTGTTACTATACCTTACAATGATATAGATGCCCTCCGGGTAGCATTGCAGGACAAGGACGTTGTTGGCTTCCTGGTTGAGCCTATACAAGGTGAAGCCGGCGTAGTAGTTCCCGATGAAGGCTACCTTGCCAAAGCTGCCGCCATGTGCAAGGAGGCCAATGTGCTGCTGATAGCGGATGAAATACAAACCGGGCTTGCCCGCACCGGCAAAATGCTGGCTTGCGACCATGAGCATGTTCGCCCGGACATATTACTGTTAGGTAAAGCCCTGTCAGGTGGTACCATGCCTGTGTCTGCCGTGCTTGCCGATGACGAAGTAATGCTCACCATTAAGCCCGGCGACCACGGTTCCACCTATGGTGGCAACCCACTAGCGTGCAGGGTGGCTATTACAGCCTTACAGGTGCTGGTAGATGAAAAAATGGCTGAAAATTCGATGATACTTGGCGAGCATTTCCGTAATGAATTGAAAGCACTGAACAACGAGCATGTAGCAACTGTAAGGGGCAAAGGCCTCTTCAATGCAATAGTCATTGATCACCCGAATAAGAATATGGCATGGGATATCTGTGTAAAAATGATGCACAATGGCCTGCTTGCCAAACCCACCCACGACGACAGAATTCGTTTTGCTCCTCCGCTGCTCATCACCCGGGCGCAGATAGATGAGTGCATCGGGATAATTAAAAGCAGCCTGGAAAGTTTCTAACTATATCTCCGTCCCCCTTGGTGGGTTCCGTTCCCTGATGCGCCTGATCAGGAACCGTAGTATTAAAACCACCACGATAAGTACAAGGATAGTGATGCCGAATATTGCGAATACGCTGGCTACACTTTTCACGTTCACAGTAGTTGCCCTATATGGGCTGGGGAAGGAATGCTGCGCCAATCCCGCCTCATCAAACGTCTGCTTGGCAAATGAATCAATACTGCCAAACAACAATTGCCTTTTCTGGGAAATGTAGCTGAAGTCAAATTTTTCAATATTAGGGCTGTACACAATAATGATATTGTCCTCAATCACAGGGGCAAAGTCATCAAAACGGAAAAGCAAAGTATTGTTCCCCTCATTTATCCTGAATACCGATGAAGGTGATACCCCCTTCAGGTCGGCTATCTTCAGTTCATCCATCAGGGCCACTTTCATTTCCCCTTTTACTATAGGTGGTTTCCACGGCGCACCGGTTTCCATCAGGTAGATGAAGCCATTATTCTTATCTATCGTCAATCCATCCTTCACAACTGTATTATTGGTGTTTACTATAAAGTACACGAGCAGGGTAGTGGTATCGTGCGGGGCGAAGGTGCTTTCCCATAGGTACCAGTTACTGGCGTCCAGCGATAGCCGCCGGCTGCCCTCTTGTATCATCAGTGTATTTTCTTTTCCGTTAGTATAGCTTTTAATTGCGTATAAAGGGTCGAAAAAAATATCAGTGCCTGTCGGCCCTTGCCCCGGGGGGCGCAGCATGGAGTTTACCGGAAAACCCAATTTTATGGTAAGAACAGAGTCTGCGGTATTATACATCATGTATTCACCGCGTATCACTGCAAAGCCCCTGTATAGCTGCACTGCCAGCCGTTCGTCCAGTATCTGTATCATGCGAAATGCACTACTGTCGCCGGGATTAATGAGCAGGAAATTACCCGTTCCGCCCGCATCAAATATGCCCGATTGCCCGCCACCCGAAAAACCCTTCACGGACGCAAGCATAAAGCATGTGAATAAAAAGGCGGACAATGTTCTCATTATGTATGTTTTTGAAGCCGGGGTAAAGAAACTATTTGAACTAAATGTACAAAAAAAGTTCAGATGTGTTTAGCCCGGTTATCATTTCAACGTTAATTACTATTTTTACTGCACTCATACTATTATGCGTTGTCTTATACTACTCGTTTCATTATTATGCGCCCACGCTGCCGGCGCGCAAACCTATGCCGATACCATCGCACAGTTCCGTAAAAAGTACATTGACGAATTGCTGGCTGATAAGCGTGCGCCGGTAAAACCATCGCAGGTGCGGTATATAAGCTTTTATCCGCCCGATCCTGCATATCGTGTGTGGGCGTCTTTTACCGAAACACCGGGCAGCGCTCCATTTCTTGTGCCTACCCATAGCGGTAAGCAAAAGCCATTCAGGGAATACGGGCAGCTGGTATTTTCGTTAAACAACAGTGTATGCACCCTCCACATATACCAGAGTGTGGACCTGGTAAAAAACGCGGCGCATAAAGACGACCTGTTCATTATGTTCAATGACGAGACCAACTACGAGGCCACCTATGCCGGCGGCAGGTATATAGACCTCTCGGTGAACGACATAACCAATGGTGGGCTTCTGCTCGATTTCAATAAGTGCTACAACCCTTATTGCGCCTACAGCGAGGGGTTCTCATGCCCCATACCACCCGATGAGAACAGGCTGCACACCCCCATAAAGGCGGGTGAGAAGATGTTCCAGCATTAGTAAAACGCCATCTACTTTTTTTACTATTGCGGTTTGCCCGTGTACTTGGCGGTTGCACTACTTTTTGCCACCACCTATTTTACTCATCTCCTGTTGCTTCCGCCACTCATCTGTGGTTTGGCTGCAGGGGCCGGGGCTGGGCGAGGCTGAGCCTGCTGCGCCGGGGCTTGCCTGGGCTGCTGCGTGGGTGCCGGTGCCTGCCTTGTTGGGGCTGGGGCCGGCTGCGGAGCCGCCTGCTGGCGTGGCTTTGGCTGTGGTTGCGGCCTGTTCACGTCCCACTCATAGGGGTTGTGATCGTTGCGCACAGGGCGGCTGGTCGGTTCTGCTGTTTGGTTGTAGTTGGTGCCCGGCGTTTCGTTGCGCGAATTGCTGGGCAGCCTGTTCCTGAACTGGGGTGGGGTGGTTTGCCCCGTGTTCACCGCCTGTGGCTGCCTTATGGGCTGCGGGGCGGTCACCACGTTCTGGGGTATTGACCTTTGCCCTGTGGGCAGGGTCTGCCTTATCTCTGCCGGGCGATACATCCTTACCTGGTTATTATGCACCCGTGTGTTCAGGTTGTTCGAGCTTTTTATCCTGAACACCTGTACCGGCTGATGCGTTATATCTTCAATATCGCGTGTGCGCGGGCCCGATACATAGGTTACATTGTTATTCCGGTACACATTGTTAATGAACACTGTATTGTGTATGATCTTCGAGTTGCCTCGCGGGCCATACCAGTAACGGTAATAATTGCCCGAGTATATATACTGAGGCGGAATGAATACCCACCAGTCGTTGGGGCAGGAGTAGTCCACGGCGGCATCGGTAAACTCATAGCCGGGGCCTAAGGGCGCCCAGCCAAAATAGCCGTCGCCATTGCGCCAGCTCACCCAAGCCGGCCCCCAGTAGTTGCCGGGTATCCACAGCCAGCCGTAGTACGAGTCATACGTCCAGCGGCCATAGTGAAAGCAGGCCCAGCCCCATGCATAGTCTGATACCCATGTGTTGCCGTAGTCGGTCATTACCCAGTAGCCATTGGTATAGTATGGGCGGAAATTGGCATCTTCATCAGGCGACCACACATAGCCATACTGCGGGTCTTCTATCCACTGCCCGTATGGGGCAAGGTTATCATAAAAATCGTTGAACGACACATAAGTGTCATCATATTGCGCGTTTGCTTTCTGCGCCGGTGTGCCAATGATGAATAAGACAGAAAAGCAGATTATTGCCAATAAACGTTGAGAAATACTACCAGGCAGTTTCATAATCGAATCCATTTTAGAAATTATCACGCTTTTTATCAAAACCCTCTGCCCGCAGGGCAAGAGAAGGTTAAGTATAATAAACCGGGTAAATATAACAATAAATTGCGGGCAGGGGGTATATGAACAATTCACAGGTGTGGATAATGCGGATGTGCCGTGCACCTGAGCATCAATGCCATTGACGCCCGGTGGTTGTTATAAATAACATATGGGTATACGGTTCAAAATATGGAATTAAGGTATAATTTCGGGATATAGCAGGCGGGGCAAGGGTTTGAGCGGTTATTGGACTAAGATTTATGGGATTAAAGGATAGTTCGACTAAGCTCACTAAAGGATGCGCGAGCCACCTGCTTAGATAATCTCGCCAGTCTGAGACTGGCAGCCACACAACCGTAGACAAAGTCTACGGTTAACCACTATTTTTTTAGCACATTTCGCAAAACATGGGTCGGCGGCACTCTAAGCACAGCATGGGACGCAAAGTTCAGTGTTTTATTATGGTTGTTTGATCGGGTGCGGCATATGTTCTGCAAGCATCATGTGCCTGGCTGTATTTCTGTATTGTGCTTTGCTCGTACGCGCGTTTCAAACGCTGTTCCGGTGCATACGCGAAACATTCGCGGACGAGTGGGGGACTTACCTAAAACCTAATTTTATCTTTTCAATAGTAGTAATTACCCTGTTCTCATAGTTAATGATATCAAGCGATGATATGAGGCCGGTTATGGCCAGGTCTTTTTCATTCAGGCGGTCTACAATTTTTTTGATGGGAATTGGGTCTGTGGAGTTTGCTATGCTGATGTGCGGTATATAGCTAATGTCGAGCCGATGGTAAGGCAAAAGTTTATCGCTATATAGCTTGTCGTGCAATTTAAAAATCCTGCCAAAGCCTTCATCAGGCACCAGGAAAGCATCATAATTATTGCTAAAGGAATCTTTGTTAATAGCAGCGCAGCGGATACAAAACCGGATCGGAGGTGTGCTGCCCACCTGTTTCTTCACTTCTGATATAAAATCTGCTGCCGGCATATCGGGCACTGAAAATACTATAGTGAAATGTGGGCCTATTACTGTATAAAGGCTATTATGTTCCTTGCGGAATGATTGTATCAGTTCATAGTCGGCAGGCGCCAGTTCGGGGTAGGCAACAACATGAAGGTTCATACTTATTGTTTTTTTTGTCAATTTAAAATTACAATTCCACCCCAAGCCCATATACAAACCGACCGTTCTTCTTTATATCGAAGCAGGGCACTACCTGCCCGAAGTAGCCCATATTGAAGGTAAGGTAGTAGAGGTCGCTTACGCGCATCCGCACAAGGTTGTTGACTATAAGGCCAAGCTCGTGGTAGCCGTTGTCTGGCACAGCGAGTGTTACTTTCTGATGCACGTAGGGGTTGCTGAGTGTGCCATATAGCAGGTTGTATTGCAGGGCGAGGTTGGGCGCGGCGCTGTAGGTAATCTGTCTGTTCTCGAGCCGGAAGAGTTTCCAGTCGAAATCGTGGCGGTAGATGAAGTGTACGAACTGGTCGGTGTAGAATTCGTAGGGGTAGGCCACCATGAGGCCACCAAAGGAGTAGATGCCGATATTTGACTTATTATCGTACTTAAAGCCATTGCCTGCAAACAGCTTGCCGAGCGGCAGCGGTGAATTGCTCCAGCTTTTGCCGCCCATGAGCAGGAAACGTTCGTCGCCAATACGGTTGATGTGTTTGCGATACTGTATGGCCGCTATTGCCTGTAGGTAGAAGTTGGTGCGGGAGCTGCCCTCCCAATACTGGTGCCCTCCGGTGACCTTGCCATATACAACAGGGTATTTGCTGCCCAGCCGCCTATAGGAGCTGAAGAAAGGGGATGTGCGCTCGGCATAGGCGTAGCGGAAATTAATGCCAATCTCGGAGGCGTAGTAGCTGCTGTCGGCAGAGAACTGCCGTGTGTGGCTATAGGGATAGCGGGGTATTATCTGCTGCCGCCCGCCTGCCAGCTCCAGGTTCCAGTAGCCCAGCTTTTTGCGCACAGATGCGGTGTATTCTATCACCTGGTCTACCCGGTACATAAGCAGCCGCTTGAGGTAGCCTTTGTCCAGCTCGCGGTGCAGGTGTATGCGGCCGGGGTCTTGCAGGTCGTTGTTGTACCCAAAGCGGAAGACGAATTCTTTATACCTGTCGGCATATATCTCCGCGAATGCGCCGTATTTCCATTCCTTATCGCGGGTGCCATAGCCTGCCCAGCCCCCCACAGACAGCCATTTTATGACACGCTCATTGGTTTGCAGCCCCAAGCCCCAGCGGGTGCCTTCATACCTGTTGGTGCTAACCAGCCGCCTGATGTCTATATCTACGGAGCCTATGGGTATTTTGCTGTCGGGCAATTTGGAGAGGTAGGAGAGTATTTTGTCTGCCTTGAATTTTTCGCCCAGGCTGTCTATCACTTTGTATGTGGTGGCCTCTTTGCCGTCCAGCGTATCGGCACGGTAGTGGTTCCATTCGGTGGTGGTCAGTTTGTCGGCGTTACCACTCAGCCGCACTGTGTGCGCCCTGTCGAACTTAAAATCTTTGTCTTCCTGCCAGCTAACCGAATCTATTTTTGAGTTGCCCTTCAGGTGGTAGGTGAATTCTGTTTTGTCCACCTTTTGCCTGAAGTCTATAATATAATTGAGGTGTGCGGGAAACCAGCGGTTCACTGTATCGTTCACCGGTAGCCGCTCGTATTGCTGCTCTATACGCACGTTCAGCTTCAGCATCGTATCGGACCCGGCGGCCACTATCTGCGATATGGCGTAGCCATCGGAATTGATGTAGACCTTGCCGGTAAGGTTATTGGCGCGGTTGCCGCGCGGGCTGAAGCTGAGCACCCACACGGTGTCTGTGCCCTGGAGGAGTTCGTCGCTGAGGTTGAATTTGTAATACTGTTCGAAACCCCGGCTTATGGGGTTGTGGTAGTCTTTGCCATTGAGGGCTATATAATCGGCGTAGGCATGAAACGGCTGAATGTCGGTGACGAGGCTGGTGAATGCCGGTTTTTTAAGCCCGGAGAAGCGGGATGCCAGCACATCTTCCTGCAGGCGCTGCGGCTGCTTCCAGGTGCGGATGCTGTAGGTCTCGGACATGAGCAGGTGCTGTTTATCGAAAAAGTCTTTTATTTCCCTGCTGTCTTTTGAGGTGTCGTTAAGGACAGTATCGGGGAAAAACGCATCGACCACCATTTTGTAATATACATGGCATTGGTACCAGTCATATTTGTCGGGGTTGTTCCGTGGTTTATTGGCTATGGCATTGTTGATGATGCGGCGCATTTTTTCATAGGGTGGTTTTACAGTTATTTCGCCCAGCGTATTATTGTCGGGCTGGAGGTAAATGTTGAGGCTTTTGGCGGGCAAGGTGATGCGCCTTGTTTTGTACCCGAGGCTGGTTACCTCGATATAAGCGACGGAAAAGGGGTGGGGCAGTTCAAATTTGCCATCCAAATCAGCTATCATACCCTGGCCACCGGTGCCGAACTTTATGGTGGCAAAAGGGAGGGGTTGTTTGGTGGCAGCATCGTATACGCCCCCGGCCTGGGCCCGCAGCAGCATGGGCAGCACAGCCAGAAGTATGGAGAAAAGGAGGTTTTTAGTATTCATGTGAGGTAAACGGAAAAACTACCGAAAATAATATTTTTGTATTAAAACAGGTATTAGTATCTTTAGCCAACCAATTTTATATATGAAGAAGGCCTTTTTACCTGTTCTGTTATTTATTTCCGCTTGTTTTGCCATTAGTGCCTGCAGCAATGGCGATTATATAGCCAGCCCCAGCGGCAATGCCAATGGCAGCGTGAACCCATTGAGACCACTGAAGCCCGAAGAGTTTAAATGGGCAGGAGCGGGCAAATTCAGCGCAAAAATAAATGGCGGTGGCCTTATTTCTACCGACTCGGCATGGTGGGCCCTGGATACGAGTGGCGCAAACATAATAGTGGCCTTTACGAAAGATAATGGCATGTTCAGCATGTACCTCAAAGATGTATGGGCAGGGAATTTATATAATATGGGCTTCAAGCAATACAATACGTCTTGCAGGTACCTGGCTACGGTAGATAGCGGGGTGACCGTGTTTGACTATTATGAAAGCGCAAGGGGAAATTCAGGTGGATTGTGGATGGTTACGAACGATTCCCTCTCCTTCTCCGGTATGTTCTATTGTCAAACAGTGAACTCAAAGGGGAACGTAATGAACCTGAGTGAAGGCACTTTTAGTTTAAGCAAGTTTTAGGGCTTCAAGTCAGGCAGTTGCGATTGTTTACATTATTCACTTATTGATGTAAATGTGCATTCGGTTTGTATTTGACGGGAAGGTCTGTAAGTTTCCATCAATAATATAAGAACTGATGTACTGGTAGTTACTACAGCTTTGGTTATGAGATATACTGCCCCCCTTACAATTAATTTCTTCCGTTGCAGGACCACCGATAATTAAGTTGCTTATCTTATATACCCTGTTGTACGAGGGGACTATTATTTCAAAATCATCGTATTTTCCATTGGAATAGCCAAGGTAATTAAGTAAATTATATCCTGAAAAATAAGGATACCAGGTGCCGAAAATAAAGGTTGTTTTTGTAGTATCATTAACATGGCGCCACCATTCTTCGTTTGTGGCAGAAATAATAAAGGATTCTTTCTCGTTAGAAAAAGACCCATCGGGCGTAAATGTTTTTACGACGACAGTATCGAGTTCGGCAGATGTATAGCCCGTAGCATGAATACTCGGCAGACACTGGCACTGAATAGTACATTTCTGTTTACACGCGAAAAATAGCAGGGCGTAAAGTACCACTATCGCAGCTAGTGTGTGTTTCATTGTATGTATAAGGCAAAGAATATGCCAATGATTAAAGATAAAAAAAAGACTACCGTACAGGGTAGCCTTTTTTTTAAAATGAGTAGTTATTAACTAATCTCGCCGACCATATCTTTGGGGTCTACCCATTCGTCAAACTGCCCGGCAGTCACATAGCCAAGGTCAATGGCAGTCTGCTTCAGCGTTTTGCCTTGCTTGTGAGCGGTCTGGGCTATTTCGGCAGCTTTGTAGTAGCCTATTTTGGTGTTCAGTGCGGTCACCAGCATCAGTGAATTGTTCACGTGTTTGGCTATGTTGTCTTCCAGCGGGGCGAGGCCTTCGGCGCATTTGTCGTTGAAGGAAACGCAGCCTTCGCCTATCAGGCGGGCGCTGTGCAGGAAGTTGTAAATCATTACCGGCTTGAAAACATTCAGTTCGAAGTGGCCGTTAGATCCGCCAATGCTGATGGTCACATCATTGCCCATTACCTGCGCGGCTATCATGGTCAGCGCCTCACATTGGGTGGGGTTCACTTTGCCCGGCATGATGGATGAGCCCGGCTCATTGTCGGGTATGAACAGTTCGCCTATACCTGAGCGGGGGCCGGAGGAGAGCATACGTATGTCGTTGGCTATCTTCATGAGGCTCACGGCTACTGTTTTGAGGGCACCATGTGCTTCCACTATGGCATCGTGCGCTGCAAGGCTTTCAAATTTGTTTTCTGCGGTAACGAAGGGCAGTCCCGTAAGGCCTGCTATGTTTTCGGCCACTTTTACGGAATAGCCCTTGGGTGTATTGATGCCCGTGCCTACGGCAGTGCCGCCCAGTGCCAGTTCGCTAAGGTGGGCGAGCGTGTTATTGATGGCGCGCAGCCCGTGGTCCAATTGTGATACATAGCCGCTTATTTCCTGGCCAAGGGTGAGGGGAGTGGCATCCATAAAGTGGGTGCGGCCTATTTTTACCACATGCATAAAGTCTTTCGACTTTTTTGCCAGCGTGTAGCGCAGCTTTTTAATGCCGGGGATGGTTACATCTACCAGCATTTTATAAGCCGCTATATGCATAGCGGTAGGGAAGGTGTCATTTGACGATTGCGATTTATTGACATCATCATTCGGGTGAATGAATTTGTCCTTGTCGGTGAGCTGTCCGCCATTCAGTACATGTCCGCGGTAGGCCACCACCTCGTTCACATTCATATTGCTTTGTGTGCCGGAGCCGGTTTGCCATACCACCAGCGGGAATTCATTGTCCAGTTTGCCTTCCAGTATCTCATCACATACAGTACCAATCATATCTGCTTTTTCTTTTGGCAATACCCCAAGCTGATTGTTGGTCATAGCGGCAGCTTTCTTCAGGTAGGCAAATGCCCTGATGATCTCCTTAGGCATTCTGTTTATGTCCTGCGCTATCTTAAAGTTCTCGATCGAGCGCTGGGTCTGCGCGCCATAATAAGCGGTTACGGGCACTTTTACTTCGCCCATGGTGTCTTTTTCTATGCGAAAATCCATAATGTGTTTGTTGTTATTTTGGATACAAAGGTAATAGCTGGTTTTGTAAATAGGTGCAGCATCTTTCCGGAAAACGCTGTAATACCCCACAGGTCTGCATTTTTATATCCTTTAGTTATTTTTTTTACCGATAAAAAAGTATTTCTACCGATAAAAAAGTTTATTTGGAATCAGCGTTTGTCAAATTGTATATTCGTTTTATTGAAACATTTTTGTAAATAAACAGTTTGTAATGCCACAGGCCGTACAGATTATTTATTACCCTTAAAAGCCACCGCTATCATCATGAACGTTAATTGCCAACCTGTGGCAAGGTCTTGCCTTTATTTGCCACGCAGGGATATTCCAGACCTTATTAGAACTAATCATTTCGCCCCTCAGCGGGGAGAAATGAGCAACATTTTTACCGGAAATATGATTAATCACTTATAATCTTCATACATCATGAAAAAAATTTTGTTATTAAGCTGCTTTATTGCAGCTATGTGCTTGTCTATGCACTCAAGTGCCCAGATAAGCCCGTCGACAGGCTCAGCCTGTGTCGGAGATCCATTTACTTTCAGTACGCCGGTCAATGCCGTCACGTACCAATGGGAATTCAGTAACACGGGGCCGGCCAGCATCATTCAGCCTATGTTGCCTACCGTACCGCTGAATACCGGCGGGGGGCCATTTGCAGTACCTGCATTCAGTTGCTTCATGCAAGACCATACGACAGGGAATTATCACCTTTTTGTTACGGAATATAATACAGGAAGGCTATTCAGGATAGACTATGGTACCAACATTTTCCTGCCCCCGACGCGCACTAACCTTGGGAATTTTGGTGCTCCTGGCGGACTCGCGGAAGGTATTGACATAGTTTTCGATGATGTTACCAACCGATGGTATGGCGTAATGGTGAATAATACCGAGCTTATTCAAATTGATTTCGGTGCTATCACAAATAATACCCCCGTGGTAACGAGGACCGTTCTGCCAGAATTGCTATGGCCACACCAGATAACTGCTAAATTTTTTGCCGGCGGATGGCATGCATTCGTTGCAAACCGTAATGGTACGATCACACGTATTGATTTTGGTGGCACGCTTGTCGGACCGATTTTGGCGAGAACAAACCTGCCTAACGTAGGTGGGGTTGCCAATCCATGCAATTTTACTTTATACTTTCAGGCCCCAAACTGGTACATGCTGGTGCCCAGTCTGATCAATGCAACGGTGTCACGGTATGATTTTGGCCCCAGCCTCATGAATGCCGCACCTACCGGCACACTGCTTCCACAGGGCGGGAACCCTGTATTGAACCTTCCAAGGCAGATATTCGCGTTAAACGATTGCCATGGCAATGTGCTTGCATATACCTTTAATGAAGGCGGGCGCCTGATCAGGCTGAATTTTGGCGGGGACATTACGCTGATGCCTACTTATACCGATATGGGGCCGACGGGCGCCGTGTCTCTAGGTTCTGGTACATCGTGTGCCTATAATGACCAGTTCTTCTATATTATCCCCAGTTTTTCGGCAGGTACATTCCGTGTATTTGCGCCTTTCCTCAACCTTTCCGCACCCTCGCCGCTTAATTATCACGACCAGACCCAAAACTGGATAGCCCCGGCAACAGGATCCTACGATATATCCCTGTTCTATGACATGGGCCGCCCGTCGGGCCCGTCGGTGGATTGCCACCATATAGAGGTGGATACATGCAAACGCCCATGTACGGACTCAACCGACATAACAGTTACCAGCACTACAGATTCTACGGGGGCATGCCTGTTCACTGCTACTGCACATGTGTGGACATCGAATGTGATACTGGGATACAAATGGTCGGGTGTAGGTCCGTCTGTTATACACCATAGCAGTTTAAGTACCGATAGTTATACTTTTAGTGTGGGTGCCGGTGGAACGGGTGTTGTTACCTGTACTGTTTACATTGTAGATACAGCTTTTACCGATACTGCTACCGGCCCTTGCTGCGAAGCGGTTATGACCCAAACAGTTACCTGTAACCGCGGTTGCTGTTTCGACAGTGCTGCCACCGGCCTTACGTCAATTGGTATGTCCACGTCCGGCGGCTGTCTCTTTAATGTATCTGCATATTATGCCTTCCAGGACGAAAGGTGCAAGTTCCTTGGCTACCAATGGCTGACATCGTTCTTCTCAACACTTATTGTCGGCACTTCATCATATGGCATACCCGTTCCATATGGTACTACCGGCTATGCAACTGTTATTTTCTATGCATTAAGCCCGGAAGGGGATACATGTACCCTGACACGTACGGTTTACCTTGACTGCCCCGGAAAAGAAGATACGTCTTGCTGCTTCGATACATCGCATACTTTCCTTACCGTTATTGGTATGAGTACTCCAAACGGCGATTGTCTTTTCGAGGTGTCAGCTTTTTATGCCTTCCTGCCACAGAATTGTCAGTTCCTGGGATACCAATGGACTACCTCTTCTTTATCTACGGGTATTATACCGGCTTCAACAATGAACATTCCTGTACCAGCAGGACTCACAGGGTTCGCAACTGTTACTTTTTACGCGCTGAATGCAAACGGGGATACGTGCAGGTTCACCAGAACGGTCACATTCCGGTGCCCGGGTGATGTGAATACGGATTGCTGTTTCGATACGGTGAATACCTATCTTACTGCTCTCGGGATGTCTTCATCAAGCGGTGGTTGCATATTTACGGTGTCCGCATTTTATGCAATGGCCGATCCGCGTTGTTACTTTATAGGGTATCAGTGGTTTACTTCCTTCTTTTCCACGGGTATCACAAGCACTTCTTCTTTTGGTGTGCCTGTACCTGCCGGTGGCACCGGCTATGCTACTGTAGTATTCTATGCGCTCAATGCCAATGGGGATACCTGCAAGTTTACCCGGACAATTACCTTCCATTGCGATGAAAAACAGCAGCACATGATGCCCCGTTCTCCGGGCCAGGGTGCCGGCGATGGTAAAACAGGCTTTAAGCCGGAGGAAATAATGATATTCCCTAATCCTACGGATAATGTGGTGAAAATAACCGCAAAGAATGTGGAGATACATACCATACAGGTGATTGATGTGAATGGTAAGAAAGTACGTGACCTGTCTTATGAGCACACTACATCCACCAGTATACCGCTGAATCCTTTACCTCCCGGTTCTTACTTATTTAAAGTGAACAACACCACCTCAAAGGTGATCGTAAAACAAGAATAGGATAGTGCCATATTTTTAACGGGGGGCCGGCATATACTGCCGGCCCCCTGTTTATATATCCACATCAAGGAAATAAAAACCGGTATCCCACTGCTTATTGCTTTCTGAAGGATAAACTTTATGAACTATCTCGCCCGTCTTAACGGGAATAGGGGAACTAAAAAATGGTGCATTATAAACGAATGTATGGTACTCGCCGTTCTCACCGCAGGGGTCTGTGTCCGGAGGGAAACTGTCAATCAGTTCAGTGGTTATCTTCTTCCCGAGGAATTCCTTGCCGAAGTGTTTTTCATTCACGCAGACAATTATGGCCTCGATCCCGGTTTCCTCCACCATTTTTACCAGTTGCCGGGTGTCTTTTTTCCAGAGCGGGAATAACGCCGCCATGCCCGCTTTTTGCAGTTGTTGCTCGCGGTAGGCCTTCAGGTCTTCCAGGAATATGTCCCCGAATGCGGCGGTGGTTACGCCCTGTTGATTCAGCGCAGACAGGTTTTCGGCCATGGCATTCTTGTAAATATTGTCATCCGGGCTGGCGGGAAGTTTCACCTTTATCAGTGGAATACCCATGCGTTCAGCCTGTATATCCAGCAGTTTTTCGCGAATGCCGTGCATGAAGATGCGGTCATGTTCTGCGCTCAATGTAGTGAGCAGGTGCGAAACCCGGTATCCTTTCATGCCCGAAAGCAAATGGAAGGCCAGCGCGGCATCCTTGCCCGAACTCCAGTTCATTACCACCTGTATCGTGCTGCTCATTAACTCAGGCTTTGCTCTTATTGCTTATAGGTTCTTGGTACTTTAGGATCAGTAATAATGATGTAGTCGCCCATTGTTTTGTATTCATCCCACTTTATATCGGGAAAACTATCATCGCTGGCAGTGTGGATAATCAACTGCTTTGCTTTAGGGCTGTATTTTTTTAATTGCGTGGCTGCCGCAAATCCTTCATCGCTGTGGAATTTGCCGTTTACCTGCAGCACTTTCGTGCCCTTATGCTGTTTCAGGTATTGCGATATGGAATAGGCCATTGTGGCATCCCACAGGGATTGCGCCATTATGAGGTTAAAATTGCCCATCGCCATCGCCGGCATAGGTTTTGCTTTTGCAGTATCTGTTGCTGATGAGGGGCCGTGGTCAGAAAGGCCGGTAAGTTTTTTGTAATACTCTCCCTGAGCGGTATCGTAGGGGAGTGGGGCAAAGAACCTTTTTGAGGCATCGGGCAGTTCTTTCAACGCTTGTTGTCCTTTTCTGCCGGCAAGATTGGTATAACGGCTGGCGGCATTGGCGCATACCACGTCTATGCCTTTTTCTTTGGCAAACTCTACCATAGGCTTGTAATCCCGGTAGTTGCTCCATGCGCGGGCATCCTTCGTAAAGTGTTTCTCGCGGATATATCCCTTCAGGTATTCATCCATTACCGGCTGCACATCGCGCTCAAACATCTCCATGGACAGGGCAGTGTTTTCTTTGAATTTCTCATACATCAGCCCCAGCATTTCCCGCTCCAGATAGTGGGTGACGCTGTCGTTATGCTCTTCGCCAAAGAACAGCACATCATGCTCCTTCATATCTTCTGCTATCTCGTTCAGCGATACTTCTTTCGCCTGTTTTACGGAATATACCCTGTAGTTGTTTTCTGAAAGATTTTGCTGGGCGATAACCAGCCCCGGAGAAAGTAAGAGTGCAAGCAGTATTTTCTTCATTAGAATGGCTTTGGGGGTAAAGGTATCTTTTTCAAATGAGAAACTATATCCTCAAAAACTAGCGTTAATCACTATCTTTACCTGTACATTTTTTATCTTGATTATGCCATACGCAATAGTAACCGGGGGAACACAGGGAATGGGGAAAGCGATAGCAGAAAAGCTGTTGTCTGAAGGGTTTTCTGTTGCCGTTTGCGCCCGCAGCACTGAGAAGCTAAAAGGGGCCGAAGCAGAATGGAATGAAAAATACCCCGCTGCATCCATTCTTGCCATTAATGCCGACCTCTCTGATAAAACTCAGGCAGCTTCATTTGCCGATACCGTGCTGTCCAATTTTCCCAAAATAGACCTGCTGGTTAACAATGCCGGCATGTACCTGCCCGGAGAACTGGCCGATGAGCCGGACGGTATGCTGGAAACAATGATAGGTGTAAACCTTTACAGCGCCTACCATCTTACCCGCAAGGTTTTGCCAGTGATGATGGCACAGAAAAGCGGACATATTTTTAATATGTGCTCTATTGCAAGCCTTGCCGCATACCCTCATGGTGGAGCGTACAGCATTTCCAAATACGCCCTGCTGGGGTTTACTGAAAATCTCCGACTCGAACTTCGCCCCTTTACTATTAAAGTTACCGCCATTTGCCCCGGGGCTACCTACACCCCATCGTGGGAGAACAGCGATATTGAACCCGGCCGCATTATGGAGACCAAAGACATAGTGGATATGCTTTGGGCGGCATATACATTATCTCCTCAGGCTAATGTAGATACCATCGTTATGAGACCTGTTAAAGGTGACTTATAAATTTCTTTTTAACGTAGTTTTAACCCTCCTCATTGACCTTTCGGGCTATTTTTGTGGATACCCAAAATGAAACCCATTATTCATATGTGGCGTTATTGCATTTTAGCTCTGTTCACCGCAGGCGGCTGTTGCCATGCATGGGCGCAGAACGTGGTATTTACAGCGGTTGCAGGTGCAAATAAAATAGGGCTCAGGAACCAGGTGCAGGTACAGTACACCATCAGGGATGCCCATGACCTCCAGTCTATCAGTCACCCGAATACCACTGATTTTGCGATAGTGGCCGGCCCGTACCAGCAGCAAAGCACATCGGTGAACATGTCGGGCAACCAAATGACCCAGTCGCAAAGCATTTCACTTACTTATGTGCTGCAGCCCCGGCGCGAGGGTACATTTACCATTCCGCCGGTAGTGGCAAAAGATGCTGCAGGGCATACATATCAGTCAAATCCCGTAACTATTCAGGTGGTGGCCGGCGCTGTGGGACAACCCCAGAGCCACCCGTCGCAAGACCCATTTGGCGGTGCCGATGATGATGTGTTTGCGATGATGCAGCAAATGCAGCAGGCACAGCAGCGCCACATGCAGCAGATACAGCAAATGATGGGTGGCGGCAACCAGCCACGCCAGGTGCCCCAAGGCCAGAGACACGGTCAGCAGCAACAACAGGCCCAGGAAGCACCGGAGGTGAACGAGGAGGAAATAAAGAAGGACCTGTTTATAAGAGTGGTAGCCGACAAGACCAAGGTACATGTGGGCGAGCAGGTGACCATCAGCTACAAACTGTACTCCCGACTGCCGATGCAGATGGCCATTTCAAAATTGCCCTCCCTTAATGGTTTCTGGACACAGGATTTTGATATACCCCGGCAGGCAAAACCAATGGAAGAGGTGCTGAACGGCAAAAAATACCAGGTCTTCCTGCTCAAAAAATCGGCGCTCTTTCCGCAGGAGACAGGAACACTGGTACTTGATGAAGCCGAGGCAAAGGGTATGGCGCGAATAGTGCAGCAGGTGAGGCGCAGGATGTCGGATATGCTCGACCCATTTGGTGCGGGTACCCTGATGATGAACGACCCGTTCTTCAATAACTCTTTTTATAATACAATGGCTTACCGGGATGTGCAGGTGCATATAAAAAGCGACCCGTTAAAGATAAATGTGGCTGCACTGCCCGAAAAAGAAAAGCCCGCCGATTATGGTGGCGCTGTGGGCCGCTTCACAATCACCGGCAAAATAGACAAGCCCGAGCTAACCACCGATGAAGTGGCTACCGTAACCCTTACCATATCGGGCAGCGGCAACCTGAAGCTCATTGAAGCGCCCAAGCTGAACCTGCCAAACGGCATCAATACCTACGACCCGCAGATAATAGATACCATTACCGGGCGCAGCACTACCATCAGCGGGTCTAAGATCATCAGCTACGTTATTACCCCCCATACCCCCGGCGACTACAATATTCCGGCCATACCGTTCACCTTCTACGACCCCGCCACAGGCCAGTATGTGACCGAACATACCGAGCCCATGAAACTTACTGTAAAACCCGGAAAGAATTACGCTCCCGTGGCTTCAGTGGGTAATGGCAGGCCGGGCCTCAGGGATATTAATGATATTGTAAAACAGCCATTGGGTAGTATGGTACTCGCCAGTAAGCCCTTGCTGCATTCGCCGGGCTACTGGTCGCTTTACATGCTGCCTGTACTTGCGTACTTAGGGTTGGTGGTAGTGAAGCGCAGGGATGAGGAGCTATCGAAAGATTCCGCATTGCTCAGGAACAAACGCGCCAATAAAGTAGCGCTTCAGCGCCTGGCCACAGCCCGTAAACTTTTGGCGCAAAACAGCAAGACCCCATTCTACGAAGAGATATCAAAAGCTATTTGGTTGTACCTTAGCGACAAGCTAGGGATACCGCTTTCCTCCTTATCGCGCGACACAGCATCAGCTGCCATGAGTGGCCGTAATGTGCCCGAGGCGGTGCAAAAGATGCTGGAAAATGTGATAGGGGAGTGCGAGACCGCTTTATATGCCAGCGGTGGATCTGCACAGATGGCACGCACTTATGAGGAAGCCGTAAAGGTGATAAGCGAGCTGGAGGGCATATTTAAATCATGAAAAGATTATTAGGGATACTGGTAATACTTTTAAGCGGTGCAGCGCTGGCTGGCGCTGCAGATTATAATGCCCTGTGGCAAAAGGGGAATGCCTATTACCAGCAGAAACAATACGACAGTGCGGCGGTATATTATAGTCAGCTCAGCGCGCTCAAGCCTCGCAATGCCGTGATATACTACAACCTCGGTAATACATACTACCGCCTGAATAAAGTGGCACTCGCGGTGCTCAATTACGAACGGGCATTGAAGATAAACCCAGACTACAGGCAGGCGAAAGAGAACCTCACCCTGACACGGGAGCGCATCAGTAATAAGATTCATGAATCAGAACCTATATTTTTTGTGCGCTGGTGGCAGTCTGTTACCAAGCCAGCCCTGGCAACGGTATGGGCGATAAGCGCGCTGGTGGTGTTTGTGCTGCTGCACGTGTTGTTGTTTCTGAGACGCTATGGCAGCCGCTATGTGGGACATATACCTTTGCAGGCTATCATTATATTTGTTTTTATCCTGTGCATACTGCTGCTGTTTTCGATAATATCAGCACAGAAAAGCCACAGTCAAACCACGGCTGTGGTGATGGAGAAAGATGCCCCCCTGATGAATAACGGCCTTAAAGGCAAGCCCCTCCTGCTTATACCCGAAGGCACTACAGTGGACATAAGGGACGAGCGCGATGGCTGGCTGGAAATAAGCCTTCCCGATGGCCGGACGGGCTGGGTGAGGCCAGAACTGGTGACTAAGATATAGTATTGCCTGCCTTTGTTTTGTAGATTTGAGGAACTGATTTACCCCTTCGCCCCAAAAAAACATTTGTTATGGATGAACAGCAATTGCAGCAAATAGCGGCACAGCTTCGTAAACCACATGGAGACGACGGTATAAAGACCGCTGAGATGATGAATAAGGGAAACCTGCACATTCACCTTAATACACTTGCCATCCTGGATGCTACTGCCGGCGACGCAATACTGGAGATAGGCATGGGTAATGGTTTTTTTGTAAAGGATATATTGTCAAAACATACGTCAATTATTTATGCCGGTTGCGACTATTCAGCATTGATGGTGGAGCAGGCTGAAGAGATGAATACCGAGTGGATACAGCAGGGAAGAGCGGAATTCATACATGCGGATATTGCCGCATTGCCGTTCCCCGATCATAAGTTCAACAAAATATTTACCATCAATACCGTTTATTTCTGGGAAAATGACGGGGCAGCGCTGAGGGAGATAAGTCGGGTATTAAAGCCCGGTGGTAAGTTCATCATCAGCTTTCGGCCCAAAGACCATACGGAGAAATATCCCTTCATCAAATACGGTTTCAGGCAATTTTCGAAAGAAGACATAACAGGCATGCTTACCGCTAATGGGTTCACCGTGGAAGTAGTCAATGAGCACGAGGAACCTGATTTTGACATGAACGGCGAAATAATGAAAATGAAGAATATGGTAGTTGTGGCATCTTAGGTTCAGGTAATTATAGTACCCGCTATTTTCTGCCTTATTTCTTATTTTCTTTCCACAAATGCCTAGCCCAGTATATTTGTGACATAAGGTAATCCTTATGATCTGTGATTCACATCCGCCCCAGTTAAAAAAATATTACCTTCTGAATATGTAAAAATGTATCTTCGTTAGCGCAGGGATGGGTTTTTTAATCGGAAAACAATAAAACAACCACTATGGAATTTGAAAAGGTTAAAAAATTTATCCTTAAAAAGTTAAAGAACGAGCTTCCTAAAAACCTTACATATCACAGTGCAGAGCATATAAAAGACGTATATAGTTCAGCTGAGACCATAGCCAGGCTGGAAAAAGTGGACGGCGAGGATCTTACCTTGTTGCTTACGGCAGTCCTGTTTCACGATGCAGGCTTCCTCAGGCAGCAAAAAGACCATGAGCGGGTATCGTGTGAGATAGCCGCGGAAACCCTGCCCCAATACGATTACACTCCAGAGCAGATAGAACGAATCTGCGGTATGATACAGGCAACCAAGATACCCCAGACCCCGCACAACAGGCTGGAAGAGATCATCTGCGATGCCGATCTTGATTACCTGGGCCGCGATGACTTTTTTAAGATAGGTAACGGCCTCTACGAAGAGTTGTGCATGTATGGCATCATAGACTCCGAGCATGAGTGGAACAAGCTGCAGGTGCGCTTTCTGGAGAAACATAAGTACTTTACAAAATCTGCAAGAAAGCTGCGCAAGCCTAAAAAGGATGAATATCTTGCCATGGTAAGGGCCAAGATCAAAGAATAGTTTTTCAGGTGGGTTACACACACTTTTAGGTACAATTACCTCTGCGGAAGAGCAAAGCTGCATGTTCGCATAAGATATTTGTTCTTCCCCTTCTGAGGGGGGAAGGATGTATTCTTCTATATACAGAAGAGAAATGGAAGAATAGTTTACAACAACCTTTAATGTTATTGTCTTAAGAACACACAGTATCTCAAAAAAGGGCAGGCTATTGCTGATAGGGGCAATTATCAGATATTTTGCGCGATATTTATCTCCTTCAGCCTGCCTAGGTAGTCTCCAATGCTGTTGAGCACTTTTGAATTTGCCCATTGCCAGTGATCAGATCTTACATTCCTGCAGAAATCCAGATCAGGCATATGTTTCAATGGCCTGTCCTGCAGCTGCGTCTTATAGTATATTTTGCCATACAGCATCCCTATCCTGTAGTTGGGCGAGATGATCAGCAGAAAATAACTGATGCCGAAATTAAACTCTATTGAGTTCTGGTGAACATCAGTCACTTCAAACGAAGGAGAATTGTGCTTTACCAATTCATCATACAGGTCATTGAATATTTCAATTGACTTCCTTGCGGCTTCATCAGGTGACATGATACGTTTTTTCGCTTTTGGTGATGTTCAAAGATACAACCTTCCGGCACTGTTTCAGCGCAGTTTTGATCGTTGGTAAAATCGGCGCAGCCCAACAGGCATGCCATAAAAGTAAAAACCGGCGGGATATTATCCACGCCGGTTTTCTAAAAAGAGATTTGATCTTATCAGTTAATTAGAATTTGGTCCATGTTTTCCACCATGTGTCACCCACGCCTACAGCACCACGATAAGAGGTAGCTGTAAAGAAGCTGTTCAGTTTGCCGCTTGTAGCAGCACCAGCACCAGCGAGAGAACCGGAAGCAGCAGATGGATCGAAGGCTGCACCTGCTCCATATGGAGCTACTAATCCGGCATCAGTTGTGGCGGTCCTGATATCGTTTTTCCAGCTTGCGGTAGCAAAAAGGGAGGTCAGGTTAAGTCCAGTAGAAGTTGTGCCGGTAGTGTCAAGTGATTTGGTCATACCACCAACAATAATGCCTTTTAATTCGATGTCGCCATTATTCAGGTTAGTGCCGCATTTAGACCCATCAATCAGGATACCGGTAGGGTAGCCAAGAAGGATAGAGTTGATGATAGATATGCGTGAATTCCTCCTGATGTGTGCAGCGCGTTTGAAGTTAGAAGCTATTGTAGTAGATGAGCTTTCTTTAGGGCCTATAACAGTTACATTAGCAAATACTGGGGCAGTGAAAGGAGCTGTAGTAGTGCCGCTTGCGTCATTGTCTGACTCAAAACTGTTGGCACCTGAAACGTCAGCCTTGTCTTTGTCGCGGATAGCTATGGCAAACTGTATGCTGCCGTGGAAACCGAAATCCGTATCGAAGTCGTCATCAAGTGTTTTATAAGAGATAAGGTGCTTTGCGTTCACCGCACCGCCAAACCACTCGAAAGCGTCATCGTAACCATACATAACCTCTACGTAGTCGATTTCTGTTCCGCTGCCTACAGCACCCATGGTCAGAGAGTTAAGCTCTTTGTCAGGCTGGAAAGGATAGCCAGCATACTCAATACGCACATACTTCAACTTACCCGAGTTATCAGCATCGTTAGAACCTCCATAGACGCCATCACCGCTTGAGTTGTTGATGCCGCCTTCTATTTCGCCCTGACCTGCTACGCTGTTGAAGGATGTATTTGTTGTCGCATAACCCAGCATCACTATACCACCCCAGTCGCCATATGTAGGGGCGCCTTCTGCTGAAGTGAATACGACAGGCTTATCCATAGTGCCCACAGCTACGAGTTTTGAACCACGGGTAACTACAAGCGCATTTTTGCCTTTGCTTACTTTTATGGTCACACCCTCAGGTATGGTCAGTGTAGCGCCATTCTTTATGTACACCATTGATTCCATAGTATAAGTACTATTGGCAAGCAGTGTCCTGTTTGCAGTAATGTCTGCGTTAAGCACATAACCATTAGGGTCAACCGGAGTAGGGGTTGGCGTAACGGTGTTGTCTGATTTTTTCTTGCATGATGTTACCGTGAAAAGTAACATGGATAATGCTGCGAAACCTGTAATGATTTTTTTCATCGTTTTTTTAATGTTTGTACAAAGGTCTGCAACCAATGTTACCGGGGTATTACGGCTCGATTAAGTAAATGTTTCCTCATTATTAAGTTTGTGTAAACTAAATAAAACAAAGGCCCCGCACTTATAGTGCGGGGCCTTTGTTTTATTTCTGGCCTTGTGTTATTTGATCTTATAGGCAAACGATAGGGCGAAGGTAGTACCGGTCAACCTGGAGATCCTTAAGAAATCTCCATTGTTGTCGTACTTGCCATTGTCATTCTTGTCCTGGTAAAAGTTGGCTCTTTTGTTCAGGATGTCTGTAATGGTAAACTTGATGTCAGCATTTCCTTTCAGTATCTTTTGCGATATCTGGAAGTCAAACAGCGGCCTTGGTGCTTCCCATATGTGTGGATTTTGTTCATTGCCCACCAGGAATATACGCCTGCCTATCATATTGAAAAGCAGGGTGGCGTTAGTACCTGATTTTTCACTTTCGAACTGGATACCGCTGTTTATTACATAAGGAGACTGCCCCTGCATAGGCCTGTCGGCTTTTACATCATTGCCGGCGGCATCTTTCATATTGAAGGCAATTTTGTTATAGATATAGGAAGCGTTTGCGAATAAGGTAAATGGCTTAAATATTTTACCTGGTATAAAATCAAGGCCCTTCCTGAATTCAACTTCCAGACCGGAGCTGGTAGCGGCAGGTGCGTTGTTGTAAGTGAATGAGAATGTATTCACGCCTGATTCGTTATAAAACTGCTCAATCGGATTATTAAAGTGTTTATAGAACGCCCCTACGGTTATCAGTTCCCCATTGCGTGGGTAAAGTTCATAACGTACATCAACATTGGTGATCTTTGTACGCTTCAGGTCGGGATTGCCTTGCACTGCGGCAAGCAATTCAAAATCATAAAACGCAAATGGGGATAATTCTCTGAATTCAGGCCTGATCACTGTTTGTGATGCGCAGAAACGGAGGTTGGACTTATCATTATATTTATAGGTCACGTTCACTGAAGGAAGGAAGTCGCCTACATTCTTATTCAGGTTAACCGGTTTATTACTTCTGAAGCCATTCAATTGCTGGTTGAAATTTTCGTAGCGTACACCCCATACCACCCTGAATTTGTCGCCAAAAGAGTTGTCAAGCATTAAGAATGCCGCATTCAGCAGGCTGTTTGCGGTATAGTCATAGTCTTTATCACTTAGTTCTCCTAATATATAGCCGTTAGTAGTGCCTATATTCTCTGCGGCAAATATTTTGTCATTTGGCAGGGCGTTCAGGTCGTTACTGCCACCCACCATACCAAAAGGACGTGAGTTGAACACACGGGCCTTGCTTTGTGCCATATAGCCTATCTTTATATTCTGTGGTTGACCAAACATGTTTACCTGTTTTGCAGCATCAATGCTCCCCAACGCTATATTATCTGTAAGGTCTGAGTAGAACCTGCTGGATGAGGCAAGCGAAGGAAGATAACCCTGTACCAGTGCATAGTAAACACTGTCGCCATCTGAACGCCTGTATTCCATCCTGCGAAGATTTGGCTGATCCTGACGAAGGCGTACATAGCTGGTATTCCAGTTTACTTTTATTTTAGACCCTTCCAGGTAGTGGTTACCCATTAATTGAGAGGTGAGGTATTTAGTGGATTTGAACCCAAGCTGGTAGGCTGTTACATCAGCCCCATAGTCATTATTCCTGCCATTACGGATAAGTGTGTTATCCATTCCGTTCACATTGAAGAGGTTCTTGAACGAAATTTTGTTGTTCTTGTTCAGTTCCAGGGTCAGGTTGGCCAATGCGCCCCACAATACCTCTTCGGTATATGACTGTTCGCTGAAATCAAGTGTTTTCTGAACTGCTCCTGCCTGGTTGTAAAAGGCACGTATGAAGTCGGTATTGCGGTTTTGCTTATTGTAATTAACAGAGAAGATAGCCCCTAGCTTTTTTTTGCCAAGTTTGGTGTTGATGCCCCCTGATGCCTGAATATTCGCATTGAGCGGTCCGCTTTTTTTATCATATGCCCAATCATTTTTGAATTCTTTAGCGTATTGCGCCCTGTTTTCTACGGTTGATGCCCTGAATGCCTCCTTGCCGGGTATGGCTGATGGAAGTGCGCGGGTCCCGTCATCAATACCCAGCCAGTCCATGCTGCCGCCTTCATAGTAATAGAAATCCTTGCCAAACGTCTGTGAATTTGCCCCTGCGCCTACCATTACCGTAAAGAAGCTCTTACTCGGAATATCTTTGGTATTGATCTGTATCAGCCCGCCAGCGAATTCTCCGGGTAGGTCGGGTGTGGCAGCCTTATTGATGACGATATTGTCTATCATCCCAGATGGGAAGATGTCGAAAGAAAACGTCTTGCGGTCAGGTTCGGTGCTTGATAGCAACGAGCCATTTAGTGTAGCCTGATTGTAGCGGTCAGCCAGTCCGCGCACTATCAGGTATTTACCTTCCTGTATAGATGCCGATGAAACTCTTTTCAGTACCTCTCCCGTATTTCTGTCAGGCGATTTCCTTATGGCTTCTGCCGATACTACCTGCGCCACTGTATTGGTGTTTTTCTGATAAAGGATCATGGCACTGATGTTCTCTTTCTTAAGGGAGGTCTGTACGACTACTTCCTTAAGCTCAGTGCCGCTGGCCGCTGATAAAAGAATGTTCAGGGTTACTTCATTGTTGTCCGCAACAGTCACTTCACCAACCTCTTTTGGCTGATAACCAACGTACTTTACTTCTATGGTATGAGTCCCGTTTTCAGCCGGCAGCACGAAGTTGCCGTCTATATCAGTAACAGTTCCTATTGTGGTTCCCTTTATAGTCACAACAGCCCCGATAACTGATTCCCCGTTTTTTTCGTCAGACACTTTCCCGGTTATTTTCCCGGCCCCGAATGACTTAATAAATGATAAAGAAAAGAAAGCAATAAAAATGAAATAACGCATGTAAATAATTTTCAACAAAGGTCATACCCTAATGTTATGATATTGTTACCTCAACATTACTTCAACGTTATTATTGTTACCAGAAGATTACCTGAATATTAACGGATGTTCATTTTGCATGTCTCTATGCGTCTCCGTTTTTTAATTGTTTTGGATAACACTATGTCTTTATTGATTTAATGCATACTTTTATTGTAATTATTTATCAAAACAATGAAATTGCTTAATATGAAAAAAATATTTATTTTTATGGCGTTCACTTTGCCATTTGGTGACCTGATGGCACAGACTACCATTGCTAATGGTAATTTCGAAGCATGGGGAAATACTACTCCCGGCCTTTCATCTGAGCCCACCGGGTGGTACTCCAATCAGTCCGGGTCTACTATTGCCTCCCTCGGTCCGCAAACATGCTTCAAGGATATTACAGTTTATCATGGTGGTGCGGCTTCCGTTAGGGTCGAGTCAAAACTATATCTGGGTAGTGTAGTGAATGGCAACGTGACCACAGGTGTAGTGAATGCCCCTAATACTACCAAGTCTAACGGGTATATCGGGACCATTAACTATACTACTTCAACTGATGTGAGGCGTATGGCATTTGTGGGAAGACCCGATAGTATTGTTGGTTGGTATCAATACACTCAGGGCGCAAGCTCAGAGCAGGGTAAGATAAGGGGGATACTTCATACTGCCGATTACTTTGACCCGGAAACGCCAACTACTTACCATGCCAACCCAACCGCCAATAAAGTAGGAGATGCCACCTTTCTTACCCCATTCGCCAATGTATCTTCCTGGACACGTTTTAGCGTGCCGTTTACTTATGCAGCAACTACTGCACCGGCTTACATAATGATCAATGTTACTTCTTCTGCTGACCAGGCTACGACTATTGCCGGCAGTAAATTATGGCTCGATGACCTGGCTGTTGTTTACAACAGCACAACAGCTATTAAACCTGTTTCTCTTAGTGCGGACAATGTGGATGTATATAGTTATGGTACTACCGTTTACGTGAATTTCCTGAATGGCACCGAAGAGCTATCGCAGATAAAGCTTTATGATCTGACGGGCAGAAATGTGTTGTGCGAAAATATGAAAAGCGACGGGAGCCATTCGTTTGACCTGTCTGGCCTGAGTTCAGGTATATATGTTTACGAACTGAACAACACAGGTTTTTGTAAAAAAGGGAAGTTATTCATACAATAGGGGCACTATTATAACGATAAATGCGGCTATCGGTTTTTTTCGTCTTTGTGGCGATTTTCCCGTTGTATATTAATAGCGTATCTGCGCAAACAACAGGTGTCCTTACAGGGAAAGTGTTTTCGGGAAAGTCTAAAGAACCGCTTGGCAGTGCAACTATCCGTTCTTTGAGCAATCCCTCGATCGGAACGGCAACCAATGCAGATGGCGAGTACTCACTGGCGCTGGATACCGGTTTTCAGAAAATTATATGTGCTTATATTGGCCACACCAATGATACTTTCTCTGTATTCATAAGAGGTGGGGGTGCGAATATCAGGAACATCAGTATGGCGGCATCTTCCGAGTTGCTGAAAACGGTAGTTGTATCGTCCGGGAGATTTGCGCAGAAAATAGAGGAACTAACGGTGTCAATGGAGGTTTTGAAACCTTCATTGATCAATAACAAAAACACTACCAGTATCGAGACCGCATTGGAGCAGGTGCCGGGGCTGACTATTATAGACAATGATCCACAGATACGTGGTGGCAGCGGCTTCACATTTGGCGTAGGCAGCAGGGTCGCAGTTGTGGTAGATGGTATACCTCTGCTTACGGGCGATGCGGGACGCCCCGAATGGAACTACATCCCGGTTGAGAATATATCACAGGTAGAAATTATAAAGGGTGCTTCATCAGTACTATATGGTTCTTCGGCTATTAATGGCGTGATCAATATACGTATGGCCTACCCGACAGATACGCCTAAAACGGTAATAAATTACTCTGCCGGTGGTTATAGCACTCCCCAAAGACCTGCAACAAACTGGTACGGAAGCTCTTTGCCGGGCATGATGAACCTTAATTTGCTCCATTCAAGAACAATTAATAAGCATCTCGACCTTGTTATTGGTGGCAATTTCAATATGGACCAGGGATACATAGGGCCGGCTCCTGCAATGGGCGATATACCCTGGGACCTGAAACTGGCTATGAAGCTGACAGATTCCATCCGTACATTCAACAATGATGATATGTTGAAGGTGAGAGGGCGGCTCAATTTTAGCGTACGCTATCGGTCGCGGAAAATACAGGGGTTGAGCTACGGTGTTAATGGCAACGGCATGATGAATAAGACCAATATGGCTTTTGCATGGCTTGATGATTCTGTTGGGCTTTATCAAGGGTATCCGGGTGCAGTTTTTATACAAGATCAGATACTCTGCAATATCGACCCGTTCATCAAATACCATACAGGTAATGGAACAAGCCATAGCCTCGTTACTCGTATTTTCCGAACAGACAATACGATAACCAACATTGTAAATGTTCCCGATACAACTGCAACCGCGCCTGCTCCCAACAACCAATCCAATAATGGTACTTTTTACTATGGGGAGTATCAATTACAGCGCCATTTTGAGAACTATAAATTCACTGTTACCGCAGGTGCCGTAGGGAGTATCGCTAACTCTTATGCTCAATTGTATGTATCGAGCGGCACCCCGGAGAACAAGACAACAAATGCAGCGGGGTATATTCAGTTCGATAAAAAAGCCTTAAGCATCCTGAACTTATCCGGCGGACTGAGATATGAATATTTCAAAACAAACAGTATGCAACCCATAGCCAGGCCCATTTTCAGGGCGGGCCTCAGCGCACATGTACTGAAGGGTTCATGGCTAAGGATGTCATACGGGGAAGGTTTCCGGTACCCCACAATAGCGGAAAGGTTCATATCTACGAAAGCCGGCCTCTTTGGTATCTTCCCGAATCCGGGAATAGAACCCGAAACCAGCAAAAATTTCGAGGTTGGCCTCAGACAGGGTTTTAAGATAGGTGGCTGTATGGGATATGTCGACATTGCGGGGTTCAGCCAGCATTATCATAATACGATCGAGTACTTGTTCGGTTCATGGGATACATCTGTAGCACTGTTCGGTTTCAAATTCGTTAACACCGGTGAGTCCCGTGTGAATGGTGCCGATATATCCTTGGTGCTCTCTACACCGGAAAGTAATAAGTATTTTGGGGTTACTGGAATGGCAGGGTATACCTATGTCCTCCCCGTATCTCTTTCCCCGGACCTGGTTTATGCGCAGACAAAACCCCTCTTTGGTTTTAATGATACATTGAAAACCTATAAGAACAGCAGCATGGACACAACAGGGAATATTTTAAAATATCGTTTCAGGCACATGATTAAGGCTGATGTGGAATTGCGTGTTTTAAAATTTGCAATAGGGCTGAGCTACCGGTATTACAGCAAGATGGAGAACATAGATAAGGCTTTCCAGGATATCGAAACACTGACCGGTGCGATACACTATCTGCCGCAGATCAAGGCTACGGGCTATTGGTCGGCAAACCATGATTTTCACGTTATTGACGCCAGGGTCAGCTATAAATTAACAAGCAAACAGAAGGTGTCTGTCGTGGCTAATAACCTTTTCAATGTTCCGTATTTCCTACGGCCGCTGAAAATTGAATCGCCACGCACAGTTGCCGTGCAGTATATTTATACTTTTTGATTCTGTGAAAAGGGTCAGGACAGCAACTGCTCTATCTTCAGAAAGCCATCTGATGGCTTGAGATTTTCCCACAACATCTTGTAAACAATTGTAGCGATGGGAATCTGAATGGCGTATTCCCTGGAAACTGATTGCATGCCCCTTGCAGCATAGTATCCTTCTGCTACCATATTCATTTCCAGCATCGCGGCTTTTACGGTATAGCCTTTGCCTATCATCGTGCCGAAGGTACGGTTACGGCTGTGCAGCGAGTAGCAGGTCACGAGCAGGTCGCCAAGGTAGGCGCTGGTATGAAAGTCCGGGTTCTCATTCGATGGGTGTACCTTTTCGAAATGGTCTTGCAGGAAATGATACATCTCCCGGTAACAATTAGTGATGTATACACTCAGGAAATTATCACCATAGTCCAGGGCACGGGCTATCCCTGCGCCTACCGCGTAGATGTTCTTTAATACGGCGGCAAATTGCGCTCCCCATATATCATGGTTGCAGGTGGTATTGATATAAGTGTTGCGGAACACCTTTGCTACAGACCGCGCAAGCCCATCGTCTAAGCCTGAAAACGTAAGGTACGACAGCCGTTCTTCCGCCACTTCCTCCGCATGACATGGCCCCATAATAGATACATACTGCTCAATAGGGTAGTCAAGCCTTGTTGTAAGATAATCGTTCAGTAAAAGGTTAGCATCAGGCAATACGCCCTTTATTGCGGATATTACTGTTTTGTTAAGCCAGAGGATTTTGTCCACCTGTTCAATTACCCCCTGCGCATATGCTGAAGGAACGGCTACAATAACCGTATCACAGTTTTTGAGCATTTCCGCAAGGTTATTTGTAGGCAGGATGGTACCGGCGGTAAATCGGACGGATGTAAGATAATGTGGGTTATGGAGCCTTGTCTTCAGGTGATTGACCGCCTCCTTATTACGCACCCACCAATGGATTGTATTGCCATTGTCTGTCAGTATTTTTGCCAGGGCAGTGCCCCAGCTTCCGTTACCTGCAATGCCTATTTGCCCTAATTGCTTTTCGCTCAAAACAAAAAATGATTAATGAAAAATATTAGTCGTTCCCTTTCGACTCAAACAATCTGTCCTTGTCTACTACTTTTACCTTCGTTTTGTCTTTCAGTGTTCGTGCTATCGCACCATATGGTGCCACCACCACATCCTCATCCGCTTTCAGGCCCTCTGTTATCTGCAGGTATCTGTTGTCCTGAAGGCCGGTCTTCACATCGCGTATGGCTACTGTTTGTGCTTTTGGGTCATAAACAAAGACCACCTGCCGTATATCGTCATTTGCCGAAAACGCAGGATTCTTATTTTTCAGGCTGTCCGGCCAGTCACGTGTGGTTACTGCGTTTACAGGTACAGATAAAATATTGTCCTGCCTGTTGGTCTGTATCTCTACTGATGCCGACATTCCCGGCTTGAAAGGGAATTTTCCTTTTGCCAGATTGGCGGTAAGGTCTGCGTAGCTAGAAGGCAGGATAAGAATATGTACGGTATAGTTGGTCACCTGGTCTGTGCTGTTGGTGCCAGATGAGAGGCTTGCCTTTGTGCTGCTCACTGCTACTTTAGATACAATGCCTTTGAACTTTCTGTTGCGGTAGGCATCGGCATCAATAATAGTGGTATCACCTATTTTTACTTTTGAAATGTCAGTCTCGCTTACATCCACACGCACTTCTATGCGGCTCATATCAGCTATGGTAAGCATGTCAGTTCCCGCCATTTGCGCTGTACCTACAACACGTTCTCCTTTTTTTACATTCAGTTGGGATATGATACCCGATGATGGTGCGATGATGGTTGTTTTCAGTAAGTTCTGCTTGGCCTGCGACAACCCAGCCTGTGCCCCCTGTATGCTGTATTTGCCTCCATGTGTAGAGGCCTTAGCAGCATCAAAGGTGGCCTTAGCAGATTTGAACGCAGCTTCCCCCTGCTCAAACTCTAACTGCGAGATGACCTTTTGCTCGTAAAGTTTTTTGTTGCGGTTATAAGTAGCCTGCGCCAGTTCATACTGCGATTCGGCCTGCGCCATCATTTCCCTCGTGTTGTTTGCTGTAGCGCGGCTCTGCTCTACACTTGCTTCCGCCTGGTCTACAATAGAGTTATAGATTCCCGGGTTTATCTTTACCAGTATATCGCCCTTCTTCACGCTGTCGCCTTCCTCCACGTTCAAAGTAGTTATCTCTCCGCTCACTTCAGGGGCAATTTTTACCTCTGTTTCCGGGTATATCTTTCCACTGGCCGTAACCGTTTCGGTAATCGTATGCAGGGCAGTTTTTTCCACAGCAACCTTAGTCGCATCGCCTTCCTGATTTTTGGCAACGATAATAAGTATCACTATTAATACCAGACATATAATAACGATCCACCAAACCTTTTTAGATTTCATAGTAAAATGATTTTACCCCTGGCCCCCGAAGGGCAGCCATAAGTTTAGCTAAATAATAAAAAAACTTTCAAATAACTATGTGCAAACATAATTCATGATTTCTTAAAGTTAAACCATAAATTTTGCTGCACAACTCTTCCTTTGCACCACCGCACAAGCTAAATGCGGCACGTGGCAGGGTTAGGGTTTCATTACCTTACCTCGCTCCCGGCCGCAGCCATCTCCAGCGGAGATACAAATATCAACCGCCCATCAGGGTTCTGCGCCATCAGTATCATGCCTTTGCTCTCTATGCCGCGCATTTTCCTCGGTGCAAGGTTGGCTACCACCGTCACCTGCTTGCCGATTATTTCCTCCGGTTTAAAATGTAATGCGATGCCGGAGACCACTGTCCTAATCTCATCGCCCATATCCAGCTCCAGTTTCAGCAGCTTATCAGCCTTCTCCACCTTTTCCGCCTTGAGTATGGTGCCCACGCGCAGGTCTATCTTATTGAATTCATCAATGGTTATCTCCGCCTTCTTTGCCGGTTTTTCAGCAGGATTTTCTGCCTTTACGGGTGCCTTGTCATCCTGGCCATTCGCTGAAGGATGATCGTTCGCTGGTATGGTATCCATTTTCGAAGGGGGTGTTTTAGTTAAATTATTACGTAGTTTTTCTACCTGTGCGGCTATTTCTGTGTCCTCTATCTTCCTGAACAATAACTCCGGTGCACGTAGCGGGTAGTTTACTTTCAGCAGGTTCATCTTTCCGGCATTTTCCCAGTCCAGCATACGCTCTACTACTTTCATCATCCGGCACATTTTCATTGCTGTAAATGGCAGGAACGGGTTTGCCAGTATCGCCAGGTTTGCAGTCAGTTGCAGGCAAACGTGCAGGCATATGTCTATCCTCTTCTGGTTCTCCAGCTGCATTTCCGGTGTCTTTGACAGGCTCCATGGGGCATTATCCTGCAGGTATTTGTTGCCTTTGCGGGCTAGGTCTATCACTTCAAACAGCCCATCCCTGAACTTGTAATTTTCCAGGCAGGTTTCGATTTTCTGCTTAGATATCGCTATCTCGTCCACCATTGCCTTGTCTGCGTCAGTTACCAGTTCATCGTGCACCGGGGGCACACGACCACCGCACAGCTTATGCATCAGCACAAATGTGCGGTTCACAAAATTCCCGAACACAGATACCAGTTCATTATTTGTCCTGTCCTGAAAGTCTTTCCAGGTAAAGTCATTGTCCTTCGCCTCCGGTGCGTTGGCACACAATACGTAGCGCAGTGTGTCCTGCTGGTCGGGGAAGTCTTTTATATATTCATGCACCCATACCGCCCAATTGCGCGATGTGGATACTTTTTCTCCCTCAATATTCAGGAACTCATTGGCAGGAACATTATCCGGCAATACAAAGCCGCCATGTGCTTTCAGCATAGCGGGGAAGATAATGCAGTGAAAAACTATGTTATCCTTCCCTATAAAATGTACCAGCTTGCTGTCCTCGCTGCACCAGTAATCGCTCCATTGGTTTGTCAGCTCTTTTGTTGCGCTTATATATCCTATCGGTGCGTCAAACCACACATAGAGCACCTTTCCTTTGGCATCCGGCAGGGGCACGGGCACACCCCAGTTACTGTCCCTGGTCATGGCGCGTGGCTGCAGGCCGCTGTCTATCCAGCTTTTACACTGGCCATATACATTGGCTTTCCATTCGTCTTTCTTACCCTTTACTATCCATTCATTCAGCCAGCCTTCATATTTATCCAGCGGAAAATACCAATGCTTCGTTTTGCGTTTCACCGGCACCGCGCTGCTCAATGCGCTCCGTGGGTTGAGCAATTGTTCCGGCGATAGGGTAGACCCGCATTTTTCGCATTGGTCGCCATAAGCGCTTTCGTTGCCGCATATAGGGCAGGTGCCTGTTATATACCTGTCTGCCAGAAACATATCCTTGCTCTCGTCATAGTATTGCTCACTCTCACGCTCCTCAAATAGCCCTTCGTTATACAATTTTGTAAAGAAGGCCTGTGATGTTTCGTGGTGTATTTTATTCGATGTGCGGGAATAAATATCAAACGATATACCCATCTGCTCAAAGCTGTCTTTGATGATGGCATGGTACTTATCCACCACATCCTGTGGGGTTATACCCTCCTTCATTGCTCGTATGGTTATTGGCACGCCATGCTCGTCGCTGCCGCACACAAACTTCACGTCCCTCTTCCGCGCCCTCTGGTAGCGTGCGTAAATATCCGCAGGCAGGTAGCATCCGGCCAGGTGGCCTATATGCACCGGCCCGTTGGCGTAGGGTAGGGCGGCAGTAATTAAAAACCTTTTATATTCCATTATTACCAAATGTTAAAAGTGAAGACCTGAAAGTGCAGAATGGCCTCATAGGTTCAATCAGGCTGCAAGATAATTAATAGGCGGCAGTTTTGCCGACCGGCGGCATATTTAACGTATCTCAAACTGTCATACGTTCCTGCAGGACGGACTTTAGCAGCACCAATGTATCTATCCGGGTAACAAAGAACATTTACTTCCTGCTCACTTTATTATCCCGGTAACTGTATTTTTTATAATTTTTGTCCATATTAGCTTAATATTGTATTCTGCTGGTTCAGGCGAATATCCCTTTTCACGGCTCCCGTTTATCACATAAAAAAGCTCTATGGACAGGCTGATAGCTATAAAAACCTTAATGAAATACCGGAAATATAAGAACTACCTGGAGATAGGTGTATCCAACGGTCACATTTTTTTCAGGGTGAAAAGCAATTTCAAGCTAGCAATAGACCCCTGCTTTCAATTCAGGATGCCGAGAATAATTACCAAGACCCTCATAAACCCCTGGAATATATACAACAAGTATTTTCGTGTCACCAGCGACGATTTTTTTTTAAATCATGCTGAATCCGTTATCGCGGGCCGGAGAATCCACCTCGCTTTTGTGGATGGTATGCACGAATATGAGTACGCTCTGAATGACATAGAAAACTGTCTCCGCTACCTTGATGACGGCGGGGTGATACTAGTTCACGACTGCAACCCACTCACCAGGTCGGCTGCCAGGTCTTACAAAGAATTTGCTGTTGACAACAAAGAGAACGAACTGTGGAACGGAGATGTGTGGCGTGCCATTTTACAGCTGCGCTGCCGGAAAGACCTTAATGTATTTGTGCTCGACTGCGATCATGGGCTGGGCGTAATAACTAAAGGTAAGCCGGAGAATACACTTGATTACTCAAAGGAGGAAATTACCCGGCTTGGCTACGATGATTTTGATGCCAATAGGGTATCATGGCTCAACCTGAAACAGCCCGCATATTTTTACGATTTTTTTGGGTTCACTCCTGCCAAAGGAAAGGGAATAGTATAATACCCAGTATGATCACCAGCACATCCACGGCTATCAGCATAAGTGCCAGCCCCCACCAGCCCGGCATATAGATGGGGGCCAGTGCTTTTACCGCCAGTCGGCTCAATATCATCAGTACGGGTGTCACCAGCGGAAAGCCCAGTATCGCCATCAGCGCCGAATTTTGTTGCGCGCGTGCCGCTATAGCCGATAAAAATGTAAATACCACTGATAGGCTAAGCCCGCCTGTCAGCGCTATTGCAATGAATAATCCGCTTTGCGCCAAAGGCCACCCCAGCATGATATAGTAGAGCAGCAGGCTCACAAGGATCATCAGTAGCATCAGCAAAATGCTGTACACCATTTTTGCCAGCAGGAAAGTAGCCGGCCTAACCAGTGTATAATAATACCTGAACCTGTTCGGGTGTTCCTGCAAAAAGCTCTTTGCCATCGAATTCACCGCTACAAACAATTGCGTGAGCCAGAAAAGTGAGTTCCACGTACGGGCTTCGGGCTGCCCGCTCATCATATATACCACAAACACTGTGCAGCCCACATACAGCAGCACCCCGAAAAGGGTATGCTTCTGCCGCCACTCCATGAGCAGGTCTTTCTTTACCAGTGATATGAATGGTGATGCCATATAATTTCAAGATACGCTTTCCAAAGGTCAAAAGTAAGGTGAACATCGGATTTTGGTATTTTATTATTGGAATTTAGACTGGAATTTTGATTTTAAAAATGTGGGAATTTTTGGATTTTTGTTTTGGATTTTGTGATTTTAGCTTCTATATTTGCACTCCCGAAGCGAAAGCAACGGATAAGTTCTTGATAATAAGCGGAAGTAGCTCAGTTGGTAGAGCACGACCTTGCCAAGGTCGGGGTCGCGGGTTCGAGTCTCGTCTTCCGCTCTGAAAGAATCCATCCCGGCATCGGGATGGTTTTTTTTTGTAGTAAAACACCTCCGTCATTTCAAACTACCTGCGAAATGACTCCCTCGGTGCCTTCCCTGTTTTTATGAGGAAAGTGCCGAAGGTGAAGGAAAAAGAGGTTAATGCCCTGGTGGCGGAACAGGTAGACGCGCAGGACTTAAAATCCTGTTTCCAGCAATGGAAGTACGGGTTCGATTCCCGTCTGGGGCACATGTTACAGCCGTTTCGAAAGAAGCGGCTTTTTCTTTTTCTACAACAATCCTACAACAATGTAAATGATTCCGTGCGAACAAATGACAATATATCTGTAACCATCCTGTGGTTACTCGACCGTCTTACAAGCAGAGGGTCCGCGGTTCGATCCCGTGTGCTCCCACCAAGATAGGAAAGGGTTTCAGGCGATAAGCACTGGGACCCTTTTTTTATTTGCACACAATTTGCACACGGAATTGGTTTATGGGAGTAGACTTAAATAAAACGTCCTAATAGGACTCAAAATCTGGTTATCGCAAGGTAGTGCAGGTTCGATTCCTGTTCTGTGTACACTGAAAATCAATCAGTTAGAAAAGACCGCTTCGTGCGGTCTTTTTCTTTGGTACAACATGGGTACAACGATCATATTGTCACCTTGAGAAATTAAAAGACCGTAGAACTAGACACAACGCTGAAATCCAGGTTGAAGCAATACTTTGGTTTCGGACGGAAAAAATATTGGTTATTGGGGAGGGAGATTTATCTGGCAGCTTGCCTCATGAAGACCTGCTTATTTGCTGGAAGCCACTTTTAAATGAAGATCCGAGAGCCGTGGAGGTGGGATTAATAAAGGATTTTGAAAAACAGTATGACGGTAATCAACCATTCGCAAATCTTACCGGCTAACTAACCCTCTAGGGTCAATTTTTACACGTTTTATTTTTTAATGCGTTTTGGTGATACCGGCATTAATAGCTCTTGGCGATACTTCGTGGGTGCCCTTACTGCAAGTTTTAGTGCAAGTCGCATTGACCGAAAAACCGCAAAGCGACGAAAGCCTTGTCTGGCAAGTCTTCCGTTCAATGGTTTTGTCAAACGACCACCTGATTACAAATCAGGTGGCTATCATCGATGTCACCATGAAAAAGCAATTAAAACTCCATATCCTCTAATATTTTGTCAATATCAAATTCATCGTCCTTATTATCCTGTTGATTATCACTATCGTCCCGATATTTCAATAAAGAAGCGTCATTTGAGGTTACTTTAATGTTAGATAGATCAGCATCATTATATTCATCATAAAATTCGACGTTGTTATCTCTGAGCAGTCTAAAAAATGGTTCTTTTGATATGAAATCCTCTTTCGTAGAAAGCCATCCTTTTTTAATTGATTCATATGCAAATAGCCAGTTCTCATTATACAAGCTATCACGAGACAATAGCGATTTCCATCCAGTAGTATCTAATCCTTTAGGAATGTATCCGCTACTATAGACATCCAAGGCTGTAAGGGCGACAATTGAATTGTTATTCTTGCTTATTTCTTTTGCAACGTTTTCAGATAGGGTTATTTCAAGCTGTTTAAATAACCACAGAACCCAAGACACTTCAAAATGATTATCTAAATTTAAATGGTAAATCAAGAAATCTTCCAGCGCCTCTTTTATCAATTCAACATCTAAATTGTACTTTTCATTCTTATGGCTAATAAATAATTTTGCCACGTAAGGGAGAACCTTTGGCTCAATTAATATTGATTTCAAAAGAAACGATTCAAGTATCTGCCAGTTACTTTTATTGAAGATTGTAGCTGATATTTTTGACAGGCTATATGTAATTATGCTTTCTTCTGGATATTTACGAGAGTAAAAAAACGATAAGTCGAAATAGGCAATAAGGTCTTTTAGTTGTAAGTCATGTTCGTTTCTGAATCTAAACTCTCTTAGATGATTATACCAGTCACTTTCAATTTGCTCAGGCAAATCAATTACTTTCTCCTTTGCTTGGTTTAGGTCTAATTCGAATTCTCTAAGTAACTTGAGAATGATAGAACGACCAAGTTCCAATTCTCCTACGGTTTTAAAATACAGCGTATAATCATCGACAACCCTTATCCCTTTAATATTGGTAATTTGTTTTGACAATTCTACATCGATATGGGAAACAATTATTTCAGAAATCACCCGACTCGTATCAGGACCTAATGGAATGCCCATAGTTTGACCGTCTTGCATATTCCTTACGTCTTCATCAAGCGCATTGCCAAATAAATCTGTTCTCTTACGTTTCGATTTTGATAGAGGTTTACCGTGCAAAGCCCAAGGAATACTATGAGTATATATATTGCCATAAAATCTTAAGATGTCGATTTTGAGTGCATACCTAAATCCAGTGGAACGTAAGATTCTTTCTCTCGTTATTGCGCTGAATACCGGCGGTGAAATCGCTCTATTTGAAAAATCATTTTGGTGAATTCTGGATAAAGAAAATGCTGATTTATTTGTAAAATCGGTTATTTCCATCCAATGGTCAATTATTGTTTTAGAAAGCCAAATAAAAGAGATAGGATTAGGTATTCCAATGGTCCGACGATACGCTTTAATTTTAGGAATCGAATATGAAATTAGTTTAGTGATCCTCGTCCGGTCACCGGTTTTATTGTAGGATTCAATGTTATTCAAAATTACCGGCAATAGATTCGCCAAATCTTTTGTAACGAATGCAGGAG